>JAYRHL010000046.1:0-1733 GCA_041907345.1 Saccharimonadaceae bacterium (SeqCode) | reverse complement strand
GCTTTTTCCAGCATGTCTGCAGGGATTTCACCAACAACCATTTCGTGGTCTGTGTAATCTTTGTAGGTGTAGGCTTTCATGTCAACGAGGTCAACAACACCGTTGATTTCTTTTTCGAATCCGATTGGCAGGTGGATAGGAAGAGCGTGTTTCGAAAGACGCGCATGAATAGTATCAAGAGATTTGTAAAAATCACCACCAATTTGGTTGATTTTGTTCACGAAACAGATACGAGGAACACCATATTTGTTGGCCTGGCGCCACACAGTTTCAGTCTGTGCTTCCACGCCCATTTTGCCGTCGAACACAACCACTGCACCGTCGAGAACACGCAGAGAACGCTCAACCTCAGCCGTAAAGTCGATGTGACCTGGGGTATCGATGATGTTGATCTTGCAGCCTTTCCAGAAACAAGTCACAGCAGCAGAAGTAATCGTGATTCCACGTTCTTTTTCTTGTGCCATCCAGTCAGTTGTTGCGCCGTCGCCGTCGCCACGAACTTCACCGATCTTGTGGTTGATACCTGTACGGTACAAAATACCTTCTGTTGTGGTTGTCTTACCCGCGTCAATATGCGCGATGATACCGATGTTACGAAAGTCCTTTAATTGGACAACTTTTTGAGCCATGGTTGGTGGTTTCCTCTATAATTACGTATTATTTGCATAATTTTTGCCATAAAAAATAGCAAAAATGTGCGCTTTAGGCATATTGTAGCAGATATCGGTGAAATACGCTAGAGTTCCGGCGGTGCAATAACAGGGTACGATACGTCCATCAACTCAACGATTTTACGCTGAGCGTCCTGGTCGCATTCTAGTTTGCGCGCTTCGTGCCACAGTTCTGCATTGCGATTGGCACGATCACGTTCAGTGAATACTGGCTGAGCGGCGATGATTTGCATGTTCATGATGTCCGCGACCGCTGTAACGACCTTTTGTAGATCATCGGTGTCCTTGTTGATACCAGTAAATTCCATTGATTGTTCGATGACCGATTTTTTCAGCAGCTTTTCCTGGATGTAATCTGGCGTCGATAGGCGTGATTTTAATAGATATATCTGGTCTTCGGGCCGGAACAAATCGAGTGCTTCGCCAGGGATGAATTCATCGACAAACTGCTGCCATGGTCCATGCAGCGGTAGATTGCGGTGCATGAGCAATTCTGATTGCAGTTCTTTTTTCAGTGCGTCCATGTCAATATTTGCCGTTTGGACCTCTGGCCTATCCGCGTTTTTCGCGACAAAGTGATACATTGTGACCGCGTTAATGATCATTGCTTGAAAATCACGTTCTTCGAAATATGCAACGACACAGTCAATCGCCAATTGTCGTTCTTCGACCTCGCCTAGCGTTCGACCAATACGTTCGTATTCGGCAACTTTGTTCCGCTGCCAGATATCAGCATAGATAGTGAACTGTTCAGCCTCTTTGTTTGCATCCGTATCCAGAACAACCGTGATGCCCTCTAGTTCATGCAGTCTATTCAGTGCGTCCTGTTTGATCTGTTCGTATTGGTCCGACAGGCGTGTTTGGTCAGCAATTTGTTCAGGAGAACGTTCGTCCTCCAGTTCCATATTTAGCTTTTCCCATTCGTCATCAAGATTGAACGAAAATTCTTCGTTCGATTCGCTCCATCCACCTGCTGGTAACTCACTCATAGTTCATCTATACCGTAAGCGTAGGCATTTTGCAATAGTTATCCGAAATTCGTATACTATACTATGTATATAT
>JAYRHL010000045.1:0-6057 GCA_041907345.1 Saccharimonadaceae bacterium (SeqCode) | reverse complement strand
TAGTTGCTACCTGCACGAGGAGTAACGTAATTATCAAGTACTGCTTCGTTATTCCAACTACTCTTGCTCTGGTTGATGCTGAAGTTTTGAACACCGCTGTTTGATTTGAACAACATACTTACACGACTATCTGAATACGTCACTGGTCCCGACAAACTATAGCCATCCGGACGATAGTTAGGAAAACTCGCATCGATTCCCGCTTGTGCTGCGGCAACACGGACAGACAATGTCGGCATATTGAGATACGTGAAATAACCACCTAACAGAACGAGGGCGAACGTTGCACTGAGAATTGCGGTGACACGTTGACGAGGGCGCATGCGATCACGAAGCGGTCGTTGTTTGTGTGTATTCGCAACAGCATGTGCGACTGCTTCATTTTTCCGTTCGCTAGCGGTTGGCAAATGTGCGCTCAGTGACTGTGCTTTCGCCGCAGAACGTTCGTGCGCTCTGGCGACCATTGGGTGCGTCCGAACAACAGGTGCAGCGTCGGCAACGGGTGCTGGTTTGGGTTTGATGGCATCGACAGGATGTGGTGCAAATCGACGCACGTTAGGATGAACGTCAGAAATAGTGCGTGAGTGTGGCGCATGACCAACGATACGGTGCGTTGGTTTTTTGAGTGATTTGCGGTGCAAAGTCACAGAACGCTGCGTCGTTGAATGTAAATGAGTAGCGGGAGTATGGTGGCGACGATCTGCCGCATCGGTCGCATGATGCGATGGAGAACCGCCGTCTTTTAACGGCAATCCCGTGACAGGATCATACTGTTGACCATTGATCGTGATGGAGTCGTTGCGTGTCATCCCTATTCCCTTATGGTTATGTATCATTATCATAGGTAGTCACAAGCGTTTTTGCAATAGGTTCGGACAAAATTATGATAAAGGGCTGAAATACTATATTGTCACTGCGCATAAGGGGGAATATTTGCTATACTGGTCCCTATGAAGCGCGAAGTCTCCAAACGTCGTCAACCTTATGTTCGGACCGCTGTATATAGCTTTATGACACTCAGCGTTGCCGTTATCGTAGCACTTTTGATGTTGGTGGTACTGGGCTATTCGTTTAACGAACATGACGGCAAATTAGAGCAAGGTGGATTATTGCAGTTTGCAACCGTTCCGACAGGTGCGACCGTGACCCTCGACGAGGCCAAATTGGGATCGAACACCAATACAAAAGCCACTGTTGATACAGGCAATCACAGCGTTATTTACAATCGCATCGGCTATCGCGAGTGGCGTAAATCTATCTATATTCAGCCAGGTCAGATCGGGTGGCTCAGTTATGCACGTTTAATACCGAAAGACGTGACGCCAAAAGATGTTCGTACGTTTGCGAATCTGACTGGTGCGCTAGCGTCACCACGACATAATTATCTATTGCTGCACGATGTTGCGGATCAGCCGATGTTTAATGTGGCAAATATACAGGGAGATACGGTGAAATACACCGACGTGGTACTACCGGCAACTTCATATACTGCGCCCGTATTTGGCAAAACACAGTCATTTGTGGCAGATAGTTGGAGCCGTGACGAAAACGCGGTGTTAATCCGACACACCTATAACGACAACCAGACTGAATGGCTATGGCTAGACCGTAATTCACCAGAAAAAT
This sequence comes from Saccharimonadaceae bacterium (SeqCode), assembly GCA_041907345.1. GTDB lineage: Bacteria > Patescibacteriota > Saccharimonadia > Saccharimonadales > Saccharimonadaceae > UBA2112. The sequence goes on along the minus strand of JAYRHL010000045.1, from coordinate 4,431 downwards.
CAGTCAACATCAGTGCCACTTTTGGTGTGAACGCATCGCGTGTTTCATTCGGCGGTGGTGGCAATCGCTTATTATTTGTTCAAACAGATGATATTGTCCGCCGTATTAATTTGGACGACCTTACCCTATCTCGTCCATTAATTTCAAAGGCTGCATCGTTCACGGTGTATGACGAAAAAACTATTGTCTATACAACAGTTGCAAATGACAAAAACCAGCGTACTGTTGGCTATGCAGCAGTTGATATAGCTGAACCGCAGACAATTGCCACCTACCCTGCTGATAATCAGCCGCTATTCGCTGACATGGGATCGTATTTTAACCGCCGTTATATCGCCATTGTCCATGGTGCACAATTGGTTGTGCAGACCGGTACCGTTCCGACGCCATCACAAAAAGCCGATCTGAAAACCTATGCGAAACAGACACTCCCGGCCGGTGTGGTGAAACTCGAAATGAGCCACAATAGTCGATTTGCTGTTGCACAATTGTCGGATGGGTTCGCAACTTACGATATCGAACTCAAGAAATTTGATCGAACAACATGGGCGTCACAACCGTCTGCTCCGCGCCAGTTGAAGTGGCTCGATGAATATATGTTATGGACTGATTATGGTGGAACGCTACGATTTTATGAATTTGACGGTGCTAATCAACAGAACATTATGCCTGTGACCGAGGGATTTGACGTAAGTATCAGCCCTAATGACAAATACATTTATGGCGTGCTCAAAACCGACAAGGGATTTGAACTACGTCGCGCGCGATTGATACTAGAATAATCAGCGAGCACCGAACAGGCGTTCGAGAATCGTCGGTGCGCTACCGGCCATAACGGCTTTACCATTTGTCGCGATTGCGTCGGGCGATTTTGCTTTTGTTGGGTCTGGAGTGACCTGTTCTGCTTTGACCAGTAAACGATTTGTTGCTGTACCTAGAGGAGTACAGGTAATGAGCGTCAGATAAGGTTTGCTGTCCATACCAAGCAATGCATTGACGTTGGTCGGCTTTACGACTTCTTTTTTCGTGACAGTATAGGTGTAACGTGTGCCGTTGTAGTGAACATAGATAGTGTCACCGAGTTGTAGTTTGTCCAGTTGTGCAAAGATAAATTTGTAATCACCCGGATCGAACAAATCATTGCTGGAATGTCCCGAAAACACCGTATTGCCTAGCTGGCCAGGGACGCTACTGGCACCAGGAATAGCAAAATGGGCAACGCCTTTTTGCATAGCGGCCATTTGTGAATCATGGTCATACCCAACGTTATAAATCACTGGTACGTCAACGTTAATTTTTGGGATAATGAGTCGTGGATCGGACGACACTTGGGCGCTGGCATTTGGATCAACGACGATGTTCTGGGGATCGATGGCGCCGGGACTGACATAGGCTTGGACATTTGCAATGATGATTTGGTTGTATTGCAAAAATGCGACAACCACTACTGTGACGACGGCACTGATGAGAGGGACAAAATGTCGACTTTTACGTGCTTTTGATGCACCGGTTTTGGCTTTACGCAAGATCTTTTGACGCATTGCCGCCATTTCTTCCTGGTGGGCTTCTTCGGGGGTTTGACGCGCCTTTTTCTCTTTTTCTATCGCATTATGCAGATGTCCGACATAGTAATTTTCGTAATAGCGTTGATAATATTGTTGCCACTGGTTGTGGTACTGTTTCATGTGCTGTTGCGGATCTTGGTGGCCGTGCGCGGTTGTCGCATGGTTGTTGCCAGAATGGTGTTTGTCAGATCGAGCGACGTATTGCGGTCTGTTTTGATGAGAGACTGAGCCAGACGGACTGGTGATTTTAGGGTCCTGGTTATAGATAGCATCTAACTGATCGCGGACAAGCCGAGTGGCTGCGTCGCGTTGTGCTGATGAGTTATCTGATGATGCCCGATTGTTCCGAGGGTCCATGAATGACTGGCTTCCTTACAGATAATAGTATACAATATAGAGCGATCGATTAATATCATCAGCTTGCGGTGGTGGCTGCGTGAAACGCAAATTATGTGTAGACACGCCGCGTGTCAAAGCGAGTTGTCTAAAATGATGTTAATCTAGTGCATAGGCACATTATGCCGCGGTGGTGGAATTGGTAGACACGCCAGACTCAAAATCTTGTGAGCGCAAGCTCGTGCCGGTTCAAGTCCGGCCCGCGGTACCAGATGCTAATCAATAAAAGCCTCATGAAGAGGCTTTTTTTGTTTTGCGTAATTCAGTATTATATGTTAAAGTAATAAAACCAATGAGGTATTTGTCTCTGTTGGCGTACGCAATGAACAACGAATTGTGAGGTGTCATTATGTGGCCGAAGACTCTGAAAGTATGTGAAAGTTGCGGCGAGATTGCCGTCTACGTAGCAGACTATTTGTCGTTTGCATGCCCTGTCCATGGTACATTGACACAATTAGTTTCCGTTGAAGTCCACCCTGTAGATATGTCTACTTAGGTAGGACAAAAGGCCCCGTATCTCGGGGCCTTTTTCTATTGAGACAGGCTGGTTGCGGTTGCTTCGAGCGGCTTGCCCGGATTCCATAGCCAATAGACGGCTGCTTGCGTCGCGACGCGGCCTTTCCAGATTGCCATAGGATTGTCCCATAGTGCGGTAACGACTTGTCCGTCATGTGCAATGACAATGTGTTCTTGGTGGTATGTCACGATTGTAACGGGATAAGTAACAGTGAATTTATGGATTGTTTCAACCAACTGTTGCAACTGCATGCTGAACGTCAGCATTTTTGGATAGTATAGTTTCATAAAAAGTTTTTGTAGCTGGGCGAATGACACAACTAATAGCGTTTTGTCGCGTTCAACCATAGATTCGGGCGTGTTCATCAGCAGATCTACCGCATCGCGTGTAATGGTCAGGAGCCCGCCGTAATCTTTGATGAAATCTTCGTAGACAATGGCTGTTTCGCTGTTGCGACCGGCGTCACCAACGAGCAGTACGGCGTCTGCCCACGCGCTGAGCGCGTGCATATCGGCGGCAGCATCGCGTGCCAGGCCACCTGATGGGTTGTCGGGTGCAAATACTGCATCAGTGATGATGGGGGGTACGGATTTTTTTAGAACGTTTGGCAACAGCACACGAATCTGCCCTACTCCCGCATCGGACGCAACGGCATAGGCGTCGCCCACGGCAACAAAACCTAGTTTGTTACCGCCAACAATTGCTAGTTTTCCTGCATGTGATCGTTGTTCCGGTTTGTTCCATTCAATATCAGGAAACAACGTCGTGCCGGGTGCTTGTTTCTTCCAGTAGGCAAAATCCATAGTCATTCTATTATAGCCATACAGTAGTGATTATCGCGACAAACTGAAAAATAGTTTTGTGTCTATGACGAATTTTTGTACAATGTACCCAAATAACTGTAGGAATTGTATGAAACCGAGGCCAAGTCGAGGGGCGCGAATCAAACTGGGTATCGACAAGCGTTTGCTGCAATCTATTCGTGGGCCATATGACCAGACGCAAGAATCGGATCATGACATCTTGCTTCACGGTACGGCGGCATTTGTCGACCGGGTCCTCTATGCCGGCTATCGACCGCAAATTCAAGATCATTGGATGGTGCCGCCCAAGAATCAAAAAATCCTCCAGGATATCATCATTCATATCCCTCCTGACATTGACGATCGTTTGACGCTCTGTTCGCGAGAACTCAAAATTAGCCGTATTTACGTGGTCCGTTCAGCGATCTATGATTTATCTCGATCGGCAGATATGCATTTTCGTGGTGAACAGCGCCCCTAGGCGTTATCGGTATGTTCGTTGGCCATGATAATCGCCCAGCGATACATTTCGTTGGTGTGTTTTTCGAAATCATCGCGCATGTACTCAGTTGATTTTCGGTCGTTAGCATCAGCGGTACTAAAATCGAGTAAAAATTGTGCCGATTTGGTGACTTGATCCTCGCCAGGCAGACTGATAAACGGACGAATTGTACGCGTACGTCGTGCAAATTCCAGAGATGATTTTGCCTCATCAATGCGGCCCAGAAAATCTTTCAGTCCTTTTCGTTCCTCGATTTGTTTATCCCATGCTTCGACTGGCGTCACGATATAAAATGCATTAAGTGCGGCAAATCCTGCCCGTTGTAACATCGGGTAACTTTCGGGCATACAGGGCAAAAAATTGTGTTCGGCAGTAAGGCTTTCGGGTGTTGTCGCATACAAATGACCCGATGGATGAATAGACCAGTTGGGATAATCGCGGTTTTTGATACGTTCGATCATTTCTTCATGAGGTACATCTGTGCGATACGACGGACTGTCGCCTGGTCGGTAAGGCCGAGTCGTTTCTGTGCCAGGTTCGCCCGCATCGACACCCTGCTCTTTGGCCAATTCGAGAATACGCTGAGTGATCGTTGATTTGCCAACAGCAGTGGCGGCAATGAGAATCGTTAATTTTTTGCGGTATAAC
>JAYRHL010000044.1:0-3602 GCA_041907345.1 Saccharimonadaceae bacterium (SeqCode) | reverse complement strand
ATGTTATTGTCCTTGTTCTGCGTATTTCGCTTCGATCTCGGCTTTGAGCGGTTTCCACCAATCCTGATTGTTGGTGTACCAGTCGATTGTCGCCTGCAAACCATCGCGCATACCCGTCTGGTTATCGGTATATTGTGGCTGCCAGCCTAGTTCGGTACGGAGTTTGGTGCTGTTCATTGCATAGCGCAAATCATGACCAGGGCGGTCGTTCACGTGTTCGTACCAGTCGGCACCTTTGCCCATTAGTTCACAAATCAGTTCGATGACTTGTTTGTTATTGACGTGATCATTGTCGGCACCAATGATATAGGTGTCGCCAATTTTGCCCTTGTCGAGGATCAAGTGAACGGCAGAGTTGTGGTCGTCGACATGGATCCAGTCGCGGACTTGTTCGCCGGTACCATAGAGTTTTGGTTTGATATCGCTGAGGATGTTGGTGATTTGACGAGGAATGAATTTTTCGATGTGTTGATAGGGGCCGTAATTGTTCGAGCAGTTGCTGATGGTCGCCTGAATACCAAAACTACGTACCCATGCGCGGACCAGATGATCCGAACCGGCCTTGGTTGATGAATATGGGCTAGATGGGTTGTATGGTGTTTGTTCGGTGAAGCGGTTTGGGTCGTCAAGTTCGAGATCGCCAAATACTTCGTCAGTGCTGATGTGATGGAGGCGTTTGTTATGTTTGCGAACAGATTCAAGGATGGTGTAGGTACCGATGACATTTGTTTCTACAAATGGCCATGGATCGCGCAGCGAATTGTCGTTGTGTGATTCGGCGGCAAAATGCACGACAATGTCTGTTTCGCCGACCAGGCGATCGACGAGTTCGCGGTCGCAGATATCACCGACGACCAATTCGACCTTGTCGGCAACTGATTTGAGATTTTCTTTGTTTCCAGCGTAGGTCAGTTTATCGAGGACAGTTACCTGATATTCGGGACGATTATTCAGCGTATAATGCACAAAGTTCGACCCAATAAACCCCGCGCCGCCAGTAACTAGCATTTTTGTCATGCAACCAGTATACCGTGAATAACCCGTGAGCGTCTATTGAAATAGTCGTTGTTGAAGCTTGCGGAGTCCGGACTGAGCATCTGTATTTCTGACCTCACTGAAATCAAATGAATCCAAAGAGACATATTGTATTCCAGCAACATCGTCGTTAGGTGTTGGTACTACACCCGGTTTGAGTCGTGACCAAAACATTGTCCCAATAATCATTCGTTCTTCGCCATCATACGGATAGGGTCCGGTACCTGAATATAAATATTCCGGTTCGTCGTACTGGTCTGGGGACAGACCCAGTTCTTCTAAAACCTCGCGTTTGACTGCTTGTTCAAACGTTTCGTCGATATCGACAAATCCGCCAATCGCGTCTAATTTACCTTTGAACGGTTCGATACCGCGAACGGCCAACAGTACCTGATTGTCTGGCGTTACAAAAAATATACCGACTGCCGGTGCGGGATTCGCGTACAGGGTATGACCATTGGAACAGTGGTAGGATTCCTCTGAACCGGCCGTCAGTGGCGATCCACAACGCCGACAAAAATTCATTTCCATATCTACATAGTATAATGGCTAGCATGAAAGTAACTATTGTTAGCGGATTTTTCAACCCACTGCATGGCGGACACCTGGATATGATCGAAGCAGCGGCGTTGATGGGTGACAAATTGATTGTGGTCGTGAATAACGATGTCCAACAGATTATCAAAAAGGGTAAAGTGATTCTGAACGAACAGAACCGTGCACGTTTATTGGGTGCACTGCGCGTTGTTGACGAAGTGGTGATTGCGGTGGACGAGGATCCAACAGTTGTCCGCACACTACAGATGATTGCATTGCAACATCCTGACGATGATTTGATATTCGCAAATGGCGGTGATCGGGCGTCGGAAAAAGAAGTGCCAGAGACAAAAGTCTGCGCGGATTACGGAATTAAAATGGTATTTGGAGTGGGTGGCACTGAAAAAGCAGATTCGTCGACACGAATTAATCAGGCGCTAGGACACGCCAAATAGTATGTGCGGAATTGTTGGGTATATTGGTCATAAATCAGCACAGAATGTCCTGACGAGTGGTTTGCGTCGATTGGAATATCGTGGCTATGACAGTGCGGGAATTGTAACGCTGGGCGCCGATGCAACGTTGCTGCGCGCCAAGGGAAAAGTTGCCGAATTAGAAGACAAAGTCAAATCGCATTCGACCAAAGACGGCGTTGGCATCGGTCATACGCGATGGGCAACACATGGGGTACCGAGTGAGGAAAATGCACACCCGCACAAATCAGGCGATATTTATCTGGTACATAACGGCATTATTGAAAATTACAAAGAACTGAAAAAAGAGCTCAAAGACCACGAGTTCGTCAGCCAGACCGATACCGAGGTGTTGGCGGCACTGATTAGTTCGCTGTATGACAACGACACTCCGCTGGAAACCGCGGTGACGCAGGCGTTGCAGTTGGTCGAGGGAACATATGGTATCGCCGTTCTGTCGGTCCGTGAACCGGAAAAGATTGTTGTTGCACGCAGCGGTAGCCCGCTGATTATCGGTGTTGGCAAGGACGAAACAGTCATCGCCAGTGATGCGTCGGCACTGATCGGCCATACAGAAAATGCCGTGTATTTGAACGACGGCGAGATTGCTGTTTGCCGCGCCGGTTCGATTGATTTGATGGACCTATCTTCGCAGCCGCTGAGTGCGAAAGTCGAAAAGATCGAAGCCGACATGTCGGCAATTCAGAAACAAGGCTACGACCACTTTCTGTTAAAAGAAATTATGGAACAGCCAACAACGCTGCAATCGACATTGAATGGTCGTGTTGATCCCAAAGAAAACCGTGCGATGTTGGGTGGTCTGAACATGACCCAGGCGGAACTGCGCCAGATTGAACACGTCGTGATCATCGGATGCGGTACGGCATACTACGCCGGAATGTTGGCGTCGTACTATCTGGAACAATTGGTTGACGGTCTGACTGTCGACGTCGAGATTGCGTCGGAACTGCGATATCGTTCGTTCCATCTGCCAAAAAACAGCGTGGCATTGGTCGTCAGCCAATCTGGCGAAACTGCCGATACATTGGCATGTCTACGCGAAATCAAACGGCGCGGGGTGAAAACACTCGGCGTGATCAACGCAGTTGGTTCGACCATCGCACGTGAAGTTGACGGCGGCGTGTATGTCCACGCCGGTCCCGAGATTTCTGTTGCCAGCACCAAGGCATTTACGTCACAGGTCGCTGCTATGACCGTATTTGGCGTGCAGTTGGCGCAGGCCAAGGGCGCAGGCGTGCAGGAGCTGAACCAGTACATCAACGAACTAGCCGACCTACCGAGCGAAATTGAAAAAGTGCTCGCAACACACCGTGATGAAATCAAAGAAGTCGCCGCGAAATATACCAAATACGACCACGCACTGTTCCTTGGCCGGGATACGTTGTATCCAGCAGCCCTCGAAGGCGCGCTGAAACTGAAAGAAATTAGCTACATTCAGGCCGAAGGCTATGCAGGCGGTGAATTAAAACACGGTCCGTTGGCGTTGATCGATGATCGATTCTTTGAAGTCATGTTGCTACAAGACAACTGGTTGTT
>JAYRHL010000043.1:0-8861 GCA_041907345.1 Saccharimonadaceae bacterium (SeqCode) | reverse complement strand
TCGTCATCAAGATTGAACGAAAATTCTTCGTTCGATTCGCTCCATCCACCTGCTGGTAACTCACTCATAGTTCATCTATACCGTAAGCGTAGGCATTTTGCAATAGTTATCCGAAATTCGTATACTATACTATGTATATATGAGAGAGTCTCTGCACGCGTTTGACCGCAGAATAGGCCATTTGGTCGACAGGTTACCCAAATGGGTTCGTCCGTTCATGGACTTTTTCACTCTGATTGGACAGCCACCATTTACCATCGGTATTTCGGCTGTGTCACTCGGCTATGGGCTGGCGCTGAATAAACCATTCTATCTCTACGCTGGTACCGTATCGATATTGACCATTATTCTCAGTAGCGTTCTGAAGATCACACTCCATCGTGCGCGACCCGTCAACGACTACGTCAAAAGCATGATGTTCAAAACCTACAGTTTTCCTAGTGGTCACGCCGCGGGTGCTCTCGTCAGCTATGGTCTGGCTGCGTTGATCGTCGCCAACAAATGGCCTGAATGGACAGTGGCCGCATGGGTTATTGCCCTCATCGCGACTTTTTTGGTCAGTGTATCCCGTATATATCTAGGCGCGCACTATACCAGCGATATTATCGGTGGCTGGATCGTCGGCGCCGTTGGTTTGGCGATTATTATTTTTCTCGTATAAGTAAATACCCCTCGGAAACCGAGGGGTATGATGGACAATGATTATGATGCATACGCCGTACAAACATCCGAGTTCGGACCTGTCGTGCCTTTGCCATACTGTGCGTACCGTTCTGCGAATGTACCATGCGTTTTGTCGACTCCGACATTTGGATCGGCAACTTCCTGGAACAGCTGAACGATATCAGTCGCGCTGAACTGTGCAAGCCCCTGTTGTGATTGCATCCAACCCAACCATACACCTGATATACAGTCAGCTTGATTCTCTAACAACAGGATACCGCCAGGTTCATTCCTCACCGACGATGCCCAACTGGCTGCTGTACTGAACTGTTGAGCATGCCCTGCTTCGTGTGCCACCAGTATCGCAGGTGTGATCCAACTGATCTGGTAAAACCGCCACATCATTTCGGCACCGATATAAATCGTATCGTCGTACGAACAATATACGTAGGCATCTTGTGATTTCAGCGATTCATCCAGTCCGCAAAAATTATTGATAACACCGCCGACCGGAACAAATACCCAATGTCGAGGTGGGACGATTCCGCTGAATTCATCATGCTCTATGATTGCACGGCGGATCAACTGTTCATACAACTCCATTTGGGACATAGATGTCAGAAACATGGCATTTCTCCAGCTCAAGGCTGATGTTCTGGCATTCTCTGAACCGCCTAGCAGTAGTGTGGTGACGATCAGTACGATCATCATGAGACTCACTACCACATAGTAGTATAGTCTCGGTGCGACTTTTCGCATTGTTTTGCTTTCATTGTCGAGGTACAGGTGTCATTTCACATTGAAAGACAGTGGCAATATAGTAGCACTTTTCATGGCAAAAGTCAATCTGTAACAGAGGTTATCGGAAATTGGTGAACGATGTCACAAACGGCAGATCGGCACCTCGTACAGCAGCCATGACAGCCTGCAGTTCGTCTTTGCTGGCGCTGGTCACACGGACGGCATCGCCCTGGATCTGCGGTTTGACCTTCGGGAACTGATCACGGATCAGTTTGGTGATTTGTTTTGCTTTGTCCTGGTCCAGGCCTTCGACAAATGGGATTTCTTTGGTCGCCTTGAGGTTGCTTTCATGTACACCCTTGGACAGGTCCAACACTTTACTGCTGACTTCACGTGCGGCAAGTTTTTTGCGGAGGATATCAATAACGGCATCAATCTGCCATTCGTTGCTACCGGTCACAACGAAACCTTTTTTGTCGTTCAACCAATCGACACCTGCAGGGGTGCCTTTGAAATCATAGCGAGTATCGATCTCGCGCTGCGCCTGAGCATGAACGTTGTTCATCTCGGCTTTGTCATATTCAGAAACAATATCAAAACTAAATGTTGGCATAATTATCTAGAATATCAGATAGTTCGGGCTCGAGCGACCGTAACCATTTTTCTATCGACTCTATCTTTCATTGGTGAAAAACAGAGTTGAGTGCCGGAACGTGAGTTCCGGCAACCGTCGGTGTGACGGCCAGGGGCTGGCTCAACGTGGGATGTTACTCGGGCGACAGATCGGTCATGGTGCGGGACACCTTGCCGGTGACGTCGGCCACGACCACGATGATCATCGTGAACACGATGGTGGTGACCTCGGCGACAGTCTTGAGAACCTTCATTGTATTTCCTCTCGTTGAGCTGTAAATCAGCGATTAGACACGATGTCTAATATGAATATAATTATAGCATAATCGTAATAAAAATGCAATACCTATAAAAATACCCGCACTGGATGTGCGGGTATTTCGTTCAGTTATGCGGACGAGGGAGATGGTGACGGTGTTAGCCCAAATATAGTACGTCTTACTCGTCTGGCGATGAAATACTTGGCGTTGAACGCATAGCAAATCGCCGCGAACGATTCAAACGCCGCCCAAAAATAACTGTGTTCCACCACATAGCAACTGGCCATGGCCAATTCCATTGCGGTTAGGAACAGCGCCAGTCCGATCACCCATGCAATCAGTGCGTGTTTGCCGTGATGTCTACCTGGCGTCAATCTGGCTTTCCAGATGACGGCCGTGTAGACTGCGGCGATCGGCCACCACAGCGTGCTCAGTGCATCGTTCAGCGTATGGACGAACATGTCACGATGACGTCTTTTTGCGGTTCTGTCGCCGGTCATTAAACCAGCTATCGGCCTTTGAGTGCCAAATCGTTCTCATTAGCAGTGTGATAAAAATGACTAAATAAGCACAGACAGCCAGTTTGTTTTGCGTCCAATAGAACGCCATCGCAAACGGGGGCAACGGCAACAGCACTAAACACCAAATAGTAATTCGCGTGTTCATGTCGTACCGATCGCGATCTGTTTCGAGCCTGTCGTATGCGTACCCGGAAAGGTACAAAACCCAGACAGAACCAGCCGCAGCGACCAGTCCATAAATGACTGACAAAAACTCTAACATGATATCAACCACTCTCCTCGACTGTAAAAGAACGAATGGCAATATTTAACCATAAATTATTATAATTAGCAATTTTGAATTCGGCGTCAGGGACTATCTATAAATATGTGTTATAGTATACAAAACCCACCATCCACAGATTTGAGGACAATAATGGGTAGTACCAATGAAAATACAGACGATTTGACTGTACCGGTTGAACTTCTGCAACAGCTTCGGGAATCTTTACCTGAAGGTTCGTATGTTCGTTGCATCGAATACCTTCGACAGAATGATTATGGTAGCGTCCTGCTGATTATAGAGACCGAAATTGCAGAAGCTGACATGGCATGGCAGGCCGCCAGATCGAATCCCGATAGAAATAGTTGGTCCATGCGTAAAAGTAAGCGTTACACCAAACGCCTACGGACAGCAACGGACCATTTTATATGCGTGGTTGATGCGGGGATACTTTTAATGAAGTATCTAGTCGAAGCCAAGATATATGATCCGTTCGTATACGACATCATACGTCTTGTACGACCGGACTAAAATCGTCGTCCAAAAAGCCCCGGCAACGGGGCTTTTCTTTTTGATTATTTAGCGTTAGGTTTTTCGGGTACGACGGCCCACATCACCAGATATGGGATAAATCCTGGCAGACCGCCAGGCAGTAGCAATAGCACCGCAACTAGTCGCACAATCACAGGGTCGATATTGAAATATTCAGCTATCCCGCCGCACACCCCCGCAATCATGCGGTCTTGGCGCGAACGGTACAGTCGTTTCGGTTGCTTCGTCATGTATCTATTATAGAATATGGCGCTTACTTACCGAAGCGGTCACGAGGTTTTTGGCTTTTTTTGACGATGCAAAAAGAGGGCACTTGGTTCTTGGGGCTACAAGAACAAACAAAAACCGCCCCGTAGGGCGGTTCCTGCAAGAATTGCGGTAATTAAAATTAACCGCGGGCGAAGTGAGCAAACGCTCGGTTCGCCTCTGCCATCTTGTGCGTATCTTCTTTTTTCTTGTACGCAGCACCTGCTTCGTTGTAGGCATCAACGATTTCAGCCGCGAGGCGTCGTTCGTATGCCATACCTTTACGAGCACGAGCAGACTGTACCAACCAGCTAAATGCAAAGTGCAATTGGCGGTGTCCCTGGATTGGGAAAGGAATCTGGTAGTTCGCACCACCAACACGGCGAGATTTGACTTCAAAGCTTGGAGAAACGTTGCGGAGGGCTTTTTCGAAAACCTCTAGTGGTTCTTCGCTTTCAAGTTTTTTCGCTGCTTGTTCAAGTGCGTTATAAACGGCGCGTTCAGCAACCAGTTTTTTACCGTCGAGCATTGATTTGTTGATCAAACGCTGTACGAGTACTGATTGGTATTTGCGATCTGGTTTTAGCTCGCGTTGGAGCTTTTTGGTGACTTTACGAGGCATTACTTGTCCTCCTTCTTGGCACCGTATTTGCTACGGCCTTGTTTGCGTTTTGCAACACCCTGAAGGTCCAATGCACCACGAACGATGTGGTAACGGACACCTGGAAGATCTGGCACACGACCACCACGGACCAACACAACTGCGTGTTCCTGGAGGTTGTGACCTTCACCACCGATGTATGCCCAAACTTCGTGACCGTTCGTCAGGCGCACACGTGCAACCTTGCGAAGAGCCGAGTTAGGCTTTTTAGGTGTTTTGGTCGTTACTTTGACACAAACGCCACGTTTGAGTGGAGCGTCCTGGTTGTAGTAACGAACTTTGAGGGCGTTTTGAATGCGTCCCAAAGCTGGTGATTTGGATTTCTTGACAGCAGTCTGACGAGGCTTCCTGACCAATTGATTGATTGTTGGCATTTAGTTCCTTTCACGGTCGGACATCTGTCTAATGGCGCATTTTGCCTGTTGGACTGCGCTCCTCTTCAGTAGTACTATTCGTACAACCTACATGCGGTGCTCGTCCATCAGAACAAACTGCATCCATCATCCAAATATCCTCTACATGGTTAGTAGAAAGTGATTAGTTTACTTAAAATTGTCACCGCAGGGTCAGCATCCCATGCGGAAGTGTACCTATGTACACGAAACTCATCTGTAATGATACCAAATTACAAGGGTTTTGACAAGTCACGAGCATGTGCGGGATCAAACCCGCGCTGCCAGTAATTCGCCCATTCGATCCAGATGGGAGGTTCGGATGGTTCGATAGTACTGTCAGGACGGCCAAATTCGGTCATCAGGACCGAAAGCGCTGGCCCAATGTGTCCCTGGGCACAGTTATACATGAACATGGCGCGAGCGTGCATCGACAGATTGCCGGGCGCTAATACCCAATGAATCACATAGTCATGGTACTGCCGCGCACGGTCGTAATCGGTATCGCACAGTTCGGCAGCATTAATCTGGTCGATACTGATATCTGCTGCGGGCGACAGGTTCTCGATACTCGTCATATACGCTAGTTATACCACAAAAAACCGGCCCCCGGAGGGGCTGGCATGATTGTATCGAAATTAGAAATTAACTTCCGTAGGAACGAGTGCGTTACCGGTTGAGGCACCGTTACCCAATCTTCCGAATGCGTTTTTACCCCAACATGCGACCTGACCACTGGTCGAGAGAGCGCAGGTATAGCCGGCCCCGGTACTTAGTTGTGATAGTTGTTTGCCCTGTAACCAACCAGTGCTTGTAACGTTTTGTGGTCCGATCAGCTGAGAAGTTGAATTGTTGCCTAACTGGCCTTCGCGGGTGCTAGTACCGTTACCGTCGCATGCCAGCGTAGAACCTGAAGTCGCGCAGAATAAATTGTTGAAAACGTTGCCCGCGAATATACCAAGTGAACCCTGAGTCAACATTGTTTGTCGAGGGGAAACAGTTGGTGATTTTTTACCGATTGTTGCGTAGTCATTAGTATAATTATATACAGCTCGATATCCGGAGTAGTCCAGCCACACACATTGTTTGGCGCTAGCATGCGCACCCCCGTTACCACCACCACCACCACTGCCGCCGCCCGCAATTGTACCGGGCTTTGCAGAGATAGATGCCGAACCGGCCTTGTTGACACTTGTGCTAAAGCTCGTCTTGCCTACTTTGCCCGATACGCTCTGTCCGGGTTTGACGGCGAGAACTATACCATGATCACTATCGCTATCCTGATAAGCGATATTTGTGACACTTCTCACAAGATTCTGATTGCAGCTATCCCTTTGGCAAGTCTGATACCTTACATAAGTAATCGATTCATGGTAACCGTACATGCCCCAATAGTATGGTTTGGCGTCCGAACCGAGTCCGGTAACATAGTCCTGTGCGTCAATAGAAGTATATAGTTGGTTGGTACTAATTTTGATAGGCACTATTGAACGATAGTAGACATCATTGCCACTAGGGGCTGGTGCAGAAGTTCGATTACAAACACCATTTTCGGGATTTTTGCTTGGTAGACCATTATCACCGATACCAAATCCCCAACAATATGCACCGGCAGAGCCCTGCGATTGTACACCAGACTGCGCTAGTACACACATCGTACGCGCATTTGCCCTGGCGAGTTTAATCACATTTAGATTAGACAAGGCGCCCGACATGTCGACTTCCTTGGGGCGGTTGTACTGTTTGTATTTTGTCGCGTCGTTACTTCTGGTTACTCCTGGAGCAGTCGATGCTGGTGCATTGGTCATACCTGTAACACCGACCCCTAAACGTCCGTCATCACCATTACCCCAACAAGCAACCTTACCATCGCTAGCAAGCGCACAAGTGAAATCATCACCGGCGGCAATATCGATTATCTCTTTGTTTTTCAGAGCGCTACCATCAGTCATATCAACAGCTACTGGTACGGCAGAGTTGGTATTGGTCCTGTTACCTAGTTGACCGTACGCATTGTCGCCCCAACAAAATACGCGCGCATTGGCGATTGCACAGGCATGATTGACACCAACGCTCACCTTTGTCACAGATTTGCCTGCAAGGGCACTAGCAGGAATTGTTGGAGTATCTTGAACAACGTACCAACACATCCAACCCCAATAAACACAGTGAGAGGTGCCTTGAATGGTACTGGAGTTTGTCGCAACCGAGACGGGTGTTGATTCTGTCGTGCCGGTCCAACCGTTACCAAGCTGGCCCGATGCGTTCGATCCCCAACATTTTACTTTGTTTTCCACCACCGCACAGGCTGATTTATCACCTGTCGAAACGGATCGTACGCTAAGCGCCATTGCAGGAGCGTCAATAATCATGGCTAGTGAAAGGACAATGAACTGACCTAACATGAGTTTTGGTAGTATATTTTTTGATAAAAACCTATATAACCGATGTGACACATCACTATGTTTCATACTATTACCCCACTATCTCCCTGCCGTATTAATAACGATTGTTCATTCTTATTTTACATAAGCGTTGTGAATATGCAACTAATTCTGAATCTGTGCTAAAATCATTAGCATAATAATAATGCAACTATAGCTTGTTAATGTAATCATAAGAATGATACATTAGGTTCAGCAATACGTGTATGCGATACATAAGGAGTGAGTAAGTGGATCAGCAACCGAAACATGATGACAGTTCAGAGTCTCATCAAACCGAAACACCGTTCGATGTCAAAGGCCCAGTTGATACCGGGATACATGAGCAGCATCGGCCTCTTAAACATATCGTTGTTATTGTGTTTGTAGTTCTCCTGACGATTGTATTATCGGCCGCTGCCATGTGGCTTTATATTCATAAAACGGCCAAACCTACACCGACTAGTTCAACGACGCACTTTAGTTCTGCAACAGATTTGATATCACAGGCCACAGCGAGCGAAATTAAAGGCGACGTGCTAGACCCAGCAAAGAACACAAACCAGGGGGGCATTTCTGCTGAAGGATTCACGACGTATAGCCTACCGTCATATAAAGTAGCGAACAATAACTATGAGAACTTTCCTACAGAGGGTACTGGTCAAGGCTATATCACCAATTCAGTTGCCGCAGACCAAAATTACAAGCAATTTATCCAATTTTTTAAAGATAATCATTTCACCAAATTGAGCACCGCAAGTGGTTCTGGCCCAATATCTATTTATGACGATGTTAATTTCGTATCATACGCTGTTTATGGATCAGTTGAGATGTTGTGCGCGATATGGCACGTCGATGCATCTGCGACCGCCTTAAAACAACATGTCACGAGTATCGGATGTGCATCAAAGGATAGTTACACCAAGGCGGCAGATATTATTAAGCCGTTTTATGAAAGCTATACCAAGAATGATAAAGCACGTAAGAACCTCGTTTTTAGCGTCCCAACAATCAGTAACGGTAAGGATGGATATAAAAATGCTTTCGTGTATATAGAAGACGGTACTGGTGACATTCCAGACTTAGAAGACAAAACTGTTCCTTCAATGAACGGCTACTATTACATGCAACCAGGAAATGGTACGTGGACATTCTTTGCCGCTCTGGATACACGCAAGTCGATTTACTGTTCTGCCTTTGACACTCCAGTTCTTCAAAAAGCGTTCAACGGCGTAGACTGTATCAACAGCACAACCGACACTCCATCAAGTATCGCCGCCTAGAACAATAACTGCGATCTTTTGTCGGCCCTGCCAATAAGGTGAAATGCAGGTATTATGGACTACTTAAATAGTAGTAAAGCAAGTGTGTAACGTTATGCCGACATTCAGTCAGGCATGAAACACAATCGTATTTCATGCCTTGCGACAAAGAAAACCAGCCCGGTGTGGGCTGGTTTGCATGAGGTGATTCTAGAAATTGACAGCTGTTGCGTTGAATTGGCTGG
>JAYRHL010000042.1:0-42884 GCA_041907345.1 Saccharimonadaceae bacterium (SeqCode) | reverse complement strand
CGGGTCTGTGCCCGACGACGATCGCGTTCTAACATACTTTCACCTCTCGTAGAGACAGGAACGTTCACCAGTATATCAGATTAGATAGATTTCATCGCACGACTGGCTTCGCGTTGTTGATCGCGGCGTTTGAGGGTTTCGCGTTTGTCGTATCGTTTTTTACCCTTACCGACGGCAATGACGAGTTTGATATAGCGCCCAGTGGTCAATAATCTGAGCGGCACGATTGTATTTCCCTGCGCTTTGCTGGCGGCGAGTGCGTCGATTTGTTTGCGGTGTGCCAATAATTTGCGCGGACTGTCGTCGATCGTTCGCGCACCTGGTTCGCCACGTTGATTCAGTTTAATGCTAAAACTCGCACCCTGTAACCATAGTTCGCTGCCCCGTAGTTGCACATAAGCGCCCTTCAGTTGAATATGGCCATCACGTGCAGATCGCACTTCTGGTCCGGTCAGCGATAGTCCGACCGTTAGTTCGTCGCCAAGGGCATAATCAAACCGCGCTCGTCGGTTAACGATTGCAGACGGTTTTTTGACAACTTTCTTTTTGGCTGACATTATTCACCTATTATACCTGGTATACTAAGAGGAATGTATAAACGCGTTTTACTCAAGCTATCAGGCGAACAACTGCAGGGGCAGTTCGATGGCGGATTCGATGCAGAACGTGCAGCGTGGATCGCCAATGAAATCAAAAAAGTAGAAGGTGCACAGATCGTATTGATGATCGGTGGCGGCAACTATGCCCGTGGTGCACAGTTGACTGGTGGCGGTGTCCAGCGCGTGACTGCCGACAATATCGGTATGCTGGCAACCATGATGAATGCTGTTGCACTGGCGGACGTTTTCAACGCCCATGGCGTCCCTGCCCGCGCGTTGACCAACATCAAAGCAGACCAAGTGGCAGATCAATTCACCCATCGTCGTGCACTTAGCCATCTAGAAAAAAACCGTGTTGTCGTTGTTGCCGGTGGTATTGGCCGCCCATATATGACAACAGATACCGCTGCGGTCAGTTTGGCACTAGAAATGGATTGTGATGCTATCCTGAAAGCGACCAAAGTAGACGGTGTCTATGACAGCGATCCACACCAGAATCCCGATGCGAGGCGGTTCGACCGATTAACGCTTCGCGAAGCGGTTGAGCAGCCTGATATCAAGGTGATGGACCAAGCAGCAATTGCCCTCGCCGAAGATCACGACCAGTCAATCGTCGTATTCGAACTCCTCCGCGAAAACAACATCGCCCGCGCCGTCGCCGGTGAACCTGTTGGCACAACAATCAGCGCCTGACCCCTATAGAATACTTGTAAAATTATTATATTTATGCTATAATTATATTATAACGTGATTTTGTCACGTTCCATTGCATCTTTACATACTGCTATCACCTAGAAAGGGGTGGGGCCAGTGTCCGTTCTCTGGACGATACTGACGATTGCGGGCTATATCGTTGCAGGGTTGGGTGCGTTCGTTGTACTCATTCTTGTTGCGCTGGCCATCGATACCGTTTTTGCTCGGCAAGATGATTGTCGGGTCGATCTGTACCGCGTCATTCATCGTCGTGGGGGTTCGATCACCCATCGGCGTATCGAACATCATCATGTAGGTTCTGTAAAGAATCGCCGTCGTGCTGTTCTGTGGCTGCCGGGTATTCTGGCACGCGAAAACCAAATCGACCCAATCGTGTCGTTGTTCGCTGGGCGTGATGTCTACGCTGCTCGTTACGACGGTCTGCGTTTTGATGGACCCAATGTGGCGGTCCCGCAGGTTGCGGTGCTCCTACATCTCTTGTCAAACGCATACGACGAGGTTATGGTCATCGGTGCATCGCACGGTGGCATGTTGGGAGCAGAAGCGATTGACGGACTCGATGCTGGAATCAAATCCAATATCGTGTTTATCGCATTTGACGCTCCGACCAGTAGCGACGAGTTCATTCCGCTTCCGTCGTTTATCCGACCCTTTTTTACCCGGTTCAAACCGGGATTGTTGTCGAATATTCTGCTCGTTTGGGTGCTACCGCTGTTGAACAAACTCGGCGGTTTACCAAAGGAACTGAACATCATTCGACCGAATCCCGAGAACCTGCAACGACTGGGTCTGCCCCAAGACATGACGTACAAAGAATATGTCTCGTGGGTTCAGCTGTCGGCCAAAGGTAGTCTGTCTGGCCACCGTTTTTCGATGTGGTATTCGGAACTGCGGGATATGATCGAAAGCGGTCGTCGCGGTCTGCCCTTGTCGGGGTTGCGTGATGTTCCTGTGATGTACATTGAATGTCGCCGGAACGAAACGATCAAACAACCTGATGCGGCAGATAAATGGCACCGTGAGTCTGGCGCCCCGATATTTTGGGTGGATATGACACACTGTGGTATGACTGAGAATCTGGATCCACTCGTGGACTTACTCAAAATCGTTCTCAGCCAAGTGTAGTAGTTTGTAGATGCAGCGCCCCCGATTTCGGTCGGGGGCGTTTCATTTTAGAGTGATTTGATTGCGTCGAGGAGTATCTTGGCCGAGTTATCCCAACTGAATAATCCAATATGTTTTTTGCCTGCCGCGGCTAGCTGTTCGCGATATTTTTTGTCATCAAGTGATGCAATTTTGGCGGCAAAATCTTGTGGGCTGTCAGGGTCGGCGAATAATGCCCCTTCGCCTGCGACTTCATGAAAAATATCTAGGTTGCTGACGACTGCAGGTACACCCAGGACAAGTGCTTCGGCGAGCGGTAGACCGTAGCCTTCGGCTTTGGATGCGCTGACCATGATGGCGTCATCGGCCAGTAACTGGGCGTATTGTTCGTCACTGACGCCACCGTGGAATACGACATTACTTCCCTCGGGGACGAGCCGCTGTAGTTCGGCTTTGCGTGCTGGTTTAATCCGGCTGAGCAGATGCAGCGTACGGCGTGGCGTGATATATGCCAGCGACTGAATCAGGGTCTCGGCGTTTTTGTACGGCAAAAATGCGCCCATATAGACGAGGTTTTTTGGTGGTGTGTCCTTTTGAACGATTGGTCCATCCAGCAGTTCCGACAGATCGCGCGCGGCGTTCGATACGACGATGACCGGACGTTTGGTTAGTTTTGCTTCGATAATCTCCTGGCGACTGGTTTCGCTAACCGTTGCAATCATATCGGCCATGTCGAGTGTCAGACGCTGTGGCCAGTACGAAATATGATAGGCGCGCCACAATAGGCGTAATAGTTGGTTGTATTGCGGTGGTGGTGTGCGGTGTTTGTAATACGTCAGGTCATGGAGCGTCAGAACGAGTTTGAATCTGCGACCAACAGACCCCATGGTCTGGAGTGGTGATACCACGACATCGGGGCGGAATTTGTTCAGGACTATCGCAGTGGTCGGTTCTTTGGCGGACGTCACAGGGTGGATAACGACATGCTCGGCATTGTCGGGCAGGAATTTCAGCTGTGCAGGGTCCGAGATAATGAACGTCACTGGCGTGTGTCTGGCCAGAGCGTTGCCTAATTCAGCGGTATAGCGACTAATGCCGTCGTGAAAGTCAGTACGGATATAACGGGCGTCGAAAAATAATCTCATGATTCTTTGTTTGACGATTTTTTGCGGCTACGATACCAGATGACGCCGACCCAGACGAAATACAAACCGACGGCGACAATGTTACTGATGATGAAATTATCCCAGCCGTTATCAATACCAGGGAAAACCTTTTGGAAATTCAAAATACGGAACAAGTTGCCTTCGTTGTAATCGCGCACAATCATCAAAGTATACGAAACGATGAGGTGTAATGACCCAAACGTGATAATTGTCAGGCCGAGCGCCAGAAATAATTGTTTGATTGTAGGCATTTAAAATTTATTATACCAGACTGGGCCGTCAATCAAAGTCTTATCCATAAGCATCGTTTCAGCGATATCGTGGTATAATTTGAACAAGTTTATGCGCGTGCTAATAGCAAACGACCAACATTGGCCGATGAAGAGCGGTGTCGCCACCGCCGGACGCACTCTGGCACAAGGCCTTGCGGCACTTGGGCACGAAGTATTAGTGGTAGCCCCATCACAGACCGGTCGCGGCTATAGCGAGAGGGATGAAAACTATAACATTATGCGTATCCGTTCGTTCGGATTGCCGTTTCGTAAAAACCTGCGTGTATCGGTGACGTATGACCGCGAAATGCGTCGTGTGTTGGATGAATTCCAGCCCGATGTTGTTCACGTGCACACGCAGCTGACAGTTGGTTTGAGCATGCTCCGCGCGGCGGTAAAACGCGATATTCCTGTTGTCGCAACGAATCATGTCATGCCTGATAACATGATCAAAAATATCAAAATTCTTTCACCTATTTCTCGTCCAGTCAGTTACATTCTGAGTGAATACGGCACCCTACTCTACCGCGGTACGAAACGTATCGTCATGCCAACCGAATCGGCACTGGGACTATTTAACTTGTCGCGTATTGAGGCACCAGCCGTAGCGATTAGTAACGGTATTAACCTCGATAAATTCAAACCAGGCAAACCATCGGACGAACTATACGAAAAATTCCATATCCCGCGCGATAAACCGCTGATTACCTATATCGGACGTTTGGACGAAGAAAAACACGTTCATATTTTGGTGCATGCACTCGAACTGCTTCACTGGTCCGGTCGTGATTTTCATGCGGTTATCGTCGGACATGGTAATGCCGTCGAAGGCTTGAATGAACTCGTTGAAACAATGCGCCTGTCGGACGACGTGACATTTACGGGACTAGTATCAGACGACGATCTCGTCCAACTACATCGATTGGGCGATATGTACGTTATGCCTTCACCGACAGAGCTGCAGTGTTTGGCCATGCTCGAGGCAATGGCAAGTGGCAAACCGGTCGTTGCTGTTGATGCTGGTGCGCTGGGCGAACTCTGTCTGAACGGTCAAAACGGTTATTTGGTTCGTGTTGATGATATCGAAGCGATGGCACATGCACTGATGGAGCTACTGGATCACACCCGTCGTCGCCAATCATTCGGAAAACGCAGTCTGGAAATAGCCAAACAACACGATGTTCGTACAGTCATGCCGAAATTTGTTGAACTATACGAACAAGTTATCGCAGAAAATGGTTAATTTCCAACGCGAGAGCGTTCGGCATTTCATAATGTGACAGATGCCCTACTCCGGGCAAAACAACGATTTTTGCACCGACCAACAGGGCGGTTTTTTCTTGGTGTTTTAACGGTGTCACAGAATCCTTGTCTCCATTGATAATGAGTATGTCATATGAACGGAGTGCCTGACGATAACGGCTAATGCCGGTACGGTTGATCTGTCGATAGAGGCGGCTGTACCATCCGATACTACTGATATAGTCCAGGTTATCGAGGTGATGTTGGTGGATGGCCTGACGCAGCTGTTTGCCCGTTGCGGTCATGATCATGGTAGTACTGAGACGGGTGATTTTTTTGCTGGTAGCGATTTTGGGCCCAAGGACCGGCAGGCGGTGGCTGGCGCTATAGTACAGTTGACTGATGATTGCACCGGCACGTCGCATATCGACGATACCGACTGGCGAAGGCACAGGACTAATGAGGATGAGTTTTTCATTGGCGATTTTTGGTTCATGGCGAATCGCTTCGGCGACCACCAAAGAACCCATAGAATGGCCCAAAAGATACGGTTGTTTCAGTTTGAGCGCATGAATAAAATCGCACAGCAGTTCACCCAAATGTTGCAGGGTGATCTGTTCGTGCGGGAGTGGGCTGACACCAAAACCCGGGAGATCAGGAATAATCAGTCGGTAGTCTTTTAGCAGAGGCACGAGATAACGGAATCCCTCGTGGGATCCGGTAAACCCATGAACGAGCACTAAGGTTTTTTTCTTGGTGTCGTTATGGGTCCAGTATGCAACACTGTCTCCGCTAGGAAGTTTAACCGTATGCTTTGTCATTTATATCAGTATACTAAAACCCCCGCCGTTGTCCCAATAGGATACGTGCGGGGGTCCGAACTATCGTTCGTTGTTTGCCAGTTTTTCCAGTTCATCGATGCCCTCATCGATGTGAAAGTCGTCCAGACCGAATCCATAGAGGAGGTCGTTATTGACATCGACAACTTCATTGCCGGATTGGCAGCGAGTTGCCGCGACGGCCGCTGATCGATATGACCAGTAGCCGACCATGCTGCTGATGACGATGACACCGAGGGCAAAGATACCGAGAAATCCGATAGCCTGGAGGATGTGCAGCCAGGCATCGCCAGGTACTTGGTAAACGTAGGATGAAGGTTCCATTGTCTGCTTTCTGGGAGGAGACGAATTGTTTATATTATAACATAGTTTATATTTTTTGTCCATCATTTTACATCTATGATAAGATATAAACAAATGTCTGCCGAGCGTCTGATCGGGTACGAAAATGACGATGCCCCACGCGAGGAGTGCGGGGTTTTTGCGGTCATACGTCTGGACGGCGAACCGGATCCGACGATGGCAGACAAAGCTTACCGGGGACTATCAGGATTGCAGCATCGCGGTGAAGATGCTGCGGGAATTACAGTATATAGCCGACGCACGCGTTATAAATTCCATACACAAAAAGACAAGGGCTTGATTACGAGCGTATTTGCGAATGGATCGCATTTGAGTGGATTTCCGGCAGGATCACTTGCCCTAGCCCATACACGATATAGCACCGCCGGCAAGAGTGGTGATGCTGCTGAAAAGGCGCGTCGTGCACATCCACATGGCAGCAAACGGTTTGATTACATGATTGCGACCAATGGACACATGCAAGAAATGGAGGGCGACGGCAAGAGCGATGTCGAGAACCTCGTAGAAGCCATTGATCAGCGCATGGGACAGACGGGCGAAGATTTCAAAGCCGCTCTCCTCGCGGTGCTCGGTGAATTGACGGGTGGCTATAGTTTGATTGCGTCCGACGGTGACCGATTGATTGCTGCTCGTGATCCATGGGGTATCCGCCCTCTCGTTCATGCGACGAACGGTGAATATCATTATTTTTCATCCGAAGACAGCGCGCTGCGCATCCCGAGTCTTGGTATACAACCAGGTCAGGCAGTTGAGGTATCACCTGGCACTATGATTACCGTTGCGCCAGGCAAACCAATCGAATACGACCAAATCTACCGCGACCCAATCCCCATCGGCAAAACAGCACTTTGTTCAATGGAGTCTGCCTATTTTGCTCGTCCCGACTCGACAATGGCCGGACGGAATGTGCAAAATGTCCGTTTCGATATCGGCAGATTGCTAGCGGAACAAGAAATAGAGGGATTTGCTGCCGACATGGTGATCGGTGTGCCTGATTCTGGTTCTGATAGTGCCGTTGCCTATGCCGAAGCCCTCGGTATCCCCTACCGACGTGCTATTCACAAAAATGCCTACGTTGGACGGACATTCATCCAAGAAAACCAAGAGGCGCGCATCGATGCTGCCTGGTTAAAATTCCGTGTAAACCCCGATCTTGTTGCCGGTAAAAGTGTCGTGGTGGTCGATGATTCGATTGTACGTGGGACAAACAGCCGCGTGATTGTGCAAATGCTACGACAGGCCGGAGCAACGACAGTCCATATGCGAGCAGGATTCCCAAAACATCGTTTTCCCTGCGTGTACGGTATCGATACTGGAAATCCAGCTGAATTAATCGCCAATCGTATGAGTGACGACGAAATGTTAGCATATCTCGATGTTGATTCGTTGGGTTTCATAACGCCTGATAATTTACGACGTGCAATTAGCCCGACTGTCGGTGGGCTGTGTATGGCGTGTGTCACTGGTGACTATCCGACGCGTCAGCGCTAATCTATTCGTTGTCTATAGGTGGATGGCCTATTCTGCTGAAATCAATAGTAATGCCATCGTCAGTACTTAAGGGATTTTCAAAATGATAAACGACATTGTCGAGAGATGTAATATCGCTCCAGGTAATTTGTCGTATTTTTTGAGCTGCGGCAAGTTTTTTGGCGATACGTACACGTGCTGCTGCGCGTGTTGGAGGAGGTCCGGGGATTTCGACCTGGAGCGCAGTGTGTCCTATTCTGTTGAAATAGCGTCGAGCGATATCGTTACGACCGATTTGGTCCCATTTCAAATCATCACGTACTTGGGCAAGATCGTTTGTCGTCATCGTGCTGTAGGTTGCGCCACGCGATACGAGATATTTGTATCGAGCTGCCCAGTCGATACGGTCAGACAATGCAGCGACATCATCGTCGCGGAGACTAATTTTTTGTAAGTCCTTGTAAAATTTATAAAAATCCGTCGCGGCTTTTTGTTCGTATTCTGGGAACTCGGGATATGACATTCCTAATTCGACCGCTGCGTCGACGATGTCTTTGAGCACGCTGGCACCTGGACGTAATTTGCCCGACGCAAGCATAACCTTGCCGCGCGGGTTACGCGACAGAGTACGTACGTCACCGCTCGGATCCATCAGTGCTAATTCGGACGGATATTTTTCATGTTCGATCAGGCGCAGTACGAGTGATGTCAGGCCAAATTTGAATTCGGTTGCCCAGTCTGATTTGTTACCTTCGCCACTACGGACTTCGATGCGGTCGCCATGAGGGAAAAACGGTCGTTTTCTTCCGTGTCCAGTCATACGACTAAAATCGCGGTAATCGACAGCACGGGGGCGCTGCGATATTGAGTAGCCGTTTTCGTCGACCATACCGACACCGTCAATAATCTTGCGAAGTGCCAAAAAGTCAGCAAAATTGTAGGCGTTTTTGTTGTTATTGAGAACATCAATCATGCCATAGGGGGTCGTTCCGTTCGCATGGAATGTATAAATACTCGAATAGTTTTCGTGATTACCCACACTATCTTCCATCAGGAGGACCCGATCATCCTTAAAGACGTAGGCATACCCACTACGTTTGTAAACATTCAAACTCGGCTGATTGAGTTTTTCTGCCGCGCTTTGTAGTGCTCGGTAGGCTATTTGCTCACCCGCTCGTTCGTGAAGGACGAGTTCTTTTGGTGTGCGACATTCAGGAGTAGCAAATTCAAGAGTTTCAGCATCGAGGTATAGGCGCCCGCCGTTGACGGTCGTCATGTCATAGAGTGAATACGCTTCGTTGAAAGATACGATATACGATTGATCCATGACCTCCATTAAATCGGACGTTGCCGGATAGATGCCATAATTTTCAAAAACCGTTAGGTACGATTCAAGAAAATTGCTGTTATCCGTATACTCTGTTTCGCTACCAAAAGCCCTCGGCGGCATACCAGTTTTAAAATCGATTTCCCTGTAGCTCTCGGCGTTACTCATTGTTCGAGATTATACACCATCAGGGTCATTATTCGGTGCGGCAAGAATGTTTTGTGGTCGTGGTTCCATCCTGAGGTCGAGTGGATGGTCCGATGTATACATGGTGCCATTTCGGCTAAATATCCTGTCCCATGAGACGTGACCTAATTTGCTGTTTTTGTAGAGATCGCGCGCTATGGCAACTCGGGTTTCGGCTCGGGTGTGCGGAGGGGGCGCGAGCGCAACATTGATCGCGGTATGCCCGAAACGACTGAACCATTTGCGTGCAATATCGTTGTCGCCGATACGATCCCAAATCAAATCATATCTGACCTGTTGGAGATCGTCCGTCGTAATTGTACGGTGGGTCGCGCCCTGACGAACCAGAAATGCATAACGGGCCGCCCAGTCAATTCGGTCCGCTAGCGCCGCAACGTCATCATCTTTCAGGCTGACTTTATGAA
This sequence comes from Saccharimonadaceae bacterium (SeqCode), assembly GCA_041907345.1. Classification (GTDB taxonomy): domain Bacteria; phylum Patescibacteriota; class Saccharimonadia; order Saccharimonadales; family Saccharimonadaceae; genus UBA2112. The sequence continues at coordinate 33,177 of JAYRHL010000042.1, read as the reverse complement.
TGTCGTCGTAGAATTTCAAAAAATCTGTGTAGGCTTGGTGCTCATATGCGGGAGTATCGTCGTATTGTTGAACCAGTTCATAGGCACGGTCAACGATATTTTTCAGCACATCAATGCCGCGCATGCGAATCCCGGATTCTAATGCAACGTACCCTAACGGATTTTGCGCGAGGTTGAGCAGCGCCGCGTTAGGGTCGGATAATTTTAAATGGTTTGGTTGTTTGCCGTGTTCGATGAGTCGCAAGACCAGAGATGTGAGTCCAAGTTTGAACGCTGTCGCCCAGTCAGATTTACTCCCCTCACCACTGCGGACTTCCAGCCTATCCCCTTTTTGCTGGAACGCTTTTTTCCTGCCGTGGGTCGTATCTCGTTCAAATGTTCGGTATTTGATGGCGGTTGGTTTTTGGGTGATCGAAAAATGGTCATCGGCAACCATACCTGCGCCATCAATTAGTTTTCGCAGTACCAAAAAATCACTCAAACAATGGAACCCTGGGTGCGTAATCGGTGCAGCATAAATACCCTCCATGATGTTATTTATGCTGGTGTAATTTTCATGATGGCCAATACTCGTTTCTTTGAGGAGCGGTGTTGGTCGTGATTCGCTCCATACTTCGACATAGCCACTGCGTTTGTAGACGGTCGGGAGCCGCGGGTTTCGTCCAAGTGCAATTCGGGTAATCGTGTCAACGACAATTTGTTCCCCGATGCGTTCATGCAATACTGCTTCCTGCGGTGACGTACATTCTGGTGTTGCATATTCGAGTGTCGCTGAATCTAGATACATCTCGCCGCCATTACTGGTGACGACGCTTTGTACGCCTTGGCGAGCTGTTGAAACAAAATAACGCGGATTGACATGACTGGGTAGCAACCCCGCACGTATGCCTGTTGTATAACGCGACAGTAACCTTTCAACACCGCTATCGTCAGTGTATTCTGTTTCTGTCCCAATCGCCCGCGGCGGAACGCCGTTGCGATAGTCGTCGATACTATACCCCAATTTTCTGTTTTCCATTGGTTGATGATTATATAACGAAATGATAGATATACGAAAAAACGCCCGCGACGCGGACGTTTTTGTTGTTGTAGCGAACTACACTACGGAAGGTTTGAGGTTGTTGGCGTTGATAGCGTCGAGGAGTTTTGGGCGGTCGAATCCGAGAATGAGTGTACCGGCAACATCGGTAACAGGGACGCCAGAATATGATCCGCCGTTTTTGCTCATTAACTCTTCGTATGCTGCTTTGTCTTCTTCGATGTCTTTTTTGACGTATGGCACACCAAGGTGGTCAAGCCATTGTGCTTCTGTGTGACAAAACGCACACCAGCTGGTGCTATAGATTGTCACTTTCGGAGTACTGTCGCTCATGAATATTATCCCCTTTTTACTATACTTAGTATATCAAATTATCCCTACCAACACAATAGTGATTGAGGTCATTATAGCATAAGATTTATGTGACAAAAGGCTTTGTCAGTTCTTTAATTTTGCCAAGAACCAGAGCAGGTCGATCACTTTGTGGTGTTGTTTCGTATTCATTGACGAATGCAAAAAATGCGTAACGTGATCCAAAAAAATGTCCAATCTTGCGCTCTATATCTTCGCGTAACCACTCGCCCCTCTCGCTACCTCGTGGCAAAAAGTACGCTTCGCTGAGGTGTTCCAATGAGATATCTGCGTGTTCTACGAGTGACGACATGAATGTACGCTCTGCGTGATATACAGTGTTGTATGATCCGCTAAAATAACGTTTATCCGGGTGCGCCTGAAACGGCTTTTTCGCAAATGACGGACTAAACGCGACGACTGCTGAATGTTGTACGAAAGCTTCTTCGAGAATGCGCTCAACACGCAGCGGTGTTTTGAGTCCCCAGAAAAATCCTCTATCTTTTCCCGCTCCGTGTAGGTATTCATGGAACATGGTTTTTTTCATACCGTTACTGGCACTATGCATTTGTTGAGGGAATCGGTATCTATTCGCCAGTGCGATTGTTTCGGGTCCGCAGAATCCGACTGCGTTCATACCGCCCCTGTAAAATGTATCCATTCCGTGGAGTGTGAATGTTTGTGTCGCCGATTCGATGACCGAAATCGCGTATGGCGGAAACAGCCCAGAATCAACCAATTCGGATGCCTTGTCGAGGGTTTGAGTAATAAAATCCGGTTGGTCGCGACGGAGTGCTTGTGTCAGGCGTTGTGTCCGCTCAAAACTCCATCGGCAAAATTGGGCAATGTCGTGATCGGGTGCATGACATAACCATTCAAGGATATTTTTACCGATTGGCTCTTGGAGCCGGTGGTTCAGATGACGCGTGGCGAATTTGTGATCATGCGTAATAAATGCATTGTTGATATCGCGCACGCCGTCTTTGTCATTTGGATGGTCTGAATTTCGTAATGCAAAGGTGTAATATCTTAGGTCACGTATGCCGCCTGCGGTAAATTCTGGCCCATAAGGATGATCGATAATTTCGGACCCAATCGAATACACACGATTACTATCGGATGATCTGAGATAGTGCTGCATTACCTCCCCCATGGTGGTAATGGTTATAGACCTTTTTGTTTTGTGTGTCAATTTCGCTTTTCGTCCTTTTGGACTCTTCAGCACAGATGCACATCTATGGAAGCGAAAGTGACAAGCAGACGGTTGGTAAGAATAACGTTCCGCCCACCTGTCACTATCGCAATGAAATTGTTATTCAGCTGTGTAGGAGTGGTTAGCGGAGCGGCAGACCGGTCAGTCGACGAGCAATGACCAGACGCTGGATTTCACTGGTGCCTTCAAAGATCGTAAAGATCTTGGCATCGCGATGCATGCGCTCCACGGGGTAATCGCGGGTGTAACCGTTGCCACCGAGGATCTGGATAGCCTCATCGGTGACATAGACGGCGGTTTCGCTGGCGAACAGTTTGGCCATCGAACCTTCAGCGTGTTCGAATGGCTTGCGCTGTTTGGCCATCCAGGCTGCACGGTGAACGAGCAGTCGCGAAGCGTCGATGCGGGTCTTCATGTCGGCGAGTTTGAACCCGACGGCCTGAAAATCACCAATCTTGCGACCGAACTGTTCGCGCTGACCGGCGTACTCGAGAGCGTACTCATACGCCGCTCGCGCAACACCGACTGCCATTGCACCGACCGTGGGCCGAGTCATTTCGAACGTGGCCATCGCAGCTTGTTGGCCGGTACGAGTACCTGCGCGGGCCTTTGCGATGCGTTGTTCGAACTTCTCCATGCCACCGACAATCATCCGTTCGGGAACGCGCACGTTGTCGAAGACGACCTCGGCGGTGTGCGACGCACGGATACCGTGCTTCTTGAACTTCTGACCCTGGGACAGTCCCATGGTGCCGGGAGGCACGATGAACGACGCTTGTCCGCGGGCGCCCAGTTCGGGGTACACCGATGCGACGACGACATGGACGTTGGCGATACCGCCATTGGTTGCCCAGGTTTTGACACCGTTCAGCACCCATTCTTTGGTCGCTTCGTCGTAGGTCGCACGCGTCTTCATCGAACTGACGTCAGATCCCGCGTTTGGTTCGGACGAACAGAACGCGCCCAACTGGGGCTCGTCTTCCGTACCGAACATCTGCGGAACCCACTCGAGGATCTGCTCACCATCGCCACCACCATTGACGGCGGCCGCGGCAAGACCAGTCCCCAGGATTGCCAGAGCAATACCGGCATCACCCCAGAACAGCTCTTCGTAAGCGACGACCATGCCGAGGCCGGTCGGTTCGGTCCATGCCTGCTCCACGAAGAAATCGATGGAGTATAGGCCGACCTTTGCCGCTTCACGGATGATGGGCCACGGGGTTTCTTCGCGCTCGTCCCACTCGGCAGCGGCCGGGCGGACGACGTCTTTTGCGAACTCGTGTACCCAGTCCCGCGTCTGGACGACGTCAGCGGGCAGTTCCAACGAAAATGTTGGTTCGGTCATGGCGGTTAGCCTCCCATTCGATTCGGGCGGTGGATGATGGTTGTACACGCCGAGACAATCGCCCGGCTCCATTGGATTGTGATTGTCATCACTCCCCTTCCGGTTTCTCACAGGCGATTGTCCTCAGGTATGACCCTGCTTGTGTATTCTTATCAACACAAGATGAGACGGAGTGGCACGGCGTGCGCGCCCCTGCACCTCATCTTGTGTTTTGTCTGCTTGTCAAAGAACTTCATTGACTGAAGTTGGTGGTATTTTGACACATTACAACAGTAAATACAACTACAATATAATCATGAGCATTATGTGTAAATAGTTTCGCTTTTCGTCCTTTTGGACTCGTCGGCATAACTGCACAGTTATGGAAGCGATTATGACAAACAGACATAGTGCAGGATACTCACCCGCCCACCAGTCACAATCGCAATGAAAATATTCAGTTGTGGTGATCAGATGGACATCGATCGAAACGATTCTGCCAGTGCTAGTACCTCATCGTATTTTGACGGATCGTCAAACGTATCAACAGGTCGTTGTCGCAAATCAGGCTGGTTATGGTACAGCCATTCGTATATGCCATGTTGCGTGAGGGTGTAACTCAGCTGACTAACAAGTTTGCCGACAAAGCGAATCTTGGCGTCATCCTGTGGATTCGGCTTGGATTGGCTGTTCTGCCATCGTCGCAGGGTGCTCGTGGAAACACCCAGTAAATCAGCGTACTGCTGCTGGTTGACCGACAGGATTCTGCTCGTTAGTTTCAGCACATCCGGAATTTCGGCGAACTGGCTGAACGGTAGTTCATCAATCAATTCGTCGATCGCATCTAGCATTAAATTGAGTCCCATACGAAGCTCAATATAGTCGTCCGACCCTACACCTTTGGCTGCACGATAAGCACCATGCCAGAGATCGGATGAAGAATACGGGTTGATACCGTTGAGAACGTGAGTGCTAACACTATCTGCAAACATATTGACTAATGCAGCTACTTCGGGTGAAACCGTAGCAGACTTCATCATGATTTGATCGGCTCTGTCCACATTTTGGCGCAGGGATACAAGTAACTGCCGGATATCTGTCACGGATGTCATGACGACACCTTTCACATTTGTTGTTCGATTGAAATCTGCGAGGAATGTATATATCTGTTTGTCAAAGTACCTCAATGAATGAAGTTTTTATATTATGTCACTAAAATAGAGATATAGCAATGTCAATTTCGCTTTTCGTCCTTTTGGACTCTTCAGCATAACTGCACAGTTATGGAAGCGAAAGCGACAAGCAGACAGGTATGAATACACTGCCTGCTTGTCGCTTTGCATCAGATCCCGAGATAGCCGTAAACGGCCCCGAGTTGATTTGGACAAAGGATCAGCGCACTGATGAGCACGGCTTTCCTGGCTTCGTCGACACCAATGGGGTAGACGATTTTGGGGATTGCCAGTTCATTGACCGCCGCGTCAACGCCCGAAGTCGCCATCAGATTGCAAGCCAGCCAGCGATAGTTGCTGACTAGTTCGACCGTCGATGAGCCGAGGCCCGGGCCGTACCCACGCATGCCAATACGGCCAAGATGCTGTGGGCAGAAGGCAATGACACTGGTCGCGATGTAGGCGCGGATGACCTGTTCGGGCGGTGTCGATCCGTTTTGCCACGATGTTTGCATCCGACTCCAGACGGTTGAGTAGAGCGCTTGTGCGCCCATTCCAGGTCGAGAGTCCAGCTGATTGCAGGCGTATCTGTTGTCTAGGGCCAATATGCCCGCGACCTGGCTATCGAACGGCTCGCTATGTGCCTTCGGTAGCGTAGACGATAGTGCTGCCATGCTAAACAGCATTGCTGCTGCCATCAGGAGGGCTAGAACAATCGCCCGGCCCTTTTGGATTGCGATTTGCATCTCAGTTCCTTCCGGTTTCTCACAGGCGAATTGTCCTCGGGTTGCCCCGCTTGTGTATTCTTACTAACACAAGATGAGATAGCGCCCCGCGCCAGAGGTACGTAGCGGTAACTCACCTTGTGTGAATCTGCTTGTCAATGTACCTCATACCACACACCATATAAAGTAGCGCAATGATAATACTTTTTAACAAAAATGTCAACTATTAATCGGTGGTCTTGCGCGTCAGGTACCACCCGCGGTCAAGTCCTTGATAAACGGAAAGTTCCAGATGAGGGTGCAGTAACATGCGTTCCTCGGCAGCGCGTTGGGCCGCGAGTTTGTTCGGGTAGCGCACTTTTGCTTTGTCATTGTTCACAATGGTGAACGGAACGCGTTTGATTGGTTTGCTGTTTCTGCGTGGCATAGTGATGATTGTATCCTATAATGCTGAGTTCGCGCTGGAAAACCATCGATAATGGACACTATACTTGCCACCCCATTTTATATCTGTTAAAGTATACGAGTAATGAGCTCTGCCGCGGCCAAAAACAGCGACGACAAACCGAAACCGCCGGAAAAATCAGCGGCTTTAATTTTGTTCATGATCGCAGCTGACACCACTTGGCGGATGTTTATACCTACCCTCGGGGGTACACTGCTGGGTCTGTGGATCGACAGTATGCTGAAAACCGAGCCATGGTTCGCCGTCGGCGGACTAGTCGTAGGAATTATCGTCACAACGTTTCTCATCAGGCAACTCTATAAGAAAGCGAACGAGCAACAATAATGTTTAACCAATTTGCAGCGAGTGAAATAGAAATCCATGTCGGAGCGGGCACACTGTTCCATATTGGTAATTTCCCTGTCACCAACAGTATGTTGACGCAGTTCCTGAGCCTCGTGCTGATGTTCGTCGCATTCGGTTATGTCGTTAGTAAGGTGAAAAAACGCAAATACAACCGATTTGTCGGCCTGGCGCAGTGGGCATTCGAAGGCATGTTGGGTCAGGTATACGATGTTGTGCCCGACAAAGCCGTCGCCCGCAAAATCGCGCCACTGGCACTGAGTATCTTTTTTGTCATGCTATTCGGTTACTGGATGAGCGTCCTGCCAGGACTTGATTCAATCAAATGGAACGGCGTACCGGTACTGCGTGCGGTCAACGCCGACCTCAACTTTACGTTTGCCGTCGCAATTATCGTGTTTATTACCGTTCAGTACCTGGCGCTTCGCGCGCACGGTCCGATCGGCAGCCTGAAACGCTATTTCCGCAACCCGATCAAAGACCCGATTGGTTCGTTTGAGGGTATTTTGGAATTCATCGGTGAGTTTTCACGTTATGCAGCGCTGAGCGTCCGAATGTTCGGTAACGCATTTGCTGGTGAAATTTTGCTCGTTATTTTGGCCGTACTGACCGGATTTGTGTCAGTTATTGCACTTCCCCCATTCATGGCGTTCGAACTCTTTATCGGGTTCGTTCAGGCCTACGTGTTCTTTATCTTGACAGTGATTTTCACCTCGCTCGCAATCGAGAGCCATGGCGATCATCACGATCAAATCACATCCCGCGATCACTCATCTGCTGATAGTCACAAGAAGACGGCGGCATCAACAGAGTGATGGTATAATACAGGTAATTATAAAAGGAGAGAAAAATGGAACAATTAGCATTCGTACTCGCATACGCATTGCCAGCGCTGGGCGCGGCAGTCGGTATCGGTGTTATCGGTGGTGGCGCACTAGGCGCATTCGGCCGTAACCCAGAACAACTAGGTCAGATCCGTACATTGATGATCACCGCGATCGTCTTTGCCGACTCATTGGCCATCATCGGTATTGTTGTTGCCTTCATCGCAAAAGCAGTAGCCGGCTAAATAGTTAAGGATTTTCATGACGAACCTATTTACACAGTTTGCAACGACAGAAAAAGCCTCGGGTGATATTTTCACCTCTCTTGGCATTGACGGTCAGATGTTGCTATTCCAGGTCGTCGCATTTTTGATTCTCGTATTCATCCTGTCAAAATTTGTGTTCCCGCCATTGATGAAAGCTGTCGATGATCGACAGGAAGCAATCGAAGCAGGTACTAAAGCAGCCGAAGCGGCCGAAAAGAAAGCCGAAGAGGCACAGGAAGAACTCGCCAAGCTTTTGAAAGAGGCTCGCGCTGAAGCGAAAGAAATCGTCGCAACAGCCAAAGACGAAGCGAACGCGATGATCGCGACGAGTGAAGAAAAAGCAAAATCGCGTGCCGAGAAAATCGTCAAAGATGCACACGAACAGTTGGAAAAGGATGTAATTGCAGCACGCAAGGCACTCCATAACGACACGATCGAACTCGTTGCCCTCGCGACTGAAAAAGTTGTCGGCAGCGCAGTTTCAAAAGATATCGACAAGAAAATTATCGCTGACGCGGTCAAGGAAAACGCGTAATGGCGGGTGCCCGGCTTTCACGTAGGAAAATTGCAGCATATTTTGCTGACGAACTGCTGGCTGGGCGCAATGTTGCCAAACCACTTGCGGCATATTTGGTTGAATCCAAACGAACCCGCGAAGTCACCTTGATTGTCCGTGATATCGAAGCGGCTCTGGCGCAGCGCGGCGTTCTCCTCGCCGATGTTGCTAGTGCACGTGAATTGTCACAAGATACCGAACATACCATCACTGCATATTTAAAGAAAAAGACCGCCGCCAAAGATGTCCATCTGCGGCAAGGGGTAGACGAAAGTCTGCTGGGCGGTGTCAGAATCGAAACACCAGACCAGCGGCTGGATACCACTCTCCGCCACCGACTAGACCAATTAACAGCAAGCAAGATATAAGGAAAAAATTATGGCAGAACTCACCATCACAGATCTCAGCAAAGAACTCCGCGACGCCATTGGCGCGCTGGAAGTATCAGGCGACCTTGAAAGCGTCGGAATCGTTACCCGTGTGGGTGACGGTGTCGCATGGGTCTATGGCCTCCGCGCAGCCGGTTATAGCGAAGTACTTCAAATCGAAACGCGTGATGGCGTTGTCGAAGCATTCGCATTGAACTTGAACGAAGACGAAATCGGTGCCGTGCTGTTGGGTGGCGACGAGTCTGTATCTGCTGGTAACAAGGTCACATTGAAGGGTACGGTGCTGGACGTTCCTGTTGGTGAAGAATTGCTTGGTCGTGTGGTTGACCCACTCGGTAAACCTCTGGACGGTGGTCCTGCAATCAAAACCAAACAACGTGGATTGGTTGAACGCGAAGCAATCGGCGTTCTCGGCCGTAAACACGTCCATGAACCTATGATGACTGGTATCGTTGCGATCGACGCAATGTTCCCTATCGGTCGTGGCCAGCGCGAATTGATCATTGGTGACCGCCAGACCGGTAAAACAGCAATCGCTATCGACACCATGATCAACCAAGGTCGCCAAAAAACTGGCGTCGTCAACATCTACGTTGCCATTGGTCAGAAACTTTCCAAGATTGCTCGTTTGGTTGAGCGCCTCAAAGAAGAGGGTGTCATGGACCAAACAATCATCGTTGCGACCGGTCCGTCTGACCCAGCATCACTGCTCTACCTCGCTCCATATGCCGCAACAGCCATGGGCGAATATTTCCGCGACAACAAAAAACACGCACTCATCATTTACGATGATTTGACCAAACACGCTGTCGCCTACCGACAAATGTCACTGTTGCTTCGCCGTCCACCAGGACGTGAAGCGTTCCCTGGTGACGTGTTCTATTTGCACTCACGCCTCCTCGAACGATCAGCGAAATTGTCCGACAAATTGGGCGCTGGTTCACTGACCGCACTTCCTATCATCGAAACACAAGCCGGTGACATTTCTGCCTATATTCCAACCAACGTGATTTCAATTACCGACGGTCAGATCTTTATGGAAACAGACCTGTTCAACCAAGGTATCCGTCCTGCAATTAGCGCCGGTCTGTCGGTCAGTCGTGTGGGTGGTGACGCCCAGACCAAAGCCGTCAAATCAGTCGGCTCACACCTCAAATTGGGTCTGTCACAGTTCCGCGAATTGGCATCATTTGCTCAGTTCGGTAGTGACCTGGACGAAGCAACCAAATCACAGATCGAACGTGGTCAACGTTTGACCGAACTGTTGAAACAACACCAGTACAGCCCAATGGGCGTCTGGGAACAAGTTGCGTCAATCTATGCAGTGAACAGTGGTGCATTCGATAAAGTCCCTGTTGCCAAAATCAAAGAAGCACAGACTGCCCTACTGACTCGTCTATGGACTGATCACAAAAAAGAAATGCAAGAACTGAACAAGGGCGACGAAAAAATCGCCGACGATTCACCAAGCGCCAAGATTTTCGACAAAGTTGCCAAGACCGTTGCGAAAGGATTCGAGGACTAATAATGAGCGAATACATTCAAAATTCTAGATCTTTTGATCGAAAGATTGCGGATGATGCATGGGAAGCATCTGAGGATATTCGTATGGGTAGAATTTTGGATCGACCAGAAAAAACAACCGACAATAATAATAACGAGATTGATATTGTTGCTTTAAAAGAACGATTCCGTGGCGAAATCGGATCGACCGAATATTTTTATCTCCTTAATGTCGCAACTGCCGCAGGTTTGACTGTCGGTCGGGAAATGCTCGATGATGTGAACTTTCGCAATGAACACGAACGATTGAAAGCTGCGGGGGCAAGGGAGTATTACTCAGCCCAGATGACAGCGCACTACGCTACGTGGATGCAATGGGTTGTGAGTTTGCCGGACGAACAATGGCCAGCGGGTCATTCGCAGCCTGAGTTTTTCATATGGGCTGAAGAACAAAAAGCTAATATGGAAATTGCAGGAGAATAGATAGATGCCAGGCTTGCCAGAAAAATTCGGTAGCAACGGTCGTAATTTTATTAGCGATCTTGCTGGCGCACGCCCTGCTGGTTGGTTGCCTGAACACGATCCGCAAATTGCCACGCGGGAAGAATCTGCTGAATTTCATGCGGCGTTTTGCGACCATTCGAGTCAAAACACGTCGACATATCGCGAACAAGCCAGTGCTATTTATGCATCGAAAAGTTTCGAAGGCAGCAATGATGACACCATCGATGGGTATTCATTGGCCCAATATGCGATTCAGACATATCGTGACCTCGAATCTATTGCATTCAAATTATCGACTGGACAGATTATGCTAGCGAAATCAGATTACGAAAAATATTATCGTTCTCTATTCCCTGCCGATGTAGTGGAGGCCGATCATGCCTAGTACTCGTGCTCTGAAAACACGTATTCGTTCGGTCAAATCGACCAAACAAATTACCAAGGCGATGCAGCTAGTGGCTGCCAGCAAAATGCGTAAAGCCCAAGAAGCTGAAAAGGCATCTGCGCCATATACGAAACTAGCCAACGAAATTCTGACTCATCTGGCCAACCAGGGCGAAACTGATCGCCACCCACTATTCAAGGTCCGTGAAAACATCAAAGGTCGCCTATTGATCGTTGTCGCTACTGACAAGGGTCTGGCCGGTGCATACGACGCGAACGTGCTGAAACTGTATGCCAAACAACTACTAGACGATCAGTCTGCAGGCACAAAAAGCTCGACCATCACGATTGGTCGTCGTGCTAGCCGATTCGTCTCTCGTGTCAAAGGCGTCGAGGTCGTCGGTGCCTACCAGGATCTGCCGGACGACCCAGCGGGCGGACAGCTACGCGCGATTGTTGAAACGGCAATCCAGAAGTTTGAATCTGGCGAAGTTGACGCCGTTGACGTTGTGTTCACTCAGTTCATCACGAGTGTGAATCAGCAAGCAACGGTCCAACGCATCCTACCTGCAGGTTACGAAAAAACAGAGGTCAGCGAAGCGGTCCGTACGGCCGAATTCGAACCAAGTGCCGAAGAAGTCCTGGAGGCAGTGACCTATCGCCTGGTTGAAGCCCAGGTTTATCATGCCCTCCTAACGGCGCGTGCATCAGAATACATCATGCGTATGTTGGCTATGAAAAACGCGACCGACAATGCCAATGACCTGATTGATGATTTGACACTGGCAATGAACAAAGCCCGCCAAGGCGCAATTACTCAGGAACTGGCCGAAATCAGCGGTGGTGTGGAGGCGATGAAATGAGAAGTTTCGAACTAAACGCCCATGGCCAGGCGGTCCCGGTGACCGAACAGCCGTTGGCTCATCCAGAAATGGAAATGCAACTGTCGCCAATTTTGCGAAATATCATCCAAGAACGAATGGCGCGCATGGCACTGTTTCAGCGTCCGCAGATGTTGCAGCGAACAAATCCATTTGACCCACCAATGTTACCACCAGACATACAACCGAAATTCGACGTCGGTGGCGGAGGACAGAGATGAAATACCGAACATACAACAAACTACTGACAATACGGAACGAGCAAAAAGGAGAAAATCATGGTTAAGACAGCAGATACGACAAAACTCAAAGACGGCAAGATTATTCAGGTCGTTGGTGTCGTCGTTGACGTCGAATTCGGCGACGGCGCCGGTATTCCGGCGATCTATGACGCACTACACGTTGCGCACGAAGGCCGCACGATTACTCTCGAGGTTGCTCAGCACCTTGACGAACACACGGTCCGTACTATTGCGCTCAGTAGCACTGATGGTTTGAAACGCGGTCAGGCTGTGGTCAACACCGGTGCGCCAATTAGCGTGCCTGTCGGTCCTGCAACCCAGGGACGCATGTTCAACGTCGTTGGTGAACCAATCGATGACAAACCTGCGCCAAAAGGCAAAACTGCTCCGATCCACCGTCAACCACCTGCTCTGACCGAACAATCAAACAAAGCCGAAATCCTCGAAACAGGTATCAAGGTCATCGACCTCGTTGCTCCACTGACCAAAGGTGGTAAAGCCGGTCTGTTCGCCGGTGCCGGTGTCGGTAAAACCGTCCTGATCCAGGAGCTTATCTTTAACATCGCCAAATACCACTCTGGTAACTCTGTCTTTGCCGGTGTTGGTGAGCGTACTCGTGAAGGTAATGACCTCTACTTTGAAATGGAAGAAGCAGGCGTATTGCCACAGACATCACTCGTATTCGGTCAAATGAACGAGCCACCAGGAGCGCGTCTCCGCGTTGCCCTATCTGGTCTCGCCATGGCCGAAGCATTCCGTGATGATGGTAAAGACGTGCTACTATTCGTTGACAACATTTTCCGTTACACCCAGGCTGGTGCCGAAGTATCAGCCCTACTCGGTCGTCTCCCATCTGCCGTTGGTTACCAACCGAATCTGCAACAAGAAATGGGTCTGCTGCAAGAACGTATTACCTCAACCAAAAAAGGTTCGATTACCTCTGTTCAGGCAGTCTATGTCCCTGCGGACGACTTGACTGACCCAGCGCCCGCAACAACATTCGCCCACCTCGATGCGACGATCGTGATGAACCGTGCTTTGACCGAAATCGGTATCTACCCTGCCGTTGATGTCCTGGACAGTACTTCAACATCACTTGATCCTGAAATCGTCGGTGAAGAACACTACCGCGTCGCCCGTGAAGTACAGCGTACATTGCAGGAATACAAAGACCTTCAGGACATCATTGCCATCCTGGGTATGGAAGAATTGTCTGACGAACAAAAACAAACGGTCAACCGTGCACGCCGTCTGCAACGATTCTTTGCACAGCCGTTCCACGTTGCCGAACAGTTCACCGGTAACAAAGGTGTCTACGCCAAATTGGAAGACACCATCAAAGACGCGGCAGACATTTTGTCTGGCAAATACGACGCCAAACCAGAATCATGGTTCTACATGGCGCCTGGACCACTGTCTGAGAAAAAGGATTAGTATTTATGTCCATAATAAAAAGACCGGATGACCGGTCTTTTTATTATTCTCGAGTAGGCAGTACGTCCCAGATATTGATGCGCGTAATCGTACGCTTACCTAGATCGCGTGGTTTTTTGTCGGGTTTTGGTGGCAGTACACATACGTCAGGTTCTGGTTCAGTCTCGGGATGGTTCTGCAACCACTCCTCGGCAGTTTCGACAGTCTCTGGTGTTGATTCCTGCTCTTCCCACTCCTGATATTTTTTGTTGAATTTTTGTTTCAGGCTCTCAAAACGACGTCCCATGGGAACATCATCCTCCTTAATTAATTCTGTCCGATTCGTAATTACGGTCCGTCGCTTATTGAATCGGCAAGGCGTGCGGGCTGAGAAGTATTATATTCCTACTGTAACTGGTGTCAATATGTGTTTCATTTGGTATAATTAACACTAATGAATTTTCAACTTGTCACCCTGACCGGAACCAAACTTGACCAAGATGTGTATGAGGTTGTTTTGCCGACTGCTGCTGGCGAGATTGCTGTATTCCCTGGCCACGAACCACTGGTCAGTATCGCTGTTCCTGGTGCGATTGCCGTTCGCCATGAAAAAGGCGACCCAGATAGCAAACTGGACTACTACGCTGTCAGCGGTGGTGTCATCGAAGTCGACACAAAGAGCCTTCGTGTTCTCGTGGACGAAGCAGACAGCGGTGATGAAATAGTCGAATCTGAGTCTAAAGCAGCGCTCGAACGCGCCATAAAACTCCGCGACAGCGCCAAAGACCAAGTCGAATTAGAAAAAGCCAGCCAATTGGTCGACCGTCATGCGGTCCGCCTGAAAGTCGCCGACCTCCGTCGCCGCCACCGCCGTTAATATTGTATTTTTTATAACTTTATTGTATAATAGTATTTACTGACATCCGTCAGTTTTTTACCGTCGATTGTTTTATGAAAGGAACGAAACGATGGTAGCTGTCCTTTTGGTTCTGCTGGCGGCACCGCTGCTGGTCCTTCTGGGCGCAGTGTTCCGGGGTTTGATTTTGGCCTACCCGGTCATGATCTTGCTCGGTGCGCTGCACTCGGTCGCGGCGCTCAGCTTCGTCCCCGCACTCGGCTTTTGGCCGTCTGTCGGTGTTGTGGCACTTCTCGGTCTCCTCATCCCCACGAGCGATACGAGCAGTAACAAATAAACCACCAGGATCCCACCATACCGCGCTATATATAGCGCGGTATTTCCTATTAACAACCTTGCATTATATCTGAATCGGCGTACAATCAATCACTGGTTTTATACTTCAAACAAGGAAATAAAAGTGAGAGAACACATGACCACTATTATTGAAAATGACAACACTCTGACGAACCGATTGACAGAGGTTATTCCTGCTCCTGGCGTGGGCAACCCTGATTCATCTATCAGTATGACGAAATACCTCGATCAAGCGACATACGAGAATCAGAAAAAAGAAATCGCCGAATCAATGCACGAAATCATCGCCAGCGGCGAATGTCTGGTCACATGTTCGCATGACGACGATGGCTGCCTGGACGGTCGCTGTACCAGCGAGATTGCTGTTCCTAATGGCCAAGAGTTTGAAGTGGTTAACGTTGAACATAACAAAGACAACGAACGTGCAAAACTAGCTGGTGGCGGCTACACAACTGCCCTCGCCATGTATGCGGCACTCGGCGAAAAAAGCGCATCACCCGAAGGCGATATCGTCTATATTGCTGATGAGTTCGCCAAACAGGGCATTCACTGTGGCGCCCATACGGGCGGACATGGATCAGAAGACCTGGGCAAAACTGATTGCGGCGCCAACGACAAATTACGTGACATTATCGCCTGCGGCGCAAACAACCGCGAGGTTGTTGCGGCGGTCACCGCTGCCCTATTCAAACATTCCACCGATTTGTTTGGTGAGGGGTCAATGAACAAAGCCCTCGACGCCTGGGCCAACGTGCAGTCTGATGAAGAATATTTTGCAAACAGTAACGGTGTTTCTCGCCTCGATGCGATTCGCGCCAGTATCTTGAACACTCAGGATAACAGCGGCCGCGACGGAAAAGTCGCCGTCATCAAAAACCTCAAAGACGACCATAACGAAATTGAACTGGTTGTTGATTATGAACAGGGCCACACATTTTCACAAACGAAACTCCGTAACCTCCTGGCTGAAAAATATCCAAATGTCGATGCTAAAGATTTGCCACAAGTATTCGTTCTTGATTTTTGGCGAGTTCAGCAGCTCGCATACGCGGTTGCTGTCATGCCTGAACGCGAGTCGGGTCGTGCACGTACTGACGAAGAAATCCAAGATCGTTACGCGACAGCCATCCATGCAGGTGTCGCATTCCAGGTTGCAACCTATGCAACGTTGACCGACGGCTCACTCCCGGTCAATATATTTGCCTAGAACGCTGATTGTTGCGGGTCCATTGTACTCATGGTAAAATACGCCATATACTATTCGTATACACAAAAATATGGACAATCCCAATCAAAATAACCAACCGTCACGCCGAACGCTATTGATCGGTCTCGCTGCGGCTGTTGGATTAATATTGTTTATTACGGTGCTTGCAGTAGTTGTCCTGTTTTTTGGCGGAAATAAACAGCAGAATAACACGACAACTGATACAAAGACCGTCACCAAAGAAACCATCGAAAAAAACATCACCGATGCATCAGCTAGTATGCAACAGGCCAAATCCGACCAAGAAGCAGCCAGGGCTGCAATTCAAGATAGCGAAAAACGGACAAAATTGAGTAACTAAATGAACGCGATTTCTCTTATTATATCTGCCAAACGACCACAAATGGTTGCTCTATTTGCGCTACTCAGCATGCTGTTAGTTGCCTATGGCCCAATGGCCACCTATTCACAGGCCCAGTCGACGAGCGCATCAAATTTCCAGACTCTCAAAACAAAAGTACTGGGCGAAATTGATCGTCGTATCGGTAATTATGAGAAAACGATTACTGCACTTGGCGTCAACCAGACGTCGAATGACAACAAAGATGACGGAAGTATTTCGGGCGAAGGATTAAACGGCAACGGTGACACATTCAAATTCACCGTGGACGAAACCGGTATTCACGGAAATATCTATGTTGGAACTGACCTCAAAGAAAAAGTTAAAGGACTCATGCAGAAAGTCGTTGACGGCCTAAAGGCAACTCAGAAAAAAGTCCAAGAAACAAAAAAATCCGATCAACTAGGTGCAATTGCGAACAACCTCGACGCTCAGTATATAGTGAATCAATTAACCCAGGTTCAGGCAACGGTGACACAGGCAGCCGACAGTATGACGGATGTGATCTCTAATCTCAAGCAGGCATATAACAACCTGCAAAAACGTGTCACGCTACTTGAACAGTGTTCAAATAAAAACACACAATCGAATAGCAATTGCGCAGGCTTTAAGAACCTCAATCAGGAATCTATCGACAGTCTAAACGGTCAAATGAAAAACCTCGGTTCAATCATTGCGACAATGGGATCCGTGGTAACATCTGTCGTGACATTGAACCTTTCGCTCGTCTCGCAATTCACGACGATGACGTCGGGTCTCGGTGATCTCGGCAAACTAGGCAACGTGACTGACCTATCAGCTAAAATTGGCGACACCGACGCCCTGAATAGTCTGACGACGTCGTTTAGTGGAATTCTGTCACAACTGAACCTCGTTAGCAGTATGGCGACAACTGCCCAAGCGGGCATACAGAGCATCTCAGAAGAAATTAACGCGTAGACGGGATTTGGTCTAAAATTGCTCGGACTTCATCCGTATTTTTCGTGTGCATGAGTTGGTCACGCAGTTCAGCGGCACCTTCAAAATCACGAACATAAATTTTGAAAAATCGTTTTAATGTATCGAACGGTCGTCCAGTGTGACGGCTATATTGATCGTATAGACTCAGTTGCAAACGTAACAAATTCAATTTGGCATCAGCGTCAATATCTGTCATGTCACCAAATGCAAATGGATTATGAAATACGCCGCGACCAATCATGACGCCGTCGACACCATACTTTTCAACCAGCGCCATTCCCTGCGTGCGGTCCTCAATGTCGCCGTTAATTGTGAGTAGCGTGTTCGGTGCAATCTCATCGCGGAGTTGTTTGATTTTATCGATAAGTTCGAAATGAGCCGGTACTTTACTCATTTCTTTTTTGGTACGCAGATGAATTGTCAGATTCACTATGTCTTGGCGTAACAAATGTCCCAACCATTCTGGCCATTCATCGACGCGACTATATCCTAGTCGAGTTTTGACGCTGACCGGCAGGCCACTTTTTTTCGCGGCTGCGATGATCGCTGCAGCGTTGTCGGGTTTTTTAATCATGCCTGACCCACCGCCACTTTTGACGGCCGATTGGTCGGGACAACCCATATTAATATCAATGCCGTGGTACCCCAGGTCTGCACAGTGAATCGCCAGTTTTTCCATAGATTCAGGGTCTGCGCCCCAGAGCTGTGCAACGATGGGGTTTTCATCGCCCGTTTTAATTAACCGACCGCCAATTGCTTTGTCACCAGCGTGCGCCCATCCGGTTGCATTGGTAAATTCAGTGAACCAGACGTCTGGTGGCGCAGCCGCAGCAACGACATGACGAAACACCACGTCAGTTACTGCCTCCATAGGAGCCAGGATAAAAAACGGGCGTGGTAATTCGTTCCAAAATGTCGTCATAGTGTGAATCAGTTCTAGTATAAATGAAATCGCCCGTCGCCGATAAGGGACGGGCGAGATTGAAGTAATATATTGGGTTGCCGAGGTGCGCTGTAGCGCGCACCTCGGCGTGTGAATGCGTCCCGGTGCAGAGACGTTTTTCGCAGAGCTCATTTGCCCTGACCGCATTCGCGCCAAGCATGGATGAACATACAAGGGCTAAGGCAATCAAGCATCCAAGCACTATTTATTCACACCCCCTGCGGCATTGTGGTATGCGCCGCAAGCCTCATGATTTGCAGGACGGATGGCGGCTCCAAGCTCATAAAACCGCCATCCGTCCCAAGACAATACGAGTGTGATAACGAAACTCCTGCAAGAGAATCGTTCGCTCGTACTGCCTCCTTGTGACAGCGCGCTGCATCTAGGATGCAAAGATGGCCGAAAGGAGGAAACCATCCTCGTTCATCCGCGGGCCCTGTACCGTTGGCTCGGTACGCTTCACGCGCGATGCGCCTCTGTCGCAAGCTTAGTTGATGTAGCCTTTACCTAAACACACAGGACATTGTCCTAGGTGTTTTCCGGCGTATTTGCCGCTCAACCAGTCTTTGGATTTTGAACATTTCGGGCACCCAGTGCCATTACATGAACACGTACCACGACCGTGGCACGCTTCGCATTTGCGAGCCATTCGTCCGCCTTCGATGAATCATACGATTCGCCGAACGGTATGAACGGCGAAATAGCGACCTCGACAGGAATCGAACCTGTGTCCCTGGAGAGTATGTGAACGCATTCTCTCAGCCTGATCGAGTGTTCGTTCAGACTTATTCAGTTGTATGGTGCTCTGCCATTGAGCTACGAGGTCCGTTTGGTGGTTCCAATATACTACTTAATAAGGTACCGTAGCGGGGTTGTTTCCGCCACATTCCAACTACCTACTCTACTAATTTTTCAGCTTTTCGTCAAGAGGTCGTCTTCGAACTGTTTGATGCCGTCAACCGTTGGGTCATACTGTGATGTGTCGGGGAATGATAGGTCGTTGATATGTTGCCACACGACACCGACGAGACGTTTGAATCGATCAAATTCTTCCTGATCAACGTTACCAAGCGGCAGGAGAACGGTATGGCCAGCGTCGTTCGGTTCGACAAATTGCAGTGCACCGTCTGTCATTGTGTAGGCGTGATAATCACGTGAATTTTCGATGAGGAGTTTGTAGAACAATAGTTGCTGACGATAGTGATGCGCTTTCATCTTGTCATAGTCGCTACCCTTACCCCATACTTCCAGCGGTTTGCCCGTTTTGTAGTCGATTACTTTGGCCGTTTTTGTCTGCTTGTCGATTTCGAGTACGTCCAGTTTACCTTTGAGTCGAGCAGTGTCGAGCGTGACATCCTGATTGCTAAAATTACGTTCGGCAATTTGATTCGGGTTAAACGTATCACTCCGTTCCGACAGGAATATATGCAGTGCATCCTGGCCCTTTTTTAGGAAATGCTCCCATTCGTCATCCGTCAGTGCATACGCGCCAAGTTGCCGTTCAAATTCCGAAAGGATATCTTCTTCAGGCATGAGTGATTCGTGAGTACGCATATGGGTGTGGACGCGTTCTAGGGTATTATGGATGGCATTACCAAAACTCGCTGCCGAACTTTGCGCAGAAGGAAAATGGAGCAAATTGTTTAACAAAAACTTTCGTGGTCCACCACGACTGACGTCGAGGAAATTCGTAAAGTGTGTGGCACTGAGTTTGTAGGTGGCAAGTTCGGGCGCTAGATACTGCTGAATCGTGATCGCAGGGATACTGAGAATTGGTTCATACCACTGCTTTTCGGCGGCTTGTTCGCGGTTTTCAACAGATTCATCATGTTCGACAACGCGCAGCGGTAGGCCATTTTCGGCTAAAAATCCTGCCATTAACATTTCTTTGCCATTGTCGTTTTCTGTCGCATATGAAATATGGAGGCCCTGTCGTGCGCGGGTCATGGCGACGTAGAACAAACGGAGGCGTTCATTGTAACTATTGCCGTTTTGTTTTAGGCGTAGGTGCGGTGGGAATGTGATGGTGTCTTTTTTGCCGTTTGCCTTTTCACCCCATTGGGCGTCTGTCGCGTTAACGATGAACACATGATTAAATTCCAGACCTTTTGACCCATGTCCGCTGATCAGTTTGACTGCTGTGTCTTCGGCACCAATATGTCGCTTGGCGGATATCTTGATTTTTGCACGACGGTTTTCTTCCATGAACTCGAGATAGTCACCCAGGAGAGGTTTTTTGATTGACGCATTGTGTTCGCGAAGTTTCTTGCGGATCGTGGACAGGTTTTCTAGGTGCATTGTATAGAGCGCGAGGTTTTCTTCACGTTCTTGATCCGAAAAGAAATATTCTTTTAGCGGCGATGTGTACGAATCGATGAGCGATGCGTTACCAATGATGACGTCAACCATACGTTCCAGCGGCAGATGAAGTGCCTGCCCTGCCGATGCGAGCAGCCATTCAAATAGCGGGCGCGTTGCATCATGGTCGGGCATAATCTCGAGCCACTGTTTTTTGTCTTTGTATGCTGCCAGGCTAATCTCCCACAGTGTGCGAGGGTTGATACCCCACATTGGATGTCCGAGTAGTTCAGGTAACATGCCATTAGCGTCGTCATGCTGTTCAATGCTGAGCGCATGGATAATAGCGCCAATATGTTCGACCAATCTCACGATTTCGTCGTCCAATACGTCTTCTTTGCGTTCGTAGTTGATCGCGATGTCTTTGTCGGTCAAATAACCGATCAGTGATTCGAGGTCTTTGTGTTTGCGCGCGATTACAGCAATTTCTGATGGTTTTTCGTTGGCGTCCAGTAATGCACGAATACTATCAGCGATCCACTGTCGCTCCTCATGCGGTGTGGCGAATTCGACGATTTCTGATTCGGCGGGTTTGTCGGTCGTTTTTGCCAGGAGGTTCTTGTCGATACCAGGGATTCGTTCGTCGCTTTGCGCGATAACTTGGCTGGCTGTTTCGAGAATATTGCCGACACTACGATAATTCTCTAGCAGTGGAATTTTTGTCGTCAGAGGATAGGTATCTTCAAACTGCAATATATTGCCGATATTGGCACCCTGGAACCCATAAATTGCCTGGTCGTCATCACCGACAACGAGGATATTCGGTTGGTCCTCGACAGCCGGGTTGTTCGTGAGGTTATGGATGATGCTCATTTGTGCCGGGTTGGTGTCCTGGAACTCGTCGACCATGATGTAGTGGTATTTTTCTTGCAGATCATAACGCAAATCGTTTTGCGTCTCGATTGCTTTGACCACCTGTAGAATCATATCGTTAAAATCATACAATTCGTTTGATTGCATTGTGTTCAGGTATTGGAAATAAACGACGTTTAACGCGCGCAGTTTGCGTAGTTGTTTGCGCGCTTTCATGACGACATTTTTTTCTGAATCCTTTTCAACCAACTGGTCTTTCCATTCCGTGAGTGGTTTTGTTTTGTCTAATGTCTTTGCTGCATCAACCGCGTCTTCGAGTGTATCGGTAAGTAGTTTAATGAGCGTTGAAAAGTTTTCGAGTGGCTTGTGTTCGTCTATGGCACGGAATTTCTCTAATAATGTTTCGAATCGTTCGATCGCTGCCTTGCCACGCATTCCGTCACCGATGGCCGTAACAATAAGTGGTTCTACCCTTTCGACGGTTGCCTCGGTCGCATTCAGGAGCAAACGAAGCTGCTCGTCGGTCAGACCGGCACCTTTAATATCCCCGATCGCTCCGAGGATGCTTTTGATCGACGTGTACTCGCCGTTCATTTTCGCTTTGAGCGGATCATCGTATGGCAGTTTGTCGAGTATGTCAGTGACGATACGTAATTGCGTCAATTCGTCGGCTGGGCGGAACGACGCGCCACTGTAGAAATATTCAGGATACTGGTTCATGATGTCAGTACCAAATGAGTGGAACGTCATGACGGGGACTTTGTAGGCGTCTCGACCAATAATTTCCCTGAGACGTTTTTTCATTGCAATAACACCCGCGTCAGTGAATGTCAGACACAGGATATTTTCTGGTAGTTCGTCTGTTTGTTTGAGTATATTCGCGACGCGCATGCTGAGCAGCTCGGTCTTGCCCGTACCCGGTCCGGCAACAACCATGACGGGTCCGTCAATTGTATCGACCGCTTGGCGCTGGGCATTATTCAGCTTGGTATAGCGCGCAGAAAAATCCATTGCTATCTAGTATACCGCGCGTCAGTCGAAAAGTCGTATTACGCTGCGTGTTTGCGTATATTGTGTTGGTCGATCAGCGTACGCAGTATCGGAGCGCTGAGTTTGCGGTGTTCTGGGCTGGTGTGGAGGACATTTGCCACGGCGCCTTGGCGCTCGGTGACCTCGCGGAAATATCGTTTGCTGATGCATGATCCATGACCACCACCATCGCGTACATCGACATTCATGTTGGGATGATCAGCGTAGATAACAGGCCATTTATCGGCAAAACTCATCGCGTCACCACGCTGAACAACAATATCGCCAACGGCGTCTTTAAGGGGACTTTTCTTGACCGCATGTTCGATGTTGCTGCCGCCGAGTGCCAAACCTTCCTTTACCTGTTGGATTAACCCGCGAACGGACAGAAAATCAAATACATCGGACATTTCTAGCAGTTCGGTTGTATTGAGTCCGAGGTGTTTTGATGTACGGGCTTCGTTACGAACCAGTCGATAGAGGTTCATTGGTGAAAACATTTTGACGGTGTCTTTGGTCGTTGGAACGCACGGCACCATAGAATCACTGTGAACGACGTTCTTGCCATATTTTCCAGCACGTAGCTGTAAAAGCAGTGCCAACATGCCGCCGCGGGATGTACCCATCGTCGTCATGTTGTCTTGGTCATAATCCAGAACAGCAGCATAAAAAGCATGAATGGCCAGCATGTCGTCAGTGGTTTTGTGTAAATTGTTATAGCGGTTCAGATTTTGCTGAACGCCAACAATCATTGACGGTCGACGATGTTCGAGTGCCAACATGTCATGGCGCTGTCGATAGTATTTGCCGTTTTTTGTTGTCCATGCGGTGCCTTCGAGGACGACCATATCAGATGCCGCGTGTTGTTTGGCACTGGCTTCTTTTGCGCGAAGTTTATTGGGTTCGATAGTGTTATATCCAACAATGTAACGTAGGCCGTTAGTCATTTCGACGAGGTCTGTACGGTAGATGAGATCGAGGTTTTTGAGTCTGTCGTCAACGTCCAGGGTTTTGACAATCCGGTTCACTTCGTTGGGAAAGTCTCGGACTTTCGCTGGTTCGGGCGAAGAAAGTTGATATGTTTCTGGATTTGCCACCGTTTGATCTCCTAATAAGTTGTACAGAGTATACTGCTGGCTATTTCAAATGTAAAGGGATAATCAGATAAATGATATACTGTACCTACCTATGATCGATACAATATTCGACGACTTTGCTATGGAACGGTTAATCAAAGACCGTTTTGGGTTGAATATTGAGGTCGAAAACGTGATTGCGGGGCCTATTCCCGTCAGTCATACGGTGACGGCAACGGTGTTTTTGACCGACAAAAAACAGTTGTATGCCTATATCACTGCACAGTCGAGCCTGACAATGGGAGATGTTAAAAAATTTATGCGCCACATGGGTCTGAAGGCCGAGACATACGTTCCGCCAAAGGGCCGTCCGAATTATTTTGATGACATTGCCCGTGAGAAATTCAACGCTGTATTTCCTGGGCGTATTCAGGTGTCGTCTGACGATTTGATTTATTACCGGACACTGGTTCCCTATAATCCTGCCCTGGTGCAAATTAGCGAAATTCCAAATGGCGAAATACGCCAGTTTGACACTGACGCACACGGTGATTGGCGTGTGGCGGCACGCTTTGCGTACCGCCGTATCCGCACTAGCTAGAGATTGTTTGTTGCACTATCGAGATCTGATGTATCGAGGTCATCAACCGAAACGGCATCGAGTGTTTTGTCGACTGTTTCGAGATCTTTTTTCGATTCAACTTTGACAGGTTTGACGTCCGCCGTTTCAGTTGCTTTTGGTGTAAGGAAATTGTTATACGCCATGAATCCGACGCCACCAACAATTGCGACAACGACAACGACGAGCACAATTTCTACGATAGAAAATCCACGCTGGTTCATGATGCTGTTCCTTCTGATGTTTGAGTTGCTTCGGCTGCTGCTTTGACCGCTTTGACGAGGGCCTTTACTGCATCACGGTAGGCTTTGACCGCGTCGATGCTGGCAGATCGTTTTTCTTTGAAATCAGCGATATCGGCACGTGGGTGGTCGCCATCACAGTTGATCGATGGCACAGCTGTTTGTGCTTCGGTTGCAGACTGTGCGACTGATTTTGCTGCATTGACCTGAGCAACAAGGTCATCGTAGTTGGCAACGGTCAGATTCTTTTTGACGTAGAATGCCTGGACTGCTTCGGACACTTTGGTAATACGGTCAAATGCATTCTGGCGGCGGTTGTTCATGGCCGTCATGACACGGGTAATTGTACTAACGTGTTTTTCGCAGACTTTTTTCTTGTCTGCTTCAAGGCGCTCGTGGAGCTTTTCTTTTTCCTGCTCAGTGGCCTGTTTCAGCTCAACTTCGCGCTCTTTGGCACGCTCTTGTAGCTTGTTACGTAGTTCCGTTTCGAGTTTGTTCACCTTTTTCGCATCGACCGTCGGTCGAGGTGAAGGACTCGTGCTTGTTGTTGCGGCATCTTCGTCATGGCCGTCGTGGACGCCGTCATGCGCACTGGCAATGGATGGAGTCACGAGTATCATCACCGCTGCACCGGCGACAATTGTTCGTTTGATCGTCTGTTTCATACGAATAATTCCTTATGCTTATTTGTATCTCTACTATACGAAACATAGCGACAAATGAAAACCCTCGCACTAAAGTGCGAGGGTGCTGGCCCGAAGTTCGGGCGACAGTTGCTTCCAGTGGTAGGCATAGATGTGATCCAGGTGGTCCTGTATCCCATCAGCCTGTTCTTGAAAGATAACTTTCGTAGATTCACACGCCGCTGCTACTTGCGGATTAATCTTTTCGTACATTTGTGATTCAATCTCCTGCTTACGAACCCGGCCTGACGCGGCTTCGAGTTCGAGGCGCAGTTTGCGATGGCCATCGATACTGTCATCCATGATGGCATTCATCGCGTCCGTGACTACCGATTCATCACCGTTATTGAACCGTGCAAGATCCGACGGGTCGAGCGAACCAATTGCTTGATTACGAACGTACCTCAAATAGCTTTCTGCGGCATTGACTGCTGGGATGCGGTAGGACGCACCCAGTGCCTGGCGTCGGCCGATGATGATACCCACGAACAGCATGGCGATCATCCCAACAACTCCCAAAAGAACGGTCACAGTTACTCCCTTTCAAAGAGGTGGACTGGCGCAATTATATACTTTTTCGGCTGATGTGGCAAACGTCACGCTATTTGAGATCAAGTACGACCAAATGCTCGATATGTGGTGTTCGTGGAAAGAAATTGTAGCCGATATGGTGGCGGATGCCGTATTTTTCGGCTAGTCGCGCAACATCGCGGGCCTGGGTCACTGGATTACAACTGAGGTAAATAATCCGATTTGGTGCCGATTCCAGGAGTTTTTCGACGACTTTTTCGTGCAGCCCTGCGCGTGGTGGGTCGACGATGATCGTGGCGTCGCCGGTGATGTGATCGAGGGCGTTTTCGCTGGCAGCCAGGATGGCGCGTGCACCCTTTTTACCCAGTTCACTGATGTTTTGTTCCATCTCACGAACAGCATGTTCGTTCAGTTCAACTAATGTCACATTGTCGCCGCCGATCGTCAGCCCTATCGACCCAACACCACTGTATAGGTCAACAACCGGATGATTCGGTTCAACCCACTGCCACATATCGGTCAATGCCTGTTCATATACAGGCAGATTAATCTGGAAAAATCCCTCCGTCGCATAGCGGAACGGCGTGTCAAGGATTGTGTCAGTCAAAATCCGGTCACTTGTTGACGCCAGACGTTTTGTGATGACGCTGGCGGGAGATTTGGGGTTTGAATAGATGACTTCGGCGCAAATAACCTCTGGTGCGACTGATTTTTCAAGTACCGCGGCAGCGTCAAAATCTTCATCCTTGACATACAACTGCCACGCAACCTGACCTTCTCGGCTACTTCGTAATAGGAGCGTTTTAAGTGAACGCCCATCGACACCGAGATCGCGCAGGCCCTGCAAAGCATATTTTGCCGCAGCATTAATCGCCGGGCTGGCCAAACTCGTGTCGGTAACCGTGATTTTGCCATGGGTACCGCGACGGAAAAACGCTAGGTCCAGTTCGGCTTTTTCGGTGTCGTACCAAAAACTATATTCGACTTTATTGCGGTATTCGTATTGTTTTCCATCACTCCACACCTGTATAGGTGCAGGCAGGACGATATCATGCAGTTCAAATGCCTCTTCGATTAGCGCTGATTTGTAGTGCGTTTCGGCGCCAAATTCCATGATTTGCCATGGACTGGTAGACAAATAACTACCGGGATCACGTGGCGCGATACGTTCTCTGGATGATTCGATGACCTCTGTTACGACGCCTTCGACGTAACTGGATTTCTTTTTCGTTATTTGGACGATAACCTTTTCGCCAGGCAGACCACCCCATACCAGGCATTTTTTGCCATCATCAAGTGTGCCGATCGTTTGACCGCCACCAATAATTCGTTCTAGGATAACCTCGACTTGAGGATACGGTTTTTTAGCCATTGTCACTATTATAGCGTAACTACTATCACCACAGTATTGACAACTACGCTACTGTATGATAATGTGAAACGAGTATGGTTATGAGAGCCTCATCTACCATGGTCGAGCAATCGACCCCGACTCAAGATGTCCCCGAAAACGGGCTTGCTGAGATACACGATAATACCGGTGTCAAATTGTTTGACATTTCAGACTACATGGTCGCAGCAATTCGTGGCGAGGAACTACCTCGATCAGCTGAAAAACCTGTCGACACCACGACAACCGCTATGGGCAAAATCGCTACAGCAGGCATGATGGGATGGAGTCGTGTATTTGATCGTAGGGCTCATAAAGACCGCAAACTGCAAAAACGTCTAGAAAAATACGAAATCAACGAAGATGACAGTCGTTGGACGAAAACTCGTAAATCAATTGGTCGTCACGCAATTATTGCCGGAGTCGCTGCGACGTCACTTACGGGTGCGATCGCGTTTCTATCTGCAGGTCGAAGTGCTGAACTGGCTGCTTTTCTGGCCGCTGACAACATTGATATGACACCTGTTACGCACGACTTTAGCAATGTGATTATTGCTGGTGGTGCTGGCCAGGGCGACCCTACTGGTGTGATCGGTGAAATGCAGGCCAAAGGTTTACATGATGGTTATAACGTCGAAGGTGTTTATTACCCTGCTCAGATCGGCCCTGTCGTTGGTTTGGAAAGCATGTACAGTTCTGGTGCTGTCGGTACCGATGACATGTATGCCAAAGCAATTGATGATATCAATGCCGGCCGTCCTACCGAATTGATCGGATATTCAGAGGGTTCATACGTTGCCCTTCATACGGCCAACCGTATTATCGCTGAAAACGGCGGAGTAAAACCGGACAATCTATCGGTGACAATCATTGGTGCGCCTTATGCCCAGGGCGGTATTCTCGGCAGCAATAATGCATTTGCAAACGCAGCAGGTCCAATATTGGACCTGATTGGTATTCCAAAGGGCGAGCCTGTACCTCCGGGAACACATGTTGTGTATTACGACACTGATTTCTGGGCAAACAGCGGTAACCAAGTCCCAACTTCGATGTTGCGTCAGTTGATTGAACTGGCCGCTGGTGGTCACGCGATTCCGAATCCAGAGGACCCAAGCTACACATTCACCGATAGCGACGGCGTCATCCACACTGTGTATAGCCGCAATGATGTGATCTTGCAGGCATTGATGGATAATGCGGGTCTGTACGTTGCTGATACCGAATCTGCCAACCGTGCGATCAACGATCTGTTCCCTCTCGATGGTAGCAAGCCAAATGTTGCGAAATTCCAAGAAGATCTTGCGCTCACTCTCGAGCACCAGGGCGATCCTGTAAACGTCTTTATCGGACAGTTTATCCGTAATCTGCCACCGGAGTATGCGATTCTCGGTCAAAGTGCAATGGATGCATTTAACGATATCGCCGAAGGCGCTGCCAAGATTGCATCCGGTGACCTGACCGGTGGTATGAACCAAATTACCGGTGCGATTACAAACTTCATGAATTCTATGAATGAGATTATGCCGAAGCCTACTGGTGTTGCTGCTCAGAATACCCAGGCGCAAGTACAACAACTGCTAAGCAGTAATATTACTGGTCTCGTCCAACAAACGACCGGCCATAACTTTAGCGCGCAGATCAATGGATTTATGAATCTATACCAGGCGAACGCCAATGGCCAAATTAATGTTGGCGCCAACTCTGACCTGGCCAACCAATTTGTGAACGTTGTAACTAACCACGTATCTGCAACTGATAATAGTGTTGCGAGTAGCCGCGATATTCAACAGACCTTGAATAATATGGTCAATGACACGTTGAATCCATCAACACCGTTTGGTGCATCAGTCAGTGCCGATGCATCAATCGCGGGCACGGTACCAACACCTGCAAACACCCAACCATTGCATGATATTGTGAATAATATCTTCCCATCACAAACCAATGGTCCTGTTCCTGAAGGTATTGCGCCATCATCTGCGCCAACTAGTGCGCCAATTGCCCCAGAGACATCGGCACCAACCCTGACCGCTCCTGTATATAACGAACCTGTTATTTCAACACCCGCTCCGGCACCAGTGACGACATATGAAGCTCCAGTCCCTGCTCCGGCACCAGCACCAGTGATTGAGGCACCGACTGAATCACCATTTGTTGCACCTGCCCCAGCGCCTGCACCAGTGATTGATGTCCCTGCACCAGCCCCAGCGCCTGCACCAGTGATTGATATTCCTGCACCAGCCCCAGCGCCTGCACCAGTGATTGATATTCCTGCACCAGCCCCAGCGCCGGTCATTGAAGCACCCGCTCCGGCTCCGGCACCTATCGAAGCACCAGCCCCAGCTCCTGCACCAGTGATTGATATTCCTGCACCAGCGCCTGCACCAGCGCCTGCTCCTGTCGCCCCGGCACCGAATCCTCTTGCCGACATCGTGACACGCATATTTAGCGCACCAGAAGCACCAGCTCCACGGCCAGCTCCGGCTCCAGCTGTATCAGCACCTGCTCCAGTGTTCTCTATTACACCTGCAACGGCACCAACATCTGCCGCCACAGCTAATCCATTCGGTTAAGATAATCGGTAGCAATTTTTCGAAATAAAATCATAGGCACATTATGTATTTATCCACCCCTGTTATGGGTGGATTTTTTGTTGGTTGGACATCACTATACTACGTATATATTTTCAACACGTTGTAGCATAAGCTTCAATACTGTTGTATAAAATACACACTACAAAAAACCTACTATGCCATATCTGTTGCAAAGCACCAGCTTGATGTCTACTGAAATACAGCTGTTATATCTGTAAAATACCGCCCCTACCCCTGTTCAAACTTGTAAGATATTTCACATTGACTTATATCACGGGTTTGATGTACGCTCACCGCACAACTTATAACATGAGTGGGGAAAGATAGGGGTTTAAAATTATGCCAAAAGCAAGAATTGCTTCAAACGAAGCACGCTTTGGTGCATCTCACAATGTGAGTGCAACAGCTGAACGAGAAGATCGTTCAATCAACGCGAAAAAAGTACTAGGTGGCATCTGCGCAATGTTGGCAGTTGGTACTGGTGCTGGTCTCGCGACTGCAGCAAACGCAAACGCAGATAAATGTTATGTCGTTGGTGGTGCTGGCGATAAAACTGGTGACTGGGCTCGGGGTGTGCTCCAGGATCAGGGTCGTTTGAACAACTGTAATAACGGTGTTGAAAACATTTGGTACCCAGCAGAAATCGGTCCATTTGTTGGACAAATGCGCATGGAAGACTCTGTCGCAATTGGCGTCGCAGATCTGACCAACCGCGTGAACAGCACACCAAACTGGATTCACCAGCAACTACACGGATTTTCAGAAGGTACTGAAGTTGTTGCACAATCTGCAAACAACACAACATCTACAAACGTTACTGCTAATTTGTACGGTGGTCCTCAGGGCCGCACCGGCATCATGAACAGTGCTGTTGTGAACGATATTCCACTCGTAAAGCCAATCCTTGATGCTGTTGGTATCCCAACTGATACACCTTTGAACCAACGTGCAGGTGTGAACTATGTTCGTATCTACAACGAAGGTGACGGTTACGCTAACCTCCAACCTCAGGGCCTCGATCCATTTGCATTGATCGACACTGCTGCTGGTATGGTTGCTGACGGTACGCACCAAATTCCTGATCCAAACGCACCTGTATCTGCAGACTTCGTTGACGGTGATGGTGTTCGTAACATTGTGACTGACGACGGTCATCCATTTACGCGTACTGGTGAAAACGATCCTGCTGTCATGAACGTTAACCCACCAGTTGAAATTCCTGCACTGCTACCTGGTGTTGGTCCATTCAGCCCAGTTGAAGTTCAGCCATACCAGTCTGATACTCCAAGCTTCTTCGGCGAGCAACCTTGCTTCCGCCCAGACGGCTCACAGTACTTCACACCTGGCGACGCTCCTTGCTAATTCGTTAGCAGAGTAAAGTACGTTAACATCTGATATATGCGCCAGCCCGGAACGTTCGACATGGTATCATAGTGCTAATGGCATTACCTGATATTCCTGCTGATGAACGGCTTTCGATAGTCGATCCGTGGCTGGCGCCATATCATCAGAAATTGCAGCAACGATTGGCGCACGTAGGGGCGTATGCCGATCGGATACTGGGCGGTTCATCATTGGACGAATTCGCGTTAGGATATCTCCATTTTGGGCTGCACAAAACAAAGACTGGCTGGGTGTTCCGTGACTGGGCACCAGCAGCAACAAAAATCTTTATTACCGGTGAATTTTCGGATTGGGAGGATGATCCAAAATTTCAATTAGAATCCGGTGATGATGGACAGTGGTCCGTGACGCTACCGCTCGACGCATTGCAACACGGCGATCATTACAAACTTCATATATATTGGGATGGCGGTGACGACTACCGCGTACCCGCTTGGGCGACCTATGTCGTTCAAGATGCTGACACCAAACTATTCGATGCTGTCGTATGGGATCCAAAACACCCATATAAATGGCACGATGACAAATTTAAACCAACAAATGAACCACCGCTAGTATACGAGGCTCATATTGGCATGAGTGGCGAAAAGCCCGGAGTCAGCACCTACGCAGAATTTATTACGGAAGTCATCCCGCGGGTCAAAGCCGCTGGGTACAACACTGTTCAATTAATGGCGATCGCCGAACACCCCTATTATGGTAGCTTTGGCTACCACGTGTCGAGCTTTTTTGCTCCTAGTTCGCGCTTTGGCTCGCCGGATGATTTACGGGCGCTGATCGATGCCGCACACGGCGCCGGTTTGCGCGTCATTATAGATTTAGTTCACTCGCATGCAGTGAAAAACGAAAACGAAGGCATTAGCCGTTATGACGGCACGTTGTCACAGTTTTTCCATAAAGGTGATCGTGGTAATCATGATCAATGGGATTCGCGCGTTTTTGATTATGGCAAACCCGGTGTTGCCCATTTTTTGTTATCAAACTGTCGCTATTGGATTGATGAATTTCATGTCGACGGCTATCGTTTCGATGGTGTCACGAGTATGTTGTATACCCATCACGGCATGGGTCGGGCATTCGATCATTATGATGCGTATTTCGAACATGTTGATGACGATGCGCTCGCCTATTTGACCCTTGCCAATCAGCTCATTCACCAAGTGAAACGCTCGGCGATGACAATTGCCGAAGATATGAGCGGCATGCCAGGTGTTGCATTGCCTGTACCTGATGGCGGCATAGGATTTGATTATCGTCTGAGTATGGGCGTGCCAGATATGTGGATCAAATATATCAAAGAAGTCCCCGACGAACAGTGGAGTGTGTCACATCTGTATCATGAACTGACGCAGCATCGTCCCGATGAACAGACAATTGCCTATGCTGAAAGCCACGACCAAGCACTCGTTGGTGACAAAACGCTCATATTCCGTCTAGCAGACAAACATATGTATGACGCAATGCGTAAAACCGACGAAAACATTGTCGTCGATCGTGCACTGGCACTACACAAAATGATTCGTCTGCTGACCGCCAGTTTGCACAGCGGTGGTTATCTGAATTTTATGGGCAATGAGTTCGGTCATCCTGAATGGATCGATTTTCCTCGCGAGGGCAATGATTGGTCGTATCATTATGCGCGCCGTCAATGGAGCCTGCGCGATAACAAACAGCTCAAATATGAGTATTTGGCTGATTTCGACAAAGTAATGGTCAAAATGGTCAAACTACTCAAAAAAACACCCGAACATGTGACGACGAATGATGGTGATCATGTGATTGCATTTATGCGCGACAAATTCTTGTTTGTATTTAATTTTCATCCTGAAAAATCATTTACCGATTATGGCCTATCTGTTCCTGACGGCGACTACACTATTGTAATGAGCACTGACAGTAAATCGTTCGGTGGTTTTGGACATATTGATACAGGTATGTCCTACCCAACGATAAAAGGTCAGGTCAAATTGTATCTCCCTGCCAGAACCGCAGTTGTTCTCAGCCGTATTCGTTAAATAAAATCGGTGATGGTACAATGAATCATATGAAAATAGCTATCTCGGGCCTGGGGCGCATGGGCGGACAAATCGCGCGCAAATTACACGAAAACGGACATACAGT
>JAYRHL010000041.1:0-4642 GCA_041907345.1 Saccharimonadaceae bacterium (SeqCode) | reverse complement strand
TGAAGTCCCGCATCCTTTTTGGCCAACACCCCCGCGGTTTGGCGGTAATGATGCCAACCAATCGGTTGCATATTCTTGGATGATCGCCACTTGTTTAGGGTCGCCATAAGTGATTCCGCCCCAGTCTGGACCGCCTGCTTTGCCACCACCGACTTTTTCGATGCCGTTGATATCTATTCCATTGCCTTTAGGATGTTGGCCGCTATCACAACTATAGCGATCTTCTTTGAATCCAAAGTTGTTGAGCCATATTTTATATTTACTCGACAGCGTCGTAATAGTATTGAACAACATTGGGTTGATAGTGAATGGCTGACCACAGGAATTTGTCGCCTGTCCTGTATCACAAAGTTTTTTGAGAGCTGTTTTTGTTCCCTCTTGCACAAGCACGACGTTGGGATTAGTAAGGATACTACACGCATCACCGGTCTTTGTCACAGCCGCGGTTTGATCGCTCGTACAATCGGCCACATTGTTCGCAACGGCGTACTGGGTATAGCACATATTGTAGTAGTACGTAAACGCATTCATCATATAGCTATCCTTGCTACATTGTTTAGCGGTATGCCAGTCTTGTTCCTTGACGCTTCCTTCATCAGTTGTTATATCACTCGAACCGAAATCTAATTCTCTATCACCTGTACAAAACTGTAGGAATTTCGCGTACTGACTTTTTTCAACAGCACTACCGTCCTCATTAATACTTGGCCGCCTAGAGTCCTCGCAGCTATTGATAGTATTAAATTCACCATTAAGAAGGTTAGCAAGTTCACTACATGTTTCGTCATAGGTGCCGCTTTCAGGTCCCTGGCCCTCCGTAATATCACCATGTTCTGCCTGCATCCATTTGACAACTTCTGTTAAATGGTCTGATTTACCTGCTGCATCTTCCTCTGCCCATTTAAGAACGGTTGGATTTGTATACATAATTGCCTGGCCGTTCCAATCACATAGCATACCGGAATTCTTTTTTTCAAAGTCGG
The DNA here is from genome assembly GCA_041907345.1 of Saccharimonadaceae bacterium (SeqCode). Classification (GTDB taxonomy): domain Bacteria; phylum Patescibacteriota; class Saccharimonadia; order Saccharimonadales; family Saccharimonadaceae; genus UBA2112. The sequence continues at coordinate 3,659 of JAYRHL010000041.1, read as the reverse complement.
GACAATTGAAATTGTTTGTTCGATGACGCAGATCCTCAACACTATTTGTTAAGAGAACAGGTTGGCTATGAAGTGCACTTGCAGAAGGAATAATATTATTTTTGACTGCACCAAGGATATTGGCGATGTATGAAAAACCTGTATGCCCAGTATTGGAGCTTTTATATGGGCTAATTGAGGAAATAAATTGTCCTATAAATGAATATTTGTTTCTAGTATCAAAAGGATTTGAACGAGCATTATAATATGCTAATTCGTCGCCGTACTGATTGTATGTTTGATTCGTTGAGGTGAGGAATTGTATTAACGCTCCTTCAGACAATGCCGGTACTAAACCATTAGATGCACTTTTGCGAGTTAAAAATAAACCGATAGCTGCAGAAATCGCATCTCCCGCCGCAGGACCCCTTAAATCATCACGAATTGGTACGGTAGCCATTAGAGCCAGTGCAATCTGTAACGATACACTTTGAGCTATTTGAAATAGGGTCATATATATAGCAGCACCTGCCACGGCTTGACCTAAGCATTCGAGAGCACCTAATATAGTTACAACTTCAGCGACACACTTTACAATTTGAGCAGCTGATGCACCGTTAGCGATAGTGTTAATTGCTATACAGCCGGTACGTATATTATCCTTACCTTCGGATATGTTGCCAAGTCCGGCAGCAGACTGTATGCTGTTAATCCAGCTTTGAGCGGCAACAACGCTACTCCCAATTGCCGCAGTAGTGAATTGTTTGGTTAACTCCGAGAGAGACGTATTGTCACCGTACATAATCATACGTATTCCTTGAGAATCGAGAGCATTCTTATTTGTGACATCGTCTATCTGGCGAAGTATTTTTGTTTTATTTTGACCTTTTTCATAGTCATCGGTACCAATTCCATACTGACCAAGTATATCTTTGTCGCTATCTGTTAACGATCCATTTGTGACCTTATCTTTCAGAGCACTTGCTTTTGAAGGCGGCATGTAGTCAGTCAACTGGGTAAATTTTTCTTCGATCTCATTGAAGTCTGATTCTGTCGCACTACCATCTGCAATTTTTGAAATTAGTCGCATAAATGGCCACATAAAATGAATGATATCTAATGTCCATTTGGCTTTTACGACACCGACAGCAATGCGTACAATATTGTATTGCATACACGCTAACTGTCCGCCGGATAATACGAGGTTACTAATTCCGGACGCAGACTTCAATGCGGCCATTTTTAGGTTCTTATCGGGGTCATATTTTTCGCTGGCTTTTTTTGCCGCGTCAACAGCAACTTCCTTAGTGGCGTTATTGAGCTTTTTTTCGTCCGCTGTTGCCCTTGCTTTACTCAGTCCATATTTACCTAGTAATTTGCTAAATTTTGTATGTAGGAAATCGGCCGTTCGCATATTAAATGAACTGGTGAACCAATTTCTTGCTTTGATATTACTGTCTGTATATGCGTTAAGTTCTGCACCGCTTCTGAGCGTTGTATTGTCCTTTGCGACAACCTCATCAATGGCAACTCGCTGACCATCCTCTAATTTATCAGGATCAATATTATTGATTTTTTCTCCAGTCGGTTTGCCATTGACATCAACAATACGACCATTTACTTTAAAGAACCCGTCTTTCCATTTTTTGATCTGTTCTTTTGTTGCGGTTTTCATCTTGCAGACCAGTTTTATCGTTGTACATTCGGAATGCATAATGGCACTGTTGAATGCACGGCGCAGTACGAGGTTTGTCCGAGTATCGTTTGAGTATTCGTTTGTTAAATTCTTTTCTAGCGCAACCCAAAACGAGCTTCCGCCAGCCATCATCAGCGCAATACCCCCGGCGAACATCAACGCCGTTAGGATACCGGCGCTGGGACGGACGTCTTTACGCGACACAAGCCTCTGGATAAAGTTTTTCTTTGCGGTAGTATCGCCAGGTGCACCAGACCGATAATAGCTGGATGTAGAATCGGGACTCGATTCTTTTTCTTGCAACTGTTCTTGGGCGGTTTGCGATTCACCGGAATCGTTAGCATCGAATTCTTGTGAATATTTTTTATCTAAATCTGCTTCGAGTGACGCCAGTTCGCTACTTGTTGCGTTACCTTTGCTATTAAAAAGATCATTAGAAGATTTTGCACCGGGGTTTAAACGGTCTTCGGCATTACCTGCCAACTTGTCTTCGTCTGATGCAGATTTATTAGCCACATTTTACCTCTATAGCTGTGCCCCAGGCATGCCCTGCTGTGGTTGTTCGGCTGGTTGCTGGCGCTGACGTGCCAATTCTTCCATGCGTCGTTGTTCTTCTTGTTGTAGTTGTTGTACCGGGTTGGTAGTGACTAACTGATGTTCGGTACGGGATGCGACAACTTGAATATGAACGTGATTAGCACCGGCAAAGAACAGTCCCTGGCCGACCGGGAAGTTCGACAGACGTTTACGTTCCTCGTCCGTTAGTTTGAATACGTCGGCAAGCACATCAACAGCACTTGGTGATTGTTTGAGTAGCAGCTGCATCGAACTGTTAGCAACGATGGCGCGACCCATTTTGCTGGCCATGAAATCTTCGACGTCCTGTGAAATAGTGGTGACGCCGAGGTAATATTTTCGGGCGCGTTTTGCGAGGCTAAATAGGAAGTTCGCACTGTCTTCATATTTCATCAATTGCCATGCCTCATCCACGATCAACATACGCTTTTTCAGATGAGAACGAGTCACATTCCAAATGTGTGACAGAACGATGTACATCGCTACTGGACGCAGCTCATCCTCGAGGTCACGAATATTGAACACAACCATTTGGTTGTTGATATCGATGTTTGATTGCTGGCTGAAAATACCAGCGAACGTACCAGATGTATATTTGCGCAGACGCTGCGCGAGCGCAGGACCACTACCCTCCATGTGAACCAGTGTGTCATACAGATCAACCATGGTTGGTGGCGGTGCACTGTGTGTCAACGGATCACTGGTAATACCAGCACGCGCATAGGTATCTATGAGCGCTTGGTCGAGGTCGGCTTCTTCGGCTGGCGTCATGGCGACGACATTGGTTTGGCCGCTGGCCTGTAGAGATGCACCGCCGAGCATTAGTCGCAATAGACCATGCAATGTCACGAGGTTGGCGCGTAGTGCATCGTCGGCTTCGTCGGTATCGATCACACGAGGTAGATCAAATGGATTGACACGAACATCCGAGTTGAGTGACAGGCGTATATAGCTACCACCAACGGCGTCTGATAGTTTTTGATACTCGTTTTCGGGGTCGATAATCAATACATCAGCACCCATCATCATTGAACGAACTGCCTCTAATTTGACCGTAAATGATTTACCAGAACCAGACTTTGCGAACACGACCATGTTGGCGTTTTCCAACGTGAAACGGTCAAAAATAATCAGACCGTTGTTGTGCATGTTAATACCGTACAAGATGCCTTTTTCTTGGGTCAGGTCGGCGCTCGTGAATGGAAATGACGTCGATATAGCGCCGGTGTTCATGTTGCGGCGGATTTGCAATTGATCAGACATCTGTGGAACGGTACTATTCAGCCCTTGTTCTTGCTGACTCGAGGCAACCTTGCTGAATACCAATTGTTGGCCAAAGATCGTTTCAATTTTATGCTGGATAAAATTCAGTTCGTCCAAACTATCGGCGTACATAGTGATATATAGG
>JAYRHL010000040.1:0-20678 GCA_041907345.1 Saccharimonadaceae bacterium (SeqCode) | reverse complement strand
TATTTCAAGAAGTGGGGTTGGTTGTGGCGCGAATGGTTGACATCACTGGATCCAAAAAAGATTGGTGTGATGTATATTGTTGTTGCCGTCATCATGTTGCTTCGTGGCCTCGCCGATGTGGCGATGCTTCGCACGCAGCAAGCAATCTTCGCTACTGGAACGAATAGTCCAATTTCACCCGATTTGTTCCAGCAGGTCTTTTCTGCTCATGGTACGATCATGATATTTTTTGTCGCGATGGGTGTGGTATTCGGCCTTATTAATTTGATAGTGCCATTACAGATTGGTGCACGAGACGTTGCGTTCCCGTTATTGAACTCGATCAGTTTCTGGCTGTTTGTTGCTGGTATGATGCTGATGAATGTCAGCCTGGGGCTCGGTGAATTTTCGGCAGCTGGATGGTTGGCATATCCGCCACTGTCAGAATTGGCCTATAGTCCGGGCACCGGGGTGGACTATTGGATATGGAGTTTACAGATTGCGGGTGTCGGAAGTCTGCTGTCTGGTGTGAATTTCCTTGTGACGATTTTCTTGATGCGTCGTAAAGGCATGACATTGATGAAAATGCCGATATTTGTATGGTCTGTTGTGACGAGCATGGTGTTGGTTATTTTTGCCTTTCCAATTTTGACGGCGACATTGGCAATGCTTGGTTTGGATCGCGTGCTTGGCATGCATTTCTTTACCGCCGACATGGGCGGCAATCCAATGATGTACGTCAATTTGATTTGGGCATGGGGACATCCAGAAGTCTACATTTTGGTTCTCCCAGCATTCGGTGTCTTTTCTGAAATTGTTCCGGTGTTTAGTCAAAAGAAATTATTTGGTTATGTCAGCATGGTGCTCGCACTGCTGGCCATTATGATCCTGTCGTTCACGGTATGGCTGCACCATTTCTTTACGATGGGCGCAGGTGCAAATGTCAATGCGTTTTTCGGAATCATGACTATGGTGATTGCCGTGCCGACTGGCGTCAAAGTATTTAACTGGATATTTACTATGTTCCGTGGACGTGTGAGTTTCCAAACTCCAATGTTGTGGTTCATGGCGTTCGTTGCAACATTTACCATCGGTGGTGTCACGGGTGTACTGATGGCTGTGCCGGGTATCGATTTCGTTGTCCATAACAGCCTGTTTTTGGTTGCCCATTTCCACAATATGATTATTGGTGGCGTGCTGTTCGGAGCCTTTGCTGCGTATGCCTACTGGTTCCCGAAATTTTCTGGATTCCGGTTGCACGAAGGTTTGGGCAAGGTGGCATTCTGGTGCTGGCTGGTTGGATTCTTGGTTGCATTTTTGCCGCTCTACGCACTTGGATTTATGGGTGCGGTGCGACGACTCGATCATTACGATGCGAGTTTAGGATGGCAGGGACTATTTATTGTTGCAGGTATTGGCGTATTGATTATATTGCTCGGTGTATTCTTCCAGGTTCTGCAGTTGGCCTATAGCATCTGGAAACGAAAAGAACTTGCTGTCGGTCCTGATCCATGGGGCGGACGTACGCTAGAGTGGGCGACTTCGACACCGATTGCAGAGTATAATTTTGCGACTTTGGATCCTATCCACGATCGCGATGCGTACTGGGTAGTCAAACAGGCACATGAAAAACCGTCAACGCAATATCACGATATTCATGTACCGAATAACTCGGGATACGGTGCGTTTATTGGAGCGGCGGCACTGGGAGCAGGATTTGCCATCATTTGGCATATTTGGTGGCTGGTAGTAGTCAGTATAGTGGCATTGATTGCATTTGCCATTGCATCGACACAACGACGAGAAGTTGAACATGTCATCACGGCCAGAGAAGTTGCTGCGACAGAGAAACGATTGAGAGGGTTGGGCGTATGAAAGACATCGTAGAGGAAAAATTCTTGTTTAACAAGACGACGATTGGTTTTTGGCTGTATCTGATGACAGACTGTATCCTGTTTGCCAGCTTGTTTGCGACGTTCGCCGTACTGCGCCATGCTACAGCAGCGGGGCCGTCTGGTAGCGAAATTTTCGAAATGCCTTTGGTAATGGCGGAGACTGTCATTTTGCTGACCAGCAGCTTTAGCTGTGGCTTGGCACTCGTCGCCTTAAAAAAACGCAATATACCACAGATGCTTTTTGCGCTAGCCGTGACCTATATGTTAGGTTTTGCGTTCTTGACGATAGAAATAAGTGAATTCGCAAAACTCATTAGTGAAGGGCATGGTCCTGCACAAAGTGCATTTTTGTCAGCGTTCTTTACGCTTGTCGGTACGCACGGACTGCACATTTTCATGGGCCTATTGTGGCTATTTGTTCTAATTGTGACACTGACCCGTACGGGACTGACGGCGAAATGGACTCGCCAACTCACATTGTTCGCGCTGTTCTGGCATTTCCTTGATTTGGTCTGGATATTTATCTTTACGGTCGTCTATTTGATAGGAGTTGCGAAATGACAGTAACAAAATATGTGATTGGATTTGTATTGTCGCTTGTGCTGACGCTGTGTGCCTATTGGGTAACAACGAGCGGTGTTGATAGAACGGTGTTGTATTGGACGTTAGCGGTTCTGGCGTTGGTGCAAATGATCGTACAGTTGGTGTTCTTTTTACATCTGGGAGAAGAGGCGCGACCTCGCTATAAGCTGGCAACATTCTTGCTGATGTCCCTCATGTTGGCCATTCTAGTAGTTGGATCTATATGGATTATGGAAAATATGAACTATAACATGGCCGATATGACACCACAGGAAAAGAATGATTATATGTTGATGCAGCACGATAAAGGGTTTTAGTGGAAAAGCACACAAGATCCTATCTGCAGTTGATTAAACCGGGCATCACAATCAGCAACACCATGACGGCAACCGCCGGATATATTTTAGCTGCCAGTATATTTGGATTTGTGTGGCAAAATCTTTGGGGCGTCGTGTTCGGCGTTGCATTTGTGATTGCGTCGGCATGCGTGACAAACAATATGCTAGATCGTGATTTAGACACGAGGATGAAGCGCACGAAAGGTCGTGAAATCGCTGCTGGAAAAATATCGTTGACCGCAGCTGCGCTGTACGCGGCGGTATTGGGATTGGTCGGTTTTGGCGTTTTGATGAACTTTACCAATCAAATCGCGTTGATACTGGGCGTGATCGCGTTCGTTTGGTATGTCGTTATCTATGGTGTCGCAAAACGGACGACGCCGCTCTCGACGATTATTGGGGGCGTATGTGGCGCGTTGCCTCCGCTCGCCGGGTATGTTGCAGGATCGGGGCAGATTGATGCGGTCGCATGGACGCTATTCGGACTTTTGATGGTATGGCAGTTGCCTCATTTTTACGCGATTTCGTTATTTCGACAGAGCGATTACAAAAAAGCCGGACTGCCGGTTTGGTCGGTTCGTTACGGGACTCGTAGTACGAAGGCGCAAATACTATTCTGGGTATTTATATTTGTCCTACTGGCGCCAGTGCCGACGTTGCTTGGTACTACGGGTTATTTCTATCTGGTTTCTGTACTGGGTGTCAGTGTTTACTGGTTATATCAAGGAGCGCAGACCTATCCTCGTCTAGATGATGTTGCATGGGCAAAAAAGATGTTTGGTATTTCGCTCGTCGTTCTACTAGTGCTGTCTGCAGGTTTCATACTTGGTGGATACTTGCCTTAGGCTCGATTACCGGTTATCATAAGCGTAATATGAAATTTACAATAGTCGGCGGCGGCTTTGGCGGCGTAAAAACTGCGCTCGAGCTGTCCAAACATAAGCACAACCATATCACCCTCATTACAGACAAGCCTGATTTTCAGTACTATCCTGCGTTGTACGGTACTGCAACGGGACGAAGCCATTTGCAGTCATGGGTTCCGCTGGGTCAGATTTTTGCCGGTAAATTCAACATCGATGTCGTGATCGATAAGGTCGAAAAACTCGACCCTGCCAAGAAAACACTCACGGCCGAGAGCGGAAATGTCTATGAATACGACAATCTTATTCTTGCGCTGGGTAGCGTTACGACATTCTTTGGTATCGAAGGACTTGATCATTTTGCCTACGGTATTAAATCCGAGGCAGAAATCAACAAGTTGAAACACCATTTGTATCAGGCAATGGCAGAAGATCGCGAAGTTGAAAAAGAATATGTGATTATTGGCGGCGGCCCAACTGGTGTCGAATTAGCGGCATCGCTGGGTGAATACATTCGTAAATTGCGGAAACACCATAAACTACCACACAAACGTGTAGGTATTACACTGATCGAGGCATCGCCGAGATTGTTACCACGTATGCACCCAGATACGAGTAAGCGCGTAAAGGCTCAGTTACGTAAAATGGGCGTCGACGTTCTTCTTGAAAAGAAAGTTGAATCAGCCGATGCCGATGGGCTGATGGTGAGTGGTCAACCGCTGAAAAGCCATACAATTATTTGGACATCTGGCGTTGCTAATAATCCATTCTTTGCAAATAATGCCGAACATTTCGAACTAGCGAAAAACGGTAAAGTGGTCGTGAATCAATATATGCGCACCAAAGATGGTATCTATGTTATTGGTGACAATGCGTTTACGCCGTTCAGCGGTTTGGCCCAGACAGCATTGCACGATGCGATGTTTGTGACTCGCAATATTACACGCCGTCAGTTCAGCAAATCCCTTAAAAAATACCGTGCGGTGATGCCGCCGGTCGTTGTCCCTATCGGTGAGAACTGGGCGGCGTTCGAATGGAAATTCATTCGACTGTATGGCTGGCCGGCGGTCATGCTTCGAAAAGCAGCAGATGTTGTGGGTTACCACGAGATTCTACCTATCGGACAAGCACTTGGTGTTTGGACTGCCCAAACAGTTGTACAAGATGACTATTTTACACCAACTCCTCCCGTCGAAGACTAATTATCTGATATAATAGTGTCAATAAACGGAGAGGGATGATTAGGTATATGGCGACAACAAATAGCCAGCGTATTGGAATTTGGATTATTGCGGTTGTATTGACCGTTGGAACGATTGGATCATTTTTTGTGATCATTCTTGCGAATAAAAATGCCGAGGTTGATAATGCGGCAAACAAGACTTTGCAGGAAAAGTATAACAAATTAGTAGCCGAGTATCAGGCGAAAGTTGCTGCGCAGAATCAAGAATTATCTGCGAAATATTATTCGACGCTATCCCAATTTAGTGACCGTGTAGGCAAGTTTAATGCCGAAGACGTAAAATCGGTGACATCAGAAGATTTGCTGGCAGGTGACGGCCAAGAAATCAAAGACGGTACGAGTTATAGCGCATATTATATTGGTTGGAATCCAGAAGGAAAGATCTTTGACCAATCTATTGACGGTAATAAACTCAAAGCGCCTCTAGAAGGTACTGGGCTTATCGCAGGCTGGAACGAGGGTGTAAAGGGCATGAAACTTGGTGGTGTCCGACTGATCACCATTAATGCCGATAAAGCCTATGGGGATAAGGGTAGCGGTGATTTAATCCCGCCACATACGCCGATCAAATTTATTGTACTTGCTATACCGACACCAACACCGGTACCAACACCCGACCTATCGTCGATAACAAAATAATGCTATACTTTGTATAGGATATACAGAGGATAAAAATGACAAATATTATAGACACAGTAATGATTGGAGCGGGTCCAAGCGCACTCGCGGCAGCAGTATACACAACGCGTGAAGATATCGAAACGGTTCTCTATGAAAAATCCGTTATCGGGGGGCTTGCCGCAATTACCGATATGGTAGATAACTACCCAGGATTCCCTGATGGTGTCGAAGGCATGAAACTGGCAGATCAGTTGCAAAAGCAAGCTGAGCGTTTTGGAGCAAAAATTGAATTTGGCGAAGCGAGCAATCTATCCGTCGATGACAAAGGCATCAAAACAATCGTGATCGACGGTCAGCCGGTCCAAGCAAAAACTGTCCTGATCGCGACTGGTAGCGACTATAACAAACTAGGCATACCTGGTGAGGCCGAGTTGTACGGACGAGGCGTTCATTACTGTGCAACATGTGACGGCGCGTTTTACCGAGACAAACGATTAGTAGTTGTTGGTGGCGGTAACTCTGCGGTACAAGAAGCTATCTTTTTGACACGTTTTACTGCACACATCGATTTACTCGTACGTAGCACCATCAAGGCGAGCGATGTATTACAGCATGATCTACAAAAATTTGTCGACGAAGGCAAAATCACTGTTCATTTAGGCGTGTCACCAACGGAGATTGTAGCTGGTGACGACGGCAAGGTGACGCATGTCAATGCAAAAAGCGGAGACAAAGCAGTGTCCTATGAAACGGATGGTGTCTTTATATTCGTTGGTCTCAAACCAAACACGGCGTTTCTCAAAGACAGCGGCATTGAATTAGACGAACAGGGTCTGATTAAAACAAATGATCACCTGGAAACGAGTATGACTGGCGTGTTCGCTAGCGGCGACGTCAGAAGCGGTGCGACCATGCAGATCGCGAGCGCGGTCGGTGAGGGTGCAACTGCGGCATTGGCAATTCGAGAATATCTCGACAATGCACATCATGTTGAATCTGTGCCGTCGGTAGGATAAACCTAGTTATTTGCCAGTTTGTTGGGGTAATCTGTGACAACTCCGTCAATGCCGCGACGCTCTAGTATCGCGGCAGCTTTTGGCCGGTTAACAGTGTAGACATAGCTGAATATGTCGGATTGCTGGGCTATTTCAATTGCCAGGCGATTAACGTGAAGACGGTGCCAGCCAACGGCTGCGAGTTGTAGTTTGCGCTGGTAAGTAACAAATGAAAAAGGATTCACGCTGTGAAGCAGGGCGAGGTTCGTGTGCTCGCTGAGATTCCGAAGTCGTAATAGCGGGCGAACGTGAAACGATGAAAACAAAATATTATTCCAATCATCCGTGTTTTTTACATATCGTGATTCTATCAATCGATAGACCACATCAACGCCTCGAACTGGTTTGTATTCCAGATTCAAAAGTATCTTGCCGAAGAATTCATCAAGTATTTCAGTCAGTGTGGTGACCGGTCCAGACGCTTTGAGTTGCGCGAGCGTCGATGTTGATATTCGCTGATCACGCAGCATGTTATCGTGCGCCAGGATGGGTACTTTGTCACTAGTGAGACGAACGTCAAACTCGAGCATATCCGACCCTGCATCGAATCCGGCCTGGAGTGATTCAAGCGTATTCTCGAGCGCCAGACCGGCTGCTCCGCGGTGTCCGATGATTAACATAGTAGCTATAGTATACTGGATATATACATTGCAGAAAATCAAAGGAGAAATATCATGGCAGATTTTAATCAGATCCTGGGTCCAGGCAACGTTGACGACGGTACGGTCAACGTGGTTGTTGAGATTCCAGCAGGCAGTAGCCACAAAATTGAATGGAACCGCGAACTCGCAGTTATGCAACTTGATCGAGTAGAACCCGCTATTTTTGCGAAGCCAACGAACTACGGATTCATCCCACAAACTCTCGATGAAGATGGCGACGAACTGGATGCGCTCATTGTGACTGACGAACCATTGCCGACTGGAGTATTCCTGGAAGCAAAAATCGTTGGTGTCATGAAATTCGAAGACGACGGTGAAGTCGATGACAAAGTAGTCGTTGTGCCTGCGGACGATCGAAATAGCGGAAACCGTATTCAGAGTCTTGATGATATCCCACAACTGGTAAAACAGCTTGAACACCACTTTAATCATTACAAAGATTTGAAAAAACCAGGCTCGACAATTGTCAAAGGCTGGGGTGATGTCAACGAAGCAAAAGCAGTCGTTCACGAATCGATCGAGCGCTGGAACAACAAATAATGAAGCTCCGCCGTGCGGCAAAAATCCTCATCCGACGTCGATCGGATGGCCTCTATTTGATACTGTGGTCCAGTAAATGGGAAGAGCGCCCAGATCGATCACAAAAACCAGACATTCCTGGTGGTGTTGTCGAAGAAAACGAATCAATGATCGAGGGACTGTTGCGCGAAGTTCGCGAGGAAATTGGCGTGGCGATTCATCCCGACAGTCTTCATTTGGCACATGCACTTACCTATGATCATAATGATTGGTCCTCGATTTTCGAGATATATTTTGCCGAAATAAATGGCGATGAAAATATTACACTCAGCTGGGAGCACGAATCATTCCGCTGGTTGACTGCCGATGAAGTACTGGCAATGGAAATACGCCAGCCGTATCCAGGTATATTTGCGCATATGCGCGACATCGGCTATTTGGTTTAGTTCGGTTGCCTTTTCTTGCTTTTGCGTGCGGCTTTGTCGCGGATGATTGCGGCGGCGCCACTCACGGCCTGAAGCAGACCCAGTTTGCGTAGTTGCATGCGTAATTTGGCACGTGCATGTGATGTTTTCACGAGATCCAGCCAGTCGCTGCGTGGCTGAGATAATTTACGCGTAATGACTTCAACGACGTCACCGTTTTTGAGCGGTTTGTCGAATGCGTGTATTTTGCCGTTGACACGAAAACTGTAGGCATGTTTGCCGATTTCGCTGTGCACCAGGTAGGCAAAGTCGAGAGGCAGTGCGCCCTCGGGTAAATTATAGATATCGCCTTTTGGTGAGTAGACAAATATCCGGTAACTAAAGAGATCAATGTTGAGCTGGTCGGCGCTAATCTCTTCGCCATCGCGAATTCGTTGCGCCACTTCCTGCATTTGAGTAATCCACTGCAGTTCTGTTGGGAGGGCGGCGACAGATTTCTTGCGTGTGTAGCTTTTGGTATTTTTCTGCTCGTTGTAGTGAAAGCTTGCCGGTAGACCACGTTCAGCCCAATCATGCATTTCCTGGGTGCGGATTTGAAATTCAACGATTTCCTCACTGCGCGTGATGACGGTGGTGTGCAAACTTTGGTATCCATTCGGTTTTGGTACGGCAATGTAATCTTTGATTCGGGCGAGCATTGGTTGATACATGGCATGGAGGATACCGAGAACCCGGTAGCAGGTTTCTTTATTCGGCACGATAATACGGAGAGCCATGAGGTCATAGATGTCTTCGATGTTGCCACCCGCTTTTTCAAGCTTGCGGTGGAGACTGTAGATACTTTTCACTCGGCCGTTGACTTCAAAACTGACGCCTTGTTTTTTTAATTCTTTTTCAACCTCCAGCCGTACTGCGCCAAGTTTGCGCGTGCTTTTGCCGAGGCGTTTTTTAACGAGTGCCTGCAAACGTTTAAATTCCTGTGGTTCAAGATAGCTAAACGCAAGTTCTTCGAGCTGCATACGTACACGACCCATACCGAGGCGGTCGGCCATTGGTGCAAAAACTTCGAGTGATTCACGAGCGATTTTTTGCTGTTTTGTTTGTGGCATTGATCCGAGTGTCTGCATATTATGCAAACGATCGGCGAGTTTGATGATAATGACACGCACGTCTTGGCTGACGGCAATGAGTAGTTTTGATAAGTTGTCTTTGGTCTGAGGAAGATAACTATCCAAGTCACGCATGCCTGCACGGGCTTGGCTGACTTTGGTGACACCGTCAACAAGGAACGCGACGTCGCGTCCAAAGAGTGTTTCTATCTCGTCCAATCTGACATCGGTATCCTCGACAGTGTCGTGCAATACGCCAGCCAGAACGGTATCGATGTCCATGTCCCATTCAATCAAAGTATGTGCAACGGCGAGAGGGTGGGTGATGTATGGTTTGCCACTTTTACGTTTTTGGCCTTCGTGCTTTTCGGTGGCAAAATTGATCGCATGTTCCAATTCGGCAATCTGATCGTCGTCATATACCTCTTTGGCGAGTGCCATCACCTCATGCTTTTCCATGGTTATGATTATACCAGTTATTTTGTCAGGAAATATTTGCATATTTAGGCGCTACTCTTTACAATCTAAAGTGAAAAGTACTAATGCTTTAAGTATGGGGAGGCATGAGAATATGACAGCAGCAAAACTGGGTATTAACGGGTTCGGTCGTATCGGACGCAACGCATTTAAGATTGCGTTTGAGCGCAAAGATCTTGAGATTGTCGCGATTAACGACCTAACGGATACAAAAACATTGGCGTATCTGTTGAAACATGACAGCAATTACGGCACATACCAGCACGAAGTCGGATATGATGACACGGGTATTATTGTCGACGGCAAACACATCAAGGTGCTCGCTGAAAAAGATCCAGCAGTGTTGCCATGGGGCGACCTGGGCGTGACACTTGTCATCGAATCAACAGGATTCTTTACCGCAAAAGAAGACGCGGAAAAGCACATTACTGGCGGTGGCGCAAAACGAGTCATCATCAGCGGCCCATCAAAATCAGATGGCGTTGACACAATTGTCCTCGGTGCGAACGATGATAAGGTCGATAACTCAACAGATGTTATCAGTAACGCAAGCTGTACAACCAACAGCCTCGGTGCGGTCATGGCAGTACTCGATGCTGAATTCGGTGTTGAAAAATCACTTTTGACGACCGTCCACAGCTACACCGCTAGTCAGGCAATCCAAGATGCCCCAAAGAAGGACCTCCGCGAAGGTCGTAACGGTGCAGAGAACATCGTTCCGACAACAACCGGCGCTGCAATTGCCGTGACAAAAACATTGCCACAACTCGAAGGTAAATTTGACGGGCTTTCAATTCGTGTCCCAACCCCAGTTGTATCTATCAGTGACGTGACAGCGCTATTGAAAAAGGATGTGACTGTTGATGAAATCAACAACGCATTTAAAAAAGCTGCAAAAGAACCATTCTACCAAGGTATTCTGGGCGTGAGCGAAGAACCGCTCGTATCACGAGACTACATCGGTAATAGTCATTCAGGTACGGTCGACCTATTGTTGACTAAGGTTGTTGGTGGCAACCTCATCAAAATCTGCGTCTGGTATGACAACGAATGGGGTTACAGTAACCGATTGGTTGAACTCGTCGCTGACATCGGTAAGACACTACACAAATAATTTAAATTGCTTATACTTACATTATGAAGATATATTTGGGCTCTGATCACAATGGCTTTCACCTGAAGGAAAAGGTGTTTGCTTATTTAGCAAAACGAAACATTCCTGTTGAAGATGTAGGCGATACAGAGCCTGATCCTGAAGATGACTTTCCGCAGTTCGCACAGCTGGCCGCTCTCAAAGTCATTGGTGAGGAAGACACCGATCCACGTGCGATATTGATTTGCGGTGGTGGTCAGGGTATGGCAATGGCTGCGAATCGATTTCGTGGTATTCGGGCCAGTGTTATTTGGGACAGCGAAGAAGCGCGTATGACCCGCAACGACAACAACAGTAACGTTCTTTGTCTGCCGTCGCGCGTTCTCGAACAGGAAAGCGATCAAGTATGGCAAGATATCGTTGATACGTGGCTACATACACCGTTTGCTGCTGCACCACGTTACCAACGCCGTAACGCAGAATTGGATGAATTAGTCTAATGGGAACCGTCGTTCCGACTGTACTAGCCGCGACACCGGAGGATTACAAATCCAGTCTGGAACGAGTGCACGAATTTGTGACGAGAGTGCATGTTGATTTTAGCGACGGCACTTTAGCACCAACACCGACAATAGATGTGAATCAAATCTGGTGGCCAAAGGAATGGCAGATAGATATTCACGCGATGGTTGCAGACCCCACAAAGTATGTCGATACTCTCATTGGTCTCAAACCAACGATGATTATATTTCATGCAGAAGTCAAAACTGATTTGATTCCTATCTTACAGAAAATCAAAGCAAGTGGTATCAAAGCCGGTCTGGCCGTTCAACGACCAACCGTGCCTTCTGATATTGCCGCATTGATTGAAGCCGCCGACCACATCACTGTGTTTAGCGGTAATTTAGGCGAATACGGCGGCACTGCTAGTCTGATGCAGCTCGAAAAAGTGCGATTAATCCGCAATATTCACGCCGGTATCGAAATCGGTTGGGATGGCGGTATCACAGTCGAAAATGCGTTTAGTTTGGCCCAGGGCGGTGTTGACGTTATGTATGTTGGTAGCGCAATTCAAAAGGCAACTGATGCAAAAGAGGCGTACGATAGCTTGGTAAAGGAAGTGAATAAACAAGGAGTAATGTAGGGTGGGGCACAATTTGACAATTACTGATTTGCAACATAAAGCGTACGCGATTCGCGAGGATATTATTCGTATGCTTGAAAATGCCGGAAGCGGTCATAGCGCCGGTCCGCTTGGATTGGCCGAAGTATTCACGGCACTCTATTTCAATATCATGAATTATGACCCCAAAAATCCTGAGGCTGATGATCGCGATTATTTCTTTTTGAGCAATGGACATTGTGTCCCTGTCCAATATGCTGCCATGGCAGAGGCGGGATTCTTTGATGTCAAAGAATTATTGACTCTCCGCAAATTCGGCAGCCGACTACAAGGACATCCTGAAAGGACGAAGTTGCCCGGCCTAGAAAATACGAGTGGTCCATTAGGCAGCGGACTTTCACAAGCAGCAGGTGTCGCCTATACCATGCAGTATGTCGATAACACGCACGGTCGGTTTGTCTATGTTGTTACTGGTGACGGAGAACTAGACGAGGGCAATATTTGGGAAGCGGCAATGTTTGCCGGCAAAAACAAATTGGCACAATTGATTGTGTTCGTTGACCGTAACAATATTCAGATTGATGGCACGACTGAACAGGTGATGCCCCTCGAAGATCTACGTGGCAAATGGGAATCATTTGGCTGGCACGTCCAGGAGGTTGATGGACACAACATCGAAAGCATTATTGATGCTGCAAGTATGGCACGGGCGATTACGAATCAACCAAGTGTCATCATTACACACACCATTCCCGGCAAGGGCGTTGATTTCATGGAATATGATTACCATTGGCACGGTATGCCGCCGAATAGTGAACAGGCAAAAGATGCGCTGCATAAACTGCGCACGCTAGATGGAAAGATCAAAGGAGAACACCAATGAGCCACTACAAGCTTGCGGACAACCTATTTGGCGATGATGTGAAAAGAGAACCGATTCGTGCTGGATTTGGCCGCGGCCTCAAGGCTGCAGGTGAAGCCAACGAAGCGATTGTGGCACTCTGCGCCGATCTGACAGATAGTACAAAAATGAGTGATTTCAAAGCGGCATTTCCGACACGGTTCGTTGAAATTGGCGTCGCCGAGCAAAATCTGGTCACTGTTGCCAGTGGTATGGCACGTGCCGGTAAAATTCCATTCACCAGTAGTTACGCAGCATTTAGTCCTGGACGTAACTGGGAGCAGATCCGTACTACTGTTTGTTTGAATGATCAGCCTGTTAAAATTGTTGGTTCACACGCAGGTGTGAGCGTAGGCCCGGATGGCGCAACGCACCAAATGCTCGAGGATATTGCGCTGATGCGTGTGTTGCCGAACATGGTCGTTGTTGCGCCTGGTGATTCGGTCGAAGCAGAAAAAGCCACACGAGCCATCGCTGAAAACGGCAAGCCAAGCTATATTCGATTGGCCCGCGAAGGCACGCCAATCTTTACGACCGAAGATTCACATTTTGAAATCGGCAAAGCATATGTTCTGCGCGAAGGAGATGACGTCAGTTTGTTAGGGACGGGTACGATGAGTTATCAGATGTTGGTAGCTGCAAACGAACTCGAAAAACACGGCATCAAAGCAGAGGTCGTCCATGTTCCAACCATTAAACCGCTGGATGGCGATACAATCGTGGCCAGCGCCAAAAAGACAGGTCGTGTTGTTACTGCCGAAGAAGCACAAGTGATCGGTGGATTCGGCGCGGCGGTCACAGAATTGCTGAGCGATAGGTTGCCAACACCGGTCAAACGTATTGGTATGCAAGATCGATTTGGCGAATCTGGTGAACCGGATGAGTTATTGGATCATTTTGGGCTGACAGGTGCTAAAATAGCATTAGCAGTAAAAGAGTTTGTTGAATCAACACCGCAATATCATAGAGAGTCAAACTAGGGGGGTTTATGAGTCTGACTATTCCACAAATTAGGGCAAACACGATGCGAGCGCGGCATCTGTATCAACGTACGCGCAACCAACATTTCGCCGTCGGGGCGTTTAATATCGATAACCAAGAAACGCTGATTGCAGTCGCACGTGCAGCGCAAAAACTTCGCGCACCAGTGTTGGTCGAAGTCAGCCATGGTGAAGTAAAGGCGCTTGGTCTTGAAAACATACGAGATATGGTCGACAACTACAAAGATGAATATGGTGTTGAAATGTATATCAATCTCGACCACAGCCCTACGGTTGACGATTGTAAACGTGCCATAGACGCAGGTTTTGAATTCATTCATATCGATATCAGCCAAGAGAACCACGAAGCCTCCCTCCAGGAAATTATCGACAAAACAAAAGAAGTTGTTGAATATGCGAAATTCACTGGTGCTCTCGTTGAAAGCGAACCACATTATTTTGGTGGATCATCAAACCTACACACCGAAAAGATAGATTACGAGGCAATTAAACATACGTTTAGTACGCCTGATGCTGCAAAATTCTTTGTTGAATCTACAGGTATCGATACTTTTGCGGCGGCAGTCGGAAACCTCCACGGCAAATATCCTGTACCCAAAAAACTCGATCTCGAATTGTTGCAGGTTATTCGTGATGCGATCGGTTGCCAAATCAGTCTGCACGGTGGGTCAGGTACACCACTACATTATTTCGAAGACGCGGCAAAAATAGGTGTCAGCAAGATCAATATCAACAGCGATATGCGTGTCGTTTTCCGCAAGACACTCGAAGAAGTGCTGCGTGACAACCCAGATGAATACGCTATCGTCAAACTTATGCCAGAAGTCTACCAAGCTGTTCAGGCAGTTGTTGAGTCAAAGATCGAAGCATTTGGTAGCAAAGGCCGAGCGGTTATTTAATCACTATGACTGCGCCTGTAAAGATCCTCGCTATCGGCAAGACAGTCCAAGATGTCTTTTTGAAGAGTGAGGAATTTGATCCACATAAGGAAGGCAAGGTTGTCTATACGCATTTGCCACTGGGTCTCAAAATGGAAGTCGAGGACGTCACATTTGCGACCGGCGGTAATGCAGGAAACGTCGCGGTAACATTGGCGCGTCAAGGAGTGCACGCATCCTACATGTGGACACTCGGGCACGACCCAGCATCAGAAACAATTCTGCGCGAACTCGATCGAGAAGGCGTTGATACGTCACCCAGTGTTCAAAAAGAACGATATCAGGCAGGCTATTCTACTATTTTGATCGCGACAAATGGTGAGCGAACGATTTTGAACCATCGAGGCGTATCAACTGATGCAAGTGGCAAAGACCTAGATTTTGGTGCGATTGCTGACGCCGATTGGGTGTATCCAACATCGCTCGCTAACGGCGGGATTGAACTGCTAAAACGCATCGTTGATTACGCAGAAAAACACGACACAAAAGTCATGTTGAATCCGGCTGGCCCAGAACTGGCAGAGCCACAGAAACTCAAATCGCTACTGTCGAGTGTCGATGTTTTGTGTGTGAACAAAGAAGAAATGCAACAGCTTGTCCATGGAGAAACAATGGAAGAGTTGGTACAGCATGCACTGAACCTCGTTCCGGTCGTTATTGTGAGCGATGGGCCAAACGGTGTTGTTGCAAGTGACGGTAAAACAGTCGTCAAAGCAGGTATGTATGAGGACGTCAAAGTCATCGATCGCACCGGTGCAGGCGACGCATTCGCATCTGGATTTCTCAGTCAATGGGTGCAGGGCAAATCGCTCGTCGATAGCATTGTTTTCGCTAGCGCGAATTCGACATCTGTCGTGCAATATATCGGCGCAAAAACAGGCATATTGCATAAGGGCGTGAAGTTGCATGACATGCCGCTTCACGAACACGAATTGAAATAAATATTAACCATAAGCATGATATAATTCAGACAAATGACACACGCGTTAAAAGATCTTTTGGGCAATGATCATCCGCTATTCGCGAGCAATGTCGCTGCACTTGAAAAGGCAACAGGCCACGCAGGCGTTGATGTTCGTTTGCTAGGCGATATTGTCGAACGCGGCCATGATGTATTGCGCCAATTGGGCTTGGACCCAGCCGATACGACGGCCGTCGAAGCATATAGAGCGGTGACGAATATGGCAAAATCCGAATCGGGTCGCCGCCGTCTCGATCATACAGATTATGTCATTATGCAGTTTGGTGGCGATTTGGTGTCCTTTAATTTGCAGGATGCAATCGAAAACAGCCATCACGAATTATCATTTGACCAGCGGACACTTGCTCATGCGCAGCGCCATTTGCGTGCTGAGATTGTGCGACGGTATGCAGAACACGAACGAACAGAGGAGGATCACGTGCACGGACTAGCTCATGAAGTAGGACTCAAACCTGAAAGCGATGAGGGACACCCTGACATTCGCAAATCTCAATCAGGCGATTTGCCATCTATATTGGCTATCGGCGATATATTTACCGACGCATTTATTAAGTTGAACGAAGAAGTCGCTCGCGTTGATACTGATCCGGATGGCAGTAAACGAGTCAGCCTTCCGCTGGGAAGTAAACCACCATACGACGGTGTCGATATTGTTCGTGCCGTAGGTCCATCGCCAAATGCGGCAGTATCTATTTCGCGATTAGGTCTGGATGCTTCTTTGCTGGCATTTATGGGGGATGATCAAACGGGCGTTGACGCCAAAGAGTATTTGAAAAAAGAGGGTGTCGATACAGACCTATTGTCATTCAAGGATGGCGTACCATCAAATTATTACTACGTATTGCGATACGGTGCAGAGCGCACAATTTTGGTCAAGAACGAAGATTATGATTATAAATGGCAGGCTCCTGCGAAAGAACCCGACTGGATCTATCTGTCACTTATTAGCGACAAATCATGGCAACTGCACGAGGACTTATTGCAGTATTTGAATGAGCATCCAAATGTCAAATTGGCATTCCAACCAGGCACGTTCCATTTCAAATGGGGTGTCGATAAATTGCGAGACGTATACAAACGTAGCCATATTGTTGTGATGAACCGTGAAGAAGCGGTTGATGTAACGGGTAAATCATATGATTCTCTCCGTGAACTAGCGAATGGACTGCACGATCTTGGTCCGCAAATTGTTGTCATCACCGATGGTCCGAACGGATCGTATGCTTCATATGATTGGAAATTCGTGACTATTCCTAACTATCCTGACCCAGGTCCTCCAGTTGATCGAACGGGTGCGGGTGATGCATTTGCATCGACGATTGTTGCAGCGCTGGCTCTCGGTGAATCAATGGATACGGCACTGACATGGGCGCCAATCAATAGCATGAACGTTGTGCAGGAAGTAGGCGCACAAACAGGTCTACTATCGGTTGACAAGATTAAAGAGTATCTCAAAAAAGCACCCGAAGATTATCGAGTGACTCCAATCGAGGAATAGTATGTCCAGCCCCGCACACAATTTAGCGTCGTTTAAGGCAGAGAACGAAAAAAACCATCTGATAATCCGACAGCGGATTATTGATGCTGCCGAGGGACGCTTGATCACTGCTGCGGAAGAGTACGAAAAAGCCTTTGATATATTAGGGAAACATTCTCACACGGTGACCGTATTTGGTTCTGCACGACTACCGCAGGAACACCCCGTATGCAAACAGGCATTTGCGGTAGGTTGGGCACTGGCGAAACACGGCCTGACGATTGTGACGGGTGGCGGTGGTGGTGTCATGCAGGCGGCCAACCATGGTGCAATGAAAGCCGGCGGAGCATCAATCGGTTTCAATATCCATTTGCCTATGGAACAAAGTCTGAATCCCTACGTCAGCGAGAGCTACCGATTTGAACATTTCTTTGCACGCAAAGTTGCCATGACACTCGACGCGAGTGGCTATGTATTTTGTGGGGGCGGGTTTGGCACATTTGATGAACTGTTCGAAATCGTCACGCTCATTCAAACAGGTAAAATTCCTAATGTTCCGGTAATCCTGGTGGGCGAAAAATTCTGGCGTCCGCTTGATGATGTGATTAAAAAAGTGCTCGTCGAAGAATTCGAAACGGTCGATCCAATCGATCGCGAACTCTACTACATTACCGATGACATGGAACGCGTTGTCGATAAAATCACGACACACACCATGCAACAGGCGCGCGAAGAAATGCACATGCGTGCCGATATGTTTGAAAAACGCTGGGCCCATGAACATCGTGCTCAGCACGACAAATAATCTTTAGAATAGGTAGGTTTGACCGTCGTCTTCGTCGTCGATTTCTTCGTGATCATCGACAAAATCAGTGTAGTCGATAGTGTCATCTTCACTGGTGTGGATGACACGTCCATATAGTTGATCCGATTCATTCGGAAAAGATTCTGTCATGTTTGCTAAAAGCGAAGGGATGTCGGGATTCATGGATTCGGCACCAAACACAATATCGGCGCGAGCACGCTGAGCACGGCTGAGGCTGTCTTCTTCGATACCGCCAAATTCGAGATTATCTATTGAAACGTTTTTCGCCAGTGCAGCACCGGCCAAAAGCTGGTCAATGCCTCTTAATAAACCATCTTTGTTTGCTTCAACAATACGGTCGATTTCATTCATATATCTATTATAACACTTTTGTTTAAAAAAGTAAATAGTATCGAGGTTCGTAACAGATTAGAACGGATGAGACTGATTGACCAAGGTGGTGTATAATAGACAGGTTATGGCCGACGTTTTTCGACTACAAACCAATTACCAGCCGACCGGTGATCAGCCAGCGGCGATTGCTCAATTGGTTGAAGGTTTAAAAAACGGGGAGAAAGAACAAACACTTCTCGGTGTTACGGGTTCGGGTAAAACATTTACGATGGCGAATATTATTCAGGAACGACAGGTTCCGACGCTGGTATTGGCACACAACAAAACCCTTGCCGCACAACTCTATAGTGAATTCAAAGCCTACTTTCCTGACAACGAAGTCCATTATTTTGTGAGTTATTTCGATTACTATCAACCCGAAGCGTATATTTCATCGAGCGATACCTATATCGAAAAAGACAGCAAAATTAATGATGAAATCGATCGTCTGCGTCACGCCGCAACGACGGCGTTATTGACCAGGCGAGACACGATTATCGTCGCCAGTGTGAGCTGTATCTATGGTATTGGTAGTCCTGATGACTATGCCGACATGTCGATTCATTTAACAGTTGGTGAACGTCGTTTGCAGGATAAATTCATTCGCCAACTGACCGACATTCAGTATCAGCGCAACGACATTGATTTTCATCGTGGTACATTCCGCGTCAAAGGTGACGTTGTTGATATTTTTCCTGCCGGTAGTGATGTCGCGTATCGTATCGAGTTTTTCGGTGATCAAATTGACCGGATTACCCGTATTGATCCGTTGACCGGTGAAATCATGGGAGAGCCAAACGAGCTGAAAATCTTTCCTTCAAGTCACTATGTGACACCAAAAGAAAAATTGGCACATGCGATCGAGGGTATCCAAAAAGAATTCGATGAGCGTCTGAAATGGTTTGAAAAACACGACAAGCATCTTGAAGCACAGCGATTGGCACAGCGAACAAAGTACGATTTGGAAATGCTCGAGCAGACTGGATTCGTCAAAGGCATCGAAAACTATAGCCGATACCTGACGAATCGTGAACCCGGTGAACAGCCGGCAACGCTCCTTGATTATTTTCCTGATGACTGGCTGCTTCTTGTCGATGAGAGCCACCAATCGTTGCCGCAGGTTCGCGGTATGTATAACGGCGACCGTGCCCGAAAAGAAGTATTGGTGGAATACGGTTTTCGTTTGCCATCCGCACTCGACAACCGGCCTCTGCGGTTTGATGAGTTTGAACGTCACATAAACCAGACCATTTATGTATCGGCAACACCGGGTGAGTACGAGTTAGCACACAGTCCATCACCGGCTCAACAGATTATTCGACCAACGGGTCTTCTCGATCCTCAGATAGTGATCAAACCAACGAAGGGTCAGATTGATGATTTGATTGCGGAAATTCGCGAAAGGACATCGAAGGGACAGCGTGTGCTGGTCACGACACTGACGAAACGCATGGCCGAAGATCTCAGCCAATATTTGATTGATCTCGATATGAAAACAGCTTACATCCACAGCGATGTCGATACACTTGAGCGTGGCGACATCCTGCGCGATTTGCGAATGGGTGTCTATGACGTGCTTGTCGGAATCAACCTGCTTCGTGAGGGTCTCGACCTACCCGAAGTCAGTATGGTGGCGATTATGGATGCGGACAAAGAAGGATTTTTGCGAAGTGAAAGTGCGTTAATCCAGACAATCGGTCGTGCAGCGCGCCATGTTGAAGGTACAGTGTATTTGTATGCTGATACAGTGACACGATCTATGCAGGCAGCAATTGATGAGACCAATCGACGCCGTGCGATTCAGGAAACATACAATCAGCAGCACAACATTACGCCTCGCAGTGTTGATAAAGAAATCGGCGAGGGACTTCGTGCGATTATTCCGATGAAAGACGATGACAAGAAACCAAAACTTGACCTCAAGAAAATTCCAAAAGACGAGTATGCAAGTTTGATCACCGATTTGAACGGTCAGATGGAACTGGCGAGTGCGAATCTCGAGTTTGAAAAAGCCGCGGAACTTCGTGATTTGATTGCTGAAATTCGATCAAAAATGTAACCACAAACTAGTGACACTTGCGACAGATGTGCTACACTTAAGCATAAGCATGCAAGATTCGTCGACGAACCCCTTTATTCCGCAGGAGTCCGAGGATATCCGGCAGAAAGTCTACCAGCGACAGTCGCCGCTAGGGAG
>JAYRHL010000039.1:0-10671 GCA_041907345.1 Saccharimonadaceae bacterium (SeqCode) | reverse complement strand
ATCCCAGCCGCTGTCGATCACGACATCAATATCTGGAATAGTGATGCTCGTTTGGCCCACAGATGTCGAGACAATAATTTTACCTTCGTCAGTTTTTTCAAAACACGCACTTTGCTCTTCGATGGTCTGATCACCGTTTAGCGTCAAAATACGATAGCCTTCGACGCGTCGACGCAATCGTCCAATCGTTGCATTTGCTTCACGAGCGCCAGGAACAAAAATCAGAATATTCTTTTTTTCTTTGGCGTATTTGATGGCTTCTTCACAGACTGATTTACCAATGCGTTCTTCGATTTCATGAGGCTTGCCCGGAATTTCGATAACAGGCACCTGTGACTCAGGAATACCCCTTGCCTGCGCAGCGTGACGAGCAGCACGTTCGCCGTCCATCGTTGCACTCATAATTACCAGTTTGATACCAAATTTATGGGCAGCAGCAATCGTCAGGTCGATATTCGCATTGCGTTCATGCGCCTCGTCAACAATCACCACATCATCATGCGTAATGGTACCTTCGTTCATCATCTGCGCGAGAACAAGTCCGTCGGTATTCTGAATGATCGCGTTCTCCGGCAAACGGTCGCCCTCGGTTGCTGTTTGATATCCAACCACCGTTGATAGATCCAGCCCCGACGCCTGCTCCATTTGTTTGCGACTATAGTGTGCGTTTTCACGGGCAGCGATGATTCGTGGCTGCGTGACAATGATTCGACCGTCTATCCGACCCGATTCGTATAGCGCCTGTGGGATAAAGGTACTTTTTCCAGTCCCCGTATGTGAAACGACGACCACCACATCATGAGTCGCAATAGCATCAACAACATAATCGCCACGTGACGCGATTGGTAATTCTGGATTGCCATAGAGGTATTTTTCTTTTCGTGGACTTCGTTCGAATTCTTCGCCAGTCTCAGCATCAACCCACACTTGCGCTGGCCAGGTAGTGCCGTAGCCATCGTGTTCGAGCAACAGGTTTTCTTCGTTACCGAGCCTTGCCATGAATCCTCATCCACTCGTCCATTATCAGACGAATTTCTTGAGGCATATTATACATTATTTACTTTAAAAAGTAAATACTTATAACAGATTGAGAATGCTATTTGTTTGCGTCAACGTTTGACTGTTTTGGCTCGTCCTGGCCTTTACCGCCTGGACGTGATTCTTCTTCTTGAGAATCTTGCGGTGTATCGCTACCATTTTCAGCTTCAACATCCTGGACGTCTTCGGCGTCACCAGCGGCTGCTTCGTTCTGCGCCTGCAACGCACTTGGTTCATAGACGTTTGCAATAACCAGCTCGAGGTCTTGATCAACTGCGGCAAATTCGACGCCTTCTGGAAGTTTCAAATCACCCAAAGTTAATTTATCGTCAGTCGTTGTCAGGTCGGCGATAGAAATTTCAAGTGCCTCTGGCAAATCCGCAGGTTTTGCTTTGATTTCAACATGTTCGATTGCTTGCAGAACAACCAGTCCGGCTTTTTCTGCAGCACTTTCACCCAGACCTAGCAAATGAATTGGCACTTCTGTCGTGATCACTTCGTTTTGTTTGATGGTATGAAATGCAAGGTGGCGTACCCGGTGCTTCAAAGGATCGACGTCAATGCTTTTGATAATTGCAAGTTTTTTCTTGCCGTCAATAACGAGATGGACTGGTGAGTGTTTACCAGCAGCATGCGCAACCTTGGTTGCTTCAGCAGCACCAGACTGCGTGTTAATTGGATCTGAATGACCACCATAGACAACACTAGGAACAATGCCCTGTGCTCGTAATTTTGCAACTTTCTTACCAGCGACGGTGCGAGTGTCTAATTTCAATGAAATATCGTTTGACATGAGAATCCTCCTATAAGATATCGTGCATTATTAGTCCTACTAATTATACCATATTTAAAATGCTCATGCGTTGTTCGTGGTACAATAAGTATGATTATGATTCCCGGCATGGACCTCGTCGAATTTATTAAACTGTTCAGCGTTTTTGGCGTATTTGCAGTCATTTTCGCCGAATCTGGACTGTTGATTGGGTTCTTTTTGCCTGGCGACACACTGCTCTTTACTGCAGGGTTTTTGGTTCAAGCAAATGTCCTGCCGGTAAGTATCGAGTTCCTCGCGCTTGGCGTATTTGTTGCAGCGGTTGTCGGTGACAGTGTCGGCTATAGTTTTGGTAGCCGTGTTGGACGCAAATTATTCGACCGCCCGAACTCACGATTTTTCAAAAAATCCCACCTGGAAGCAGCAGAAAAATTCTACCAAAAACACGGTGGTAAAACGGTCATTCTGGCACGGTTCCTACCGACCGTTCGTACATTCGCACCAATTGTTGCCGGTGCCAGCAAAATGCACTACCGTACATTTTTGATGTATAACGTCATCGGCGCATTATTATGGGCTGTCGGTATTAGCTATCTTGGTTATAGCCTCGGTGGATGGTTCCATGAAATGGGTCTCGAAATTGATCAGGTGCTTCTACCATCTCTCATCGTAATTGTATTGCTATCTTGGATCCCCGCGTTTGTACACCTCATGCGCAATCCAGACCAGCGAAAAGCACTCTGGAATGCCACCAAACGTGAGCTAAAATCACTCTATGCCGACGATCCTGTCGATCAGAGTAAAGATCGTAAGTAAGTACCAGTAAACGACGCGTCAACTTTGGCGACTTGTTCTGGCGTACCCGAAGCAATGACAGTACCGCCGCCGCTACCGCCTTCTGGACCCATGTCGACGATATAGTCGGCAGTTTTGATCACATCAAGATTATGTTCGATAATCACCATAGAGTTACCGCCCTCGATCAATTTCTGCAAAATTCCAAGTAGTCGTTTGACGTCAGCACTGTGTAGTCCTGTCGTTGGTTCGTCGAGAATATACATCGTACGACCCGTGCTGCGGCGTGATAATTCTGATGCCAATTTAATTCGCTGCGCTTCACCACCACTAAACGTCGTTGCTGGTTGGCCGAGACGAATATACCCCAGACCCACGTCGACCAATGTATCTAGTTTGCGTGCAATCGCAGGAATATTCGCAAAGAATTCAGCGGCCTGCTCAACGGTCATTTCCAAAACGTCGCTGATGCTTTTGCCGTTATATTTGATTTCCAAAGCTTCACGATTATAGCGTTTACCGTGACAGACATCACAGGTGACATAGACATCGGGCAAAAAGTGCATTTCGATTTTAATCACACCGTCACCCTGACAGTTTTCGCAGCGTCCACCTTTGACGTTAAAGCTGAATCGTCCGGCTTTGTAGCCGCGGATGTTTGCTTCGGGCGTGCTGGCAAAAAGTTCACGAATAGGCGTAAAGACACCGGTGTATGTTGCAGGGTTCGAACGTGGTGTGCGACCAATTGCTGACTGGTCAATCACGATTGCTTTGTCGAGTTGTTTGATACCATCAATACCATCGTGCGTTCCTGGGACTTCTTGGCTGCGATGCAAACGCGCCGATAGTTCTTTGGCCAAAATATCATTTACAAGTGTTGATTTGCCACTACCGCTCACGCCGCTGACGACAGTCATAAGCCCGAGCGGGAATGTAACATCAATGTTCTGTAGGTTGTTTTCGCGAGCACCACGAACAACGAGGGTACGATCTTTTTGAATCGCTCGGCGTTTCTTTGGTATGTCGATTTTTTCTGTTCCTGCCAAATAACGACCCGTTATACTGTCAGGGTTTTTTGCCACTTGTTCAGGTGATCCAGCCGCGACAACATTACCGCCAGCAATACCCGCACCCGGACCAATGTCGAGCAGATAATCGGCATGACGAATCGTGTCTTCGTCGTGTTCAACAACAAGCACCGTGTTACCGAGATCACGAAGACGTTTCAATGTGGCGATCAACCGATCGTTATCCCGTTGATGTAGTCCGATCGATGGTTCGTCGAGGACATAGAGGACGCCCTGCAGACCGCTACCAATTTGTGTTGCCAAACGAATGCGTTGTGCTTCGCCGCCGGATAGTGTATTCGCTGCACGTGACAGCTCTAGGTAGGTCAAACCAACGTTGCTCATAAAGCTCAGGCGGGCAACGATTTCTTTTAGGATTTGGTTGGCGATCACTTTTTCAGAATCGGATAGTTTGAATTTGTTTTCGAAAAAGTCCAGCGCTTCGTCAACGCCAAGCCGGCAAATATCCATAATGTTTTTGTCATGTACAGTAACGGCGAGTACGACCGGTTTCAGACGTGCGCCGTGACATGCATGACATTCACGTTCGCGCATAAAGCGTTCGATGTCTTTGCGCATGAATTCGCTGTCGGTTTCTTTGTGACGACGTTCAAGGTTCGGGATGACTCCTTCGTATGTGGATGTATAACTACGACCAGCACCGATATTGACGGTATATGTTTCCTCGCCAGTTCCGTAAAGGACTTTTTCTAAATTGTCGGCGGATAATTGTTTCACAGGAACCTGCATGCTAAATCCGTGTTTACGGCCCACTTCGGCGAGGCGTTTCATGTACCAGGCGTCACTGTTGACTCGGTTGTAAGGACGGATCGCGCCCTCGGCGATAGTGAGATTAGGATTAAAAACTAAATCTGGATCAACCTCGAGTCGGCTACCCAGTCCCGTACAAACAGGACAAGCACCTTGCGGCGCGTTAAAGCTGAAAAGTCGTGGTTCGAGTTCTGGGATTTCTTCGTTCGGGTGATCAACACATGCATACCGCTGAGAAAAAACATCGACTTTATTGTCATCATCAACGCGCAAAATTTCGACGATACCACCACCAATATCGAGCGCCTGTTCGACAGACTGTGACACGCGGCTTTTCATATCGTCAGAAATAGCAATACGGTCGACGACAATTTCAATGTTGTGTTTGTATGATTTTTGAAGTTCTGGAAATTCATCCAATGAATACACAACGCCATCAACACGTGCGCGGGCAAATCCAAGTCGACGGTACTGTTCTGGTATGTGGGCAAACTCACCTTTTTTGTCTTTGACAACTGGTGCCAAAATCATCAAACGTTTGCCGTCATCATATTTCAGGACGGTATCGATAATGTCTTGTGGCGTACGACGCTGGACCGGGCTGCCATCAATAGGACAATGCGGCACACCAATGCGTGCAAATAATAGACGCATGTAGTCATAAATTTCCGTGACAGTCGCAACAGTAGATCGTGGGTTGCGGCTCGTCGATTTTTGATCAATGCTAATCGCCGGACTGAGTCCCTCGATCTGGTCAACATCCGGTTTGTCCATGGTGCCCAAAAATTGACGGGCATAACTAGAGAGGCTTTCGACGTATCGTCGCTGACCTTCGGCATAAATAGTGTCAAACGCAAGCGAGGACTTGCCCGAACCGGACAGGCCCGTAATCACCACAAGTTTGTCTCGCGGAATCTCAACCGTAATGTCTTTTAGGTTGTGTTCGCGAGCACCTGTAACACGTATTACCTCTGGCATAACGACTTATTATACCACAATTGATCCTATCAATCATAGTCCTCCGGTATGCTGCCTGCAGGTGATCTTCAGCCGATTGAACAATAGAAAAGCGCCACACGTCCCGGAGGATATATGGCGCTTTTGATTGAGATGGTGTCACACCACTCCGACTGGATAGCAGCGAACGGACGTTGATGGTAGTTCGATGATTGTGGCATTGCCAACACACTCACCATAAACAATGTCGTCATGAGTGACCGTGTTTTCAGACACAGGCACAGACAACACGCCGATTCGATCGCACTGCAGATACCGCGGTACACTATCATGCGTTGCGCAGTTACCATACAGTACACCGCGATACATCAACGTGTCGTCGCTATTCCCGGGGACATCCCCAACCCGCACATTAGCGAGTAGAATAACGCCGACGATGACAAAAACCAGAGCGACATACCAGGGCCAGTGAGGAGCGTTCTTGTCAGGTGACAATTTTCCTCGTGATTCATTCATTCTCAATCCTTTGATCAAAGGAACGCGTACGGATGATACGTGGCCCCATTCTTGCATATCCTATTCTTGAATGCAACTGAATACGCTTATCGTTGCTAATGGTTAACAACATTGCTACATTAATACAAATAATTTTTTATGAGGTGAGCACATGCGAAAAGCAATCAACATATTTACTCTTCTATTCTTTATCTGGCTAGTATTGAGTGCGATTGATTTTCCTAGTATTCTACTGAGCTTCCTCATCATCGGTGCAATCCCCGGCACAAACGTAAGCGTATCACCAACAGTGATGCTCGTTATCACGTCGCTGTCTGGCGCATACATCATATTCGAAATCCTCTCTAGCCGTGTCACGACTGTCCGCCGGATTCGGGAGCACCTCATCAATCTAGCGAGTCGTCGCGAACGTCTCCCTATCCGCCGTTTTAGCCGCGTTGCTTAATCGGGCATTGAATCGTCACCACCATCGATAGGTGCGACGCTTTCCAACCATAGCTGCAGTTCCTGCATAATAAACTGCTGCTTGTCATTCAATTCTTGGCGACTCAGTCGCTCCATTGCTTTCATAAATCCAGGTAGTTGTTTTTGTAGATGTTCTACGCGCCACTTTTCCCATGCGGCAGACTCATCCGCACTCAGACTGCGCGGATAGTTGCGCGCTTTGTAATGCAGTAATAGCGGTGATAATCGCTCGTCTTGAAACTCTGGGTGCAGGTCGCTCAATGTCGCTTCGTTGGCCGATCCAACGCTCAGTACGCGCATACGATCCGCGTCGTTTAAAAATCCATCATATAGTTGCGCTTCGGCATCTGGATCCTTTTTATATTCTGGCTTGTTTTCGAACAATGTTCGAATATTTTCGGCAAAGTGCGGAGCACTGAGTAATATCTTGCGGTGATTTTCGATCGTCGCTTTGTCCAAGCCGATACGGCTCCAACCATCCTCACGTTCCAGAACACTGAGCGGCGCAACAGCAGGTGCACGGTTGTACTGCATTTCTTTCACCGGTAATGAAACAAATCCCTCTGCCTGTCGCTCTTCCCAGGTTGCATACATTTTCTTGGCCAGTTCTTTGCTATCGGCATCAATAAACTGCGTCGGATCGATGCGCAGGTCATACACCACCACATTACCGTTTTTACCAGACGTCAACGGAAACGCAACGGTCGTTTTATGGAACTCAGCATCGAACCGCCCACTGGTATAAACAAACGGTTGTTTATTGTCGAGGTTCACAAGTTTCTTGACCTCGTTTTTGTCGCGCATTTTTAACAGATATTCGTACAGTTGCGGTTGTTTGTCGCGGAGTAGTCGCGTCACGTCAATCAATGCTTCGACGTCACTCAATGCATCGTGTGCTTTCATATGATCGATGCCGTTTTCTTTGGTCATCAGTTCCAGGCGGTTCGATGGTTTGCCGTCAACAACCGGCCAGACAATACCTTCGGGTCGCAAGGCTCGCGTCATGCGAACAACATCCAATAAATCCCAACGTGATCGGCCATCACGCCATGACCATTCATAAGGATCGCGAAAATTCCGCCAAAATAAATGACGGACGAATTCGTCGTCAAACCGAATGTTATTAAAGCCTACAGCAATAGTGTCTTCGGTAAAAATTTCGTTCAGTAGCATATCGGCAAATTGCGCTTCGGTATAGCCATCAGCAACAGTATGCTGCGGCGAAATGCCCGTCACCATCAACGCATCAGGACTCGGAAGTGTATCGTCATTGAGTGCGACGAGTACATTGACCGGCTCGCCAATAGGTTGCAGGTTCATATCAGTACGTTGACCCGCAAACTGCATCACACGATCGTGTCTACCCGACAGCCCGCTGGTCTCGAGGTCATAAAAAAAGAATGTTTGAGACATTATAGCCATCGTAAAACAAATCAGTATTTTAATCCAGTAGCATAGAAAAACCCCGTCATAATGACGGGGTGGATGATGCACCCACAGGATGCGGACGAGAAAAGGTAA
The DNA here is from genome assembly GCA_041907345.1 of Saccharimonadaceae bacterium (SeqCode). Lineage (GTDB taxonomy): Bacteria > Patescibacteriota > Saccharimonadia > Saccharimonadales > Saccharimonadaceae > UBA2112. The sequence goes on along the minus strand of JAYRHL010000039.1, from coordinate 2,769 downwards.
TGAAGACGGTTCCTTGTGACGGATATACTGGTGAATATCATTCTCCATATAGCCGTCCCGTAATCACACACTTTTCCGCCCGCACCCTGTGGGTGTGGATCCGGCGATCGATGTTCCATGAACGTCGTTCAGCGACGGGACCCTGAGGGTGGACTAGACCGGGGAGCAATACGCTCATCCGGCCAACAGCATTGCTTCAATGAACAATGACGCAAAATCAGTCCTCAGCAACTCTGTAATAGCTATACTATCACATTTATCAAATAAAGTCAATTATTTTGGTATCGTCAAAACCACTCTATCTAGGGTCATATCATCCCAGTAATTTTCCAAATAAAAAACGCCTCCGTAGAGGCGCTAAGGGTAAACAACCTAGTTGTTGGGAAATATGCGTGGAGTGGGGCTTGTGTTAAACACAGGCCCCACTCCACAACATCAGACTCGAACCCTACTTGTCAGCAGGAGAAATTCGAGAGGTACGCCCAGTCCTGGCCCTTGGTGGCCCAGTGCGAGGTGTCGAGGCACGGCAGCGAAGCAGGATTGCCATTGCTGAGAACGATCGGGAGACCCTTGGAATCCTGACCGCCATTGATCGCGCCGATCTTCACCGAACGAACGATGCTGGTCGTATGAGCACCCACCTGGCCACGCTCGGTGTAGGTGATCTCACCGTGACGGCTATCGGCGTTGGCGGTTGCCATGCCGATCGCGGGAACGACTGCCATTGCGACAGCAGCGGCAGTGAGGGTAACGCAACGGACACCAAAAGATGCCATGTTATTTCCTTTCAAATAGATTGTGAAGGACCGTTCGAGTACGATTTGCATCGAAGGTTAATCCTATATTATCACAATAGTTAATAAAAGTCAATAACTATAATGTTTTCTTCAGTGCCCTAGACTATTTATCTAACTGTTCAACAAGGGTAAATTCATCAATACCGATACGAATAACACTGTCACTCACCGCACCCATACGGGCTAATTCATGAGCGATACCCATCTTTTTCATAATATCGCGCAGACGGTTCACGCCCTCGTACTGATCAAAGTTTGTGCGACGAGCGAATTTCTCAATCTTTTCACCGCGAACCACAAAAACATCTTCGTCTTTCGCGATTGTCCACGCTTCAGATTTTGCCTGTGCACCCAGCGAAATAACTGGCATATCATCAACAACCCCTTCTTCTTCAGTAGGCTCCAGTTCTTTACGGGCAGCTTCGACTTGTTTGCGTAGCAACCGTAGAACTTCCGTGAGACCCTGATGTGTCGTCGAGGAAATTGTCACGATTTGCGCAGATTTTGGCGCGACACTACGGACAGCATCTGCTTGCATCTCAACAATATCGGCGTCGAGACCCTCTGTTTTGGTCAGTGCAATAATCTCTGGACGTTGCGCAAGATCATCGGAATAGCGCTGCAATTCATCTCGAATCGTCGTATAGTCTGCCGCGATATCGTTACTATATGCGTCAACAAGGTGCAGCAATACAGCAGTACGTTCAACATGACGTAAGAATTGATCACCCAACCCTTTACCTTCGGCAGCGCCTTCGATGAGTCCCGGGATATCCGCGATCAGTAATTCTCCGTCATCTACTTTTGCAACACCGAGATTGGGCGTCAGCGTGGTAAAGGCATAGTCGGCAATTTCAGGTCGCGCGTTTGTCACGACACTTAAAAAGGTTGATTTACCAGCATTCGGCAACCCGACCAATCCAACATCTGCAAGCAATTTCAGTTCTAATTCGGCCGTGAATGCATCGCCCGGTTCGCCGCGTTCTGCCATCCGAGGTGTCTGGCGTACTGATGATTTAAAGTGAGCATTACCGAATCCGCCGTCACCACCACGAGCCACGACTACTTGCTGCCCATGCCGAGTCAAATCAGCAATCACGACACCATCACGTTTGACCAATGTACCCATTGGGACTTTCACGATAAGATCGGCACCTGATTTGCCGTGCCGTTTTGCTTTGCTGCCGTTACCGCCCTTTTCCGCCTTTAGTTCTGGCTGATAGCGAAAATCAATAAGTGTGTTGAGGTTTTCGGTTGCCTCGAATATAACGTCGCCGCCGTTACCGCCGTCACCGCCATCTGGACCACCTTTATCGACATAAATTTCATGCCGAAAACTAACGGCGCCATCGCCGCCTTTTCCTGCCTGAATCGTTACTGTCGCTGTATCAACAAACATAGAAGTAAATTATAACATAAATAATATAGTTTTTCCACCAATTTCTAGAGATACAGACCGGGTCTAGTGTATATATGCGTAGTATCGCACTTGTGCCGCAGGGATAATGCGTCCGTCGACAACGTTCCATCCACCGCCACTGACATACGCATTCATTTCACTGATTTCGATATCACCGTTCGGCAATAGACGCTCAACAATACCAACGTGTCCGAACCCACCACCGTTCTGGATGACTGCGCCAACTGATGGCGTATTGTCCACACGGAGTCCTTCGCGCTGTGCATAGTAAGACCAGGTCGATGCGTTACCCCATTGGTTACCCACCTTGAGACCTAATTCGATGCGACGATCATAGGCGTAGCGGGTACAGTTACCGTAGGCGTAGCCGTTACCAGCCAGTCCAGGTGTACCAACCTTGATGCGCCATGACGTACCACCAAATCCAGTACCGGTGTTGACGTATGTACGTGTCTGGACTGGTGCAACATAACCGGGTCGCTGTTCTGTTGGCAATATACCGCCAGGAATAATAATCTTTTGGCCAGGTTTCAGACCACTGATTTCGAGGTT
>JAYRHL010000038.1:0-13768 GCA_041907345.1 Saccharimonadaceae bacterium (SeqCode) | reverse complement strand
GGTATGCTACAGACACTAGTAACCAGTCTGTTGTTAAAAGGATCGAAGGTTTAGGAAAATTTTCCAACAACAAGATATATCTAGACTATGCTTCAATGAAAAGGATAAGTCAAATAGGTAGCTATGTTGAGAGTATAAAAAACGATGGGCTGGGTTTATTTATACATAAAGCTGGCCGTAAGTTAATTAGAATTTTGCGAAAATTAGTATAGACGCTGTTGTTTAAAATAAGAAATGACTACTTAACTTCAATCGGAGAGCCTGACGGGATGTCCGCCAATACAACATCAGTCACGGTCAGTATTTTATGCCAATCATATCCATAGCTATTCAAAGCCTCCGCACTACTAAATGGTCGCTTGGTACCATTTTCAATAAGAAACACTCCCGAACCGGGCGAACTGGTTTTAAGTAGCTTACCCGTGTATGCCGGGATGTTAATTCCCAATGTAGTGCCGGTTGGTATTTCGGCCACTGCAGCCTCGGATAATGTTAATATATTTGCCCACGAATATCTGTGGCTATTGAACGCCTCCGCACTATTAAATGGTCGCTTGGTACCATTTTCAATAAGGAATACTCCTGAGCTGGGGGAGTTGCTTTTGACAGTCTTACCGGCATACGAGACGACATTTACACCAATAGGAGTGCCTAATGGAATATCTACTAATACAGCATCGGTCACGGTCAATATTTTATTCCAATCATAGCCATTACTATTCAAAGCTTCCGCACTATTAAATGGTCGCTTGGTACCATTTTCAATAAGGAATATGCCCGAACTCGGCGAACTGGTTTTAAGTAGCTTACCCGTGTATGCCGGGATGTTAATTCCCAACGGGGTACCTGTCGGTATTGCTGTCATTACAGAATCCGACACTGTTAATACATTTGGCCATGAGTATCCGTGGCTATAGAGCGCCTCGACACTATTGAATGGTCGCTTGGTACCATTTTCAACAAGGAATACTCCTGAACTGGGCGAACTGCTTTTGATGGGTTTGCCGTTGTAGGAGGTAATTCCAAACCACTCTTTAAAATAGGCATAGAAGTTGCGGTTTCCGTATGCGCCGCAGGTTGCTTCACCCGGATAGGCCGCCAACGCGGCGTTGTTTGGTGTATATGGCGTGTAGATATAGAGGCTGAGGGTGGCTATGTTTTCGATATAGACCGGTTTGGTGCCGCACGATACGTTGGGCGAGTATTGGATATTGTTTTGGCCTAAGTAGTAGCGATAGTCGTTCGGATGTTCCTTGTAGTAATTAAACTGCCAGGCTGCGCTCATAACCTGATTGTAGAAACCATAGTAATTAGCGTTACAATCAGCAGTGTCTGGGCAGCCATACCCCATCATGGTTTGGTACTGCGATTTGAGCGGCCATGAATCGGCAGTAAGGGGGCCAATCGACTCCTTCTTTATCATGACAATTAGTACTTGTGGATTGATGTTATATGTCTGGGCGGCATTGTAAATTATCTGGGCGGCAGATATACCACCCGTGAATGCCCCACCGCCCTTTTCAAACGATGTTTCGTGTGTGGTGGGGTTTTCGTAATATTTGTTGAGACAAACAAACGGAGGTGACGCACCCCATGTAGCCAGGGCGTATTGCGCGCGCGTGCCGCCGCCGTATTCTGATGCCCCAGTACCCCATAAGTCACAATTCGGGATCAGACTGTCAAGAAATGCTTGAATTTGCTGAACACTCATAGAGTTTTTGTTATAGAAGAGGGCGTCGTCAATGATATGACCAGCATTGAAATCGGTGATTGGTGCGGCGTGCACACGACCACTGTTATATATAAATAGCGCAGAGACTAGACATATAGACACGAAGAGTGCCGATAAGATGCTGATGTTTTTAGACAGAGAATGAGATTTCACTGGAGACTCCTTCATAATCATCAGACATGTAATGCAGGGTAAACGTCCACTTGCCAGAGGCTAATGAGCCTGTGGGGATAGAGATGGTCTTGCAGTCTGTTGAGGCGGGATTTTGAAGTACGGTTGTGTCTTTGCGGATAGATTGGCCAGATGGTCCAGATAGTTGCGCATAGCAAACACCTCCGGTAACAGGATAGTTAACGCCTCCACGGATAAATACGGTATTACCAACCTGGTCTGTAGATGCGATCATCTGGACCAGCTTCTTATTAGATTCGGTAGTCTTTGTAGGTGCTACAGGGTGGTCTGCGTTGGGTGCGCTGACTTTATTGTCGGGATTGGTCTGGAGCTCTTTTGACTGCTCCTGATCTGATTTGAATCTGTCTGAAGATGATACGTTTGCTGTGTCAGGATTTTTAAACCCATTAGTACTGAAATAGAAATAGGCAGACACGGCCCCTGCTAACGCGAGTAAAAGCAACACTGCTATAAGGACTTTTCTGTTTCTTTTTGTTGACCTTTGTATTCTCATAGAGGTATATCTCTAGTAGATATTATACCAGTAGCATTATGATGCGGCAAGTATTTAACACCTTTGAGTTCGGGTTTAGGAATAGGCCAGTAACAGCTTATAGTGCTGGGTTAAAACCATTTGGATTTTGCGATTGCCAGCGCCATGAATCTTCGCAGGCCTCTTCAATTGTCAATTCAGCTTTCCAATTAAGTTCCCTGTTCGCTTTTGCGGGACTCGCATAACAGGCGGCAATATCACCCGGACGGCGATCGACAATTTGATAGGGAATTTCTTTACCGGCTGCCTTGCTGAGTGCTGCAATCAACTCAAGGACAGATATACCCTTGCCAGTTGCGAGGTTATATGAATGTGCACCTACCTTTGAGTGGTCTAGAGCTGCCGTGTGGCCTTTAGCAAGGTCGACAACATGTATATAGTCACGGACACCAGTGCCGTCGACCGTGTCCCAGTCGTTACCGAATACGTTAACCTTTTCTAGCCTTCCGACGGCAACTTGTGTGATATACGGCAATAGGTTATTTGGAATGCCGCCTGGGTCTTCACCAATAGTGCCACTTTTGTGCGCACCAACTGGATTAAAGTAGCGAAGCAGGCTAACTTCGAATTCTGGATCCGATGCACAAACATCCTGTAGTATTTGTTCGATCATGTACTTTGTCTGCCCATATGGGTTTGTGATACCAACACCTACTCGACTAGTTTCGACAAGAGGGAGCTCCTCGGGTTCTCCATAGACAGTGGCGGATGAGCTAAATACAAGTTTCTTTACGCCGTGCGATCGCATTACTTCTAATAACGACAAAGTAGAGTTGATGTTGTTATGGTAGTATTTAAGCGGTTTCTGGACTGATTCACCTACGGCTTTGAGTCCCGCGAAATGGATAACGGCGTCAAAGGTGTGTTCTGTAAATATATTTTCTAAAGATGCTGCATTACAGACATCTACCTCATAAAAAGGAATAGGATGCCCAGTAATTTTTTCTACCCGACGGAGCGATTCATTACTGCTGTTACTGAGATTGTCTACGGCGACGACGGTATGGCCCGCCTCGATTAATTCAATGATAGTATGACTGCCTATGTAGCCAGTACCACCGGTAATAAGTATATTCATAGATACATTTTACCATCACCTGTAGCAGTCGGTTGGTTCGTTGTATACTGGTTTATATGAAAATAGTAATTATTAGTGGATATTTTAACCCGCTCCATGGCGGTCACCTAGATATGATAGAGGCGGCAAGAGAAATGGGGGACAAATTAATCTGTGTCGTCAACAATGACAAACAGCAGGTACTAAAGAAGGGCAAGGTTATTCTCGACGAAGAAAACCGCCTAAGGCTTGTGGGCGCGCTACGGGCGGTTGACGAAGCTGTACTGTCTATCGACGGAGAACCTCCTGTTATTAATACGCTAGAGATGATTGCCAAGAAATATCCCGATGACGAGTTGATATTTGCAAACGGTGGGGATCGAGATAGCGAAAAGGTCATACCGGAAACTGACGTATGTAATCAGTACGGCATAAAGACGGTGTTCGGTGTTGGAACTCACGTTCGTGGACTTGTGAAACCCGATTCATCGACACGAATCAATCAAGCGCTTGGTCACGAATAATGGACTATTCAGGTTTGCTTGCAATGACGATACCGTGATTGCGCTTGGCAAATGTTGCTAGATAACCAGCGGTTAGTCCACGGACAACGGAATTGTTACGGATTTTGCCAACAGGGCCACTCCGTTGTTTGTAGAGCGCTCGATGGGTGATTGCAGGGTCAGCATACGTCTTGATGGAAGAAAATCCAGCCTCTGCTATGAATGTCCGCAGTAATTTAGGCGGCATATCCTTTTCGTTAACACTATACTTAGCTACTGCTTCAATCGATGATGGGGATTTGCTGTGGCCAACGCCGGGCTCACAAGCAATCAATAGGCCGCCCGGTTTGAGTGCCCGATAAGCAGCAAGAAGTGCTGCGACTTCACTCTCGGCATGATGGAGTGAATCAAAGAATATCGCCGCATCAAATTCATCACGGTGGCTGATCTCGTCGTAGTCTTTGGTTTCAAACTTAAGATTAGTGATGCCGCTAAAGTGCTTTTTGGCCGCACGGATTGCATCGGGAGAGATATCGACACCTGTCACATCGTAGCCAGCCTTTGCATAGAAAGAGCTTGTCCAGCCAGATCCACACCCGAGGTCGATAATTTTTGCTGGTGGATGGGGAAGCAGTGAAAACACAGCAGCGATGTCGTGTAGCAACGACCCAACATTGATAGGGTCTGAAAATGGTTTATGTAGCGTAAAGACTACTCCGTCTTTGCCGATTTTTTTGAAATACTCTCGCTCGCCTTGTTTTGCCATGTCATCTATTGTACAACACGTAAACAGGGTCCTCTATTGTATAATTGTGTATACATATAGCGCCTATGCGCATTACGATGGAGGACAAACACATATGTGTGGAATAGTCGGATATATTGGCAGCAAAGAAGCACAGCACGTACTAACGGGTGGCTTGCGACGCCTGGAATACCGCGGCTATGACAGTGCGGGAATTGTCACATTGGGCAGCGAGGCAACATTGCTGCGCGCCAAGGGCAAGGTGGCTGAGCTAGAGGCTAAAGTAGAGACACATTCGACCAAAGATGGTATCGGCATTGGTCATACGCGCTGGGCGACGCATGGTGTGCCGAGCGAAGAAAACGCCCATCCGCACAAATCCGGCGATATTTACCTGGTGCATAACGGCATCATTGAAAACTACAAAGAGCTGAAAAAAGAACTGAAGGACCACGAGTTTGTCAGCCAGACCGATACCGAGGTACTGGCGGCGCTGATCAATTCGCTCTACGATAATGAAACTTCACTAGAAACTGCAGTTACACAGGCGCTGAAACTAGTCGACGGAACATATGGCATTGCCGTCCTGTCGACGCGCGAACCTGAAAAGATTGTTGTTGCACGCAGCGGCAGCCCGTTGATTATTGGCGTCGGCAAGGACGAAACGGTTATTGCTAGCGATGCATCTGCGCTGATCGGCCACACGGAAAATGCTATTTATTTGAACGACGGCGAGATTGCCGTTTGTCACGCAGGATCGGTCGATTTGACTGATCTGTCATCGCAACCACTCAGCGCCAAGGTTGAAAAGATCGAGGCAGATATGTCGGCAATCCAGAAACAGGGTTACGACCATTTCTTGCTAAAAGAAATTATGGAACAGCCAACGACGCTGCAGTCGACACTGAACGGTCGGGTTGATCCCAAAGAAAACCGTGCGATGTTGGGCGGTTTGAACATGACCCAAGCGGAACTGCGCCAGATTGAACACGTTGTGATCATCGGATGCGGTACGGCGTATTATGCCGGAATGCTGGCGTCATACTACCTAGAACAGCTAGTCGATGGCCTGACCGTCGATGTTGAGATCGCGTCAGAACTGCGCTACCGATCGTTCCACCTGCCAAAAAACAGTGTTGCATTGGTTGTCAGTCAGTCGGGCGAGACTGCCGATACACTGGCATGTCTGCGCGAAATCAAACGCCGCGGCGTGAAAACACTCGGTGTGATCAACGCAGTTGGGTCGACTATTGCGCGTGAAGTCGACGGCGGCGTGTACGTCCATGCCGGTCCAGAGATTTCGGTCGCTAGTACCAAGGCCTTTACATCACAGGTCGCTGCCATGACCGTATTTGGCGTGCAGTTGGCGCAGGCAAAGGGCGCAGGTGTGCAGGAACTGAATCAGTATATTACCGAACTAGCCGAACTGCCTGGTGAGATTGAAAAAGTTCTGGCCGCGCATCGCGATGAAATTAAAGAAGTCGCCGCGAAATATACCAAATACGACCACGCACTGTTCCTGGGCCGCGACACGTTGTATCCAGCAGCCCTCGAAGGCGCACTGAAATTGAAAGAAATTAGCTATATCCAGGCTGAAGGCTACGCAGGCGGAGAATTGAAACACGGTCCGTTAGCACTCATCGACGATCGATTTTTCGAAGTAATGTTGCTACAAGACAACTGGCTGTTCGACAAAGGCGTCAGCAACTTGGCCGAAGTCAATGCACGCGGCGGCCACGTCATTGTGATTACCAACAGCACCAAACAAATTGATGCCGAGACAATCGTTCGCGTTGATACCAAACTGGATGTATTAGTGCCTGTTGTTCTGAACGTTATCCAACAACTATTCGCATACTATGTTGCTGTCGCACGCGGCAACGATGTCGACCAGCCAAGGAATTTGGCGAAGAGTGTTACGGTTGAGTAGCTACCAGCCCGTTGCATCCCATGATGCTTGAAGATAAGCGTATAGCGAGAGACCGATTGAAAACACGGTACATAGAAATGTGACAGACTTTTGCTTTGGCCCATGTACCATAAAGGTCGCAATAAAACTCAGAAATGCTGAAACTAGTGACATCAATGTAACTATCACTAAGAGGCTCCTGTTCTTAAAAAAGCTGTCGGTTGTATTGAGGAAATAAGCATTTATTAACACTATTACCAATATTGCCGCGAGTGAAGAGAAGACGCTAGCATATAACCATAGTTTGGATTTGTTGGCAGTATTTTTACTAGTTGTCATATATGATAAATACCTTTTCACAAGTAATTATAAGCTTAACTACGTTTATTGACTAATTTTTTCATGACAGACAATGTTATGTATGCTGCGACTGTGATTATGCCAATGAGCAAATGTAGGCTAAAGTCACTCTTTATAGTCGTGTCACCTGCTTTGCGCGGAGAACCATGATTAATCAAGTCAGAATTCCTAAAATACAAGGCCGGTATTGGACTTTTGAAGCGTGCATCAGGTTCACCTGGTCTTGACTCGGATAACATATGGGCTAGATGTTCATCTTCAGCGGCGGCATTATCCTCTTCACCACCACCTATGTAGATTATTTGCTCATATTCGACAGGGACGCCAGTATATGAAGTACCGGAAACGATAATTCGATGGAAACCAATATCCATAGATAAAGGCAATCGAAGTGTTGCATGGAGGGATCCATCGGATGCTGTAATATATTCGCCTAAATTGACCGGATTTGAATGTCCTGTGATGGTGGCAATAGTGCCTGAAGCAAATGTGTAAGACCCAACTGAAATGTCTACAGTGCCGTTTATAATTTGATCAAAAGAAGTCAGATTTTTATAAAAGCTATTGCGCCACTCAATATTTTGAAAATATGCCGGTATGTCAATCGTATCTTCCGTTGCAGATGGATCAACAGAAATATCGAAATCGTTTGAGCAATTTGAAAGATTTGTTATGCAGGACCCACTCTCAACGAGGCTACTCCAGATTGTATTACCGATTGCCTGCTGACCCTTGCTGTTCGGATGAAAGGATCCGTAATCAGAGAAGCCAAGTGTGCCAATGCGCCAAATAGCTGCGTTTTCATAGTCCTCGCCGTTATCACACAGCCTATGACCATCAAGGCTGTGCTCAATATCAATAAATTCAACACCAGCAGCAAGCGAAGCCTGCCTAATAACACTGTTCAGAAAAGAAATACTACTGCTAATCATTTCCCTCTCGTCTCTATTTAGGAACATCATGTTTGCTCCACATACAGTATCGTCTTTGTCGTTAATAAAGTTTGGATACGAGACGACATATATTCGAGCCCTTTTTTCAGATGCTTTATATAGATCTTCATATAGACTTTTCAAAATATGAAACTGTGATCTGATTTGGCTACCAAGTTTTGCCCGGTCAATGTTTACATAGTCACAAGTGTCAATCTTGCTTGCGCACAATGTTAGTTTGTTCGCAAAATCAACATCATTACCGCCAATTGATAGTGTAATGACCTTTGGTTTGTACTTACGAACAAATTCAATTTGTTCTTGTCTTCCCGGAATGAATTCATTTAGTGCCTGAGACTGTAGTGCACCGTAACCGAAGTCCTTTAGTCGATCACCCTGTCCTTTATAAATAGCAGTGTTACTAGAATTAATGTCATGAGTTGTCGCACCAGAACAGGTGACTGTGTCCCATTGCTTGGGGCCGCTAATGGAGAGACCCATGCGTGTGGCCAATAGATATGGATATGACCGTGTGCTTATATGGCATTTCTCTTTTGGTACACCTTTTGATTTATCTTCCTCGTTGTCGGTATGTCGTCTATAGTAGTTAGTTCCATATGGATCTATGTCCCCTTCACCACTAGAATATGAATCGCCCAGGGCAAGGTAGTCCAGAGGTTTTGGCCCCGTGTAGCCAGATGCACGTAGGGTAATATGCCGCGGTGGGTCCGATGAACCTTGATACGGCAATGTGTAGAAACTAATCTCGCCACCATCGTCGCTAAATCGTGGTTGGTGTGCAGCGCCAAAGTTGGGCATGTGTAGAACCCCATTGGGTTTGCTGAACATTTCGGGCAGTGAAAGATAGGGACAATTTGTTCCGCCTTCAGGGCTGATTAGCTGCATATATGTTGGGCTGTCTGGTATGACAGCACCACAACCGGGCGTTATTTCGTAAATAGCGTTTAGTGAATTAAAGCCAAATATTGCTATGTGTTGACCGTCGCCCGTAATATCAAAGTCTATGTTTGGTCCGAGCGACCAATAATTTGTGCGGAAGTCGGCAACCTTGATTGTTTGGTATGTATCCATGTCCATGCGAAATATACCAACACCAACAATCTCGAAGACAAGCCATCGATCATTCACTGATCGCTGCATCCACACGGTTGTGGCAGTATAGCTTCCGGAATCAAATCGAGCAGACAAAACCAGGTCGGGATCGGGCGAGGCATTAAAGGCAACTTCTGACTGGAGGTTCGGGTAAAGTATTCTTTGTTTTTGGAGGTTCCGGATAAAGTTTTTATAAACAATAATGGGCGTACCGCCAATGCCTCGTGCATTGATGGTTGTAATCAGATAATCACGACTGGGCATATAAATACATGCATGTGACACACATTCAACTCCCCGTATCGCGTGCGCATGTGATTCGCCCGCAAAGCTGACTGAAAGTGAATTGCCACGAGTAAAGAGTTGGAAGTTGTTACCCTCTGCGAGCAAACAGTCCGTAAAGTATTCGGGGTATTGATTATATTGTCCTTCGATTTTGCGTGAATGTTTTGAACCGCCTTGGTACTTTGCAGCACAAATATTATCCCATTCCATGTTGCGACTAGCCTCATCGTTCCTGACGACGGTAGGTTCACCACTGGTCCAAGACCACGAGTCGGCGCGCGCCGTAGTGAGGAATAGGAGTGTTGAGATCAAAACAAAAAGAAATGTCGAAACAACGACAGCAAGACTCGTGGTGGAAAGCCTCTTCATATGGGGCCATTATACAATGAAATTGTCAAAAAGTGAGAATAAACTGAGAATTTGCTTTTAAAAGCTACTGCTTACGTTCGATTGATCTGGTCACCAACGACTTTGCGGATTTTGGTGATGAATAGGGATTTGTCGAATCGTTTTGATTTGCGACGGAGGAGCGCGGGCATAAATGTCATGGACTGGGCAGAGTGAATCGCCTCTACTAAAGAATCGGTATTCTGGTCGCGGAATGTGACACCACTGACGCCGTTTTCGACGATGTCACGTGTACCCGCGCGGTCGAGGGCGATGACCGGTGCACCGGCGGCGAGGGCTTCAACCTGCACGATGCCGAAATCTTCCTCGGCTGCATAAATAAATCCACGGGCGTTGTTGAGTGCGTCGGTGACGGCGGCGTCGGATGCGTCGCCGGTGCGGTCGGTGTGGAATTCAACGGTTGGTCCGGCCATGTCGACCAGTCGTTGGTGTTCGGGACCGTTGCCAAATACACGCAGCGGAATGCCCAGTTGCGTGGCGGCGCGGACGACAACATCAAAATGTTTGTACGGGACCTGACGGCCGAGAGTGACATAATATTCACCGCGTTCACGGGCTGGGTCGAAACGGTTGACGTCGACAGGCGGGTGAATAACGGTCGAATTGCGACCATAATATTTTTTGATACGTTTTTGGACTTCGGTGCTGTTGGCGACGAAGACGTCGACATCTTGGGCCGCCTGATAGTCGGCCTTTTTCTGTGGCGGGACAAATATTGGCATTGCCAGACGCACGAGGGCGTTTAATTTGCCGAATCCAGGATCGCGGCGGTATTCGTCGTAGTGTGACCAATAATAGCGAATTGGGGTGTGGCAATAACAGATGTGGATTTGGTCGGGGCGAGTTTTGCGCACCTGTTTTGCCTCGGCGCTGGAGCTGCTGATAATGATGTCGTATTCGGAAAAATCTAATTCGCGGAATGCGCGAACGCGCTGCATCGGAAAGAATTTGTGCATTTTTTTCAGCGGGCCGGGAAGGTTCTGCAATTTGGTCGTGCGAACATCAAGTCCGGCGAATTCGGGCATGTTTTCGGGTACGAAGGTGCTGGTATAAATTGGCGCGTCGGGGAACGCTTCGTGCAGTGCCAGGACGACCTTTTCGGCGCCGCCCATGTTGGTCAGCCAATCAGCAACGATCGCGATTTTTGGTGCGGGCATTTATTTTGCTCCTGTGCGACGGAATACGACGGCGACTGTTTTGAACAAGATTTTGAGGTCTAACCAGAACGACCAGTTCTGTGCGTAGAATGTTTCCAGATCGATACGTTCGTCAAACGTCAGATTGCTGCGGCCAGATACTTGCCAGAGTCCAGTGACACCTGATTTGACGCTGTGTAGGAGTGCGGCTTTGGCAGGAGAGAACTTTGCCTCCTGTGGCAGGATAGGGCGAGGGCCGACCAGGCTGAGGTCGCCGCGGAGGACGTTGAATAATTGCGGCAATTCGTCTAGTGATGATTTGCGCAAGAATTCGCCAAATTTGGTGACGCGTGGATCGTTGTCGACCTTGCGATTTTTTGTATATTCGTCGGCCAGATCATCGCGGCCCATCGCGCGGAATTCGTCGGCGGCATCGCGTTTGCCAAATTCGGGGCGCATGCTGCGGAACTTGATCAATTTGACCGGTTGGCTGAATCGGCTGAGGCGCGCACTGACATAAAAGGCAGGGCCTGGGTTGAAGATTTTTTGCAGAACAAATAACACGAAAAAGACTGGCGATAGAATCACGATGGCAACGAGCGCAATCAGGCGGTCAAAGATACCTTTGGTAATAGCTCCCCAACCAACGAGTGGTGTTTGGCTGACGGTAATCATTGGGTAGCCGAGGAAGACGTCAACGGTGTTTTTGCCAGCGTAGAATTCTGGTTCGCCAGGAATAAAGCTGTAGCTGATGTGGCGCACCTGTGCGGCACCGAGGATTGCTTGGTTGCGTTCGGACGAATCGTACAAGTCTGTTTGGATAATTGTCGTAATGCGCAGGTGGTCGATTTGTTCCAGCGCGCGTTCGACGGTGCTGAAATGGGTGACATCGAGTCCACGAGGAACGACCTTGGCAGGACCGGCAATGGCCACAATTTTATAGCCACTTTCGGCGGTGACCGACAGACTGTCGGCAATATCGCGGGTTGCATCACTAGTGCCAATAACCAGAACGCGGCTGACCCCACGACCAAAATGGAACATCAACGTTCGCCAGATGCGCAGGAGTTCACGTTCAAATATCAGCAGTAGGAACGAGCCCAAGAATGCGTACACGGTCACTAAACGCGCAGGGAAGAAATGGCGGCCGGTGATGTATTCCCAACCGATGATGACGAGAACGCCAATAAATGCACCGAGTGCGATCTTGCCCCATTCAACCAATCGGCGGGTGTATGTGCTGGAGTTGTACAGACCCATCGACGCAAAAATCATAATCCAGATAGGAATAATCATCAGTGAAACGAGGAAATATTCGCGAGCATACACGGGGCTGACGAGAGGTCGATTGTCGTACTGAACGCGAATAATATATGCCAAGGTAAAGGCGAATAATAGCGTCACGATATCGGCAAGCACTAGCAGGAGACTGTAGAATTTCGTGTTTTTGCTCGGCATATGGATACCTCGTTTATTTTATCGATATTATAGCATCATTACCTCAATTGGTACGGATAATGGAGTATACTATAAGCATGATAAAGCTGGGCTGGGTAGAGCGTGTGTTGGTCGGTCTGCTGCTGGTGGTGGCAGCACTGATTGTTGTGCATGCACCGTTAACCGTGTGGTCAAGCGTTCAATGGCCAGAGTACGCCAACTATATTAAAGCGTGGAAAGAACTATTGATGGGTGCGGGTCTGGTGCTGTTTATCACTGCGGCCGTACGGCGCAACATGGTCGGGACGCTGTTGGCCGACCGAATAATGCAACTGAGCATTGTCTATGCGGGACTACATTTTGTGCTGGTCGCGGTATTCCAGAATGGCCTAGCCGAAGCCGGTGCGGGCCTGTTAATCGATTTGAGATACATACTGTATTTTGTCTTGGTATACGGCACCGCGAGGATGATTCCAGAATTTCGTCGCCCATTTATATATGTGTCAGTGGGCGGTGCGGCGGTCGTGGTGTTGTTCGCGTTGTTGCAGTTGTTTGTTCTGCCCAAAGATTTTTTGTCGAACATTGGATATTCCAAAAACACGATAGCACCGTATTTAACTGTTGATGAGAATCCTGCATATGTCCGCATCAACAGCACACTACGGGGGCCAAATCCACTGGGTGCTTATGCGGTGATAATCATTAGTCTCCTCACAGCAGCAGTAATCAAATGGAAATCAGGAACGCGTGGATATATCGTCGCGGCTGTCGTGGCGATTGCTACAGGACTCATACTGGGTGCGAGCTATTCGCGCAGCGCGGTGATTGGTGCCGTTGTTGCTGTTGTCACCGTTGCCACGGTGGCGGTATCGTCACGAGTACGTAAACGACTGGTCATTACTGTCGTGGTAGCAGCAGCAGTCGCAATTGCTACAATCGCGGTGCTCCGGGACAACCCGTACATATCGAGCGTCGTGCTGCACAATAGTCCAACAACAGGCGCGTCGATTGATTCGAACGAAGGCCACGCCGATTCGTTAGTACACGGATTGTCATGGGTCGGTCAGTTACCATTTGGCGCCGGAATAGGCAGCACAGGATCGGCATCACTGAGCGGCGACCGTCCATTCATTGTTGAGAACCAATATTTGTTTATTGCACACGAAACAGGTTGGTTGGGGCTGGCGCTATTCGTGTGGCTGTTTATCGAAATCATGCGTCGTCTGTGGATGCATCGTCGTAGTGTACTGGCGCTCGGTGTGTTCGGAAGCGGCGTTGGTCTGGCGGTGATTGGACTATTGTTGCCAGTATGGGTTGATGACACGGTGAGTATCGTATGGTGGGGGCTGGCCGCAGTAAGTGTAGGAGGATCATATCAACATGCGCGAAAGAACAAGTAAGAAACAACAAGAACTTTTGCAATTCAT
>JAYRHL010000037.1:0-5672 GCA_041907345.1 Saccharimonadaceae bacterium (SeqCode) | reverse complement strand
GTGATTGGACTATTGTTGCCAGTATGGGTTGATGACACGGTGAGTATCGTATGGTGGGGGCTGGCCGCAGTAAGTGTAGGAGGATCATATCAACATGCGCGAAAGAACAAGTAAGAAACAACAAGAACTTTTGCAATTCATCGCTGAATTTTTACGAGAGCATAATTATGCACCGAGTTATCGCGAAGTGATGGTCGCCCTGGGTTATAAATCCGTATCGACCGTTGCGGTCCATGTCGATGGATTGATTGCCAAAGGCTATCTGACAAAATCTGAAAAGTCTGCTCGATCAATTCGTGTGGCTGGTGAATCGGCGAGTGACGGCGATCATTTGACGTGGTTGCGCGGTGAGATATCACGACGTGAAGCATCCGGCGCTGATCCGGTCGCCATAGCGGCATTACAAAAGGCGCTGGAAATACTGGAAGAGGCATAGAGATATGAAAAGGGTGATCAACAGCGAACACCTGCACATCGTCCGCCATCATGTGATGAACATTTGGGGCAAGATCAGTTTGACAACCCTGGGGATAACCTGTGGATTAGTCATCATATTACAGCTGTTGATACCATGGAGTAACCTGCCACTTTATGCAACGATTGACGGTGTATCGGTGGGAAATCAGTCGGCTGAAAGTGTCACGAAAAAACTCGACGAACAGTATAAAAACACCCCCGTATCACTGTATTTCGGTAACAGTCCAAAAGCGTATCGAGAACCGAAACCAGAAAATATTGGCTTGACTGTTAGCAGCAAACCGCAGGTAGAGGCAAAGGTTTATCCATTGTGGCTACGGTTCATTCCGACATCATATTTGTGGGCGCATTTGGTAATTCCGTCGTCATCGCCAGACTACCAACGGGACAGCACAAAGGTAACGGCCTATATCGAAAAAGAATTAGGTGGGTCATGCAAAATAGATGCCGAGAACGCATCGCTGATATACAAAGACAAAAAGCTGCAAGTCGTTCCGGCAATTGACGGGGGAACATGTACGCTAGAGGACGTCAAAACACAATTAAATAGCGTATCGCCGCGACTCAATAATCACAATCTACGCATCAAAATGAACGAACGTCCTGCGGCGATTCATGATGCCGACGCACAACGTTTGGCGAATGTGTTGATGGAACGCAGCAAATCAGTCAAGATCCAGGCGGGTGATACGACCGTCACTGTTCCGCAAGATACGTTTTTGTCATGGCTGGATTTTGACGCGCCCGATAGCGGCATCACGGCATCGGTTAACACAGACCGATCGGCAGAGTTCTTTGCCAAAGAGCTATCGCCAAAGGTTGCCATCAAACCAGGGACGAGCAAAATTACAACGCTTGATTTTGCGGAAGTGAGCCGTGAAGATGGTCCGTCGGGCCAGGCGATTGATAGTGCGGCAACGATTGATGTCATCAACGACTGGGTGAATGGTGTGCGAGACCGAATGTCAGTGCGAGTCCGGTCGGTTGCGCCAACTCCTGTCTATACCAGGACATACACATCGACCGACGAGGGACTATCGGCACTCATCACCCAGTTTGCTCAGTCACATTCGGGAAGTTTTGGAGTGAGTTTTGCTGAACTAGATGGCCAGCGTCGTCACGCGTCATATCAAGGATCAAAATCATTCCGCACCGCCAGCACCTATAAACTATTCGTTGCCTACGGGGCGCTGAAACGAGTCGAATCGGGTCAGTGGCACTGGACGGATCAGATTAGCGGTGGCCGCGATTTGACGAAATGTTTAGACGACATGATTGTGAAATCAGACAATGACTGCGGCGAAGCGATGTTGGCCAAAATTGGGTACACCACGTTGACTAACGAACTACGCGCCATTGGGTTGACTGGTAGTTCGTTTTTGAAGGATTTCCCCGTGACAACCGCAAGTGACCTGACAACGTTTGTCGGATCATTGAAT
Source organism: Saccharimonadaceae bacterium (SeqCode) (assembly GCA_041907345.1). Classification (GTDB taxonomy): domain Bacteria; phylum Patescibacteriota; class Saccharimonadia; order Saccharimonadales; family Saccharimonadaceae; genus UBA2112. The sequence goes on along the minus strand of JAYRHL010000037.1, from coordinate 3,756 downwards.
GCCGGACAATTACTGTCACCCAGTAGCACCAATACGCTCATATCGGCGATGAAAAGAAACGTCTATCGTCAGGGAATACCAAAAGGTGCCAGTGGACAAACGGCCAACAAAGTCGGATTTTTGGATGCGTTTTTACACGATGCCGGTATCGTATATAGTCCCAGCGGAACGTATGCGCTGTCCATCATGACAGAAGGCAGTAGTTGGGCGACAATTGCCGAACTAACCAGACAGATTGAATCTTTGCGTTTACAGTAATGACAAAAGCGTAAGCGTGAATTATAATCGACATAGATATGTATGAAGGTGGTAATGGTGGGATGTATCCCGGCACGAATGGTGGCGTTCCTCCGACAACGCCTATTACTCCTGTGAATGCGTTGACAGTCGATTACTGGTTGAAACGACACTGGAAATTATTAGTGTTGATTGTTGTCGCTGTCATAATCCTGGGTCAGACGATATTCCAGATCGTGTATCCAAGTAGCCGACTGATTCCTGGTACAAAAGTTGACGGACTGGACCTGGGCGGTATGAAGTACACTGACGCTGCCAAAAAGTTGGACGATGCATATGGCAACTTAAAACTAGATATATATTTCGGCAAGAATAATGCCGCGTTCCAGTCACCAAAAATGAACGAAGTAGGCATTGGCGTTGATAACGAGGCGCGATTGGCCACAATTAACTATCCGTTCTATCTACGAATCATTCCTGGGTCGATTTGGTGGGCGCCAGCACTCAGCAAAACGGGCGATATTGAATATACCTATGACAAAAATAAAATTGCAGATTATACACTGAGCAAAGTCGGTAGCGATTGTAGCATTGTGCCGCAAAATGCGTCGTTGAAACTAGTTGAAACACAGCTACAACTAGTGCCGTCGTTAACCGGTGGCCAGTGCGACATTAATGATTTTCAACAATCTCTCGCCAAGGTCCAGCCGACATCCGATGCTCAGAACAAAGTACGTATCGCTATCGACGAAATCGCCGCACCAATTAGCGACGATATGGCGCGTGACTTGGCGGCGAAATTAAACGGTCGATTGGCGACACCAATGCCAATAACCGTCGATACAACTACCGACAAGATTCCTGGTCGTGTCGTGTTGAGTTGGTTGGATTTCAAAGCAGACGTACCACAGCAATCAATCGATAATAGCGGCAACCAACAGGCATCATTAAAATTCAGTGTCAACCAAAAACGTATGGAAGCATATCTGAATCAAGACATCGCTGCAAAGTTGATTAAACAGCCTGGTGTCAGCAAAGTCAGCACGAAAGATTTCACTGAAACATCACGAGTGAATGGTGCGAATGGTCGTGGTTTGGACGCACCCAAGATTGCGCAGTCTGTCGTTGACTATATCAATAACAAAACCCAGCAAGCGGTCGGTGCAACGGTGGTCATTGGACCAACAGTTGTCTATACACGAAGCTATACTCCAACGAGCGTCGGATTCTCTGCGTTGTTGGCGCAATTTGCGCAGGATAATCCAGGTAACTACAGCATCGCGTTTAACGAACTGGGCGGTGTCGAACATCCTCGCAGTGCCGTATATCGTGGCGATGTGCAGATGCCAGCCGCGGGCATACATTCGCTTTACATTGGGCTGACAGACATCATGCAGCAATACGCCAATGTTGCTCGTCCGGTGGATATTATTAGCGGTAACAACGACAATGAAACGTGTTTCAAATTGATGTTCCAGCGGTTCGATAAAGGATGTCGCACGGGATTGTATGATTATCTTGGCTATCCTGCTCTTGCGTCTGTTGGCAAAAACGCTGGCCTGAAAAACACGACATTTGCGGGTGAAAACACGACGACTTCGGTCAATGACGTGCATAATCTGATGATTAATTTGTACAAAAACAAGGTAGCGCGTGTCGAGGGTGGCCAAAAAATTCTGAGCGTTCTACGATCTATTCGTGAAAACAGTGGTTTGCCGGCAGGATCGGGTACGGGTATCGAGGTGACACATGTGACCGGCGAGGCTGATGGCGTATTCAACGACTCTGCGGTCATCTACAACACCAACTACGGTGCCTATGCATTGACGGTGATGTCTAACGGCGAGGGAACGTCGTGGGAAAAACTATCCGCGCTTGCCAAAAAAGTTCTCCAGCTGAAATCGGTGAAAATTCCAAAAGACGCTCGCTAATACTTTTGTAGTACAAAAAACAACTTTTATTTTCTTGACAACATGCTTATGTTTGGTCGATAGTGATTAGCACTAGGGAGGTAGTGGCATGGCGGAACGAATAGGACAACCGAGAGATAACGAAGAGTCTCGTAACGAAATGAAAGAATGGACATTCTCGCTCGATGATTTGTCGCTGGCAGAATACGGTAACGAACGACCACTGGCTACTGTCGAAGAAGGTCTCAAGCGATCTGTTATCGGACAAGACGCATCAATCGAAAGCCTGATTACTGCACTATCTCGTGAAGATTACCGTAACCCAAAGCGCCCTATGGGCGTGTTTATGTTTTTGGGACCAACAGGTGTTGGCAAAAGCGAGACCGCAAAATCACTCAGCATGTTGCTTCACGGAACCGAGGACGCAATTCTGAAGATTGACTGTTCGAATTTTAGTGAAGATCACCGGGTATCTGCATTAATTGGTGCGGCGCCAGAATATGTCGGTCGTGAACAAAAGCCAATATTCGACAAAAAGAAAATTGAACGACCACGCAGTATTATATTGTTTGACGAGATCGAAAAAGGCGCACCGAAACTATTTGATTTGTTATTGAACGTGCTAGAAGACGGCGAAATCACCCTACTCAATGGTGGCCAGAAAGTATCGTTCCGCAACAGCATCATTATCTTTACCAGTAATGTTGGTGCACGAGAGATGAAAAAGTTTTTAAGCGCGACGCCGTTAGGATTCAACCCACAACAAAACAGTAGCGTCAATCATCAGCAGGTAGAAGCAGAAGTGAACAAAGCGCTCAAGAATGGTATATTCCGTCCTGAATTTTTGAACCGCATTGATGAAAAAATTGTGTTTCAGTCTCTTAGTGATGAGCAGCTGGGTCAGATATTAGATCTGAACGTGGCGAACGCCAACGAGCACTATGCAAAACAGGGCATTCGGCTGACACTCCTTCCGGAATTGCGCGATGAATTGGTCCGTTCAACACCAGAACGATTCGAATATGGTGCACGACCAATACTACGTAAATACGAAAAGCTCGTCGAAGGATTGATGGCGAAAATTGCAGGTAGCGGTGGCATACCAAAAAACAGCCACGTTTATGCCGTGTTAGCGGGTCAAGATCCGCGCGAAGATTTAGCAGATAGGATTAAACTGTACTATCGCCAGGATACACCAGCTCAGCCTCCGCAGCCAATCCGCAAACAACAGCAGCGACGCGTGGTTGAGCAGCAGGCTATTGTCGGAGAAGACGAAACACAACCGATTGTTCTGAACCGCAATCAGCAGATGACAATAGGTGCAGTTGCCGTGACCGGCATTGTGGCGCTACTGTTTAGCGACTACGTGAGTTCTCGTCGCCGATTAAAATCACGCCGTGCTTAACGCGGACTGAATTTTCCAAAACGTCAGCGCTAATTTTTTCACTGACTCCATGCTCCCTTTCGTCGATACTTGTCATGAGGGAGGCATAGAATGCATACGTACATAACGGCGGAAGATTTGGGGTTAACGATCGAAAAGAAGGAGCGAGTAATGTTCAAATGGTTTCTCGCTTCTTATTTATTTGGGAAACGCATTCAACAAGAT
>JAYRHL010000036.1:0-3477 GCA_041907345.1 Saccharimonadaceae bacterium (SeqCode) | reverse complement strand
CGGTACATTGGTCATTACGATCAACAAACCAGGTGAAAACAGCAACATCAACGAATTGACACGTCTCAGCAAGCCTGGCCGCCGTGTCTACGTAAAAGCAGATGAAATCCCTAAGGTGAAATCTGGTCGTGGACTTGTCCTGATCAGCACATCCAAAGGCGTTATCACTGGCCAGGAAGCAGTCAAACTGCGTCTCGGCGGTGAGTTGCTGCTGAAAGTTTACTAGATGCTATACGTTATCGATTTCATCGTCGGTATCGCAGAGTCGGTAATAGAAGCAATTAAAGGACTGTTCTGGAAAAAGAATAGTAAGAAAAAAGGATAAATTATGAGTCGAATCGGAAAACTACCAATTCAGATCCCATCAGGCGTGACAATCACGGTTGACTCAGATGTTATTACCGTTGTTGGTTCTAAAGGAACCCTCACTGTACCACATCTGAGCGACGTGACTGTCGCTGTCGCTGATGGCGTCGCAACTGTCACCCGCAAGGATGACGAACGCATTGCAAAGGCCCAACACGGCCTGCAACGCGCACTACTCGCTAACGCAGTCGAAGGCGTTACCAAAGGCTTTGAAAAACGCCTCGAGGTAAACGGTGTCGGTTTCCGCGTTGGTATGAGCGGTACAGCACTGGAAATGCACCTTGGTTTTAGCCACCCAGTGAAATACACTCCACCAACAGGTGTGAGCGTCACGAACGAAAAAATGACAATCATCGTCAGCGGTATCGACAAACAACAAGTTGGTCAGGTCGCTGCCGAAATCCGTTCATTGAAGAAACCTGAACCTTACAAGGGCAAGGGTATTAAATATGCCGACGAGCAGATTTTGCGCAAGGCAGGAAAGACAGGTAAGTAATCATGAGTGATCTTGCAAAGAAACTACTGAACAAAAGCCTGCGTAAGGCCCGCGTTCGCGCAAAAGTAAACGGTACTGCCCAGCGTCCACGTTTGACAGTTACCATCAGCAACAAACACGTCAGCGCACAGTTGATCGACGATGTTGCTGGTAAAACGCTTGTGAGCGCCACAACTGTTGGCAGCAAACAAGAAGGTTCATTGAAAGAACTTGCCGCATTTGTTGGTAGCGATATCGCGAAAAAAGCAAAGAAGGCAAAGATTGAAAAAGCAGTCTTCGACCGCAACGGCCGCCAGTACGCTGGCCGCCTGTCTGCACTCGCTGACGCTGCACGTAAAGAAGGATTGGAGATCTAGTTATGGCTGAACAACAGACAGCACAGACTACCCCACGCTCAGGACAGCGTGGTGGCCGACGCGATGACCGTCGGAACGCGGCTCCCGCGGAGCCAAAAGAATTTGAAGAGTTGGTAATCAACATCGACCGTGTTGCACGTGTCGTCAAGGGTGGCCGTCGCTTCCGATTCAAGGCACTCGTTGTCGTTGGTAACAAAAAAGGTAAAGTTGGCGTTGGTGTCTCAAAAGGCCAAGACGTTCAAACTGCCGTTGCCAAAGCAACTGACGTTGCGAAAAAACACCTGATTACTGTTCCAATTACGAACGGTACAATCCCACACGATGTCGAAGTCAAATACTCTGGTGCACAAGTGCTGATTAAACCAGCCGCTCCAGGTACCGGTATTATCGCCGGTGGTGTTATCCGCCAGATTATCGGTGTGACAGGTATCAACAACATGCTTTCAAAATCACTTGGTTCTACAAACAAAGTGAACATTGCCTACGCTGTTATCGAAGCCCTCCAGAGCCTCGTACCACGCGACCAATGGTTGAACGCAAGTCAGGCGACTAAAAAGGCTGACAAGAAAGCTGCCAAGAAGGAGGACAAGTAATGAAATACAACGAACTCCAAGTCACAGCTAACAAAAACAAGAAACGCGTTGGACGCGGTATTGCTGCCGGTGGCGGTAAAACTGCAGGACGCGGTACCAAAGGTCAAGGATCACGTACGGGTAAAAAGCTTGCGGCAAACTTCATGGGTGGCCAACGTTCACTCGTGACAGCTATTCCAAAGCACCGTGGCTTTAAATCACTTCGTACACCTGCTCAGGTCGTCTACCTTGATCGTTTGAACGACTTCAAGGGTAAAACAGTCGACAACATGTCACTGTTTGAAAACGGCTACATTGCAACGCCTTTCCATACCGTCAAAGTTATCGCACGCGGTGAGCTCACTGCCAAAGTCACATTGAAGGTACAAGGTGCCAGCAAATCAGTTGTTGCAGCTGTCGAAAAAGCTGGTGGAACATTCGAAAAGGTTCCAACACCAATCCGCCAATCAGCAAAAAAAGCTGAAGCAGCAGACAAAAAATAACCTGCCAGTTATTCAAAACAACGCCTCGTTTCGGGGCGTTGTTTTATTTATACAATTATGTTATAATATATATATTGTCCATTCTCGTTAGGAGTAATATGCGCATCGGCGTACGCACCGGAACGCAGGTAGTCAAAGTAGGACCGATTTCGTTTTCTATCAGCGTCAACGGCGATTCGGTAGATTCAATCAAACAATGGTTGCGGAATCTTCGCAGCGACCATATGTGCATCGCCAAAACCGATGTACTGGACGAATATGAGATCCTGGGAACGTTGCCTTTCGTGCAAACAATCAGACTCACCATGGACGATGACGCCGATTATCAACAGATCTGCGCACTGCGCGCTCAACTGAAGTATCGCTAGTCATCGCCAAAAACCCGCCTTTTCGGAGGCGGGTTTCTACTTTTACATCGTCATCTGAATATTTCATATGATACAATGGTTGTAATAAGACTGTGAGAGGCTAAAAAACCAAATGAACTGGAAAACTATCTTCAAATCGCTTAAAAACCGTGACATGCAGAAACGTGTCGGGATCGTGTTGGGACTTATTGTTATCTACCGATTCTTGGCGCACGTTCCCGTACCTCTGGCAGAACCAACCAAATTAAAACAAGTCATCGACAGCGTCGTGAACGCCAGTGACTTTGGTGGGTTCTTGAACCTGCTCTCTGGTGGTGCACTCGCAAGCTTTTCAATCGTCCTCGTGGGTCTAAGTCCATTCATCACGGCCAGTATCATCACACAGCTACTCACAAAAGCTATTCCAAAGCTCGAAGAGCTCCATAAAGATGGCGAATCAGGTCGTCGCAAGATCAACCAGTGGACACGTATCATTACTGTACCTCTGGCTATCGTCCAATCTATTGCATTTATCTATATCCTTCGTCAGACGGTTCTGGCAGGTAATACAACGATCTTGAACCAGGCTACACCACTAGAGTGGGTCGTCGCTGTCACTGCCATGACAACAGGCGCAGTACTGTTAATGTGGTTGGGTGAATTAGTGACCGAACAGGGTATTGGCAACGGTATTTCTATGCTGATTTTTGCTGGTATTATCAGTCAATTGCCATCGACATTGGCATCCCTCGGTACTTCACTTGTTGACACCAGCCAGGGTAGCCTGAGCGTGTTTGGTTGGTTCAATCTACCCCTGAACCCAACAACAACATGGGT
>JAYRHL010000035.1:0-3659 GCA_041907345.1 Saccharimonadaceae bacterium (SeqCode) | reverse complement strand
GCCGCGATTGTCGGTCTATTAGTGACGACGGATATACATTACGGTAGTCTATCGATGACACCAGCACTGGCGCTTGTCATTGGTAACGCAGTGAGTTTTTGGTACGGTATACGCCGGGGCATTAGTCTGCGAATGGTATCACGCAAACGACAGGGCAGCGACGGCCATGAGTTTGTATTCGACACGAAACCTTTTCCATTTATACCGGGACAATATCTTGAATTAACAGTGCCCCATCGACAAGCGGATAGTCGAGGTATACGCCGTGTATTTAGCATTGTGGGTCGGCCTGGTGACGATCAGATATCGGTTGCTATGCGAGTGCCGGAAAAAGCCAGCAGTTTTAAAAGGGCATTGATGACATTAACGGCGGGCAAGACTATTCATGCGGTTCGAGTGGCCGGTGATTTTGTGTTACCTAAAGACCCTATTGTCCCTATTCTATTTATCGCAGGAGGCGTCGGAATAACTCCATTTATTAGTTTTCTGATGTCGGCCGAGGGACGGCAAATGACACTGCTCTATTTAGTGAATAGTGTTGCCGATTTGATGTTCGTTGATCAGTTGCGTCAGTATGATGTGAAAGTTGTCGTCGTCTCACCCGATACGAGTCGTTTGCCGGATCGTGATTGGCAACACGAAACTGGTCGAGTCGACGAAGCGATGATAAAACGGTACGCGCCAAAAGGAGCAGATGTTTACATATCAGGTCCGCCCGCCATGGTGACGTCGGTAAAATCCGCTGCACTGAGTGCAGGTGCCATAAATGTACACACTGATTTGTTTAGTGGCTATTAGAGTACAATAGTGACATGAGAATTATCGGCATCGATCCGGGTACAGGTATATTAGGATTTGGTGTTGTTGATATTGTTGGTAATAAAACAAAATTAGTGACAGCTGGTGTCATTACGACGCCAGCACACACACCGATTGACGAACGGCTGGAAGAAATATTTGATGGTCTGACTGAAATTATTGCCGAAACGAAACCGTCGGTCATGGCAATCGAAAAGCTGTTTTTTTCACGCAATGTGACGACGGCGATCAGTGTTGCCCAAGCGCGTGGCGTCGCGATGTTAACGGGACGTAAGGCAAAATTACCAATTGCCGAATACACACCACAGCAAATCAAACAGTCGCTGACCGGTTATGGCAAAGCTGACAAAAAACAAGTGCAAGAAATGGTGCGTATTCAACTGGGGCTATCGGAAACACCAAAGCCTGATGATTGCGCTGATGCACTGGCGGCTGCTATCACCCATTTTATGATGAGCCGCGGTGGTGTACTACTCGCTAACGATGTCGCGTCGTGAAAATAGCCAGACGCCGACAGTAATCAGCAAAATACCTATCGCTAGTAGCCAACTGAATGTTTGCCAATCGGGTGATTTTGTTGGTGCAAATGCAACGTAATGAAGTAATGACGTTTTATCGATCCAGTCATTGAGTGAAAAAAGCGATTTGAAAACATCAACAACAAATGCCCATATAATGACAACAAACATGCCGATTGATGTGAAGCGGGGAAATAGTCCATATAAAAAGGTACCAATGCCAACAAGTAATACGATTGTCCCCATGAGGGCGATAGAGTTTTGCATGATGATGGCTAATTGAATGGCGATGCCTTGCGCATCTGCGATTTGCCATATGGTATATCCGGTGAGTAGTGAAATGATTGCCGCCATTGCGATGATAATCAGAATACGACCGACGAGCCACCGGCTGCGCTTTACTGGCTGTACAAGAAAATTATCTAAATAACCTTTGGCTTCTTGGTGACGAACATTCCCCATTGATACAGCCACCATAACGAGTAGGATGAGTGCCGTGAACAACCCGCCAAATCCAATAAAGGCGATAACGAGGTCATCATAATTGCCGCCAAGTTGCCCAATGACTTTTGAAAATGACGGTGAGCTTGCAAGTGCATCGGCGCCTACTTTTGCCACAGATGTTAGGAGTCCTGCGTAGGCGAGGGTACCAATACACCAAGCAAAAAAGGTCACAATATTTTGCCGAATTGATAATTGAACATCATTAGCCAGTAAAAAGAATCGAGATTTTGCAACGGTAGACTGTGGCAGAACACTTGACCCATAGTCTCGACGTCCAATGAGATACATACCAGTACCGATAAATAATGGTGCGAGGATGAGGGTAGGAATAATCCATTCGGGTGCAGGGTGGCGGACTGGGTTTAGTAGGTCTGTCCAACCAAAAGGCGACCATTGTTTCAGCCAGTTCCATTCACTCACTGAATTTGCTGCGCCACGAATCATAAAGAGAACCAGTAGCGGAACGATTGCATATGCTACTGCCCTACCGCGAGTCAACGCAAGCTGGCTCGATAGAACACCGAACGAAATAAAGAAAATACCTGGCAAAAAGACACCGAGCGTCAGAAGAGCGGCGGATCCTGGCGAGAGTTCGACATGAGGCAGTGCACCAAGTGCCGCAATCATCGCCCAGGCAATCATAAATGCGGTGAGTAGTGAATAGCCAAAACCGAGCAATATTTGGGCAGCAACAGATCGACGGGTAACTGCTCCTGATAATAATGGCTCCATCCTACCATCTTCTTCCTGACCGCGCAGTAACTTGGTGATCGCAAACAACCCCCAAATGCTGACGATGATTGTTGTGAGTGCAATTGATTTATAGATCGAGTAACTGGCGGGCGTCAAAGCATCGTCTATTTCACCAGACAAGAAACCCACGGCGGGCATGCTTTTTAGTGAAGCAACAAAAATATCGCGTGAATGTTGATCGGGATAGGCGGTAACATAGGCGGCACCTTGTGCCCCCATCATGATACCCGTGAGCCATCCAACGATGAGTGCGCCTCGGATAGTCTGACGGAATCCAAGTCGGCGCAATGCACGAGCGGGTGACAGTCGTGAAGTTCGAACAGTCTTCATTATTTTGCCTTTGTCGGTTGATCGTACAGTGCAAGGAATAGCTCTTCGAGCGACGGTTTACGGCTCAATAGGCTGATTGGTTTTGCCTGAGCGATCACAGACAGTAATTCATCGACGGGCCCATGAACGTTGCATCGTAAAAAATGATCACGAATTTCGATGGCCGAAACATTTTTGATTTTATGAACATCGGGCGGTGTTTGCTTGAACGTTGCCTCAACTGTCACGGCAGACAAATGACGGAGGTCATCTAGCGTACCTGTTTCGATCAATGCGCCTTCGCGTAGCACGCAAACACGGTCGCATAGCTCCTCGACTTCCTCCATGATATGTGATGACAAAAAAACGCTTTGTCCGTTTTTCTTTGCTGCCAGTACTTCATCCCGGAAAACTTTTGCCATGACCGGATCAAGACCGCTGGTTGGTTCGTCGAATATGAGCAAATCAGCCCGTGTAGCGAGTGCGGCGATGAGAGCTATTTTCTGTCGATTCCCTTTTGAATATGATCGTACTTTTTTGTTTGTATCGAACCGAAATTTTTTGATTAGTTCATTTTCGTAGTCTGCATCCGATCCACCATGTACATTTGCAAGAAGGCGCAGCGTCTCGGCTCCGGAAAGAGATGGCCAGAGGCTTGTCTCGCCAGGAACGTAGGCGATACGTCGATGAATTTCGGCTGCATCTTTGACGGCATCAAGACCAAAAATCTTTGCATCACCATTTGTCGGCTGGATG
>JAYRHL010000034.1:0-8951 GCA_041907345.1 Saccharimonadaceae bacterium (SeqCode) | reverse complement strand
ATGACCAAAATTGCCATCATCGAAGACGACGCCGTTATTAACCAAATGTATCGAATGAAATTCGAGGCCGATGGGTTTGACGTACAGGTTGCCGACAACGGTAAAACCGGTATTTCTCTTGTTGAAACGTTCCAACCGGACATCATTCTCCTAGATCTTCAAATGCCAGAAATGTCCGGCGAAGAAGCCCTCGGACACATCCGATCCAAAGATTGGGGTCGCAAGATTCCTGTTATCATTCTAACTAACCTTGGTATCGAAGAATCACCAAAATCGTTGCGTGATTTTGATATTTCTAGCTACATTGTCAAAGCCGAATTAACACCTAGCCAGGTTGTTGCTCGTGTCAAAGAAACACTCCATATTAGCTAGCGGAATCGCCGGCAGCTCGAATAACGTTATCGAATAGCGCCGCCACTGTCAGCGGACCAACACCACCTTTTAGCGGTGTAATGGTGATGTCGTCTCGTTCACGAACATCATCTGCCACATCGCCGACGATCCTACCGTGTTCTGATGCGGTACCCGCATCAACAACGATCGCACCCTCTTTTACATCGGCTGACCGTATCAGGCCCGGCACGCCTGTTGCGGTAACGATGACATCAAATTCTGGCAATTGTTCATGCATATTATCACTATTTTCATCAAATATTGTCACGTCGTAACCGCTACCCTGCCACATACGAGAAAGCGGCGCACCGACTAAACGACCGTTGCCGACAATCGCTATACGCTTGTTTGCCAAATCGACATTATATCCGGCCAAGAGCCAATTGATAGCCAGTGGTGTTGCCGCATCAAATACCGCATTTGCGCCTAGTCCATCGACATCTTTGGCAGGTGTAACAGCATCGACAGCCTGCTGTGTTTGGTCGCTCTCTGCGAGTGGCAATTGAATAATAATGCCGTGCACCGACGAGTCGTTATTCAATCTATCGATGACACTCAGTAGTTCGCTTTGATCGATTGTGTACACATCAACATCGATCAGAATGTCTTCGCCGTACTGTCTTTTCAGACCGACATACGTATCAATCACCGGACTGTCTATCGTCTGTATAATCGCAAGCCGAGGAAAAATTTGGCGCGCTTGGCGTAATGCACGGACTTGTTTTGCCTGTCGTTCTTTGACAAAATCTTTCAGTTCCGATCCGTTGAGTAGCTTCATGTCACTAGCGTAACAGATTTGACATACCGAATCCAATGAACGGTGCGTGGTATAATAAGGAAAAGCAAAGGAAATACTATGGACTATACCTACAGCCAATATACCTATGACACAGACCCACAAGTTGAATCAGCAGCCATCGCCGCAGTGATCGTATTCTTTTTATTCTTCGCTGTTGTTTCGTATGCGCTCGTTGCGTTCCTTCTCAGCCGATTGTTCAAAAAAGCAGGCGTTCCGGAATGGGCAGCCTGGGTGCCTGTCTATAACAACTGGAAACTTCTCGAACTAGGTAACCAACCAGGATTCTGGGCAGTACTTTCGTTGATTCCATTCGTGAACATCATTGCAACGATATTCACCTACATCGCAACCTACCACATCGGCCTGAAACTACAAAAAGCCGGATGGTTCGTTCTATTGGCGATATTCCTGCCTCTCATATGGTTGATCTGGCTCGGGTTTGACGACTCAAAATGGCCCAAAAAATCCGTCGCAAAAAAACCATTGGCTCGTAAAAAAGCGGTAAAAGCGACGAAGACGGCAAAAGCCACAAAAACAAAATAAGGTGGGGCTTGCCCACTTTCAGCGGGCCCGAAACTTCACGATTGAAAACCAGTTTTCATCGGAAGGTTTCCTTGCGAACTGCCACTGGCAGTTCTCACCCCCGACACCCTGGCGTGTCGCGGATGAAGCCACACATGTGAACCCAAAGAAAAACGCCAGACCAAATGGTCTGACGATTTTCTTGGAGGGCCAGGTGGGGCTTGAACCCACGACACCCTGCTTAAGAGGCAGGTGCTCTAACCAGCTGAGCTACTGGCCCATAGTATGTAACAGGGGTATATTATACTGAATATCTCACAAAAATTCAATAAGTGACATTCACTTTACGCTTATGCTACCATAGGACTAGCATAGGAGTATTGTGGCGAGGGTACGAATGATAAAATGTGGTGGGTTCTATAGACGAATGTCTTTACAGAGGGGCTATCTACTCCCTGTTACTATCGCACTTGGCCTCGGTATCGGCACTATCAGTGTATTGGGCATGCAGGTTGTTGGTCAAAACGCCGCAATCGTAAACAACCAGTATTACACCGCACTCGCCAAAGAGGCAGCCCAAGCAGGTATTGCCGCTGCGGCAAACTGTATCATATCCAACGACACAACATGGAGCGTCAACAACACGACCCTCACACCTGAAACCGGTTGTAGCGGCGTTGCAGTAACGGGCAAATCAGCAACCCTAATAGACAATGCAGCCATCCAAACAACCTATAGTGTTGGGCAGTTACAGGATATCAGTACATCATCAAAAGTCGTCACATCTACCGGGACGGTCAAAATTAAAGGACCACTTGGGGTAATTGTAAAATCATTCAGTCAGAATATTCGTACCTACGCACAGACCTCACAGGCCAACACCAACCGTGTCAGCAGACCAGTTGATCAGTTGAGTGTTGGCGAATCTTCGGCATGCGCTCTTGCCCAGGGTTGGGTCTATTGTTGGGGCAGCAATTCCAGCGGCCAACTTGGCAGCGCACAACTCCTCCAGGGTGGCTACTCGAAATCACCCGTAGCAGTTGCAAACGGACCAATTGCCCAGCAACCGGCCATCCCTGCTCAAAACGGGTTTCCGGCTGTTCCGGCCCGTCCGGCGACGGCGGCAAATCCCATGTCGGGTAAAACGGTGACAAAAATCAGCGTCGGGTACAACCATGCCTGTGCGATAGCCGGCGGTGCGGCATATTGTTGGGGTGAAAACGGATCCGGCCAACTGGGCAATTCGTCCTACACCGATAGTGATGAACCAGTAGCCGTGACAACGACAGGAACACCGCTGGCCGGTAAAACCGTCGTCGATATCAGCGCAGGCTATGCGTTTACCTGTGCAGTCACCAGCGAGGGCAAAGTTGCGTGTTGGGGATATAACTCGAATGGACAGTTAGGATACGGTGATGTCACGAATATTTATGTTGCGAATTATAACTACCCTGTCAATACGTCAAATCCAAACAGCAGATCTGCTACAGCACAAGGATTATATTGTTTCATCGGCTGCGCGCCGATTGCCGTTGCCTATACAGTACCGCCGTCATTACTGGCGGGCAAGAATATCGTCAAATTGGCACGTTCAAAAAGCACATCAATAACAATGTGCGCCATTGACGACGCAGGACAATCATATTGTTGGGGTGGCAATAACAACGGGCAAGTGGGTGACAAAAACAACACGAGGAGTGGCACACTAACAGATACCGGTAACTGTGCGGGGGGTGCGACTCGATATCCAACAATACCCGCCCCGGCCATCGACTTTCCAGACGTACTCCAGCCTGCGGCGACCTTACTGACATATCCTACCGACAATATCTTTCTCTACCCGCTACGAACAATTCTTAAAACTGCCGGGTCATCAGCAACAAACCCCAATCGTGTCTTTTCGTGGAGCAGTACTGCGGGCACGTCATCCGTCTCGCATTCCCGTCGCCTTTGCGGTAGCACAGGCGGTCAGAGCGGCGGTGGCGTCAATAAATATGAAGGAACGACGACTTTAACGTATTCACAATCATATTCAATACCAACAGCCCCACTTTATAACGCTGCTGGCGGTACAACTCTTGACCAGAAGCAACTCGGCCTGGCCAGCGGCAACGCATTCGACGGCCTCTTCTGCGCGATGACGGGTCCCGACCTCTACTGCGATGCTCATACCACCAGCAATGTTGGCCAAACAGGCAGCAACATCGCACTCGGTACTGCGATACCCGCAGGTCCGCAACATGTCTATATGGACGGGTGGCTCCTCGGCAAGACAATACTAGATATCGAAGTCGGCGGATCTTTTGCCTGTGTCAGTACCGACCAGGGCGTAGGATGCTGGGGTTACAATGCCAGCGGTCAACTAGGTGACGGCTCTATTACGAATCGCAACGTCCCCGTTGCAGTTGATGTTGGTAGCGGTAGCGATCTGGGACAAGACGCGACTATATCAAGTAACGCAGTATTTAATAATCCGATTTCGTTCTAGGTGGTGAAATGGTAGATAAATATAAACAATCTCAACAAGGATTTACCATCGTAGAAATGATCGTTACGATTGTCGTCGCCGCGCTGTTTTTTACTCTGTTTTTCCAAGTATACGTCGTATTGGAGTCTCAACGGCTTGTGGTCGCACGACAGGCTAAAGCGAGCGATGTCGCCTATTCAAACCTGCGTAAATTCACCACTCGACCTGCTGGGTTGACATGTGACGGTTCAATGGACCTCATTGCCAACAGT
Organism: Saccharimonadaceae bacterium (SeqCode); assembly: GCA_041907345.1. Lineage (GTDB taxonomy): Bacteria > Patescibacteriota > Saccharimonadia > Saccharimonadales > Saccharimonadaceae > UBA2112. The sequence continues at coordinate 4,498 of JAYRHL010000034.1, read as the reverse complement.
AACGCGCCAGGCAAACTACTAGGTGATCAAACCAACACCACAAATAGTTCAACCTACGGATTCTTGGCCGAACCAACGACGGTCACGCAAAGCCTAGGACCTAGTTCGACACAGACCGTCTACGCGTTTGCCCCTAGCGGATGTGCGAACTTTACTACCAATCCGATCAAAATAACATCAACCGTCACCTACGGCAATAACGGAGACAGTGTCAGTCATGCAAGTACTATCAAATAAATCACATGGTTTCACCATCGTCGAACTACTGATCACCATTACAGTCGGTGCCATTATGATGGGAACAATCGTTTTTGGCCTAGGTAATTATTATCAAGAGAGCGTCAACTCGACACAAAAAACGACCCAAGATACCGACACGCGCTCGGTGCTGCGGACTATCGAAAACGAACTGGTCAACACAAATGGGTTTATTACTGATTTGCCAGTATCGGCGACGCCTCTAGGGGCGAATAATAACGCTGCCGCATGGTCATACAAAGGCAATATATCTGGCAACACAAACTACCGTGTACTGATAGGTCAGACATACGCAACAGACAAAGTATCGACCGATCCGACTCGTCTACTCGTATTTTCGAACCCAACCAACTGTAGTGATACCGCAACGTCTGTGCCGGTCAAAAATGCCCAAATTTATTTCGTTGCACAGGATGCAACGAACACCTACAACCTCTACCGACGAACAATCGTCAATAGCGAAGGAGTTACGATGTGTTCAACGCCGTTCCAAAAGCAAACCTGCGCCAGCAATTACGTCGCCGCATACGCGTCGGTATGCAAAGCCAACGACGCACTGCTGCTGCCCAACATCTCGGCATTCAATATTGATTACTACGCATCATCAGTCGACTCGACCCCCATCGCAAATCAATACACAACTGCCCTGGCATCCGATATCTCTGCAGCGAAATCAGTCAAAATTACCGTGACGACAAACCGATTGATCAACGGGGTATCGACCCAGAACTCTGCCGAAATCCGTATCAGTCGATCGTACTAACCGGCGCGCATACCTTGCGGTGGCAGTTGAACATAAAAAGTCGTGCCTTTGTTTTCTTTGGAATTAAACCACACTTTACAACCAACGGCATCTGACATTACTTTGATCATATACAGTCCGAGACCCGATCCCTGTTGCTCGGTTGCGAGCGCATTCGGTGCACGGAAAAACCTGTTAAATATATACGGCTTTGACGATAGTGGTATACCCATGCCGTTATCCTTTACAACCAACAAATAGCCCTCGTCATTGCGCAAAAACGACAAATATATCCGTCGTTGTCCGTCGTCTTTGCTATATCGTATTGAGTTCGTAAGAAGGTTATGAACGATTTGACCAAAAATCGTCTTATCAATTGCTACCTTATCGATAGTATCGTCAAATTCAAATCGCATCTCAATCTTTTTCGCATCAAGCAACGGTTCGACATCCTGAATATGCGACAACAGCAAATTTTTTATATTTACATCTACCGGATCAGACGCGATATGGCCAAGTTCAATTTTTGAAATATCCAGAATATTCCCCACAAGATTAATAAGCCTTACGCTAGCATCGGAAATATTCTGTATTGGCGATTTTTGAACATTCGTTAGCGATCCGTAGAGTCCGTTCAGCATCATATCGCTATATAGTCGTATCGCCGTTAATGGCGTTCGTAATTGATGAGATACAAGAGAAATAAACTCATCTTTCACTCTATCGAGCTGTTTCTGATGAGTAACGTCCAAAAATGAACCGACGATCGTCACTGGCGTACCCCGCTTGCTACGCTTCACCACGCATCGATCGATAATATCGGCATATGTACCGTCGGATTTCATAAACCGATATTCAAGATGCCATGAATTGACGTCAGACTCAAACCAATTTGTGATTTCGTCTTGTGCCCTTAATGCATCGTCCGGATGTATGTGATCAGCCCATCATTCAACGCGGTTAACATCATCTTCGCGCTTATACCCATAGTGACGAAATAACGCGTCATTCCATACGACGCCCCCTGATTCAATATCAAATTCATAGACAACATCGTTCGTTGCATCAAATAGTAATTCATACCGCCGAATTGTTTCGTGGAGTTCGTTTTCTAGTTCATTTACCGGCAATGGTAAATCTAGTTGGGCATGACGTGCGCTCATTATATATATTATAATATAATTGTTATAAAATGACAATAATATGATATTATATATATATGACTAAAAATGAAGTAAGCCTTACCAGCAGCGGCATCGTTGAGTTTATTGTTCGTGGCGATCAGACACCAGAATCTATCAATAAAATGGCTGACACGGCCAACCGCCTTATGAAAAAACAACGACTAGCAGGAAAGCCGGCAATTATGCTTGATGATCTGACCGAAATGGGAAGAGTATCACCCTCTGGGCGCTCGATCGTCGTTCAGCGTGCCAAGGAGATCGACTACGATAAGCTCGCTTTTGTGATTAACGATGCACCGATACGTCTCGTTTCCAACCTGATAATTCGCGCCATCAACAAGGGTGATAAGGTACGCAATTTCGCCACTAGCGAAGACGCCGTCAAATGGCTGATCGCAAAATAGCTTTCGTTTCTTGCATACGGTAATGTTTTTCACTGCTGCAGGACGACATAGCGTCTACCATATAAGGGTTAATTAGGGAGTTTAATTTATGGCACACGCACAGAAAACACACGTCACCGGTTGGGTCGGCTGGATTGGCGCAGCATCGTTCATGATGATATTCATCGGTATATTACATATCATCTATGGTTTTGCGGCCTTGTATCGCTATTCATGGTACGTATCAACACTCAGCACATCATATCTACTGGATTTGACGTCATGGGGATGGGCGCTAATGCTCGGTGGTATGATCATGATCCTGACGGGCATTCTGCTATTCAGCGGTAATCTATTTGGTCGTATCATGGGTGGAATTATTGTCGGCGCCAGCTTGATTGCGAACGCTTCGATGTTAGCTGTCGCGCCAATTTGGTCGGCTTTTGCGATCATCGTCAACTTCTTTATCTTGTACGCGATTATTGCGCATGGCGACGAGATGAAACATTTGGATGAGATGTAGGGGCGTAATCAAAGAAATAGACCTAGTCAAAACTAGGTCTATTTCTTTGGTACACCCGGAAGGATTCGAACCTACGACCCTCTGTTCCGAAGACAGATGCTCTAATCCACTGAGCTACGGGTGCGCGTTTGTACATCAAAATTGACGCGCGTATCTGTTATTGTACCATTTAATTGCGCTGTGGGCTATAATCATTCTATTGTGAACGTCCAGACAAACATTCCTCTTAGCACACTCACGACCATGAAAATTGGTGGCAACGCCAACTATGTTGCCGATGTCACGTCAAAACACGAGGTGCAGCAACTGTATCAAAACAGCAAAAAAATCAATCAGCCCGTCTATGTCATTGGAGGCGGGAGTAACCTTATCGTCCATGACGAAGGATTTGCCGGTCTCATTATCCACAACTGTATCATGGGCATTACTGTCGCAGAGGATACGCCAACGGCAACGACCATTGTTGTTGGTGCAGGGGAAAACTGGGACAACCTCGTCAAATACAGTGTCGACCTTGGGCTTTCGGGAATTGAGGCAATGTCGGGAATACCCGGTACTGTCGGGGCCGGACCAGTCCAGAACATTGGCGCTTACGGCCAAGAAATTGCGAATACCTTTGTATCATGTGAAGCCTACGACACGACAACAGATACATTTGTCACATTAACGTGGGATGATTGTCAGTTCTCATACCGCCACAGTATTTTCAGAGGTGATTCGGCCGGACGATATATCATCACATCAGTAACGCTATCATTGACCAAAACAACACCAGAGCCTCCTTTTTATGAGGCACTCGATAAATATTTGGCAGACAAACAAATCGACCCGTCAACGGTCACCGTACAAATAATTCGTGACGCCGTCCTAAATATACGCATGAACAAACTGCCCGATCCAAAAATACTGCCGAACGCAGGGTCGTTTTTTAAAAACCCTATCGTTGAAAAGTGGAAGGCTGACGACCTGCTCAAAACCTATTCAGAAATGCCTACCTACGCGGTTGATGACCAACACACCAAAATTCCTGCCGGTTGGCTGATCGAAAACTGCCAGCTAAAAGGAGAAGTCATCCATGGCATGAAAGTTCACGATGGCAATGCAGTTGTTCTCGTCAACGAATCTGCGACTGGATACTCAGATCTTGATGCCGCCCGCGACCAGATTATCACTGCCGTTCGTGACAAATTCCAAATCGTTCTCGATCAAGAACCCCTTGAACTTCCACCCCAGTAAAAAGTTGGAAAAATCCTATTGCATTGCACTTATGGTTAGGATATACTGGCACCATAAGTTAACGTTTAAGTAGGGGGCATCAACTAAAATGAGTCTTAGTCAAATCAAGGCTATGAAATCAGAGCGCGGTTTCACTATCGTCGAACTTTTGATCGTGGTCGTAATCATCGGT
>JAYRHL010000033.1:0-1774 GCA_041907345.1 Saccharimonadaceae bacterium (SeqCode) | reverse complement strand
CTCCAGCACCGGCACGGCATCAGTCATCAAAGACCTTTCGTTCGTTGGTAGGGAACATCTTCTATTATATCTAGACCACCCTAAATTACAGGGAACTAGCTAACACTTTTGCGAGATCCAAGCCAACCTGGCAACTCAATGGTACACTGGAATATATGAAATTGTACTCGTGGAACGTCAATGGCATTCGTGCCGTCGTAAACAAAGGTGAATTCGCCAAATTTATTGCCGAACACCAACCGGACATCCTATGTCTACAGGAAACAAAGGCCATGCAAGGCCAGGCCCAGATCGACCTGCCGGAATATACCGAATACTGGAACAGCGCGTCCAAGGCGGGGTATAGCGGCACGGCCATTTTTAGCAAAATCCCCGCTATTCAAACAATCTCGAACATTCCAGCCGACATCGCCGCCAAATACTCTCTGAAAGACACCTACGGTGATACCAATACAGAGGGCCGTGTCCTCGCTGCTGAATTCGACGACTATTGGGTCGTCAGCGTCTATACACCCAACAGCAAAGGTAAACTAGAGCGCCTGGGCTTACGCACCGAACAATGGGACAAGGCATTTTTGGCCTACATGAAAGAGTTGGAAAAAGAAAAACCGGTTATATTCTGCGGCGATCTGAACGTCGCCCACCAAGAAATCGACCTTGCACGACCTGATGACAACCACAAATCACACGGATTTACTGATGAAGAGCGTGCGGGATTTGACGCAATTGTCGATGCCGGATTTGTCGACACATTCCGGCTATTCAATACCGACAGCGATAATTACACCTGGTGGACCGCGTGGGCCAACGCTCGTGCACGCAATGTTGGATGGCGCATTGATTATGTCGTCGTGTCCGCGTCAATTGCCGACCGCCTAGCAGGTGCCGCAATCCACCCAGACCAAATGGGTTCTGACCACTGTCCAGTTAGCATAGAATTATCTTGATATTTGTGTTATAACTATATTATTCGGACCCCCGAAGTCCTTTACCGAAAACGAGAACGGAAAGAGCATGTATGAGGAAGCGCTGAGTGGCAAAGCAGTGGTTGTGCCACGGCGCGGCCAGTGGGCGGTATATACGTACGTTGTATTTGAGGACGAAACCCATTTCGGGTTCGTCAACACATACATTCATAAACACGTCGCCGAAATAGCAGCCAAGTTCATTACACTGGCGATGAATCGCACAGATATGAGAGAACGAGGCGTTATCGATTACTGATGGATTGTCGTCATTCATGAGGACCAATGAGCATTGGGAGATGTGATGTTGGATAAAACCCACAGCAAGGCCGTATCAATGAACGATAGTATCTACGCGCTGTTCTGCTACACGATTAGTGCCGTATTCGGATACGTTGCGACGGTGATGTATCTTGATTCCAATCAAGCATTCGTATGGGCAGCGCTAGGCTACGTTCTTTCGCTCCTGTTTGGATGGAATGCACATCGTTCATCCTGGCATCCACTGCATGAAATGCAGTCCGACTAGTACCGACGCCACCCGCACCGAGAATCATTTTCGGTGTAGGGTGGCGTTTTTCATACCCCTCTGTCGCTATGCTATACTATCCTGCAAAGGAAAAAACAGATGGATGTACATGCAGAACTAGCCGAGCTACAAAAAAGAAAAGATTTCTATAAATGTCGATCAGATATTATGATCGACGGTTTGCCGTTATGCCGCAAAAAATTAACGATTCTCATTGCAGCCACTGCTGTTGGCAAATCAACGATCACTCAGCGTATTCTCGAATTGGCCAAAGAGCAGG
>JAYRHL010000032.1:0-4032 GCA_041907345.1 Saccharimonadaceae bacterium (SeqCode) | reverse complement strand
GATCGAAAACTGCCAGCTAAAAGGAGAAGTCATCCATGGCATGAAAGTTCACGATGGCAATGCAGTTGTTCTCGTCAACGAATCTGCGACTGGATACTCAGATCTTGATGCCGCCCGCGACCACATAATCACTGCTGTTCGTGACAAATTCCAAATCGTCCTCGAACAAGAACCACTTGAACTTCTACCCCAGTAAAAAGTCGACAAAATGCTATTGCATTGCACTTATGGTTAGGATATACTGGCACCATAAGTAAACATTTAAGTAAGGGGCATCAACTAAAATGAGTCTTAGTCAAATCAAGGCTATGAAATCAGAGCGCGGTTTCACTATCGTCGAACTTTTGATCGTGGTCGTAATCATCGGTATTTTGGCTGCAATCGTGATCGTTGCATACAACGGTATCACACAGCGCGCGAACGCAAGTGCAGCGAAATCAAACGCAACCAGCGTTCGTAAAGTAGCAGAGGCATTCAACGCAGAGTGTCCAACAGGTACTGTTTGTACAACAAGCGGTTACCCAACTCTTGCTAACCTCACTTCTTACAGCAGCGCAAGCGGTTCAAGTGCAAAACTACCTGCAGGTTTGACAGTGACTGCAACAACAGTTCTGACTTCATCTCACGCAGATGGCAAGACTATCATCTACAAAGAAAAAGGCACAACTGGTGCATGTATCGGTTACTGGGACGATTCTTTGACAACTCCTGGTGTAGTATGGGTCTACCTAGGTGACGCTACTACTGGTGGCAACGCCAACCCTGCAACCTGCGCATAAGGTTTGAATCATCATAAAAGACCAGACGATTTGTCTGGTCTTTTTGCTATGTGGAATACTGATGATAGCAATAAATTTCAGGTTGGGATTACTGGTCGCTCGGTAGTGGGAACTGTTGCACGAAAGTATTCACATTTCGACGCAGATCGGCAAGCATAGTATCATCATCGCGATAGTCAATGGCCTGTTTGATCCACTCGGCAATCTGTTCCATGTGCTCTTCGCGGAGACCGCGTGTTGTCATCGCTGGCGTCCCCAGACGAATACCACTGGGAGTAAACGGTGGTAGCGGATCATCTGGTACGACGTTTGCGTTGAGCGTCAGACCGATTTTGTCCAACGCAATCTCTGCTACTTTACCGTCAATACCAAACGATTGATAAACATCCGCCAATATCAAATGATTGCTCGTACCGCCCGTCACCAGCTGGAAACCTCGGTCGGATAGTTCGTCGGCTAATACGGACGCATTTTTCACCACCTGCGCAGCGTAATCGCGGAATTCCGGCTGTAATGCTTCGTGAAATGCCACAGCCTTGGCTGCAATGACGTGCATGTGTGGGCCACCTTGCATACCAGGGAATATCGCACGGTCAATGAGCGTCGGGATATTTTCGATGGTCTTTTCTGGTTTTTTTAGCGGATTGCTCACGATACCTTTGGACAGAATCAGTCCACCGCGTGGCCCGCGTAGCGTTTTGTGTGTGGTTGTCGTTATAACATGGAATCCGTAATCAAATGGATTTTTGGCGACACCTCCAGCAATCAATCCAGCGATATGCGCCATGTCTGCCATTAATAGCGCGCCGACCTCGTTGCCAATAGCGACAAATTTCTCGTAATCCAACTCTCGTGGATATGCAGAAAATCCTGCCAGAATAATTTTTGGGTGATGTTCGAGTGCCAATCGGCGCAGTTCATCGTAATCAATCTCGCCTGTTGATACGTCTTTCATCTTGTAGCGAACAAAATTGTACAACTGAGCGCTACGCGTCACAGGAGCTCCATGAGTTAAATGTCCGCCATGTGACAAATCCATTGCGAGTACAGTGTCGCCAGGTTCCAACCATGCACTATAGACCGCTTCGTTTGCCGGTGCACCAGAATGTGGTTGCACATTGGCGTGATCAGCACCAAATAGTTGTTTGGCTCGATCAATTGCCAGCTGTTCAATCTGATCAGTGTACTCCTGTCCGCCGTAATAGCGTTTGCCAGGATATCCCTCGGAATATTTGTTCGTCAGTACACTGCCTAGCGCCGACAATACATCTCGTGACACATAATTCTCACTCGGAATAAGCTCCAGGCCTTCGCGCTGGCGTTGCTGTTCTGCGGCAATCAAATTCGCTATCTGGTCGTCATGCATAATATACGCCTTATTATATCACCTACCGCTGTTTTTGAGAGATTTTTGGTTGACAATATATCATGGATGATATATAATCGTAAGCAATACTATGAATCCCGAAGATTATAAAGTAAAGATTGGTGCATTGATTCAAGAGAGTCGTCAGCACCGTGGTTTTACTCAGGCGCAACTCGCCGAAGCACTTGGCACGAGCCAAAGTGCGATTAACCGTATCGAAAAAGGTGGTCAAAACATTAGCCTAGAAATGATCGCCCGTATTAGTGATGTTCTGTCTCATGACATCATGATGTTGAACCGAACTGGCAAATTGAATTTCCGCGTCCGCGGCGGCAGCAAATTGTCAGGTAGTATCGACACGAAAACCAGCAAAAACGCTGCTGTTGCCCTGCTCTGTGCCAGTCTATTAAATCACGGCAAAACAGTCCTGCGTCGTGTTGCCCGAATTGAAGAAGTCAATCGCATTATTGAAGTATTGCAGAGTATTGGCGTCAAGGTGCGCTGGCTAAATGAAGATGGTGACCTGGAAATCATCCCACCCAAAAAACTCCATCTTGAAAACATGGATATTAAAGCAGCCAAACGTACACGTACCGTTATCATGTTCCTGGGGCCACTCATGCATCAATACAATTCGTTTCAGTTGCCATTCGCCGGTGGCTGTAGCCTCGGTACTCGTACAGTTGAACCCCACATGACTGGACTACGACCATTCGGACTGGATGTCGAAGCAACGACTGACTATTACGATGCAAAGGTCAAACTCAAACCCGTCGAAAGAGATATTGTTCTGACCGAACGTGGCGATACAGTAACAGAAAACGTCATCATGGCCGCTGCTCTACATAACGGCACGGTGACGATCCGAAACGCGAGTTCGAACTATGCCGTGCAGGATCTCTGTATATTCCTCCAAAAACTTGGAGTAAAAATTGATGGCATCGGTACGACAACTCTTCGTATTACTGGAGTCACGCATATCGATAAGGATGTTGAATACCATCCAAGCGAAGACCCGATCGAAGCAATGAGTTTTATTGCAGCAGCAGTTGTGACCGATAGTGAGATTACGGTGAAACGCGCTCCGATTGAATTTCTCGAGATCGAACTAGCGACACTTGCCGAAATGGGTCTGCAATTCGATATCAGTGATGAGTATAAGGCGCTCAACGGGCACACCCGGTTGGTTGACATTACCGTCAGACGATCGAACCTCACGGCCGCCAAAGACAAGCTGCATGCCCTGCCGTTTCCTGGTATCAACATGGATAATCTACCTTTTATGGGTCTGATCGCTACTGCTGCACGTGGTCGCAGTATGGTACATGATTGGTCATACGAAAACCGAGCGATCTATTTCACCGAACTATCCAAACTCAACGCCGATATCGAGCTCCTTGATCCACATCGTGTGTATATTACCGGTCCAACAAAATGGAAGCCCGCTGATCTTGTTGCACCACCTGCGCTGCGCCCTTCTGTCGTCGTCCTACTTGCGATGCTGGCTGCACCAGGCGAATCCATCTTGCGCGACGTCTATTCAATTAACCGCGGTTACGAAGATTTTGCCAATCGTCTCAACGGCCTTGGCGCGCACATTGAAACAGTTCGCGAAATCTAGCCTTACCCCTGAAAATATGCTATTGTAGGTTCATAACTAACGCATGTGGATGCAGCGCAAGGCAGCGACGAAGCGCGCAGCAAGCCGTATAGACAAATACTGTGCCGCGAGCACTGGAGTCTGCGAACGCGGCGATGCGCCACAAGCCACCGGCACTGCCAGCATTGCTGGACGACAGGGTGGCGGTGCGTAGTTAGGAACATGGCGGATGTAGCTCAGTTGGTTAGAGCGCCTGATTGTGGTCCAGGAGGTCGCGGGTTCAATTC
>JAYRHL010000031.1:0-38623 GCA_041907345.1 Saccharimonadaceae bacterium (SeqCode) | reverse complement strand
TTTCATAACGCTCGCCGCACTGCTAATACTCACCGCAGTATTTGACAATCTGATAGTCGGACTCAATATTGTTGATTATCATCCCGAAAAAATTCTCGGACTCTATATTGGTGTCGCACCTGTCGAAGATTTCTTTTACGCACTTCTCGCCGTAATAGTCATCCCCGCCGTTTGGCATCGTTTGGGGATAAACCATGATTAATGCACTCAAAAAACTATTTCTTATCTCACGACCTATTTCGTGGCCCAATACTGCCTATCCATTTGCGGCCGCATATTTAGTCACCGGGGGCTCATTTGGTCTGACGTTTTGGACAGCCACACTCTTTTTCCTCATACCATACAACCTGTTAATGTACGGTATCAACGATGTATTTGATTACGAATCAGACATACGTAATCCGCGAAAAGGCGGTATGGAAGGTGCAGTCGAACAAAAAGCATTTCATCCAGTCATCATCTGGTCATCTATATTATTAACCGTTCCGTTTGTTGTGCTCCTCCTTTTTGCTGGTAACCTGCTCGCCAATACTGTCCTTGCCGCGCTCGTATTTTTTGTACTTGCCTATTCAACGGCCGGTCTACGATTCAAAGAAAAACCAGTCCTCGATTCCATTACAAGTAGTATTCATTTCGTTGGTCCAATGATATATGCGATGACACTGACAGGACTCCAGTCTTCGTACACGCCATATATTGTCGCATTCTTTTTGTGGGGACTCGCCAGTCACGCATTCGGCGCCGTTCAGGATATTATTCCCGATCGCAAAGGCGGTCTTTCTTCCATTGCTACCGTATTCGGTGCGCGTACCACATCGCGACTCGTCACCATTTTTTATCTGGTCAGTAGCATCATTATTATATTTCAGGGTTGGCCAGCATTTATTGTCGGAATCGCAGGACTCATCTACGTAGCCAATACAGCACCATACTGGAATATCACCGACAAAACTTCTGGCCTAGCGAACAAAGCATGGCGACGATTTATTTGGTTGAATCTTTTTGTTGGATTCGTCGTCACTATGGTTCTGTTATTCTGGTCGGGTATTCTCTCGTTAGATCTTTCGACTATCGTACGCCCAGTGCAGTAATGCCTGGCGTTGTCGGGGTCGACATAATTCATCGCCGGGCCGACAATGCGCCTTTACTTGTGCGACATGTCGGCTCATCGCCTTCCATCGCTTGATCTGCCGCTCATCATCTGGACAGCGACGACCCATATAGTAACGACAATACCACTGGAACCAGCCACGAGGATCTTGTACGTATATCCATCCTTTTCGTTCCCACTCTACGAGAGGCTGGCTGGCATTAATATTAAAATAGTTCAGGCTTGCATCACGTGAACCAGTTGCTAATTTTGCATTCGAAAACCAATTAGCAGGAAACTCGTCGACACAATCGCGCATATATACTCCACCAAAAATTCCCAGTTCTAGCATTTGTTTTGGTGTTAAATCAGGTTTGAATTCGGGTGCAAAATGCTGTCCCATCGGTTCCGTTAATTCATACCGATATCCCTGTTGCATTTTGTCATTCACCACGATTGTTTTTGCCATACTCCTTATAGTATAGATCGGCACTCTTTGTTGAAGCAAATAAAAAGCCCGTCGACGTCAGCATCCACCATGGGTGAATATTCTGACGTCGACGGGCGATTGTTATTTCGACCAGAAAACAGTTGCCAGCCACAATAGTATGCCGGCTAGTACTATCATGGCAGTTCCGGTGATGTAAGAATCTATCGTTTCTGCACCACGTCGTATTTCGCGCAAATACCAACCGGTGTAAAATGCAGCGCCGCCTGCAAATAGCGCGATCAGCGCAACCAGTAGTAGCAGTATCGAAAATACATATGACATTGATTACCTACGCTACGATAGACCAATAAACGGTCACCACGCCACCAATGAATGCCAGAACACCGCCACCAGTAAATGTTGCGACCGACGACCAGTTGGCATCATCGCTCATCACAAGTGCCCTGCATAACATATACATACCGGCTGTTGCGCAGACGATCCCTAGCAGTAAAAACACGGCATAACCGATTGTTTCAGCTGGGTTGACAGACGTCCCACTAAACATAGGTAGTCTCCTTATGTTCTGTTGATTAGACCAGAAACGGAAGGCCGATAAATCCGGCGCCGACCAATATCACGATTGCCCCGACGAACAGAGAGAAAAGTACGGGAACCATGTCCCGACCCTTTTTTGCATATCGGACGCCAACAACCATCGTCACCATTCCTGCTGCAGCGGACACCAGTCCGACTAATACGAGCAGTATGGTAAAGTATACGGGCATGCTATACCTTTCAAATCGAAAATACAATGTACGACAACACGCTGTTGTTAAATATATATTACAATAATTTTATATATTTGTCACTATTCTAGTGCGTCTGGTTCAAATTGTGTTGACCCTGTTGCATCTGACTATAGTCAGGTTTTACATAGCCTGTCAGATAGAAATTGTCCGCCATCTGGTCATATCCTGCAGGATAATGAAATTGTTGGTTGCTTTCGTTGCCGCGATCGCACGGTATAGGATGTGCATCGCGGTATTCACGACTGAAGATAAAATCATTACGGCTGGTGGCGCCTCGTTTTTTATAGGCTGCAAAAACGCTGTCGGGCATGACCTGGAAATACGACACAAACTGCTCACTGCCACCCTCAACAGATATGTCAGTTGTTGAATAGCCGCTGATGACGCCAATTTTTTGTCCAGCCTTTAATTCTGTACCCTCTTTGATACCATCATCCTTATACACATGGAACAGACGAATCGTAAAATCTTTTGCATCAGTCGGTTCAATATAAATTTGTTCGCCTACCGGCATACGCTCACTCGCAATTTGTAGAATTCTGCCATCGACAGGACTGAATATATTGATATCATGCACTCCATCTGGTTTGGGCGGTATAGAACGACCATCAGCAGCCTTTTCCATTTTTACCGAAGGGTCTTCTTGTGGGTGATAGTAGTGTTTCATGCTACGGCATGTTTCCCCATTACCCGAAAAGTCATGGCCCTGTCCTGATCGATATTTTGAAATACTGTAGATTTTTGATAGATCGATAAAATCAGCCTGTATAAATTTTGGCGGATTATTCACATCGACCTTGATGCCAAATCCTGTCTTTTCTTGGAACTGCCCAAATCCCAATACGCCGACAGCACCAATGATTGCCAGTACGACAACCATTGCTATCCAGTGTGCGAATCCTTGCTCTTTATTGTTGGTCGGTGTCATATATTGCCCACGTTTAGTGCTGGCTAAAGTATACCATAAGCAAAATAAAAGCCCGTCAGTGTCAGCGTTCACAACTATATGAACAATCTGACACTGACGGGTGCGTTGCATGCTGACATCTAGGTGAATACTAGTGATCCAACAGCGGCCCCGGATCCAATGGAGATAACTCCCCATACGAGAGATAGTAATGCGAAAGTCCAGTCTGCACTGAACGATGCACACGCAGCTACACATAGGTTCAAACCTACGTATACAAACAGTGCCGCCACCAGCAGAACGAATACCACCAAGCAAACCGCCACCGTATACTCCTTACTTCTTTGGGTAATGTACGACAACAGAACGTTGTTGGCGTGATTATATACCAATAGAAATGGTTTGTCGCCTATTTCTTTATTGAGAGAACGACTTTGCCTTTTACATCGCCTGATTCACGGGCGACGAATGCCTGTTGTATGTCGTCGAGGTTAAATACTTTGCCAACACCGGGTGTCACAACACCGCTCTCTACCAAATCGCGGAGTGCATCTAATTTAGCCGTCGATACTTTTGTCATTTGCGATACGGACGTGATGTTGCGTTCCGCAACTGGCTCGCCGGCCATGGACACGACGACACCGCCATCTTTAACAACGTGCGCCAACGTTGCCAGAACGTCACCGCCTACAGTATCAAATGCCGCATCATAGTCGCTCAATAGTTGTGTAAAATCTTGTGATTTATAGTCAATCACCTCATCGGCACCTGCCGCGCGCGCCACTTCGATACCCTCGCCCGTTGCCGTTGTTGCGACGTGCGCTCCAATGTGTTTGGCAATTTGTATTGCGATTCGTCCGATCGCACCAGAACCACCATTAATAAATATTTTCTGATTTGGCTGCAGCTGTATATGATCCGTCAGTGCTTGTAGGGCACTCACACCAACCAACGGCAATGCTGCTGCTTCGTCACTATTAACGTTTTGTGGAGCATGCGCCACCTGACCTGCGACTGTTGCTGCAAATTCTGCAAACGCGCCGCTGTTTCCTGCCACTACATTTGCTTGACCATAGACACTATCACCAACACTAACACCATCAACCTCAGCGCCTACCTCAACGACAACACCAGCGATATCACCCCCGATTGTCACCGGCAATTCGAGCGGGATCATTTGCTGCATATAGCCTTGACGGACCATGCTGTCAAATGGATTGAGACTGGCCGCGTGTACTTCGACAACAACCTGACCATCACGTGCGATTGGTTTGTCTGTTTCTTCAACCGTGACGACTGATGCGTCACCATACTCATGTATGCGTGCTGCTTTCATAATAATTCCCCTAAAAGTTTTATTTTATATACTATACAAAGTATAGCATTATATCGTACGGTTCACAAATAATTATTTCACAAAATTGAAAACCCCGGCGCAACAACAGAATACTGCTGCTGCGCCGGGGTTATGGGGGGTGTTAGAGGTACTGACCCAAATTCTCGTCCTTGATTGGAGAGAGAGATTTGCCGCCAGTCTCTTTATTCTTGTGACCACCAACAAGCGTACGGATATAGACTACCCGTTCGCCCTTCTTGCCGGATATCCGCGCCCAGTCATCCGGGTTCGTCGTATTCGGCAGGTCTTCGTTCTCTCTGAACTCGTCGTCGATCGCATCGCTGAGGTGTTGAATGCGAATACCACGTCGAGCACCTTCGATCGCAGCCTTGACGGCATACTTCTTGGCGCGACTCACGATATTCTCGGTCATCGCTCCAGAATTGAAATCCTTAAAATACAGAATCTCTTTGTCGCCATTCGCGTAAGTAACTTCGAGAAACCGATTTTCCGGAATCTCAGCGTACATACGTTCAACTGTCGTCAAAATCATCGACTTGACGCAGGCTTCACGATCGTTATTATTTTCAGCCAGATCATCTGGATGCAACGGCAAATCGGCGGTCAGATACTTCGAAAAGATATCTTTGGCCGCTTCTTTGTCGGGACGCTCAACCTTGATCTTGACGTCCAAACGACCGGGTCGCAGAACAGCAGGGTCGATCATGTCTTCGCGGTTGGATGCGCCGATCACCAGCACATTTTCTAACCCTTCGACACCATCGATCTCGCTCAGCAACTGCGGCACCACGGTGCTTTCCATATCAGACGAAATGCCAGAACCGCGGGTGCGGAACAACGATTCCATCTCGTCGAAAAACACAATGACCGGCATGCCTTCCGAAGCCTTTTCTCGAGCGCGCTGGAAGATCTCGCGGATATGCCGCTCGGTCTCGCCAACGTACTTGTTCAAAAGCTCCGGCCCCTTGATATTCAAGAAATAGGCCTTGCCACCCTTGTCACCGGTACGTTCCTGAACTTTTTTGGCCAACGAGTTAGCAACTGCTTTCGCAATCATCGTCTTGCCGCAGCCGGGAGGGCCGTACAGCAACACGCCTTTTGGCGGGCGCAGTTTGTACTCGGCGTACAAATCAGCATGCAGATAAGGCAACTCGACCGCGTCACGGATCTGTTCGATCTGCGACTTCAGACCACCGACATCTTCGTAGCTGATGTCCGGAACTTCTTCCAGCACCAACTGCTCTGCCGCAGGCTTGGGCACTCGCTCGTACACGAAACCTTCTTTGGTATTCACCAACAAGGTATCGCCAGCTTTTAGCTCCAGGATATCGATGGAGTCGGCAACCCACACAACCTGCTGTTCGTCGGAATGAGTAACGACTACCACACGTGGCAGTCCACTGTCCTCATCATCGTTCAGCCGTTCACTCATCGTGCACAATTCACCAGTCCGATTAAAACCGCCGACCCCAACAATCGTGAGGGCCTCGTTCAACCGCACTGTCTGCCCGGCTCGCAACTCACGCAGATTGATTCCGGGTGATACATTCACCAGCATCTTGCGGCCAGACGTATACACATCTGCCGAGTCGTCGTCTTGAAGGCTCAGGAATACACCATAGCCGTTGGGCGGAACGCCCAGACGTTCGATTTCCTGTCGCAGTGCCAGTAGTTGAGCTCTAGCGTCTTTCAAGGCGTCCGTCAACTTGTCGTTGCGTTCGTTTAGGCTGGCGATCAGAGTTTTCATTTCAGCGATCTCTTGAAGTTTGATCGCCTCCTGTCGTCTCGCGTCAGCCAACTTTTCTTCGTTTGACTGTTCGTTGTTCTCGGTCATGAGAACTCCTTGGTTTTGAAGGAACAATTCTCCCACATCCACCTCTAATGCAGAATGGTTATTACATTATCATAAATACGGCGTTTTATCAATCAATGATAGCGACAAACAACGCTGTTTTTATCGATATATATGATGGCTAGTCGACCATGCCCGCCGGGCTTCATAGTCTTTTATATAGACACGTTCTCTGTTTTGCATATTTGTTATTATCAAAGTTGCATCACCGACACAGCTCGGTTAATTTATTGGTTGTATTTGCGTTGCGAATGGTTATAAGTTGATACGCAGGTGTGCCAACAATTTTGTTATACCTCGTACGACCAAAGGTTTTCAGTGGCGCAGACCAAAAAATAATTGGATGATACGCCGCAACCCTTTCATATTCATGCTTTGGTTCACCGACTTCTTGCATAATCTCGTCTGCCGTTTTCGGTGCGATCACAAATATCGCGTTGTGTTTTTCGTCACCCTTATTCCACCATTCGGGTGCATGGTCAACTGCCTCAACCAAATCATCGCCACGAATTACCGCGCACACAACTCGGAACCCAAACGTCTGGTGAATTTTATCCTCGCATAGTTTTACCAATTCAGCCGTTGAATCAATGTCTGACTCGAACAGTACATTGCCGGAATTAATATACGTCACAACGCTTTTAAAGCCTAGGTCTTTGAAACAGGCCTTTAGTTCAGGCATCGAAACCTTATTGTTACCGCCGACGTTAATTCCGCGTAATAGCGCAACGAATTTCATATAGCTATTATAGGTATTTCTGTTGCACGTGGCCAGCGTTAATACCGTTTACGAGATTCGTAAACCCCATGCCTCTAAGAATTTGTATAGCGACATTCGATCGACTGCCTGATTTGCAGTACAAGATTAGTTCGGTATCTTTGGCTACACCGTCTAATTTTTTCGCTCCCGCCAGTAGTTCTGCAGGCGGAATATTCACCGCGCCATCGACATGACCAGTGTCGTATTCATATGGTTCGCGAACGTCAATAATCATTCTACTCATATATTTATTATAATGCTCGCATCATTTCACGGATAGATTTAGTTTTCTTAATCTTGACGAACCACCCTAATATTATGTACAATTACCTCTAGTATTCCGGCGTAGCTCAGCGGTAGAGCATTCGACTGTTAATCGAATGGCCACTGGTTCGAATCCAGTCGCCGGAGCCAGACCCAGCAGAGAAATAGGTAGACCAGGTTCCTAGACCTATCCCTAACTTCTCTCCTTGGTCAGACAAAATGCTAATTTACGGTTCGTGAGTTACGAATGTTGGAACCGTCCGAAAGGGCGGTTCTTTCATTTTACCCCTGCAACTTGGTTCGAACCCAGCCGCCCTCCTCCCGAGCCAGCAAGCACCTCAAAAGCCGACCCGTTCCCTAGACCTGTGCGCCTAGTTGAACGATTTGAACCCAGTTATTGACTTGGTTTGCTGAAGTGTCGGAAGACGGATCGACAGAACGTTTCCATGTTAGTTCCGTGCTTTCTACAGCTCCTGAGGTTGGATTGATGTTTGTATAGTGGATAACATGGCCGTTATGTATAGAATCTGTGTCTACGTCTTCTATTTTGTCGAGAGCTAGTTTATCTAGAGGCGCGTGTGCTGCCCAAAGAACATCGCGGTGGGTCATAATTAGTACGTTATTAGTATTGGCGAGGTCGTTAACTAACTCTCCAAATCGGTGCGAGACAGCCAGGATAGATTCTCCGCCCGGTGGAACCCAGTAGAAAGGATGGTCTCCCATTGATTGATAACTATCTGGAAACTTTTCCTTGTGTTGCTGCTTGGTTAATCCCTGAATATCACCGCGATTTCTCTCAGTGAGTCTAGGTTCTTTTATCCAATCTCCGCAAAATCCTAACGATTCTGCAGACTGTTTGGTGCGAATAAGTGGTGAAGTCAGGTATGTATCAAAATCTTTAAAACCATAAACCTGCATGATATACTTTGCAATCCAACGACCTGTTATCTGTGATTGTCTATGGCCAGCTTCAGTCTGTTTTTCATCGTTAGGGTGTATAAGCGCATGTGTGCCCAGCTTTCGTCTGACATCACCTTCACTTTCACCGTGACGAACAAGTACTAAGTGTCGTGGCTGCAATAACTCCATAAGTTAGACCATAGCATATAGACTTTTATCTTTGAATCGTCGATGAATGTAGATAAGTGCAACGAATGCAGCTACTGCTAATAGTACAAGTGCCAAGGAGTAGGAATGCATACGTTGGTATGTAAAACCTAATAGTAGTGGCGGCAAGAATCCACCGAAGCCACCAGCAGCACCTACAATACCAGTAACGCTACCCATGACTTCAGGCTTTGCGAGCTTACCGACCATTGCAAATACAGCCCCATTAGCACAGCCAAGTACGAAGGCTAAAGTAAGATATGCAATGGTTGTCTGCTGCTCTAGGGTTGGCTGGAAGGCAACAAATGCCGCAAGAGGAATAATAGTGCAGAGAGTGGCTTGCACAACATACCTGGCGCCAACTTTATCACTCAGCCACCCACCAACCGGCCGTGCTATCGTAGCAAGTAATACAAATCCAGCCGCCCGTGTAGCGGCGTCAGTAAGTGACAAACCGTAAGAAACCTTAAGTAGAACTGGTAAGTAAACACCGAAAGCGACAAAAGCACCGAACGTTACGGCATAAACAGATGATAAATCCCACGTGAGCCGTAACTTCGAAGCTGCAACTAACCGCAAGATAGAAGATCCTTTTGCGGGCTTCCATCCTGGAGCATTTTTACCCCAAAATATAAAAACCATCGCCACAATTATCAATAAACTGGCTACAATCGTAAATGTTACATCTCTGCCAAAGTTATCTGCAAGTCGTGGTGTAGCAAACCCCGATAATGCTGTTCCGGCATTGCCCATACTGTAAACACCCAGAACAAATCCTCTCCTCTCCGGTGGAAACCATGCGCTAATAAATGGAATACCAATAACAAATGCTGCGCCACCAAAACCGAGAAATATGGCGGCAACCACGATCTGCCAATAGTCGCCTGCGAACGTTAGCGCAAAAACTGGGATTGCGGTCAATAAAGATATGACAGCAAACATCGTTTTACCACCAAATTTATCCGTTAACATGCCAAATGCTATACGGCCCAAAGAGCCAACAATAACTGGTACGGCGAGAAGTAACGAGAGCATTACCGGGGTTAGAGTTAGTTCGCTGGCAAGCTTTGCTCCAAGGGGGCTCAATAGCGACCAAGCCCAAAAATTAATAATAAGCGCTAGTGTTGCGATACAAAGTGCAAAATATGCACCCTGAACTGACTTTATTTTTTTTGTTTTTGGCATATCATTATATTGCTGCTTCCCAGTCAAAGAACACGGTGTCCTCACGGTAACCGCCACGTCCTTGACCAATGTTGTCAAAACTCTCGACGAACTCAATTGATTTTATATATTTTGCCATTTTATAGCCGTATTTCTTTTCACATCGCAAGCGAAGTGGTGCACCATACTCGATGGGTAGTGTTTTGCCGTTCATCTCATATGCAAGAATTGTCTGTTTATCATACATATCGCTGACGCGTAATCCTGAATAATATGCCTGACCCTTGTCATCGATATCGTAACAATGAAATAGCACGTACTTTGCTTTCTTCTTTGGCTTACAAAGCTCCATAACATCGCTCATAGGCAAACCGCCCCACTCAGCGACTGCCGTCCACCCTTGAATACAATTATGCTTAGTGATTTGGTCTTGTTTACGTAAATCTTTAATATCTTGAAGTGACATTTCGATGGGATTATCAACTAGTCCGTAAACTTTTAATTTCCAATCCCTAAAATCGTTGGCTTTGAGTCTTTCATATTCTTCAGATTTAGGTGGATAACCATTGACTCTAAAGAATGGTGAAATATCTTTTTTAGTATAGTGTTGATTAGACCTCATTCTTCCGAACAATAGACGCACCGCAGGCGTATAAAACTTCGTGAGGATTCGTCGTAAGCGTACTTGATCGCCAAGTGTGAAAAATGAAGCCCAAATATTAAAGGCAACTAGCAAGATCAGTGCCATCAAGAATATTGTGAGTGCCAGGGCAAAATCTACATCTGTATTGCCAAGCGTTATGCGTTTTACGCTGTCGTAAAAGTGAAAGCCAAGCGCCATTGTTACGTGCACGAGTATGAATAGCGAGAACAGAACCATCGCAATAAAGTGCAAACTCCTCGCAACCTGACGACGGCCGCCAAATAGCTTGAGAAATCCTGGGTATTTTGCTACCAGTGCCGGGGATAGCGCTAAACCAGTAATAATTGCTAACGGCGCCAGTATGAAAACCACGCCTGCATAAGTTAGTTGCTGCAGGGCGTTATATGTCGCACCCTCTGAAGGCACGTTTAGCGTCAAATATTGGTACATGGTATCAATTGCGCGCGAGAAAACACCAATGTCAGTAGGGATCAAACGCTGCCATTGTCCGCTGAAGAACAAAAAGCTCATGTAAATTAAGCCCGTTATTACCCAGATGATAGCTACTGTGAAGTGCCAATGTCGTGCAGAACCCAAGTTATGGGTACCGCCAGGTAATGCAAGCTTACCTGGGTCTTCTGCTTCATCTAGAGATGTCCAAAGCTTATCCTTGGGCATAATTTTCTTACCAAAACGTAACCAGTGATTGTCGTCTTTGGTATCATCGGTCCAGTACAGTTTAGGGTGATCAAAAAGTATTTGTATACCGCTCCGAATAAGCAAGACGAGGCAGAATAGATTAATCAAATGTAGAATTATTATAAATATTGGCAGATGTAGCGTTTCCATATATATAAATATACCGCTTATCTATTATTATTGATAGCACTACACAAATTAACAGATGTAAGCTAGTATGAAGCGAGCCTAAAATCAGGTGGTAGAATCACTTGGTTCGAATCTGGTTGCCGGAGCCACGTAATGACCCCACTCATAGGTGGGGTTTTTACGTGGCTACTGCACTAGACTCCGAACTGGGGGCGCGGCTGCTTTAGCTGACGCAAGCCACTGGTTCGGCGCAGCGCAGTTCAGCCAAAGAAAGCACGGAGTATTTTCTTTTGCGAACAAGCGAAGGAGCGAAGTAGAACGTAGCTATATCCGGTCGCCACGTCCATGGTGTATAATGACAATCAGAAGGGGAGTAGTTCCCACGCCCGCGAGAATAATCTACATATTGGCATCCGCCAGGTTATTCTGCTCCGACACATATGACGGAGTGAACGAGACCTTCGACCAGTAACTAATTGTTGCTGTTCGAGGTCTCTTTTTTCTTGAACAGCACCTGCACTGAAAGGAAGTGTATGGTTGATAACTACACGTATAAAAGCCCCCATGATGAAAAACACCGTTCGCATCGCGCCCAATGGTTGCGCGCCGCAGTCCTGGGTGTCAATGACGGAATCGTCTCGACGTCTAGCCTGATGCTGGGTGTCCTTGCGGCATCACATGATAACGGCGCTATTTTGACGGCAGGTATCGCAGGACTGGTGGCAGGGGCATTGTCGATGGCAGCCGGTGAATACGTTTCGGTTAGTTCACAGGGTGATTCGGAAAAAGCCGACATTGCCATAGAGAAAAAATCGATCACAGAAAACCCCGACGAAGAACTCAACGAATTGGCATGGATATATGAACAACGCGGACTGGACAAACAACTTGCTCTAACTGTTGCAAAACAACTACACGCCCACGACCCCGTCGCATCGCATGCTCGCGACGAACTAGGCATCGAATATCATGCCATGGCAAAACCAATTCAAGCAGCAGTAGCATCTGCTACTGCATTCTCTATTGGCGCATCAGTACCAATCATTGCAGCACTCGTGAGTTCGGGTGCAATCGGCATCACCGTCATATCGCTTGTTGCCCTTGCCCTATCCGGTGCGGCAGGATCTGTCATCGGTGGCGGCAGTCGCCTGCGCGCATCAGCCAGGGTATTTATTGGCGGAGGCATAGCAATGGCAATAACGTATTTTATTGGCATGGCCGTAGGTGGCAGCATAGGCTAACTGCGCAACAACAATAATTTGTAACCATAGATATATGCAACATACCGAAACTCAACGACCATTCAACCCATCATTAAACCCCCGCATCGTTAGACACGGGGATCGATATATTGTTGATTTTAATAACGACCGAACCGATTAAATCCTCCGTTTTGGTTATACCATGTTGCCCCTCCACCCAAGAATGGGAAGAAACTACTAATCAGACTCGCTATCCAGTTAAATATCCCGCACATATCAACTCTCCTTTCCCAAAAGATTATTACCCCAACACCCCCTTTGGATACTATTATTATCTGGTGTAAAACGAATAATAACTATGATCTATATCACTGAGCGGCGTCGAAACTTTCAGTGGTTAACAGATTGACAAATATACATAAGCATGTTAATATAAAATTATGTCGCACTCGTCCGCTACCTCCATCGTCGACACCAAAATTGATGTCATTATCCTTTGTGGTGGCTACGGAGAACGGTTCCGAGGTGCAACGAATGACACGATACCAAAATCACTCTATCGATTACACGGTAAAGAGCTCATTCGCTATACTCTTGACACGCTGGATCCTTCGACGACCGGAACGGTCATATTCGCAACAGGTCATCATGCAAACATGATGCGCGACTGGGTGGCAAACCAACAATTCCCCTACGATGTCGTTGTCACTGAACAAACCACTCCGGGTATCGTCGGTGCGGTTAGAAGCGCACGACCACACGTTACGTCACCGTATTTTATGTTGTGTAACTCAGATGAAGTGCGCGACGGATTCAATACGGCTGATTATCTCCGGGACAGCCTACTAGTTGCCGATGATGGTCACGGTACTATGGCAACGGCGCAATGTGACAATCTGTATCGTCATCGGGTGATTAGTGTCAATGATCAAAATTGTATTGTTGATAGCCAATTGCGCGGTGAACAATACTTATCATCACCAACCGACCGTGCAATCGTGAACGCTGGGATTATTCTGATGCCGTCAAAACACCTAGATGAGCTTGACCGTCTCGATGGTACCGACTGGAGCGCAATCATCGATCCATTGATAGCGGCACGCCGATTGTACTCTGTTATTACCCACGGCATGGTCTATTTCAATGTCGGCACTACAGACGAACTGTCCGAAGCCGACGCATATTTTGCGAACGCTTGATAGATTATTTGCGTCCGTGTTTTTTCAGGATGCGTTTTTTGTAGTCCTGCAGGAACAGACGAATCGCAACAATAATAGCAATTAGTAGCAGTAGTCCGCCTACTGTTACAGCAATGACCGCGATTGGGATCACCCAGAATGATTTCGTGACTTCGATAGTCTGATTCTTTTGGCCGTAGCTGAGTGTTGCTTTGATTGTGTAGTTACCAAAACTGCCGATATTTTTCAGTGGTATATCCCATACACGAGCGCTATCGGGCAACACCATTTCGCGCGGAATTTCGTTATTAAAATCATAGCTATAGATTACCGTATCGCCCTGCATAACCGAGATATTTCCAAACGGACCTTCCTGAATACTGCCTGTGTTTTCTAGGCGGAAAGACAATTGCAAATCGTTTGCACTCTGGAATATCGTATCAATTTTACTCCCCTGTTTGATATCAAATTTTGTCAGAGTCAATTTTTCCTGAATTTCGCCAGGAACAGTCATTAATACCAACGACGCAGCGCTGGCGTTCAGACTAACCGATGATGCTCCGCCTAAAGATACGGGGGTAAATCGTACAGCGCCATAGTACCCGCCAGGTTTAGCATCTAGCGGTACCTTAATAGAGACTTTTATTTCCTGCGTTGTGCCAGGAGCAATTGTGGTATTAGGGATAGGCGTCATATACCTCTTAAGGCTGTGTGTAGGTGCAAATTTGTCGGCATCCAGAATCAATGCTGGCGTACCGCGTTCGTCACCCGCAACAAAGTCGTTCTCAATCGCCTGGATGGTCATCGGCGCTTTTGTCATATTGGTGATTTTCATCACGACCACTTCGCTCTTTCCTGGCGCAACAACAATATCCGTACGAACGGGTGAAATCTTTAGTGTGTTTAATCCGTTAGACGTTGAAGTTGGCGCTGCCGATACATGCGCCCCACTCGTAAATAAACCAAACAAACCGACCGTCAGAGTCAAAGCAGCAATCATACGTGACCGGTGTTTATACACGCGATGTTTCTCCATACATGTTTATTGCTCTTATGGTATCAGATTTACTTAAATTTGTGAATGATCCAACGCTCAAATAAATTACCACCGCCTACTGTGGCGGTGGTAATTTACAATATTTACTACTGTGATCAATGTGTAATCTAGAATTTCCCAGTTGCGATCAAGCTCATTGATGCTGTGTAGTAACCAGCAGGGGTTACGTTACTAATGTTGGCGCCGAATGTCAGGTTGGTTTTACCAACGTTTACCGGTGCGTCGTTAGTGTTGTAAATTGGATCACCATATACACTTGTTACTCCAGTAGCGTCACCGCTGACCCAGTTCATGAAGTAGTTAGAGGTGCTATAGCTTCCTACGACGTTCAGCTGACCGGTCGTTGCAGTTGGTGACGAAAGTTGGACACCGAATTTTGCAGCTCCTGAACCGATAGAACCGGCGCTCGTGAGAGGAGTGATGCCACAGCCAGTTGCGAATGATGAAGCACCGACGCGTGACAGACCGCCACACCCAGTCGTATTGCTTTTCAGGTTGACAACTGCGCCGCTAGCAGCGTTTGTTGAAACCAGTGTATAGACCGTACCTGTACTGAGGGTCTCTGTAAGAATTCCGCCGGCGCCCAATGTAACGCTAGGTGCTGTTGCGTCTGAACAATCAGTAAGCGTCAATGCTGCACCTGATGCACAGAAAACCATTGTTTCGAGTACACGTCCGCTTACGTCAAATCCATCTGTGATTGATATTGCGACGCTACCATCATCAAGGTGTACCTTGCCGCCGCCACCATTGTCGAGGTCATCTGCAGCTACATAGCCGTAGTTGGTTGTGCCATCGGTGTAGGTAACAATACGAGCATAGATAGTGCCAGTTGAGCTTGGGTTTGTAATGCCCGATATATCAACGGCTACTGCGCCACCAGCGTTAACCGAACTGCTCAATACAACCTTTGCCGTATTACTATCAACCTTGGTAACTGTGTGCGCACTAGTCGTACCTATCGTACCAATAGCGAATCCGGTTGGCGTAGTACATACTGAACCAATATTTGGTGTTGTACAAATATCAATGACAGCAGCTCCCGTGCTGTTCGTTGCGGCCTTAAATCCGACATTATAGACACTTGCATTGCTTTTGACCGAACTGCTCAATGCGACTGAGCGTTCAGTAACCGTCGCCGCTGATGCCAATGCTGGCACCATGGTGGCGAATACTAATCCCGCGGCTGCGAACAGTGCTCCAGCCCTTCGGTTGAATATTCTAAAGGATCTCATCCTCTACTTCTCCTCACATTTTAAATGTATTTGTGTTTTGTTGAGTAACGGGTTCATTGTATACAATTATGCTCATGCTTGTCAATAACATTTTGCAAAAGTTTTCCACAAACTTTTATCTGTAATTGCTAGGCCTGCTTGTTTTCTTTGAAACTATCACGTTCTTTCAGCATTTTATTGTGTAATGATACCAGTTGACTGCGTCGGCCTAGCCAGTATGTCGGTGCAAGCAGTACGAGTGCAAGTGCTGTTGGGATCCACAGGATCTGTGGGGGCGTTGTTGAATTCTTGGAAGAAGTGTCGTTGTTGGCCGCCAGCGCCGTCGAAGCGTCTACTTTACCGCTTGCAACAGCCACGACCTGTAAGAACGCGGAAACGCCGTTGGTATCTGTTACGCGTATATTGACCTGATATATGCCTGCCTTTTTATACACGTGTGCTATCGGTACAACACCTGGCAGTGCCTGACTTTTCAGTTCCGGTTTTGACCCGTCCCCCCAATCAATGCTAAATGCATAAGGCCCAGCCCCACCCGATAGTTGTAGCGGCCAATTCAGCGTACTCCCAACTGCCGCCGACCGGCGTCCATATGAACTGGTAAGTGTTACGAGTGCCCCAAATGATGTCAGCCTCAAGTCGGTATAGTTCACCGTGACAACATTTGATTCGGGTCCCGACTGTTCAATGTCGTCATACACATTGGCTGTCAATTCGTTCGTTCCCGCAAATAAACTCACTTGGATACTAAAGCTACCCTCTGTACATAATACCGAGCCAACCATAACACCATTGTTCATTATTTCAACCAGCAGTCCCTTGGGACAAATTCCGTTTACTGTAATCGGTGAAGAGCTAAATGACGCACCGTTACCAGGTGTAGTAATAGTCGCCGATTGCGTTGGTGGCGGCTGTCGTTTGGTTGCCTCTAGTCCGTATGATCCTGGAATGGGACTTGGGTCTGGTATTCGCGTAATCGCAGACGCAGACTGCGCAAACACCAACGATGCCAGCAAGTATAACCCGAGTGTGATTGGGAGTACAAAATGAATGCTATTACGAAGTTTCTGTATCATGCTTGTGATTATTGTACCAGATACGGAACGTTTCGTTTATCGTCGACGTGATCTTGATGATGGAGCTATGCCGAATTTTGCACGTACCCATCTTACTGTGCGCCAAGTAAAGTACGCGACGACGAGCAAGACAAGAGTAAACACAATGATAAACCACCATGGCAAATACCAAAATGTTGTTACACCGGTTACTTCTCTCGTGTTATTACCGTTCTGTCCGTAATAAAGATCAAGGGTAACGGTGTATGGACCTGGCAATAGTCCTGGCGATACACAGCCACTTGCTTGAGATAGTTGACCGCTAAAGTTCACTTCAGTTTCTTTTAGCTTGATGCAGGCCGTATAGGTACGTGTCTGTCCAATTAATGCTAGTGATCCGCTAGGGTTAACGTTATTTATTGTTATGGGCGAACCAAACCAGCCCTTCAGTGTTATGCTTCCCGCAGGAGCCTCGGTGACGTTGCCTTCATTCTTTAGTGTATAGGCAATCAACTGCGGCTCTTCTGTAGCGACGGAGACATAATGTGCGGCCGTTGTTGGAGTTGCATTTTTGTATGCACCGAGCCTTTGGAGTTTAAGATCCTCGTTAACCTTACCAGGTATCTGGGTAAATACCAGCGTCACGCCCGATGCGCTCAAGCCGACGTTCCCACCACCTGATGGTGTGCCTGATGAATAGACGATTGCACTATAGTAGCTTCCGGCTCCATGACCGTTCGGGATGGCAACGCTCATGTCGACAGTTTTCGTACTACCCTTTGGCACAACAACTGTTTCTGGAACCTTAAGGTACGGTCGTAATGACCAAGTGGTTTGCGGGGCACTACTGTCGAGGAAAAGTTTTGGTGTACCGCCGTCATCTGTATAAGAGAAATCAACTACCTTTAGTGTTAGCTCTAGGTCCCTTGACGCATCAAGGTTACGAATCGAAAGTTTATCTTTTACTGATTTGCCGGACTCAATAACGTAATTCTTTTTCGGAACAATGCTGAGCGCGGACGATGACTGAGCAAACGCCGATGATGCAGGCGCAGCATACGCAGCCGCAACGACAAACGCAATGACCGCAACAACTATGCTTTTAGTGTTTTTCATTTTCCCAAATTCCCTCATGGTTATTTTTTACATAACTATTAGCAGTATTATACCACTCGAGACCGAAGTCATCAATCAAAAACGCCCACTTGCAGTAAAACTAATGGTTGTTGTATAAATGCCCGGTCGCAATGATGCGCTCGAATTAACGATATAGCTGACTGTATATCTGTTCATCAAACTAACATCGTTTGAGTACGCAACGACATCGCCCGGCACATATTTATACCTGTCTGCAATCGAATAGTCCGATGATACCAATGCATTTGCGAACGTCCCGAATGGATCAGCCCCCACTGTCGGATCTGTGTTGGCAACCAAGTTGATACCGAACTGGTTTATCCCCTTTGCACTCGCAGTAGGTGCTGATACAGCGTCAATAACATTAGTACCCGCGGACGGAGGTTCGCCGCTCACTGTAATCGCAAATCCCGATTTTGCATTGGTTCCAACGGCCATCTGTGACTGCGCAGTGAGCGTTGCGTCTTCAGACAGATCACCCATATCGCGGTAGTAATTATTGTTTGTTGTTGCACAGTCTGCATCCACCTGTTCAGCCATGCAAAATATTAGCATTGGCGGAACTTGTGTTTGTATCTCTATGCTTGTTGTCGCCTGTCCACGCACCGAACCAACGTCAATCTGTGGGCCTGTTCCATCGTTCGACGCGAGACTCATTAATCGTATCGAAAACGCCTGTCCTGTAACCGTGGGGTTAACAATGTTGTCGAGCGTATATGATGATGCGACTGCTGGATTAATAACCGATGGAGAGCGAGATAAAATGATATGGTTCGGCGGATCCGAAGGATTACCAGGGCCCGACAAATCTTCAGCCAGTGTCGATATCGAACTGATGACATAGCCAGTCTCGCCAGTCTGATCAATGAGAGCGGCGTTTGATATATCCAGTCCCGGCGGCGTTACACAAGGATTGTATGGAATCGGATCCATACAAAACCTCAGATCAAGAGAGCCTACAGATGCGACAGTTGTGTATCGCAGATTAAGCGTCCAAGACGTTGTCGCACTGGGCACAGTACTGTTCATAGTTAATCCTCGCTCAGTAAACCGTATGATGGCCGATGTTGGAGATACAAATATAAACAACGCTAACACCAGGGCCAGAAACTCTTCGGTCCAGATGTGCCGCCAGGCGAATGCACGCGCATGAAAACGAAACAACTTATGCTGCATACCTGTATTGTACTACACAAAACCGACCCCGTGTGGGGTCGGTTTTTTCTTCAATGAATCTCGTGGACCAAACGGTTGGTTTAGTACTGAGGAGAAGCAATGTAGTTGATTTTGGTTGTGTAGATACCAGCAGGTGTCGTTGCTGCGATGTTCGCAATGTAACGCATTTTACCGGTTACACAGTCGACGAACTGGGTGTTCTCTGATGCTATTGGCACAGGGATAGTCCGTGAAGTTGTGTCGAATGCGAATGCTGTAGAGATCGCACCGGCACCGTTGTAGTTTGTGTTCACTACACCGTCACCGTCGCCGTAGTTAGTGATCGGACTCAGTGGTGACAATCGTGGCGAGTGATACGCTGGGTTGCTACCTACGTCGGTTGCCACACTAGCGTGCACACCGCTTGTCGAGTTGTCTGCACCGTTTTCAAAGTTACCGGTCAAGCCTGAGACTGCACCGCGTTCTACGCCGTAGTCTACTGCGTAGATACCGCTCGAACCGTTTGCTAGAGCCAAACCGAACTGTTCTGTACCGACGAGAGGAGCTGCCGCTGTAGGACCGATGGCATCGATCTGGTCTCCAACAGTGTTACTGAGTGTTTCGCCTGAATAGTAGACTGTTGCACCAGCACTAGAGTTGGAGCTGAGGCGCCAGTATGAGTGTGTGCTGTAGGTGCGGCTTGTTGATAGTGAGAATTCGTAGTTTGTCTCACCCATTTGGAGAACATTTGGTGTAATCGTACCAGATGTCATACCAGGAAGCACCGCATCACATGTTCCGTGAGCATTATTACCGTTTGCAGCATGTAGTTCACTTGATGCACCGCCCGTGCTGTCCAGTGTGTATGGGTCAACTATGCCGACTGAGAAGTCCATGGTTTCCATGACCCTTGTCGTGATCTGGATCGATTGGTTCATGACGTTTGCAACAGTCACACCACCATCGATACGTGTCGTGTCGTCCTGGGTTGAGTCGCTGTTGTACGTATTGATTTTTACGAAGAACGCGTTCGAGCCAGGGTTCGTAATGTAGTTTGTGTTTGTACCAAAGAATACAATACGGACATCCTGCGCACCTGTGAGGGCTTGTCCTGTCGCGTTGGTCAGCGTAATGTAGTTATCCTTTGCTGTTGATGTACCGTTATTTTGGTTGCCTGCGCTACCGCCGACTGTTTGGTTGACTGATTTGGTCATTGTCCAACCAGTAGACGCAGTCCATGTACCAGCGTTGTTGTAGTATACAAGGAAGTTGTCGCCTGAAGTTGATGGAGCAGGAACGGTCGAAACAAGCCCGTTAGGGTTTGTAGCGGCATTGGTGTTGGTAACATATGTCGCGAATGTTGCCTGGCTTGGACTGCTAGTAACGACCTCTAGGTCGCTTGTGTTTGCACTAGCAGAGAGTGCCTGGGCGTTTGTCCTACGTACACAGTTGTTGCCACCAGTTGTACCGGTTTGACAAGCGTTATTACCAGGACCCATACAGTCACCAGCAGAGAATGTACAATACTGGAACGTAAAGGCCTTTACCGTTGCGGTACTACTGACCTTGAATGCGAAAGTATTACCTGTTTTTTGTCCGTTTGCACCGCTGTTTGGTGGTGCATATGTCGCGTTACCCGAGCCGTCTGTAAATGACCAGCCTGGAGAACCGCTTGAAAGCGTCAAACTACGGTCCGTAAGCGGGTTCAATGCATCGGCATATACCGACACCATTGGAAGAACCGCCGATCCAACCGAAGACACGATAAGTGCCAGGGCTGCACCAAACGACGTACTACGACGCGCGATTGATTTGAGCGAATATATTTTCATATATCTCCTTTTATGTTTATGTTTTGGACCCTTCGACAAGGGATACAAACGCATTTTATCATTAGCGTTATAGATATATCAATAGGTGTTTTCCACAGTTTTTGTGCGTGTCGGTTCGACTTCTTCCGTGCTAGTACACCGGCACTGCTACTGCTGAGTAGTTTGCCTTGTAGTTACCGTACGGTGTTGCGTTAGAAATATTAAATATCATCGATATCGTATAGTCTGTCCGGCCGGTTTTTGCGTTGCTCCTTGCAACAGTATCGCCACTACTATATTTAAACAGGTTTGCCGTTGCGTAATCCTCGTCAGCCTCGCCAAACGTAACGCCAGAGGATGGAACCTGCACGGGACTTGCACCAATATTCGGAGATGTATTTGCAACGACGTTAATGCCGAATTGCTCAGTACCCGGAATCGATGCCGTTGGTGTTGACAGTGGGTTAATGGTATGACTGCTCGTTTTTGGCGGGTCACCTAGAATCTGAAGCACATAGCCACCATCGTTCAAGTAGTTTTGGATGCGCACAATGACCGTCCTGGACGCCGTTGATTCCGCAGAAATGTCGCCAAGATTAGAAGATCCTGCATCAATAATCATTTCGAGGCGCGGATCATTACTGCCAGGTGTAATCGGCTCAAAAGATGCCGTACTACTACCTACGTCTCTATCCGAAGAAATATTGCCAATAGTTACCTGGCCACAGTATTGATTCGAGCACGCTTGTTGCGTTGCCCCACCACCGAATTGCGTTTCGGATACTTTGTAGTTTGACGAGCTAGACGTCGTCGCATAGACCGTACCTGTAGCGCTAACAAAAATCGCCACGAGCAGTAGCGTGCTTCGTATCAATCCCCAAAATCTCTTTACTCGCATAAGCTTTATTATATTATCGCTCACTAGCGTCAATCCGGCAAGTATAGTAATCTATACATAAGCGTAATAAAATAACAACAAACTATGGAATCGGACAAGAACAAAAACGCGTCAGCACCCAATGGAGGACAGCAGGCACCTGCTGATGCACTTAGTCGTACTCCAGAAGATCTTGAACAAGAGGCGACTGAAAAAGCGGCCAACAATCCGAGTGCCCAGTCGTCTACCGAACCAGAGAAAAAACTGTCGCCCGTTAAGCAGTTTTTACGTAAAGTAAATGTTTATCTACTTATCTTCCTGTTGCTTGTAGTTATCGCAGCAATCGTGACGATCGTGAACTATCTTAATAGCCAAAAAACACCCACTGTTCCACAAGTCACCAGCCAGGCACTCACCCAAGAGGCACTGAAACAACTCGCCAATAGTGATACAACGGTCGGTGGCGCAGCGCAGACCCTTACAATTCAAGGTAATGCAGTGATTTCCGGCCAAACACTCACACGCGGCAACCTCAATGTCGCCGGTAATTTCCAAACTGGCGGCAGCATACAGGGGCCCAACCTTACTATATCGGGAACGTCAAATCTCGGAACCGCACAGATTAATAGCCTCCAGGTTGCACAAAGTGTCGCTATCCAAGGAAGTACCACTATGCGCGACCTCAACGTTGCCGGAACATCGTCTTTTGGAGGTGCTGTCACGGCATCACAAATCACCGTATCCAAACTAGTCCTTACTGGTAGTGGAATTCTGCAGATCAACAACCATGTATCATTCGTTGGTACGACGCCGACGCGCACAATAATCGGGTCGGGAATTATCGGCGGTGGCAGTTCTGTATCTATTAATGGGTCCGATGCGTCTGGTACTGTCAACATCAACACCGGCACAGGAACAAGTGGCACAGGGTGCTTTGTACGAGTCAACTTTAATAAAGCTTATGATAGCCAACCGCGCGTTATCGTGACCCCTATAGGCAGTGCTGCCGGCGGTCTCGATTATTACATCGAGCGCAGCTCAACTGGCTTTAATCTCTGCAGCAGTAACACTCCTACGGCAAACAAGTCATTCTCATTTGATTACTTTGTTGCGGGCTAAACATCAACAAAAACAACAACTCTATCCGACTTTACGTGCATTAGTGCACGAGATATTTTGATGGTTTGTTCACCGTGAAGAGTCTGTAACTTTAACGTACACGGCACAAGCATACACAAGAAGTTTCGGTGATGAGGCAAAATATCAAATGGACCAACCGCATTAACCGCGCTCAAACTATAGATATCTCCTTCAAAATAGACTTTGAACGGTGCATAGACTTTGGCAGCCATAATTGCTCGTTTCGGATCCAAACGCGGCGTATCCGTACTAGCACCCGCCGGAGACCCACTCGTTTGTTCGGTCGAATTTGGCATTAGATAATTATTTCCTCGATGCCGTTCAGCGTATCTTCGCGAGTATGGAATTCACCGGGAATACCAGTCATTTTTTCCATCACATTAAATTGCTGGCTGAAGTATTGGATCAGTTTCTTTGCCTTGTTGTAGTCGTCGCGGTCTTCGGCCGATAGTTCTGATTCACCGATGATGGCGATGATACCCTTCAACGATTCATATTTCTGCAAAATTGCTTCAACACGAGTGTGCAGCATGTAGTGCCTGTCCCCCACGATTTCTGGCGTCAACAGTGACGAGCTAGATGCCATAATGTCGACCGCCGGACGAATACCTTGTGCGGCCACCGCACGTGACAAAACGATCGTCGAGTCAAGTTCGTGTCCAATCAACTGGACGGCCGGGTCGGACATATCGTCGGCGGGGACGTAAATGGTTTGTAGGGCAGTGATTGATCCGTTTTCGTTGGTCGTCAAACGGTCCTCCATTGCCTTGATATCAGAGAAAATCGTTGACTGATAACCACCCTCGGACGGCGTCTGGTCAATAATGGTCGATAGCTCGTTTTTGGCCTGAATATAGCGATACATGTTGTCGGCAAATAGCAGGATGTCTTTTTTCTGATCGTCACGGAACCATTCCGCCAATGTAATCGCGCTCAGGGCAATCAATGAACGCTGGACGGGGTTTTCATTCATCTGACCAAAGAACATAGCAGTGGTTTTGAGTAATTCGTTGTCGTCCAATGTTTTGTACAACTCGTGACCCTCACGGATACGTTCACCAATACCCGCAAAGATACTAAGTGCGCCAGATCCCGTCGCGACATTGTTGATCATCTCCATTGTCAATACTGTCTTGCCCACACCGGCACCTCCGATAATACCGATCTTGCGACCTTTGACAAATGGGGTAAAAAAGTCGAGGACCTTGATACCTGTTTCGAGGATTTCATCCGGACGGTTGGCCAGCGATGTTTCCTGGAACTCCGGCCGAAATATCGATCGTTTTGGCATTTTCGCCAAGGTCGCTTCATCCAACTGCGGCTTGCCGTCAATTGGACGAGCCATGGCATCCCAGACGCGTCCAACCATTTCGTGACCGACGGGGATTTCGAGACTGTGACCACTTCGTGTCACTAGCTCTCCTTTTTGAATACTCATATCGCCTGCAATATTCAGACAGAGCGCCGTATCGCCATGATCGACGCTATACACCAACAACGGCGTCTTGCTCTCGTTATCAACGAACACCATTTCGTTGACATCAGGCATATCCTCATCAAATTGGATTTTGATGACGAGACCCTTCAGAACGCGAACGACACCTTTACTCATACTATTCAGCCCCTCCTGCACGAATTTTCTTTAGCCCAGCCAAACTCTCTTTCAATCGGACGTCCACCATTGCACGTTTAGCGCGACTATATTTCATATGCAAATCATTCGCTGTTTCAATCGAACGTTCTTTGGCGGCCGTCATTGCCCTGAAACGGCTTGCCACTTGCGCCAATCGACTGTCATAAATAAACTGCGCCAACGTCAGTCTCAAAATTGACGTCTCCAGATAAGCAGCGACTTGATACGAGTTTGGTTCAAAAATATAATTCTTTTCGCTGATCGTGTCATCACCGATCGTATCCAAGTCTGCCACGCGCCCCTTACTCGACACGACTTCGCTCAGGTCAACGTCTTTGATTTCTTGTTGTGACAGTGACACATAGTTCTGATAGAATATGCGGCTGCGAGCGTATTTTTTGATGATTTCCATCAGTGGATCAACGTTAATGTAATCTTTTTTAGGCAGATCGAAATACATCGTATATTTAATGTGAACCTGGTCTAATTGCGATGCGCCGTGGTGACCGATAACCAAAATATCGTGTTTGTTCTCGTCGTAATACATTCGGAATTTTTTTATCAGTCGCTGGTCAATGTCACCGCTCAGTCCACCGCTCGCCGTAATCAGTATAAGTAACTCTTTGTCAATCGGCTTTTCATCCTGCTCGCGACCAAAATTAAACATCACATCCATACGAATTTGTTTGTAAATGTTCCACACTTCGTCAAAGAACTGGTTACTAATTAGTACCTTGTTCTTTGTCTTTGCAATCTGCATACTCGACAGGCTCTCGAATGCACTCGTCAAACTAACGATGGTGCGCATTGATGCCTCTTCGGCTTTGATTTCTAGTGGTCGTTTCATGATTTCTTTACCGTTTCCCCGGCAACTTCCTTAGCCTTTTCTGTCGGCTTGTCGGCTGGCTTTTCTTCCGGTTTTGCCGCCTCAGGTTTTTCCTCTGCCTTTACATCGCCGCCCGCTGCTGGTGGCGGAGTACCGTTTTGGGCTGCTTCTTCGGCTGCTGCTGCTTCGGCTTCTTTCTTTTTGGCTTCTTCGGCTGCTGCAATTTTGGCGAGTTCTGCAGCTTTCTTTTCGTCGATAGTTACCACGATAGCCTTTAGTGCATCGCGTAGTTCGTCAAAGTTTCCTTTGAGGTCTTTGTCCTCCTGCAACTGGCTGGAATATTCTTTGACCTTTAATTTGAGGTTCGGAATGTCGATGATTTCAGCAGGTTTTGAATTTAACACAATATCCAATAGGAACTGTTGATCTACCAAACTATAGCCCTCACCGATACCCTGGTTCATAAGTTTGAACAACATCTTACCTTTGTCATAGTCAGCCTGTGCATCTGGTGATAGTTCAGTACCAAAGTGAGCGTATTCTTCGGCAACACGATATCCGGCAAGTGTTTTGTTGAGAGTCGCCGCGAGAGCCTTTTGGCGCTTGTTCTGGCCGACACCACCGACACGGGTGACCGATAGGCCAGTGCTCACTGCCGGACGCATGGTATCTTTGAAAATCTTAGAATCCAAAATCCACTGTCCGTCGGTCATCGACATGACGTTCGTTGGCAAATAGGCGGTGATGTCGCCACCCGGTGCATATATAATCGGCAAGATTGTCTGACTTGCGTGATTGGACTCGATACGACCGGCACGTTCGACCAGGCTCGAGTGCGTATAAAACATGTCGCCCGGATAGCTATCGCGACCGGGACTCACGCCGGCAATAAGTGAAATTTCGCGATATGCCTGTGCGTGGCTTGTAAGGTCGTCATAGATAACCAGTGTGTCCATGGCCAGTTTTTGCCAAAAATACTCGCCGTGTGCCGCGCCAATATATGGTGCCAGATAGGTCAGAATCAATGATTCGAACATATTCGTCACGATGATAATTGCCTTGTTCATGGCATCGTTTTTCTCTAGACGATCAACCAACTGAGCAACGTCACGTTGTCGTTTTGCGATCAACACATAGATCACCGTGATATCGGAATTCTTCTGATTTATCGCGATCTGAGTGGTCATCGCGGTTTTACCGACTTTGCCATCACCCAACACGGCCATACGTTGGCCACGAACCAAAGAAAAGTTAATATCTAGTACCGTAATTCCCGTCTCTAACTGGGTATCAAGTAGTTCTCGCTCATAAAGCATTGGCGCACCGTGGAACACATCCCACTCGGCGTCCGGTTCAATCGGACCCTTCCCGTCAATTGGCTCACCAAAAGCATTCACGACGCGACCAATGTAATTTTTTCCTACCTTTGTCAATAATTCAGTACTCTCGATGACGCAAACGTTACCGATTTTTAATGGTGTTGGATCAAGTTTCATGACCACTACGTGATCCTCATAAACATGGTGTACATATCCGCGCGTTTCATCTTCAAACCGAACAACAGCATGAACGTTGGTCGGCTGAAGACCCTTTACTTTCACCATGAACGAATCAATACCAATAATTTCACCGACAGGATTACCGGCGGCAACAAGTTTTTCAAAAATTTTCGATTTAACTCCGGCCACGAGACGCCTCCAGTTCTTTGATCAATATCGATCGTCGGCTCTTAAGCAGGGTACGAACGCTCATATCATGAACCTTATTTGGGGTACGTAAATACACGCCCGCTACCAAAGCAGGCTGCAGACCAATAGACACTACCGCTTGTGGGTGTATCGATGTACGAATCCATGCTACGAGATTTTCTAAACTTTCACGATCTGCCTCAACGGCAAATGTCATATGCATAATAGGCACTTTGTCTTTCAGCAAACGAAGCTGCTGAATTAATTGCGTTCGCTCTAGACTTGTGCCGAACGTCAGCTGATTGGCTAACATAAATGCTTCTAGCGTCGCCGTAACTGCAGGGTGTGGCGCCGCTGCGGCTCCAGTTTTTGAACGTACAGCCGAAGATGTCAGCTCATTATCAACCCATTCAAACTCAGATACGAGACGCGACAGATCTGTCCGTGTCACTATACTCGGTGGCAATATAAATTCGGTATACGTTTTTGTTTGTGATTCTACAATCATAATGTCATGTCTTCCACGATGGTCTTTTTGTTTGTTTCCATCTGTTGAATAATTCCTGGTAACTGGGCTTTTAGATCAAACTGTTCGCCCAGGGCACCGAGAATGTAGTGTTCGACAATCTGTGCCATGTTTTCTTCAAACGCACCCAACAACATTGCCTCCTGTTTGGCAACAGCCTCTTGCATTGTTGCACCAAGTTGCTGCTGTTGCTGTTGAAATGATTGAACACTCTGGTTGAGCATTTGCAGTGCAAGTGCTTGCGCTTGATTCATCTGAGCAATCTTTGCTGCATTTTCTTTGTATGTTGCAACAAGCATCTGATCCTGACTAGCGATACTCTTCTGGAGTGCATCACTGAGCTGTTGATGGTTCTCCTCGAGTGCCTTTTCGCGCTCTTGTATTGACGTGATCGCGACGTCCTGCGCCTCTTTCATCGCCTTACCATACTCAACAAACTGTTCATCGATTTGGCGAGTGATGTCTGCGTTTATTTGCTTGATGGCGCCATCAAGCTGCGTCGAGATGCGCTGATTCAAATCGTTATTTATGTGCTCAACTGTTGTTTCAAGGTCCTTTTTAAACAGCAGAACGTTGTCATCGATAGCTTTTTCAAAATATTCTCGCGCTTTATTACGCAGGTCTTCACGAAAATAATCATCAAAAAAGTGAAGGGGACCGTTTAGTTCCTCGTCAGATTGTTTTTTTTGAAAAATACCCATGTTCGTTTAACCCACCTGTATGCCCATCATAGTTTCAGTAGTAAATATACCGCAAAAAGTCCGATAACCAAAATCAAAATGCTTGTCAGAACGATTTCTAGGAGTGCGCGGAATATC
The DNA here is from genome assembly GCA_041907345.1 of Saccharimonadaceae bacterium (SeqCode). GTDB lineage: Bacteria > Patescibacteriota > Saccharimonadia > Saccharimonadales > Saccharimonadaceae > UBA2112. The sequence continues at coordinate 10,074 of JAYRHL010000031.1, read as the reverse complement.
GACTTTTTCGACATTGGGTTACGTCCAATTGAGATAATGCTGCTACGCACGCCTGAATAGAGTACGGCAATTGCTGCAAGCAAACTAATCGTTGCAATAGCAAGACTGAGGTAAATGCGGATTGGGTTCACTTCTTTTTCGGCAATTGCCTGTCCGATTCGTTCCAGTAACTCAGGTACCTTTACTTTGGTGCTTTTTTCATTCGGGTTACGAATGATGTTGATCGACACTGGAATTGATCCAAGCTGAACGGGTTTGGTAGTCTTGCCAGTTGTATCTTTGAGCGTCGTTGTACCCAACACGACTCCCTTGCCGTCAAAAGGTGCCTGCGCGCGACCAAACACGGTCTTTTGATCATCGACAGATCCGGCCTTCATGGCAACACCATTGATCGCCGATAGGGTGACATAGTCGCCTGTTGCGATTGGCCCGTTTTGGGTACTTACGAGTACGTTATACGTCCCAGAGACAGCTACGTACACTTGGTTTTCAAGTCCCTCATTAGACAGCGTCACCGTCTGTTGGTTACGATCTACTGTAACCCCGAACATATTTTGCAGCTCAGATTGCATCGCTACCTTGACGCGATTACCCGTCTTGCCAGAAAGCTGCACGATCGTACCATTGTCCAGCGGCGTATCGGCAGCATAGCCTTGCACGCCGCCGCCACCATATGTAACAGCAGCCGCAGGAGCTGCCGCAACCAAACAAAATACTGCAATTGCAGCTGTTGTATTTCGGATCGCGCGAGATACTTTCACGGTTGATGAGGCCCCTTTAGTTTTCCCATTGTATACTTTCGCTCATTATACCATAACCGTGATAAATCCGTGACTATATATTGTGATGTTCGCCCACCAGCCCAATCGCCGTGCATATAGTCGCACAACATATTTTTGAAAGTATCAATAGTCATTTTATCTCTGTTATATATTTATCCACAATGTGTGCAAAAAATATATGGTATGGTAGTTGATAATTTTCATAGTTATGTTTTTATGTAAAGATCGCCGCCAGTACACCTCTTTACTTCTCGAACTTTTTATCAAATATATGTCGCGTCCAGGGCGGTTCCTGATCTCTATCTCCCGCTCACTCTTATGTCAATATTGAGACATTTCTCATACGTCGCACAATATTATTGATTTGACACGTCATCAACTGATGCGGCGTCTCCATCATGCTTGTTCTTCGAAAAATGTTATTTCACGGTTTTTCAATCGTTTATAGGGCTGGCTTTTGAAAAGAAAAAGCGGTCTGGTATCTTGTAGCTCTAATGTGCTTGTGTTACAATAAACACAAGCTTTGATGGCCCACCACACGTCACAAGTGAGACAAACATTTTACCCCCTGTAACAGGGAAAAAGTAAAAAGAAAAACTCAAAAAAATGACCGTGTGGTGTATCATCTCCACTATTTTTAAACAGCGTCATGGACTGCGTATAGCAGGCCTACTTACGTTATTCGTTGCGTTAACTACAACGCAATTATTAGGTCATGTCTCGTTTGCGACACCGGGCGTCAACCAAACCATTAACTTCCAAGGACGACTACAATACCCAACCGGTGGTGCGGTCGTCGATGGACACTACAACATCCAGTTCAAACTGTATAAGGGCGGCGATGGACAAAGCACAGGCAACTCGACCGGCAGTCCATCCAGCACACTGCTATGGACCGAATCCCGCATCAATAACGGCGGCACCAGTGGTGTCGAAGTAAAAAATGGTTACTTTACTGTCGATCTCGGATCGGTTAGCCCGTTCAGCGGTATTGATTGGAACGATGACAAAATGTGGCTGTCGATGAATATCGCCGGATCAGCAACGGCGTGTACGACATTCGGCAGTTCACCATGTACGGCAGATGGCGAAATGCTGCCAATGCAGCGCCTAACATCTGTTCCGTTTGCCCTTAACTCCATGCTATTTAGCGGCAAATCGGCTCAAAACTTTGTCCAGTTGTCACAAGGTGTCCAGGAAGACACAATCAACAACAGTGCAAGCATCTTCCTCAATAAAACCGGAACAAACGGTGAATTTTTGAAATTACAAGGTGGTGGCATTGACCAATTTATCGTTAAAAATAATGGTGATGTTCAACTAGGCAATACCCAGGATCATACGATCATCGTTGGTGGTTCCGATTCGGGTACGGTCGGTAGAAGTCTGCTGATCCAAAGTGGAAATGGCGGCAGTGGTAGCGGAAGTGACGGCGGCAACACGATTATTGCCGGTGGTCATGCGGGCGGTACAAATGCAAACGGTGGTGCGGTATTTATTCAGGGTGGTGACGGCAGCGGCACCGGAAGTGCAGGTAGTGTACTTATTGGTACCTTTAACAACGCATACATCGAAATCGGTAGTCGCGCCCTCAGCAGCGGTACTCAAACAATCAATATTGGTAATAACAATACGTCAGGTGGCACAACCAACATCGCCATTGGAACGGGCGGTTCCGCCAGTGGTGGTTATACAGAAATCATGTCCAAAAACGATACAACTGTCGCTACCAATGGTACACAGCGCGCCCGCTTCTCTGGTAGCGGCAACACGCTCTACCTCGGTAACGCCGATAACACCGGCCAAGCAGTAACCGCTAGTAGCTTTACTATCCAGGGTACTACCAGCACCGGGGCAGCAGCACAGGGCGGAACAATTACCATCCAGGGCGGCGACACAAATGGTGGCGGTAACGGAGGCAACCTGATCCTTAATGGTGGTACTGCCAACTCTAGCGGTTCAACTGGTTTGGTTGTCATCAACACGCCAACGTTCTATCAGGCAACCACACAGTCTGCATCGTCGAGCACCAGCGTAACCCAAGCGAACATCGATGGAAGAGGCGTCATTAATCTCAACGCAACTGCGGCCAACGTCGAATTCACCCTTGGTTCACCATCTCTTGGTAGCAACGCTGCAGGACGTGTTATATATGTCAGCGCTGCCGAAGGATCTTATGACTTTATTCTAAAAGCAAACGTTGGTGGCGGTAGCGGTATTGAGCAAACCATCCCTATGAAAAAGACGTACACGACAACCCTCGTGTGGACCGGCAGTGTTTGGACGGTTGCAGGTACGGGAGGACCTAGTGACCTCCAGTCCGCATACGATAGTCAAGTCCAAACAACCGGACAAGCAAATATTCTCGTTTCAAATACCTCTACTGGCGATGGTCTGGTTATCCGAGATTACAGCGGCAACCCGACCAGCAACAGCGTCTTGTCCGTTCAAACGTCCGCATCCGCACAGCTCTTCGCGGTTAATAGCCTCGTTGCCAAAGAGCTTGCAACAAACGGTGGAGCCGAAACAGCCGGCGGATCATCTACCACGTTCCCTGCAAACACCTGGAGTAACAGCTGGGATGCTACTGTCACGCGCCATACAACTGCCGGCAACAACATCTATGCGGGAAGTGCCTCCGTAAAAGTCGTCACTCAGAACACATGGTCTGGAACGCTCAACAGACTTGGCCTCCAACTTACTCCAGGAGTCGGCTATAGCATGTCGGTTAAGGTACGTGCCGAGAGCAGTTCCTTTGCGGCAATTGGCGCCTACTACATTTCTGACGGCGACATGGATAATCCATCATGGGTATGGTGTGGCGAGTCTGCCGTAACCTCGTCAGCTTGGACAACAATTAGCTGTAATTTCACAGCCTCCTCTAGTGGCATTACCGCAAACAATAGTATCTTCATCACCTCCAGTGATGAATACGGAACATACTACGTTGATAACCTTACCGTCACGCGCACCAACGCAACATCGAACGTTCAAATTGGTGGCGACACGGCTGGTACGAACGCGACCTACTTGACCCTCGGCAAGAGTGCCAAAGCTCCGGGTGAATCGGGTGATGATGCACTGCTGGGTAGCATGTACTATGACACGACTATTGGTAAAGTGCAGTGTTACGAAGCCGACGGCTGGGGTGCCTGTGGTGCCGCACCGGATACCTTTATTACTCTCAGTCCGGAGTATGCGAATGCCGTTATGAATGGTAATGATATCGGCACTATCACCTCAGACCTCTGTTCAGACACGCTCAATATCAATGATGGCAGTTCCAGCCAACCAACAATCTGCGGCACTAACGAAACATTCAACTTCTATCAGTGGACGTCGTCACAATCAACTGACCAAACTCGTGGTATTTATATCACCTATCAACTGCCGTCCAATTTCAAAGAATTCGTTGCCGGTTCAACCTCGCTAAAGGGTCGCACAGATAGCGCAGATTCTGCGGTCACCTACCAAATCTACCGCAACAATAGTAGTGGTCTGACATCCTGCGGATCGGCTGTATCCGTTTCAACGGGCAGCCAAACAACCTGGCAAACGGGCACCGCCAGCGGTGGTGCAGACCCATCCGCTTGTGGATTCCAGCCTGGTGAAAGTATGCTCGTACGCATTAACCTCACGTCCAAAGACGATGCAAATGCCTATGTCAGCAACCTCAATTTTACTTACAGTAATAACAATTAGTCGCGCGTTGGCCGTTCTATCCCTGTTATGCTAAAATATAGGTACTAGTGAATTGAGGCGAACATGAAATTCTATCGAGAAAGAAGATACGACAGAGACCGGCGCAGGCTTCGTCTTCCTCAGCGTGACAATAGCGGCCGCGGACCACGATCATCTCGCGACCACAACCCCCCTACGCCGCCTCAGCCAAAAACAATCGACATCAGTATCAACCTTGATTCGTTTCCGAAACTTTCAGATTTTACCAAATTCAATTTGCCGACTCGTTTAGAAATTGTTGATTATGCGCGCGATCTATCGTTCAAACAACGTGCTGGCATTGTCGCCGCAGTGATTATTATTGCCGCAGCGGGAACGCTGGCCATAGGGTTACGGACCCATACTGCCGCCGATGGTACAGATCCTGCTAAAGTTGCCGGTAGTCCCCATTACGAAACAGTTATACCTGACGGCAAATCTATCGAATCGCTTGGTGGTTGGAATCGTATTAGTCCGCCCAATAAACCTCCAGTATTCGCCTATTCAGACATGATTGGCGACGTACCAATTAGCGTCAGTCAACAAGAACTTCCCGCATCGTTTAAACCAAATGTTAGCGAGCAATTAGCAGAACTTGCAAAAAAATTCAGTGCCACAAACAAAATAAATGCTGGTGATACCGTCGTTTATATTGGTACGTCATCCAAGGGCCCGCAGTCAGCCCTACTTACTAAAAAGAATTTACTAATTCTGATAAAGACAGCAAAAAAGGTTGACGAAAAAGACTGGGTTCAATATATTAAATCGCTTAACTATCTACAGCAGTCGGCGTTGAAATACTAATTCGGTTTCTTGAATTTCTCGATAGATTTTGCAACTTTACCGTCGTTTTTGAGATTTTCGTAAAACAGCACCTGTTCTTTACTGATAATCATGGCGTCTTCTGGTCCATGTAGCTCATCACCTAATTTCACAAGCGTTGGGTTGCCCTGCGACGATGTTTGCTGTGGATTTTTCGAGTCCGCAGAATCTGTAGATTGCGTTTGGAGATAAAATATGTCTGTTAGTTTCATATACTCGGAATTAAGCTGCTGAAGTTTGCCAAAATACACCTGGCCATTCGTAAAAAACACCGCTTGATATTTACTGCCGTCAATTGGAAGACCAGTGCCAAACATTCCAGACACAAGGTTCCACGCAACAACTACTGCCACTACGACAGCGATTGCAATCCCACCCGGTACAATAAACCGCCTCCATGGCTGTTCGTCACCACCGATCACGGGGCGTACTTTTGCGGGTCGATGTACCAACTTTGGCCCTTCTTGATCTCTTGCCGGCTTTGCGGATATGTGCTCCGGCTCTCGACGAGCTGGCTCTGGTTTACTTTCGTCGTTTCTTTCTGTAGGTTGTTGCATACGAAAAGGTCCGTTATCCATTCTCGTCTCTCCATTTCTCTATTGTGGTTATGACTATCATACCAGAATTACTAAATCTGTCGCAAGTTCCCGTCTCTAATAGTGTGGTATTTCGCGCATAAATGACAACTGTTGCGTGAACTGATCAGCAAACCGCAACGCCTCGCGGCCCAAAGCTGATTGAGAATTCCTACGGTGATAATCACGGAATTCATCGCGCATACTGGTAAATCCCTCTAGGGGTGTAATCGTGTCGGGATCATCATCCAACAAAAAACACCATTCGATTGCTCGTTGGGTCAGTTCGGGCGTCGCTAGTTTGTGAACCGGCGGCGTGTTCACATGCAACAAATTGTGATGATATATGTCCATCGGAATGATCATCGTAGCATGTTCACGCCACTGACGTGTGTCACGCCTACTTTCGTAACTTCGCCGATAATACAGTGTGTGGTGCCTATTCCAACCGCGCGGCACCTTTCGTTGCTCTATCACGCCCTATTCCTATTTACTGTTTGTTCTATGCTTCGCCGACAAATTGTTTGCCGTTGTAGTGAATGACGCCATTATTGATTGGCACCTGATCGAACTGGTAATTACCCTGGCCGTAATCATGAATCACCATAACGCCATTTTGCCAGTTCTCGAACCGTCGGTTTGGTTGACCGCTGACCTGGATTGATGAGTGGTAACTAGGAACAACGCCATCAATACGACACATAGCACCGCAAACAAATGCGCCAAATTTTCGGCCACGTCGATCAGTGTACCAGTGACTTTCAATCGAGTGTTTGTGACCCTGAACGATGTTGCGATCGTGGTTTTCTTTTGATAATTTCGCAGCAGTAGATCCGTTACTGACCGCATAACGACCGTGTATAAATGCGAGGTCGTCAGCATATTCATACTCGGCACCTTCATAGCCACTGACAAATTCCCATTTCGCATCGTCGAGGTCGACGAGGTTCGGGAACGATAGTAGTGGGTATTTGTTGTTCGTTGCCTTTAGTCCATGAACAACTGGAGTGCGGTTCAAGAAATAGCTGTCGAGGCGTTTGACGTGGTTCGAATCGACTGCGACGCGAGTTGCACCCGGTGTCACTGCGGTGAATTCCGCATACATTTCGTGCGTTCGCTGCAATGATCGTTGCAATGTGCCGGTATAAAAATGGTTTGAATCGGCCGGGAATCGTGACAATTCGGCGAAATCGACGGTATCGCCGAGGTCAACAACGACGTCAGGGCGCAGGTGTCGCGCTAATGCAACAGCTGCAGAGATAGCCGTTTCGTCATGTATTGGTACGTATTCACCGTCAATGCGACGATAACCAATCTGCGCGTCACCGAACACAAAGATCGTTTTGTGGTCGCGGTTAGGAATCTTGGCGCGGCTTGGTTTGATGATGGCAGGCACAACAGGTTTGGCGACTAGATCATCAAGTGTTGGGCGAGGACGAGTTTTGACAGAAATTTTACGCAGATCCATGACCTGAGCATCACCATTGGCATCTTTATAACCAATCTGGTAGTCATTGCGGATAGAGCTGACAACGACCTCTGTTTCAGGGTCATGACGAGAGACAATAGGATTGCCATCTTCATAAATTTCAGCCAATCGAGCTTCTCCCGGATGCTCCTCTAGTTGATCCTCCACCGCTTCTACAAATCCTGCTACCTCAGGCTTTACCTCTTGGTGAATGTTTGCGCCCGTTTCTGGTGATTTGCGTCGTGCCATTACGTTTTACCCCTTATCGTTCGTTTTTGTTAGTGGTCTTTTTATAAAAAAGGAGGCGACTCATCCACAATCTGTTGTGGTGGCCACCCGCATGTTGTTTTCGTCCTCACGCTCCCTTTGCTGACAGTATCGCACATAAGCTTTAAGAAATATAGACATTTTTGACTGACTCAACACATGTTGACTCAACAAATCCTGACTCAACATGTGTTGAGTCATTTTTGTTGACGTGCTATACTGGCACCAAATCAATAGCCGAAAAAAGTAGTTATTCAGGGGAAACAAGGGCGTTCGTTATGGTTGGTAGAGACCTACATCATATTCAGAAAGAAATTATTTTGAGCTTGGCGCATCGTTCGCCTCAGCGTTTTTCTCAGCTGCAGCCACCCCAAATACCGAATAACACGTTTTCGTACCACCTCAAAAAGCTATTGCAGGCCGAATTCATTACCCTCGTCGAAGGTGGATACATTCCTACCCGAAAAGCGCTCAAAGCCCTCCAGTACGAAGAAAATATTGAGGGTGAGACATCGAATAACCCCGTATTTATTACCGCCATCTATGTCACCAATAACGATGGCAAAGTCCTGTTGCTCCGTCGCAATTACCCACCATTTATTGGGTGGAATTGTGTCCCTGCTGGGTTGGTACATCAAGGGGAAACACTCGAACAGGCGGCTCTACGCGAACTATCCGAAAAAACATCAATAGAGGCAAATGATATCGAATTTGCCGGTGTGTTAGATTTTCAGTATCTCGAACATACATCACGCGATTTGTTCGTTCACACGATTGCGTTCGTTTACAGTTATCGCCTGCCTGATCGTGGCGAACAGCTCGAAGGCATGCAGTCGCACTATGGCACCCTGCAATGGTCTGACCTCAGCAGCAAAAACATCCTACCAGAGGTCTATACGATTGCTGAATTAGTCCGTCGCAAAGAACCCGGCGTCAAATCCGTCACTTACGACGAACCAATTATGGACAAAAAGAAATAATGCTTGCGCTTGTCCATTAATAGACAGTTCCTGTATCCTTTCTAGTGTCTACTCCACGACGGATTGGAAGTACCTATGTCAGTTATTAGCTTGGCGACAACGTTCGTTCCCGGCAGCGGCCTCGCGGTCGCACAGTTACGTAACGTCCCTGCAAAAAACAATCGACGTCAATGGTTGTTGGAATACACCGTCAATCAAAATCTGTGGCAATCGCACTGGCTGCAAACCACCATACCCTCAAGGGGTAGCGTTCCGCTCCTTGTGTCACTCACCGCCGACAACGAAGGTGTACTGATTGCAACTGTATCGTATGAGTCCGGTGCGGTCGAGTCGGCTCGATTGACCGTTACACCTAGGTGGTATACGGTCAAACAACCGCATCTCACGGAGGTACTATGACAAAATCAGTCGAGCGCGTTCGTTCAGATCGACGGTTGCGCGACCTCGGTTTCGTTAACTGGGTCATCTGTCGTGTTGCCGCCCGGTCGGTACACGCAAAACACATGCATTTGTTCAATGTTCTCGGTCAGCACAAACGACTGTTCTGGGTATGGCTGCCGTTTTCCGGTGTCCTACTGGGAATGGGTAAACTGCCCCGTCGTGACACCGAACTGGTGATTCTGCGTGTCGGACATTTGCGTGGTTGCACGTACGAACTGCAGCACCATAGTCGTATCGGCAAACACCATGGTCTCGACAACGATCTGCAACAACGTATCGCCACCGGTCCTCGCCCCAAAGGTGTGACACGCGAAGAAACGTTACTGCGTATCGTCGACGAGCTGGTCAACGACCGTACGCTGTCACCGACATCACACAAGTGGTTAGCTCATTTCTACAGCCCGGCACAGATTATCGAATTCTGCATGCTGGTTGGACAATATGACGCCCTGGCGACAACGATTGCCGCCCTGCAAATACCACTCGACCTGCCGGAATAATATTCCGGTTCGCTAAATTGGCGACAAAGCCGCACTCCCAGAGTGCGGCTTTTCCTTTGTTATTATCCTGCCGGAGCCAATACCGGTCGAGCTTCGCGCATGAAGATCTCGGCCGTTTTCGGGCCAACGCCCTTTAATTTCATGAGTTTTTTTGTGAATTCTTTTTCATCATTACAACAATCGAACATCGTCAGTATGTTCCCGTGATAGTCACGCATCAGTTGACGTGACATCTCAATCATGTGATGCGCCATCGATTCGTCATAGCGCCGATAGTGTCCTTCACCGAGCAAATCAACCAGCTGCTGCCATGAATGACTAGAAATCTTTTTTGGCGTATCAACGCCATGCTTCATAAATACCTCCCACGTCTGCCGTGCAATATCTTGTTGAATGCGTTTCCCAAATAAATAAGAAGCGAGAAACCATTTGAACATTACTCGCTCCTTCTTTTCGATCGTTAACCCCAAATCTTCCGCCGTTATGTACGTATGCATTCTATGCCTCCCTCATGACAAG
>JAYRHL010000030.1:0-6337 GCA_041907345.1 Saccharimonadaceae bacterium (SeqCode) | reverse complement strand
GATATGTTTGCCTCGAAACACGAGAATGTATTTTGACGCGTTCGCAATAGCGGCGACCAACATCAGATCAATATAGCCCAGAATATTGTGTGGCGGCATAAACAAGAGTGCAAGAATCAATCCAGTAATAATCGCCGACTCGGCATAGGGCCGTACACCGAATAACCAACCAAACAGTTTGTTACTGGCATACGATGTCAGCACAATCAGCGCCGTACTGAGTAAAAATACCGCAGGGGAATACGACAAATATCCAACTGCCATCAGACCAAATGCCCACACCGCTATAGCCGATAGCCCGTAAATCACTAGCCTGTACATTGTCACTTTCCCTAAAAGTGCGTCGAGCCAGATTCGTAATTCTTTCATATGAATAATTCTCCCACAAATCCTTCAGAATGCTCAATTTTTCCATTTGTATGCAAACGTACATACTGGAAATCCCAATCCTCAAGTTTTTCCGGACCGACAAAAAATAGTGCCGTTGCGAGCCCGTCAGCCATTGCCGTCGATGACGATATGACCCATGTCGACAAGATATCGTTTGTTGGCATACCCGTTCTGCCATCAATAACGTGGTGAAGGTGCTTGCCCCACCGTCGTCGATTAGTTGAGGATGCGCATAGGCTCTGGTTTTTGATGGACATTATTCCAATCACGCGCGATTCATCGTGAGGATTCTCAAGTCCGACTGTTTGATACTCATTTCCACGATGACGAATATCGCCACTTGCGTCAATCGTATAGGTTCTCACCCCCTGCGATTCTAACTCTATCGCTATGAGGTCGACCAGATATCCCTTTCCTACGGCTCCGAAATCTAAAAGTACCGGTTGGTGCGCTGTCACAGTTGTTCCATTCCAGTCGAGACTACTTTCCCAACGAGGAACATGTACCGACTCCTTCATTTGCAATGAATAGTCTTTGTCGTATCCGAGATTCGACAAACTCGCCCCGATCAGTGGCGACATCGCACCGTCCGTTGCACGATACAATCGCCGGTACAATCCGATTAGTTCTGCCGCATCGTCTGGAAATGTATAGGTACCAGCATGACGGGATATTTTTGTTATTAATGAATCTTCTCTAAACCGAGAATATGTTTTGTCGAAATTTTCGATCAGTTCTTCAATCGCTGCCCTCGTATCTTGCGAAAGATCGTTGGGCGTTTCAATCGACCACTTTGTTCCGATGGCTTCAAATTGCCACATGCTAGACCTGGGCTTGTTTGGCGATATCCAGAAGTGCTGCGTTAAAACCATCGGTTGTCAAGGATGCGCCCGCTACTCGGTGGAGTGAAATATCAGAAATTTTCTTACCGACAACCTGCGTTTTATATGAAGCATCGAAGGCGGATTGATATTCCTCGTCCTCGGGTGCTGTTGCAACGTGGCTTATTACACTATTCGATACCACGCCTTTAGAAATCGTAAGCGTCAGTTTAATCTCCTGAACTCCTCCGGGCGTGGCATAGTTAGCAGATGTCGTATAGGTACCATCATTGAGACTGGTAATCGACGGTTTTGCTTCAGATGGTTGATTATTTGTGACTGTATTCTCCAATGCAGTCGTTGCATCATTTGTGATATTGTCTTTGTTGTTTCCTGTCGCGATTACAGCAGCAGTTGCTGCGACAACGAGCAATACAACGACGATGATTCCGATGATAGCTTTTGTGGATGTTGGTGATGAGTCCAATGGAATCTCCTCGTTTACTTTCTCATTATACTAAATTTAATTACTGAGTTTTGGCTTGGACTTATTATCTTTGGAAATAACGTTGAATAACCGTCGCAATATCACGGCGCCATTCCCAAACGCCATATCCTAGTGCCAACAGACCGACTGCTCCTAGTGCCCACCAGCCAACGAACACCATTCCAGTGTCTTTAATTGTGCGGACGGCATATGCCGCATCAGGCACAGCAGCAACAGGAAGATTACGGCATCGACCCGATTCTTCACTTCTATACTGACTATCTTTACAAGGTTTTGTAACACTGGCCGTCACAATATTGCGACAACGATTCGTTTCTTCGCTGCGGTACTGTCCATCCTTGCACGGAGCTACCATAGTCGTCGTAATTTTTTTGCAGCGTCCGGTTTCTGGATTGCGATACTGATCGACATCACACGTTGCTAATATCGATGCGTCAGACACAATATTGCGACAGCGTCCTGTTAACAAATTACGGTATTTACCTGCAGAACACGGCATTGGCGCTGTATCAGTTGTATCGATAGAGCTCTCGGCGACTAGCGATGATTTGTTTTCCGCACCAGGAGTTGGTTGATTGGTATACTGCCACACATCATGTATCAATGCCCAGCTGTCGCCGTCACCCGGCGATTCATAAACACCAGTATCGCCCAGCGTTCCATCGTCGATAGCCGTCAATATCACGCGACTAGACGTATTAAGAAGCGTGAATTTCATGACACTATCGGTAAATGATCGATATTCGCCTGGACCGATCGTTGATCCAATAGGAAATGAGTGTGTTTTATCCGAATCAATACCTGTTTTCACACTATAAAAACTCAAGTCCACAGTCTGATTGGTTGGATTGTAAATTTCAATAAATTCACTACCCGTGTCACTTCCAATGGCGTTAGGCAGAATTTCCGTTAATAGCAATTGCGGAATATTCCACGTACAGTCATTCATGCCGCTACGAATCATCATTTCAGGGATGATCGTTTGGACGCCGCTAAGATTATCGCACTCATCATGTTCGACACAGGTACCATCTGCGTTCGCATCAAAATTATCCGGAACGCTAATTTGTAACCCTGCGATGTTGAGACAACTGTCCGGTTGGCACTGTCCATTTTCATCCGATAAATAGCCAACAGGCATTTGCTGCTGAACATCAGGAATATTCGCGCAAACATCTACAATGGTCACCACATCATACGAAGCATTTGCAGGATAAGTCAGTGTCGTCAATGATATAAAATCGTTCGCCATCGCATCGGTATCCACGAAACGATTACTAGCTACAGGATCGACTTTACGCTCAAGCGTCCCGTTTGTTTGAGCACTGATTCCACCGCCCGACGTACCCCAGGTGACTCGGTCGACCTCATCACCATGATCGTTCAGTAGTGTTAGGTTATCTCCACCTACTTGTACGGCATTTGTCAGCGTATAGTTTGTATCGGCAGTATAGTTATGTGTCGCCGAAAATATCGATGAAGCGACCGTGAGATAACCGTGTGATCGAATATAAACTTGGCCATTTGTATCAGGTACGACACAAGCAACCGTCACAAGCGATTTATTTTTCAAACAAAAGTTACTGACATCAATGTCAGTATCTGCATTATTATATATCGCGATTAGTTCAGAGCTTGAATTACTGGTTTCGCCGACAATCACGTGACTAATAACAATATTTTGCGACCCAATCGCATGCGCACTGGGTACTACAAATTGAAACTGACTCAATACCAGCAATGCACAAAACAGCACTCTCCCTATTCGCATATACCTTAAAATATACGGTAAAGATGCTGTGACGCAAGCATAGGCTTATTCGATGTCAGCAGTAATGTCGGCGTTCGTATGAACGTTCACCACATCATCCAAATCATCAAGTGCATCGAGAACTTTCAGGACCTTTTCGGCAACTTCAGTTTCGCTAATTTCAACAGGATTTTTCGCAACGTACTGCAACTCTGCATCCTTGACATCCAAGCCAGATTCTACAATCGCCGTCCGCACTTTTGCCAAATCTTTTTGATCAGTATAGACAACCAGTTCGCCGTCTTCCTCTACGGCGTCTTCTGCACCAGCATCGAGTACCGTCAGCAGTGCGTCTTCACCTGCTGCCGCAACGCGAATGACGCCTTTTCGATCAAATTGGAACATCACACTACCCGCATCAGCGACGCGGCCACCATTTTTGACAAGTGCGTTACGTACTTCTGGGAATGTACGATTTTTGTTGTCCGTTGCTGTTTCGATAATAATACCAACACCACCCGGACCCATACCTTCGTAGGTGATTTCTTCCAAAACGGCTGCGTTCTTGTCGTTCACACGGTCAATTGCACGTTGTATGTTGGCATTCGGCATGTTTGCCTGTTTGGCTTTTTCAATCGCAAGTGCGAGAGCCGAGTTCATTGTTGGATCGGTACCGCTACGTGCAGCAATGGCAATTTGATTGCCGATTTTTGTGAATACAGCACCACGCTTTGCGTCTTTGGCGCCTTTTTCACGTTTAATAGTTGACCATTTACTGTGTCCTGACATACTATCCTCAAGATTACGGTATTTTTGGATATTATATACGATTTACATCTCTTGCGCCACCCCTGTCGCGTTATTCAACTATGTTTGATTCGCGCAGGTTGTATTTTGTTACACGCCACAGATACACACATAGCGCGACAATGGCCGCATAGGCCAGCCACATAACCCACGATTGAATTTCTATTGTTGTTTGTGCCCATGGTAATTCTGAAAAATAATGAACGACTCCGGTCATGTACGTCAACAATATCTGGGCGGGTGCGCCGATTATCGTTGCCAGCCCCGGCAAAACAACTGCCCCTAGCCCTGCGATAAATGTCAGTAGCATCGCCAAAGGGACAAACGGTAAAACTAGTAGATTAGTGACCAGTGCGACATTACTAAACTGTCCGAACGCCAACATGAGAATCGGTAACGTCACAATAGATGCGCTGATAGTCTCTCCTAAAATCTGGCGAATTGTACCCGGTTTTTGTGCACCAAAGAAATATCGCTGCAATAGTGGGGCAAGAATCATCACACCTCCAAACGCTGCGAAACTTAATTGCCATCCCAAATCATTCCATGCATATGTCGGATCTATAATGACGGTTATCGCAGCAGCAAAAGGTAACAATACTAATGGATGGAACTGGCGCCCGAAATACCACGCCGCGAGACTCAATCCCGAAACCAGGCCCGCACGCGTCATGCTAGGACTGGCGCCGGTAATTGCTATAAACCCGATAATCATCGACGATGCGGCAATTGTTGCAAGATATTTTGATACGCCAACAAACAAACGACGCGCTAGTCGAACAAGAATAGTAAGGTTATAGCCGCTGGCGACAACAACATGAGTGAGCCCGGTCACAACGAGTGCCTGTGTTAACTCTGGCGGTAACGCGCGGCGTTGTCCCAGCAAATATCCCAGACCCAAACTAGCCTGCGGCTCTGCAATGCCGGTTCTCACTAAATCTGCGAACCAGTCACGGACCTGGCGAGCAACGTCTCCCGGCTGCGGACGCTCAATGCGCATCAGTTTTGCCTGGTAGAGTGATGCCGAAAAACTACCAAATCCTTTATTCATCACACCTGTCACTCGTATAATATCTCCGCGCTTGATGTCGCCTGCATGGTCAATGCTCACCCAGACTTTTCCGGCAATCGCACGATCGGCCACCGATATATGAGTCAGTCGTACAAGCATCTCGCCGTGTTTCCCGAGGTCTGAATCATCCGCTACTGTGCCGTTCAGCGCGACCGATCGGCCATACATTTTTTGATATACATCAAGCTCTGATTGTAATAATGATCCGCGCCATAATCCGAATAGCATACCCGCAATAATCGCAACCGGTAGTAAATACGCTGCTTTGCGCCATAGGCATATTGCTACCAATACTACGCAAACCACCAGCCAACTTGAACTACTAAAAATATCTTGCCTAACAGCCGGTACCGTTGCAGCACCCAACACAATACCGGCACTAATGATTGCAATGATCCATGATGGATGTATTTTTTGTCGTAACTGCCACATCTGCATACGCCCAGTGTATACTATGTCGTATGAACAACGTCCAAATATTTGACGATGCTACTCTGGTTGCCGAAGCGGCAGCGCAACAAACTGTTGCCATATTAAAAGACGCCATCCGCGACAGGGGATCCGCGACATGGGTTCTGGCAGGCGGGACAACTCCACTATTGGGATATAAAATTTTGGCTGCAAATTATCTGGATGCAATCGATTGGTCAAAAGTCACCGTGCTACTCGGCGATGAACGTATCGGTCCTATGGACGGCCCCGACAATAATGGCAGCGCTGTCAACCAAAGCCTTGGTGATTTATCTGTTGTAAAACTATTTCCAAAAGTTGACCAGGATTCTAGTACTGCCGCCGCCACATATGAACAACAACTGGCAACATTACCACGTGGCGACAGCGGCCTACCCCGCTTAGACCTCATATGGCTGGGTGTTGGCGAAGACGGGCATACAATGTCGCTCTTTCCTCGACACGATAGCATTCTGCCCTCTGGTGGTCTGGTTGCCGCCGTGGCCTCTGCACCAAAACCACCGGCGAATCGTATCAGT
>JAYRHL010000029.1:0-2856 GCA_041907345.1 Saccharimonadaceae bacterium (SeqCode) | reverse complement strand
GTGAGTCGTGAACTATTTTCAGCAACTTCTGGTCGCGTCGCCAGTGTTGTTTCACGACTAACAGTCGTGCGACGGGCACTACTAGATTTCACAATATATTCTATATGTGTTGGTTCAACACCGTTTTTGACGAGGATTTGTCGAATTTGATCGGTGAATTTAACTTGGAATTGACGAACGGCAAATATATTCGGTACAGCGATCGTGACCTGTTCGTCTGTGCATTCCACAAGTTCAGTGTTTTTGAACCATGTGACAAACGTCGCATGGGGAACCGATAGTTCGATTTCACCCAGGACGCTTTGCCATAATGTGTTCTGCACTTGTTTTTCCCTCTTAAGTCTCTGTTACCGCCGAATGGCGCGATTTATGTTCATAACTATAATTTAACCTCAACTTTTCCACAACTGTAAAAGATACAGCATTCCAAAAACCTAATAGGGGAGCGACTTTTCCACAGTTCGATACTCAATCTATAAATGTGTGGATAAATCAGTGATTTCAGTGGATAACCCCTTGCTGTTGATAAAAAATCAAAAATAATGTAAAGTAATAAAGTTATGCCAAAAAGGACTCACCAACCACACACTCGCCATCGCGCTCGTACGCATGGTTTTCGTGCGCGTATTTCCAGCAAAGCTGGTCGCGCAGTACTAAAGCGCCGCCGCATCAAAGGCCGCGCACGACTGACAGTCTAGAAAATCTCCGCCATCTCGGCGGAATTTTTTATTTCATGCCTGCTAACTCCTATATACTAGAATCATGCTTGCGTTCAAATATCGTTTTCATGGTCACGGCAGTCTACGCTATGTCTATACACAAGGCCATACTGTTCGGTCGCATTTAATTACGCTCAAACATAGCGCACATCCAAAACGACAAAATCCGAGGGTCGCGATTGTTATCAGCAAAAAGGTGATCAAAGGTGCAGTCGGTCGCAACCGTGTTCGACGTCGTCTGTATGAACTGATGCGTCATGAATTACCGAACATCAAACCAAACAGTGATTTGGTGTTAATTGTTTTTTCAGCCGAAGTTTTGTCGTTGCCGTCAGAAGATTTATTAGCGACTGTACGACAATTATTAAACGAGGCTGACGTCTATAAAAAATAGATAAAAACTGGTACAATGAGAGACATTAAATCTGACTACGAAGTGGAGTTGTAAGTCACCGTGAATATATTCGAACTACTTGTTGTACAACCTTTGTTCAACTTGCTGATGTTACTTTATGCCGTCATTCCTGGCGGTGATTTTGGTCTAACAATTATTATCTTTACGATTTTGATGCGTCTGGCGATTCATCCATTGGTGCGCAAACAATTGCATCAGACTAAAGCAATGCGCAAAATGCAGCCAGAACTAGAGGAAATTAAACGCCGCACCAAAGGTAACAAACAGCTACAAGGCATCCAGATGATGGAGCTGTACAAAAAACACGGCGTCAGCCCATTCCGCTCAATCGGTATTTTGTTAATCCAGTTACCAATCTTTTTGTCACTCTATATCGTCATCCAGGTATTCACCCTGCATGCAAATGAACTGTCTAAATGGACATATGATTTCTTGCAGAATATTGGTCCAATCAAAGCAATCATCGAGAACCCATCAACGCTCAACCTGGACCTATTCGGTCTAGTAGACCTGACGAAACACGCATTTGCCAACGGTAGCGTCAGCTGGGTACTCGTCGTTCTTGCGGTCGCTGCGGCTGTCGGCCAGTTCTTCCAGAGCAAACAAACGATGCCGCAGACGAATAACCGCAAACTACGCGACATATTGAAAGAAGCAGCCGAAGGCAAAGAAGCTGATCAAGCAGAAGTGAACAGCGCAATTATGGGTAAAATGATCTATGTATTCCCATTCTTTATGCTGTTCATCATGCTCAGCCTGCCAGGTGCAATCGCACTGTACTACGCAGTTCAGACAATTGTTGCCGTGATACAACAACACTTTATCTTGCAGGAAGATGAAGAAGAACTAGAAGAAATTGCCTCTGAACACCCTGTAAAATCGTCAACCAAGACGAATGCAAAGGCTCGCGCAAAAGCAGCCAAAGAAGCAAACGTGACGCGAATTGTCGCAAAGGGTTCTCGACCGTCAAAGGCGAAAAAGTACAAAGGAGGTAAATAATGAATAACGAAGAATCATTAGAATTTGCGAAAAAATACGTCGCAGATTTACTATCCTTTTTTGAAGTGAACGTAGATGTTGAAGTAGCTCTCGCCGACGATGTTATCGAACTATCAGTACCATCAACAGATATTAACAGTATCTTGATTGGAAAAAATGCCGAAACGCTTCGTAGTCTGCAGTTCCTTTTATCAACGACACTGCGCAGTCAGGGTGCTGACATTGTTCGCGTGAATATCGATGTTGCCGATTACAAGAAACAGCGTGCTGACAAAGTCGCAAAACAAGCCAAAGAATGGATCGAAGAAGTACTCCGTACAGGTGACTCATACGTTGCACGTTTGAATGCTGCCGATCGCCGTATTGTCCACCATGTCGCGAGTGATTACGAAAACATACGCACCTTTTCCGAAGGCGAAGGTCGAGACCGTCGTATCGTTATCGCACAACAGTCGTCATAGTACATGAATCTATCTAGAGGAGCGCTCGATTATAAACATCGAGCGTTTCTTGTGCCATGCGTTGCCAAGAATATTTTTTCGCTTGCGTGGTACCTTTTTGAATCAGGTCTTTACGCAGTTTGGCATCATCCAGAACATGTTCGATTTGATCGGCCATTTCACCAGGATCGGACGGATCAAAATAGAGTGCCGCGTCGCCCAAAACCTCGGGCATACAGGTCGCGTTACTGCTGACAACAGGTGCGCCGTGGCGCATTGCTTC
>JAYRHL010000028.1:0-6107 GCA_041907345.1 Saccharimonadaceae bacterium (SeqCode) | reverse complement strand
TTAACATCGGCTGGATCGTTTTAACAGGGGTGTACAGATGTACTGTACGGAGCGTGTTGATGGATAACAGATTAATTTTCTGTTTCACGTACCCCTACATATTGAATTAATGCCCCTCACAAAGAGGCTATGGTTAGTATAGCGCTATATAAGCGTGAGAGCAATAGAATATATAATATATATTGGCGATATACCGAAACTAAATTTATCTACGGCGTATAGCCTTGGACATAAGATCCATACCAACTGGCTCCATCAGAAAAGAAGTTCAATATGTCCATTTTTCCTGCCGTTGCGGTGATTGTTGGTGCTCCGATAGCATTCCACTTTACTCCCGTAAAAGTAGCTGAACCATTACCAGTTGCCGCTGCTTGTTTCAAAAGTAAAGAGAACGATTTACCCGCACCCACCGAAGGCATCGTAAATGTACATGCCGTCGATGCTGTTAATGTGGCAGTTAAAAATGTTCCGTTCGTAATATCGAGTGTATACGACGACGTCACCGTACCGATCGCTACGACCCCCTCAGTATAGTTTGTCAACGTTTTGTTCGTTAGCGTATCTGTAGATGTCCGGCTAACTATTGTGTCCGTCGTTGGTGCAGGGAGTGTCAGTGTCTGACCTGCCGCAGCAGATGAGTTTTGCACTAACTGCGCCGCATAGGAACTGCCTTGTATATAGAGGTTTGTCGAATTCAACGTGTAGATAGTCGTGTTACCATTTCCTCCAAACACAGGCACGAAACTAACGTTCGTAGTACCCCAAGTGAACGCCGTATTGCTGTTCACTGGAAACTGCACCCACCAGAGCGTTTGGGCACTCCATGAGCCTGACTGAACCCACACCATCTTACCCGCAGGGTTTTCGGTACCCGACATGTCGTAGGCACGAGTGAGAGATATATTTGTCGTATTACTCGTGACTCTGTATACGCCGTTTGTCGGCTGAATAGTAGTGGTATAGCCTGTGCCACCCCCACTAGATGCAGGTGCAGTCATCACCAGAACACGATCGCCAACCTGCGGTGAATAGCCGTTGATTGTTGTACCGGCGATCTGCGTGACAGTACCCGATGAGATAGTGTATGTTTCAGATCCTTGCGTAGCGATCTGGCATGACACCAACATACCTGACACGCCAGTAACTGTGTTGTCGGCTCCTGAAATAGTTTTGTTCGCAACTGTTGCTATACCAGAATCAACATACGCTTTCGTGACAGCGTCGGTTGAGTTGGAGGGTGTTGAGCCTAATTGCTTACGAGCCATAGCATCATTCTACTGATTAAAATATTGTCTGATTAGGTGGGGTACGGCTGTACTGTACAGGACGTATTGATGTAATACAGATGTTTAACCTGTTTCACGTACCCCTATATATAATTAATTCCTTCTCAAAGAAGCTATGGTTAGTATACTCCTTTTTAAACGTGAGTGGAATAAATGAGCTCAAATTTGCTTTAAACACGGACTCGGCGTTGCTCGTCGTGCAGTGCGGCCGCAACCTGGCGCACAAACACAACGAACCATCCGAACAGTACTGTAAAACAAATCAGTTCAAACGCCGTGAGGTCGAAATACCCAAAATGTACTAGTAGCACCATACTGACGACTAGTATCGCTATTAATACGTATGAAAACATAAAGAACGCACGAGAAAACGTCGGCACTAGATAGCGCAGTCGTATTATCATCAACACGAACAAAATAAGCATGCCGTTGGATGATATATTGTGCAGCACCGGGTACCTGTTCCATGGGAACAGCCCGATACCTGCCAAAAACACGCCCATAACGATGATGATTGCCTGCAACATACCAATATTTATGTTCGCACGTCGATGTTTGCGGTTCACTTTGCACAGCAACGTAAAATCTTTGGCGATCAGGTCGGCAATACTAATCAGCACCGCACCGGCAATAATCAACGTCACGTTGAACGCATAGGACGAAAATCCCGACCCGGCCCCTAGTTCGCTAATGTGAACGTGCCACCAATATGGTTCGGACGCCGTCATCATACTGAGTAGCGTTCCCGATATCAAAAACACCGCCAGCGCAGACGATATGGTCAGTGTTGTGGCATTTTCTGCAATCAAATAGAACGCATACCCCGTCACGAGCACTGTTCCGGCAACGATAATACTCGACGCGACCGCATCGATCTGTACGCCTTTGAACGCTTCGGATATCGTGTTGAATATCAGCGTCGTCAACATGAATGCTATAGCACCATGTATGAATGATAGTGCCGCCATATCAACATATGATCGCATCCGATATAGCCATGGAACATCAGGTCGTCGCCTGCGATTTAGAAAGAGAACAAAAAAATACGCAACAAATGCAGTGAACGACGACTGCGTAATTGCGGTCATGCCGATTGATACGCTGCCATATAGAGGAATCGTACCGAACGTCCAAAAATAAAAAAGCGTCGCGACGAGCGACCCTATTCCTGCGAAGCCAGCGAAATAAATTGCCCTTGCTTCTGTTGATTGATGATTCCTGCCGGGATGCAAGATACCATCAAGCCTCGATCGTATCTCCATACATCTATTATACTACTGTTGCGACTGGGGTATTAAGCGGCAGACGGAACGGTCGTAAAATCGTAGACCTGGACAGGTGCGGTCGATGGTTGAGGGTGTTCAATCAGCGGATTTTTACCTTCCATCAATTTCACGACCAATTCTGGATATTCTGGACCAGCCGCATGGCCTTTGGGTTCGCGATCATAGTCAACAATCTGGATAACACGGCCACCGAATATACGATTGTATTTTTCGTATGCTGTATGGCGGTTCACGACGGCATCATGACTGGACGATACGTAATAAATCGCACCGATATCTTTGGCTACTTCCGCGAGTTCACCATCTTTTAGATGAGTTTCGTTGATGAATCGAGCCTGACCACGCACCGCATGCAGAGGTGTATCGGCAGACGAAATGCGATGGCCGTAAACCTGTTCATCGGTCACCTTGGGACTATGCGGTTCGAGTTTGCGTGCTGCACGTCGCATGACGCGGCGGTACATACGCGATACGATCCAACTAGGTGGTAATACTCGTGATGCAAACATCGCCAGACGCGTCCCAGAATCGAGGTCTTCGACATCGGCGGGACTTGAATCAAGGATAAGGGTATCGATCTTGCCAAATTTTTCACGGTATTCAGGATCTGTCAGGGATTTTGCGAACTTCAGGCCGCCCATGGACAAACAGTACACCACTGCTGCATGCCCCATATCTTTCGCGCGCGCCTCTAATTCTGATTGTTTTGTCTCTTCTAGGTCAAAATCGTGTTCAGCATAGGCTTCGTGGTGTGTCGTACCGATGTGCTGGATATGTGGTTCTAACATTTCACCAATATATTCACCATTGGCACGGCATCCAGGCATGATATGAATCGATTTTTCCGATTCTCTGATGCGACTGACAACCTTGGTATGTTTGCGGAACCCGCGCCTGTCTTTGTCGGTGGCAGCCTGTTCAACGCCAACGGCAAGCGCAGTTAAAAAAACACCCGCGAGGAGGGTGCCGACAACGGTATTGCCGTTATGAATGCGCTCTGCATGATAGTGGTGAGTCATATTGATAACTCCTGGTTAGTCCCTTTTAGAGTTTTTGTGATGCCCTGTTTGTTTACCCTTACAAATCACTCCATCTTCGGTATACTCCCCTTTTTGAAAAAATGCAATACAAATTACAACATTTATATTAACAGTAGTGGTTATAGGGGTCGTTACAAAACGAAGTATTTTTCGTCAAATTTCACCGTATAGTCGTCAAAATTATCCAACCAATCACGGTATTCTTCCATAAGTTCTTTGACATCGATTGCATCGTACAGACCTAGCGCCGCCATTTCTTGTACAATTCGCGTGTTCATATAGATCATTTCGTTCGGATGTGTCATGTACTGGAGGTTCTGTTTGATCCTGCCGGGCTGTTCACACAGTAGATCATCAACCATGCGTGTTAGAATTTCGGACGGACAGAATCGTTCTGGACATTCGGTTTCGTGTTCGTACGACGAATCGCTTGTAACGTGGCCTTTTACGATTGATCGCAGATACGGCCCAATCCACTGATCAAACTCTTCGACGCCAAATCGTATAATGTATTCTTCGGGCAATTTATCAAATAGGCCAAGTTTTAATATCTCTGGCAACGATTCCGCAAAATTATCCAGTTCATAGTCCGTTGGAATATCGCGCTGTTCTTCCATGATGGTTGTCCTGGTCGCTGCCTCTTCGGGCGTGTATTCTAACATGTTTTCTAGTAGCCGCTGGGTCGCACGCAGTAGTGGCTCTTTCGTGACCGGATGCATCAGGGCGTCCATTTCGCGATCAAAATACTCGACCGCCGCCATATGTTTAGCCTGGCGTTCAGATACATTTTTCCCCTGCACGTTGTCACTCTCCATGCATGCCATCATACGTGGATGCTGATCCGTTGGCAATAGAAAAAGAGGTCGATACTGGACCGACCTCTTTTCACTATTTATTTTTTGCGTTTCTCAATGATTTCCTGAGCAACGTTTGGTGGAACTTCTTCGTAGCTGTCCAATTCCATTGTTGATGCAGCACGTCCCTGTGACATCGAACGGAGGTCACTGGTGTAACCGAACATTGATGCCAGTGGTACGATTGCACGAACCAATTTAGCACCGCCCTGCAGGTCTTCCATAGCTTCGATACGACCACGACGGCTGTTAAGGTCGCCGATTACGTCACCCATGAATTCTTCAGGAGTTGTCACTTCAACTTTCATGACAGGTTCGAGCAGAACTGGTTTCGCCTTTGGAATACCTTCCTTGACGGCCAATACACCGGCCAGGTTAAATGCCAATTCGCTTGAGTCGACATCGTGGTAGCTACCATCGTATAGAGTAGCCTTGACACCGATCATTGGATAGCCAGCGATAACACCGCCGTCCAATGTATCACGGATACCTTTTTGGACAGGTGCGCGGTATTCTTGAGGGACCACACCACCTTTGATTTCGTCGCCCCATTCGAAGCCTTCACCAGATTCAGTTGGTTCGAATCGGATCCATACGTCACCGTACTGACCACGACCACCAGATTGTTTGGCGTGTTTACCTTGTGCTTCGGCAGTACCACGAATCGTTTCACGGAACGCAACCTGTGGTTCACCGATGTTTGCTTCGACGTTAAATTCACGTTTCATACGGTCAACCAGAATGTCGAGGTGCAACTCACCCATACCAGACATGATTGTCTGACCTGTTTCTTCGTCAGTGTGAACACGGAATGTTGGGTCTTCTTCGGCCAAACGCTGCAATGCGATACCCATTTTTTCCTGGTCGGCTTTGGTCTTTGGTTCAACCGCAATCGATACAGGTGGTTCTGGGAATGTGATGCTTTCAAGAGTGATTGGGTGCGCAACATCTGTCAATGAGTGACCAGTAAAGGTGTTTTTGAGACCCACAACAGCTGCGATGTCACCAGCGCCAATGCCGTCGATGTCTTCACGTTTGTCAGCGTGCATACGGACGATACGGCCAACACGTTCTTTTTCACCAGTTGCAGTGTTCAATACGTATGAACCAGCAGACAATTTACCACTGTATACGCGGACGAAAATCAATTTACCAACGAATGGGTCGGTTGCGATCTTGAACGCCAATGCGGCGAGAGGCTCTGAATCATCTGGTTTGCGTTCGATAACGTCGCCAGTCTTTGGGTTGGTACCCTGGATAGCTTCAACATCAAGTGGTGATGGCAAGTAGTCAGCAACAAGGTCAAGAACCTTTTCAACCATCACACCACGTCCGTCACCACCAGTAACGAGGTAGAAATCACCCTCGAGAACGCGTTTGCGAAGTGCTGCTTTCAATTCATCAACAGTGATTGAATCTTCGCCTTGGTCGAGGAATCGTTCGAAAAGTTCGTCGTCTGCTTCGACAGCTGCTTCGACTAACAGGCTACGAGCGTTTTTGGCTTTTTCCAGCATGTCTGCAGGGATTTCACCAACAACCATTTCGTGGTCTGTGTAATCTTTGTAGGTGTAGGCTTTCATGTCAACGAGGTCAACAACACCGTTGATTTCTTTTTCGAATCCGATTGGCAGGTGGATAGGA
>JAYRHL010000027.1:0-17915 GCA_041907345.1 Saccharimonadaceae bacterium (SeqCode) | reverse complement strand
TTTGCCAGCAATGATTCGACATCTGTTTTACTAATCCCCAAACCGCCCGCCAGAGAAGATCGGAGTTTTTTGCGCTTTGCAGAAAACCCAGCTTTGACGACGCGGAAAAACGCCTTTTCTTCAGATGTTTGCACCAGTGGATGCGCATGCGTTTCAAGGATAACAACTTGGCTATCTACTTTGGGAGGTGGCATGAATAAATATGCCGGAACAACATCACCCAAACGTACATCGGCATATACTTGTGCACTAATTGCGAGGATACTCATGTCACCCGGTTTGGCCGCCAAACGCTCAGCGACTTCTTTTTGTACTAATAGCACCGCGGTGGACGGCTTGTTCGTTGCCGTCATAAGCATTTGTACGATTTTGCTGGTGATGTAATAAGGTACGTTAGCCACAACTTTATAGCCATCAGGGAGACTAGTGAGATCAAATGACAAAATATCACCGTTCACCACCTCAAGATTCTTACCTGGAAACTGACCCGGTAATTTGCGCGCCAGTTCTGTATCGAATTCAACAGCAACCACCTTCGCCGCCCGTCGTAATAGTTCCGACGTGAGCGTACCTAGTCCCGGACCAATTTCCAGCACCGTATCGGATGGTTGAATATCTGCCTCATCGGCAATCGATGCCAAGACGGCGCGGTCTTTTAACCAGTGCTGTCCCAGGGATTTGTTCGGCATATTACCAGTTACGGTGCGACACCCAGTAGTCGTACGCACCCTTCCAACTACCGTATCGTTTAACCGCATATGACGATGCCCATTTCAACTGTGTCACAGGATTTGTACGCCAATCAGCCCCCGCACTCACCATCTTGCCACCAGGTGTTGCCTGCACGAGACCATAACCCATGCTGCCGCTGTAGTTACAGTTGACGGCTCCGCCCTGAACTTTACACGGATCCCAACTACGGTTTTCATGATCAACAATGTAGGCCACATAGCCAAAGTCACTCGCCGCAATACCTGCTGCCGCCATCCAATCCTGGTGTGAACCTGGAGGTAATCCGGCACCAACCACCTCGACTTGTTCAGTTGGTTGCGTCCAGACGACACTCTGTATTTCTTTGCGGCTTAGTTCACGACCGCGCAACATATTCAATTCATACGTCACGGTTCGCTTGCCATTGACGCCAGGAGTTTGGACTTGGCGATAGCCAACAGGATGATCAAAATCTTGTACTTGTCGTACTTTATAGGGAATAATTTCCTCGACATTAACCGTTTGAACGCCATCGCGCCACACCGACACATTCATGCCACTCGCGATTGGCGTGTCACGGTCAACTGACAGTGTGTCGCTAGGGCCCAATTTGATGCCTTTTTTATCAAGCATTGCCCCGACGGTGCCTTCCTGTGTATAGGCAATACGAGGTGATCCATATAGATTCAAATTGATAGGGGTTGCACGATCAATCGTTAATACGACACTGGCGCCATCTGCAACAATGTCATCACTCGCAGTAACTATCGCCTTGTCCTCATCGCTCAGTGATAGTCCGGCGTCTTTTGCAATCGCCCGGGATGTCTGAGCAGAAGTCATGATTTTTTCGCGAAGAGCACCATCAACAACAATCACTGGTCGCGCGCGATAGATATTGACTGTATAGCTGTTCGCTACCATTTCTTGACTCAGTCCAGGTTCGACAGTATCCTCTGGCACAACTGAAATCTTTGCGTCATCGAGGGCGTCTTTGACCGTTTGCGCATGGGTCAAGATAACCCGTTCTTCGCCACGATCATGAATCGTGACCAATCGCCCGTCTTTGGCTGTATCAGTGGACGCGGCAGCGGCATAACTAAATGCGCCAAACGTAGGAAACAACAATACAAACCCCAAGAAAAAGAGTTTGTATCTACCCATGTGGTGAGAAG
The DNA here is from genome assembly GCA_041907345.1 of Saccharimonadaceae bacterium (SeqCode). GTDB lineage: Bacteria > Patescibacteriota > Saccharimonadia > Saccharimonadales > Saccharimonadaceae > UBA2112. The sequence goes on along the minus strand of JAYRHL010000027.1, from coordinate 16,032 downwards.
GGAATTGTATCCTCATAAATGATTGCCCACAACGCGTGAAGCTTATCCTATTGTAACGAATCGGATGACCCATAACAATCTTTAAAAAGCAGTAAAATTGTTAACTAATACATATTTAAGGCATCAATCACAAATGGCGCAGTATCTGCAGGCAATGCATCCCTTTTGAACCACCCAATATGGGCGATTTCCCGTGGATTATGTGGTGTTTCTGGAAGTGATTTTTTCTGGACTGCGACATAGAATATTGGCGCCGAAAACGCCAACTGCGATTCGGATCGGTGCAACGTACGGAGGTAATGAAAATGTGACAGCGGGGCATCGATGCCCGTTTCTTCGTATAGCTCGCGTTTGGCGGCTTCGGCAGGCGTTTCTCCGCGGTCTACTCCGCCTCCCGGAAGTGTCCAGACGGTTCGTTTACGTAGTACATTGACGATCAGGAGAATTTCGTTGTGTTCGTTTTCGACAATGACACGTACTCGTTGTTTTCGCGTCATCACGGTATAGATAGATAAAAATAACGATGCAATGGGACCGATCAGACGTCCAGAGGCTATATACATTCTCCGTCGTCTGGTCATAGTTTTTCTAACCGCGCATATTCTGCGTTGAGTTTTTTAACCCCACCACGATCAAACTGAATCGTCACTGCCATGCCGTCAATTTCGATGATTTCTCCGTCTCCGAACGCGGCCGCCCTTACACGATCGCCCAATTCAAATGGCAGTTCATCACTGATGAAATCATCGTGGCCTGTAATGGTGAACGCCGGTTGTTCAATGGCTGCAATCTGATCACCCATATCAGCAATAAATCGTGACACCTCGTTATAGCCGCGCTGACCAAATTGGAGCCGCGAACGAGCATAGGTCAAATGGAGTTCCTGACGAGCACGTGTCATCCCGACATAACAAAGTCGACGCTCTTCTTCTAGTTCTGCAGGGCCTGCTTCGTATATACGACTATGCGGAAAAATACCTTCTTCCATGCCTACCATGAACACAACAGGGAATTCGAGGCCTTTGGCAGCATGTAGCGTCATTAACGTTACTTTGTCATCACCCGCCGCGCTGTCGGCACTGGATATTAATGCCGTTTCTTCGAGGAATTCAGGTAGGTCCGCAAATACACGAACATCGGACAACAATGAACCAATGTTTTCTTCGCGTTCCTCTGCCTGTGGCGTGCCGTCACGCAAATAATCACGATAGTTCACCAACTTTATTAACCGTTCAATAATATCTGCGGGCGCTTCGCCATCTGCCAGCATATTTTGTAATTCGCGCAGGTGACTACCCAGTGCACCGAGTGCTGTTTTCGCTCGTGGCGTCAGGCCGTCTGCTTCGTGGACACGATTCAGTGCATCTATCACATCCATGCCCGTGGCACCCTGCCACGTCAAAAATCGTTCAATACTCGTCGCGCCCAATCCACGACCAGGTACATTCGCAATACGACTAAAACTCAGTCGATCATTCGGTTGGTAAATAACCCGAAGATACGCAATGATATCTTTGATTTCTTTGCGGTCGTAGAATCGTACACCGCCAACCAACTGGTAAGGAATACGCTGTAGCCGTAACGCACGCTCGAGTGGTGCCGACTGTGCGTTCATGCGATAGAGAATAGCAAAATCACTATAACCCCGTGCTTTCATACCGACTTGTGTTGCAATTCGACCAGCGACCAAACTTGCCTCTTCTGATTCGTCGTACGTCGCATGAACCTCTACCGGCGCACCCTCACCAATATCCGTCCAGAGTTTTTTATCAGTTCGTACTTTGTTTTTGCTAATCACTGACTGCGCCGCTGACAGGATGGCATTCGTTGAACGATAATTTTGCTCTAATTTAATAACTGTTGCATCAGGATAATCGCGTTCAAAATTCAAAATATTGGTAAAATCAGCGCCTCGCCAACTATAAATCGATTGCCAATCGTCTCCGACCACACAAATATTGTGAGAATCGTTCACAAGGTATTTTACAATTGCGTACTGAGCCGCATTGGTATCCTGATACTCATCAATCAAAATATGTTTAAATGCCGTACGCCATTTTTCACGAATATCTTTATGATCCTTCAATAACCGAACTGTTTCGATCAACAGATCGTCAAAATCTAACGCTCCCGCGGCTTTTCGCAATTTTTCATAGCGTGCGTAGATTTTGGCAATTTGTTGCATGTGCGGATAATTAGCTGCCGCAGCAAAATCTTCTGGTGTCTTGAGTTCATTTTTCGCATTACTGATCAAACTACTGACTGCGCGTGGTTTGATCTGCTGCGCATCAATGGATAATTCTTTCATTGCCGATTTGATCAAACTTTGGCGATCATCTTCGTCATAGATAACATAGTTCGGAGTAATGCCGATAGCTTGTCCATCTTGCCTCAGCAACCGTACGCAAATTCCGTGAAACGTTCCCATCCACGGCATAAACGATCGAGGCACCTCGCGTCCCGATGGATTTGTCAGTTTCCATACACGTTCACGTAACTCACGCGCTGCTTTATTCGTAAATGTCACTGCCAATAATTCATTTGGCCATACCGATTCATTCTGCATCAAATAGGCAATTCGGTGTGCCAATGTTTTTGTTTTACCACTGCCCGCGCCAGCCAAAATCAGCACAGGGCCAGACGCCTGGCGCACAGCTTGTAACTGCGCCGTATTTAAACCCTCGAGAATATCCATTTATTCAAGTATACAGGAAAATGGACTACTACAGACCCATGCCGAACAAAATATAGACAGCACCTGCACCAACTGCAGCAGAAAGAACGATCACTAACAAAACGATACCCGTTATTTTCAATGCGCCCATTTTCTTTTTGGGTGCGGTTTTCAATGGTTTATGATAATTTTCAGTATCAAAAATCGCGTTGGCATCAGTTTGTTTATCGTGCGATTTTTTGTGACTATCACGTTGTTCGTCATTATGAATCGTGCCCGTGTCTCCCGATTCAACATTCCTTATTGACGCTTCATCAAGTATTGATTCGTCGATTGGTCGTGATTCGATTGACTGCAACAATGATTCTTCTTCGGACAACTCTGGGACAGCTGCTGCAGGCTGAACGTTTTGTTCTGAATCCTCTGAAACGGGTTCGGCAGGAGGGACGTTCACCGGTTCGATTGCCTGTTCGGTTGCCTGATCTACAGGTACTTCGGGCTCTGGTTCCGGATCAACGCCGCCTAGTGGTCGTTTTTCGACTTTTGCATTTGCATCAGGCAAAAATGGCGTCAATGGCGGTTGATCATCAGGATGACTTGGTGGTTCGACAGGTGTTGATACTGACGAAATTGTACGACTCGTCGTAAACGACGGCGGAGGCGTCGTTGCTTTCATATCAAGTGCGGGGTGTACAACATCCATAAAGCGACTACCGTTTGTTGGACGTCTTACAGCAGGGGGGCGCTCGGTAGGAGCAGGCTCTACTGGTTTTTCTTCTATTGGTAGTCTCGGTGCCGGAGCTTCATCTGGATCCGCATCGGGCGTAAACTCTTCGACGACCGTTTTCTCTCTTTCGCCATCAAGAGTTTCACTCCCAATACTACTGGCAACTTCACCTAATTTGTCGTATTTCGGATCTTCGCCCGGTTGCAAAGTATCTTTAACTTCCAGGGTTTTTGCTTTCGGTGCGTCATCATCGACACGATCCTGCGGTTTGACGCCACCCATGAGACTATTAACCGCTTTGTCTAGTTCGTCAAAATCAATATCGGATGTCATCTATACTGTACCTCCTGAATGGTGTGCTGATTCAACAATCGACGTAAATTCGTGCTGATTCAAACTAGCACCTCCAACTAATAATCCATCGACACCGTCTGTCGCCAGATAAGTCGCCGCACTATCACTTTTCACACTGCCGCCATAGAGTATACGAACATTTTCAGCGGCAGTTTTGCCATACAGATGTTCGATCTGTCGTCGAATCGTACGCATTGCCCTTTCGACGTCTTTGGGCGTTGCATTGTTGCCCGTACCAATTGCCCAGACAGGTTCATACGCGATAACCACATTATGAAATTCTTCGCTCGTAACGTTTGCCAGACCGCTAATCAATTGATCGTGAATAATCTCATTCGTTTCGCCCAGACTGCGTTCATGGGCCGTTTCGCCAATACAAAGAATCGGTTTAATGTCGCAGCGCAACGCGGCCTGGACTTTGCTGCGGATGTCTTTGGCGTGTTCATGGAACACATGACGTCGTTCGCTATGGCCGACAATTGCATAATCAACGAGCCCGCGAAGTTGCGCAGCAGATACTTCACCCGTAAATGCGCCAAAATCACGCCAATAGAAATTTTGAGCAGCTAGTTTGAACTGTCGTCGATCAACCTGGAGGCTCATTGATTGCAATGCGAGCATCGTTGGCGCCAAAACGACTTCGACGTCACGATGTACGGCGATTGATTTTGCCAATTGATGCACAAAGATACTAGCGTCATGAATATTCAAATTCATTTTCCAGTTGGCAACGATAAGTTTTTTGTTAGCTGACATAGTACTTATGCTTAGTTTATCGTATTTTTTATCGGGCGTCGAGTAAACTTTCTACCCCCGGTAGTTTGTTCCCTGCCATGAGGTCAAGTCCTGCACCACCGCCAGTCGATACATGCGTAAAGCTACCCCCGTTATTGGCGTCCCATTTCAAGACAAAATCCGCGGTATCCCCGCCACCAACAATTGATGTAATGTCAGGATGTGTCGCAAGCGACAGCGCAACCCGTGCTGATCCATGGGCGAAATTGTCATATTCCGACATCCCTAGCGGACCGTTCCAGATAACCGTTTTGGCCTTTTCAATAACCTCAGTGTACTTTTCAATGCTACTATCACCAATATCAAGCGCCATATCATCGTCAGCGATTTGGTCAACAGATTTGTTCACACGCTTTTCTGAATCAGTTAGTTCATGACCGACCGCGACATCAGTTGGTAAAACGACAAAATCATCAACGTTATCACCGGCTTTTTTATGTGCGGCATCATAAATACTATCGAGAGTCTCTTTTTGGTCGGTTTCTGCTTTGCTTTTACCAATACTATGGCCTTTGTATGCCAAAAATGTATTTGCCATTGCACCACCGATGAGTACTGTATCTGCTAGTTTTACAAACCGTTCAACAACCTTGATTTTGTCGCTCACCTTGGCACCTCCCAACACGGCAACAAATGGATGGGCAGGATCTTCCATTGCTTGTGATATTGTGACGTATTCTTTTTCGAGTAGGAGGCCCGATGCGCTAGGAAGGAAATGTGTAATCGCCTCGGTGCTCGCATGCGCGCGGTGGACCACGCCGAATCCGTCTTGCACAAAATAATCCGCCTGCGCGACACGGGCAATCGCCTTGGCGTATTCCATATCGTTTTCCTCTTCGCGAGGATCAAACCGCAAATTCTGTAACATCACAACGCTGCCTTCGGGTGCTTTTTTGACCGCCTGGAATGCCGCATCACCAATAGTGTCATCAACAAATGTTACTTTTTTACCCAATAGTTCGCTCAAACGATCAGCGGCCGGTTCCAAACTACAGGACAAATCATGTCCTTCTGGACGACCAAGATGGCTGATGAGTACCAACGAACAGCCTTGTTCTAACAAATACTGCAATGTTGGCAGTCCTGCGCGAATGCGCAAATCATCACTCACCTTGCCATCTTTTAATGGCACATTATAGTCAACACGAACCAGCACACGGTAATGTTTGCCGTGATGCAATGGTAAATCACGAATTGTTTGCTTAAAGAATCCCACCCTTTTATCTCCTCTTATGCTTATTCTAGCACACGCACGCGAATTGTATCGGTACCACCAGTCTGACCCGGTTGACGACCGCTCACGATAACAACGGTCACTGGGGACCCTTCACCAAAAAATCCCTGCGCTTTGAGTTCGATTGCCAAATCAAATCCGGCAACCTCGCCATCGGGACGAATAAACGACTTGTTTGCATAGCTGAGTGCCAATTGCTGTGCCGACCGAGGTTCACTCGAGACACTGATAATCGGAAGGTTCGGGCGATGAGCGGCGATATTTGCAGCGGTTGCGCCTGAACGTGTTTCTGCGATAATCGCGCTCGCATGAATCTGTTCGGCCAATCCCACTGCTGCAGCGCTGATTGCATCACGTGCCGTACGCTTGCCCTTGAGGATATCAGTCAACGGTGCCACGGCAATGTGTTCTTGAGTATATAAAATCACCTTTTTCATCGCGGCAACCGATTCGATTGGATAGTGGCCGTTTGCCGTTTCGTCGCTGAGCATGACAGTATCTGCACCTAATATGACCGCTGTCGCCACATCACTTACCTCGGCACGTGTTGGTTCGGGCGCATCAACCATACTGGCCATCATTTGCGTTGCAACGATCGATAGTTTGCCATATTTACGACAAAGTGCGATGATTTTTCGTTGAATAATTGGGACAATTTCTGCACCCGCCTCGACCGCCAAATCTCCGCGAGCCACCATGACGCCGTCACTCGTCCTCACGATTGCCTCAAGTACCTCGGGGCGGATTGCGGCCTTGGTTTCGATCTTGGCGATAATTTGTGCGTCCGACCCTAGGCTCACTAATATTTGGCGTAAATTACTGATGTCTTCTGCCGACTGTACAAAACTGAGGGCCACATAATCGATGTCTTTTGTCGCGCCGTATTCAATGTCGCGCATGTCTTTGGGAGTCAAAATATCTCCACCGAAATCCGTATCAGGTAGATTGATACCTTTACGGCTCATCAGTACGCCATCATTTTCGACTCGAACAACAACTGCCGTATCACGTGGAATTTCGAGCACAGTCGTCCGTACTTTGCCGTCGAATATGTATATTGGCTCGCCCGGTTTGACCTTTTCTGCCAGATTATATTGCATTGGAATGAGGAACTGTCCGTCGTGCTCGGCGCCATATTCCAGGGTCAACACGTCATTTTTTTTCACTTCTATATTATTTCGAAGGTTTCCCAATCGGATTTTAGGACCCTGCAAATCTTGCAATATAGCGACAGGCTTACCGACGTTTTGACTTGCCTGGCGTATCCAGTCAATCTGGCGATCGGCATCTTCGTATTTCGCGTGGCTAAAATTCAAACGATAGCCGTTCACGCCCGCCTGTGCCATTTTTTCAATCATTTCATAACTGTCGATAGGAGGCCCGACAGAAGCCAGAATTTTTGTTCGTTTAAAGATACTACTCATCAACTGAATTATAGCATGTTGACATCTGTTGAAATGTGAAAAGCCCCGCCCACGCAACAATATGCATGGACGGGGCTTGATATTTCTCACTCGTGAGCGAGGTACACGATGACCTTGCCGTTACCGTTGGTGCTCTCGTTTGAATACATCACCAGGAATGGGAGCTTTTCTCGCACACCAATCCCAAATGTCGTGACGCCTTCGAACGATCCGGCAAATTTGATATGACGCAAACTGCCATATTCACTACCGGCCCGAAATTCGTAGTTTTTCCACGTCGGGACATCAATCGGAGCGTAAATGGTCAACTGCAAATGACCGAGGCCAAATAGTTGCATTGGATCACCCGTAGGATCATACGACAGTGTTGGTACATAACTGAGAGTAAACCCGGGTCCCGGTTGGTCCAGCGTCGCGATCTCGAATTCAATCGTATCGAAACATGTACCTGTGCTTGTTCGCACACCAAGAATCGGCCCCTGAAACAGATGTCGATTGTTACCAACATCCGAAAATGTGCTCCAATCAGCCGTTGAACGACCGTCCTGAACGCATCCTAATGATGCAGTTGGATTCAATGTTCGGATGGTTTCGGTCGGCCACACCGGCTTGGGAGCGGCAGTGACGGTCACTGTTGCGACCGACAGAGTCTGGTCGAAACTGGGCGTAATCGACGATAATGTCGGTGCAATCGTAACGCCCGGTGGCAACGCCGTATTATGACGTACCAAAACTCTGGCGCCAATAAATGCCAACACCACCGCGAAAACGGTCACAAATACAAGAAAAAAGTACTTCCCTTTCATATTCACCTCAATGTTCGTATGAACAGAATTTATATATTATACCATATTTTATTAAATTATTAAATAGTCTTTAACAGATGTAAACCAATGCATTTTGGTATAATAAAAGGAGTAGGAGGAATACGTGACCGAGCAACGTCCAACATATGTCCGTGAATACTTTCGTATCTTTATGGGGCTGGTGGTATTTCTTGGTGGCTGTCTCCTCGTCTCACATTCTGTCGATTTCTCTGGACCGGGACTATTGTTTCCGGCTATTTTGATTCTGATCGGTGGCATACTGGCGGGTATGGGCGGCGGACCAGGTGCGCTACTGGGAATGCTGATGGTTTTTACGGGCGGGTCACTGTTCCTGCACGCGACGGGTATCATTCAATTTCCGTTTATTGTCGTGTTCTTTGGCTGGATAATGTTGCTCCTCGGCGGTTCACAAATCGCCTATTTTTCATACAAAATCTGGAAAAAATGGAAAACAAACGACCCCGGTGATAGTGGGGTCGATGATTTGGATCGAGTGGATTATTAAACGAGGGTGATCTCACCGAGACATCGCCAGCAAGCTGGCTCCTCCGTTTGCTCATTCTGGCAAAAGTAAACTTTTCCAGAATTTCACCGCACTACACCGAACCCGGATTCGCATGGCTACGCCATGCATCCGTGTTCAACCCCGCGGGGGATCACCAAGAAAAATACCCATCACATAGATGGGTATTTTTCTTGGTGATCTCACCGGGAATCGAACCCGGATTGCCAGGATGAAAACCTGGTGTCCTAACCGTTAGACGATGAGACCAAATTTTGAGTGAAATGAAGTGAAAATGTCTCGCATTTTCGACCATTTCCGAAAAATTTGGTCGCAATTTGATCTGTCGATCAAATGGAGACCGTATCTTTTATAGGATGAGCGAAGTCCACATTGCACGTGGACTCTGCCAAATATACCAAATTACAACCATTTTGTCCACCCCTGTTGTGTCTGAAGTGTTATTTTCAGCATTATGATAAAAATCACATAAATTACGGGTCATTTATATCTGTTTTTGTGATTATTTTAAGAATACACTTGTGCTTAATGCATAAATGTATCATAGCAATTGACTTTTTAGCGTTTTTGTGATAATCTAATAATGACAGTTGCACAGAGGTGGGAGATCTTGTGTAACGGTGGACGCTTAACAAATCAGATTGTTATAGTACATGTTTTGCTGCATGGCAGCGTAGAGACTGCAACAAGCCCTCTTTCTCCGAGCGTCAGCTCGGTTTTTAAAGGGAAAACCAGATACGTTTGTAGTCACTACGCTGCACATGCAGCATACCCGTACATATATTTGTTATTCCACCTTCCAGGGAGGAACGGCTAGTTATGGTATTGTGCCGCGATATTGTAACTAGCTGTTCCCCTACCATGGGCAGCGAACCGCGGATGCGGACCATTATGCTCGCATCCGCCGCGAGCCCACAGTATAGGAAGGATAGGTTACATGGTAGATGAAACCCCTCCGCCCACTCCTCAAAAGGGGGTGCGCGAACCGGATAACGTGTTTACCGGCAAGTTGGTTGCTGCCATTCTGGGCGTTTGTGCGATTGTCGCCGCATTCATTCTGTTTGCCGGATGTTCATCCGACGACGCCAGTTCCAAAAATGCATCGGGCGATTCTTCGTCTGATGTCACCGCCGATTTCGACGTCGTCGGGACCGCCGATCAGGTTTCCCAAAAGAACCTGAAAGACTGCCCAGACAAGTCGAAGTATTTCTGGGCTGGTGACGCACCTGCTCACTCCGGCGCAATGGGCCCCCCGCTCGTTGTGTCCGAGAATGACAAGGGAACACAGATTGCCCGCGACCGGTTCTGGTTAAAGGACAAGTGCGATCCCGCGTGGACCGCACATGCTCACGAAGGTATCTTCGTCGAGAATCCCGAAAACTTTGACCCGGTCAAAGCACAGGCTGATGCCGAACGCTACAATTCCGATGCGGATGCGTGGCAAAAGGCGACCGACGAAATGTTTGCAGAAATCGAAGGATACGAACTGCGTGACTACGGAACCACCCGATACGACAGTGTCGGTATGATTCCGAATCCCGACGGTCCGACATCCAAACTGCCAACATTTACCAAATGGGCGGAACAGCCCGAACTCCATCTGGTGCTGGTCGTCAAGACCAAGCATCACGGCGAACGACTGTTCCGAGTTGACTGCGACCTGCAGTACAGCGCCCGCAAGTTGGTCGAGTTCCATGCGCCCAGTAGTGTACCGCCGCCTCCGGCTACCGTGACGCCGCCGCCTCCGAGCAGCCCGCCGCCTCCGCCGCCGACGAACACTACGCCGCCTCCGCCGCCTCCAACGACGGAGACAATGCCGCCGAAGATTCCGACAAAGAACCCGGTAGCACCGCCCGGTATCGTTCCGTTGCCGCTACCACCCGAGGATACACTCCAGCCGGTTCCACCCGTCCTGACCAATCGTCAGACGGTGCCGATCCCGCCGGACGCTCCTCCGGTGTCACAGGTGCCTCGTCCATCGGTACCCCCGGTAGTCGCACCTGTGATTACGGTACAGAACACACCAGTTCCTGTGCCCGCACCGGTTCCGATGAACCCTGGCACAACCGTGGGCGAACCGCCGCCCATTCCCTAACAACTGAATAACAACTCAATATGTCACGGGTGCCCCGGTGGCCAGCAATAACGCAATTTGCGTGCTGGTCATCGGGGATAACCCATGTTTTATAACAATCTGATTTGCGACGGCATAACATTAACAATTAGCATCGTAGCAACAAACTATATGAAATTAATCATTGGCTGGTGGGCGGCCAATACAAGGAGAGTGTATGAAATCAGTTTTCGTCGCTATCAAGCGATCACCAAAACTCGCTGCACTTGTTGCAGCCCTCACTGGTGCGATCGTTGTTCCTGCCATGCTGCTTGCATGGGGACCAGATCGTCCACTGTACACAATGGCGAGTCCCGCCGACCACGTGACATTCAACTCGATCACTGATAACCCTGATCAAGGTGATGAACGTAACTTTGTCCGTATCCGCGAAGCAGGTACTGGCAACTATGCACAAAGTATTAACTTGCAACCCGGTAAAGCATACGAAGTATCTGTGTTCTACCACAACAACGCTGCAAGTATTTTGAACGACGCCGCACACAATGGTGTAGGTATCGCTCATAACACGACTATGGAAGTACAGCTACCTACTGATGTAAAGGCAGGTCAGCGTGCTGAAATTAGTGGTATGGTCAGCGCCAGCAACGCAACCCCACAATCTGTTTGGGATACTGCCTTCGGTAATGCCTCTACAGATATGGACCTGCGTTATTTGTCTGGTTCAGCAACGGTTTACAGCAAGGGCGCCGTCAACGGTCAGACCCTTTCTGACAGCATCATCAATGGTGGTGTACTACTTGGTTACGATTCACTAAACGGTGACGTTCCTGGTTGTAACGATTACGAAGGTTGGGTGGTATTCCGCATGGTGACGGTTGCTCCAGGATTCGGTATCGAGAAAACCGTATCAAAAGCCGGTGCAAACGCATTCGCGAAAAGCATCTCTGTTGCTCCTGGCGACGCAGTTGATTACAAAATCCAGTACAAAAACACTGGTACAACTCGCCAAGACAACGTTGTGATCAAAGACCAACTACCTGCTGGCGTTAGCTACATTCCTGGTACGTCAAAGATGTACGCATCAACGACACAGGGACAGTGGGCTTCAATCAGCGACAACGTCGTCACTGCAGATGGCATCAACATTGGTAGCTACGCTCCACAAGGTAACGCATATGTTACTTTCAAAGCAAAAATGCCAAATGCTGATCAACTGAAATGTGGTGATAACCCATTCGAAAACACTGCTGTTGTCGAAACAGACAACGGTAGCAGTGCTGATAAAGCAACTGTTGTGATCACAAAGCCTTGTGGTCCAACACCAACCCCTACTCCGACGACTCCTCCGACTCCAACGAGTCCAACAGAGTTGCCAGAAACCGGTCCAGCTGCTGGTATCCTGACATTTGCAGGTATCGCTGCCGCTGCCGCTGGTATTGCATACGCTGTTCGCAGTAACAGTATTCGTCAATTGCTACGACGCTAATCGAGTCTGACCGCTCCCATCGAGCTTGACTCGAACTTCAAATAACCCCTGCATCTGCAGGGGTTATTTGTATTCCACCTCTGCGCCCACGGCAACTGGTTCGTCAACGACTGCATGATCGGGACTTTTATCGATTGGCAGCCGGAACCCAAACGTACTTCCTTTGCCCTCTTTTGAACTGAACAGAATAGTACCGCCATGCGCCGTAATGACACGTCGCGCCAAATACAAACCAACTCCCGTTCCGTCGGGACGTGCTTTGCGCGCATTACCTGCTCGGAAAAACTTGGTGAATAGTTTTGCCTGTTCTTCTTCGGGAACACCAATGCCCGTATCAACAACCGTCATTGCAACATCGTCTTTGACTCTTTCCAGATTGATGACAATGGTGCTTTTTGGATGTGAATAGTAGATGGCATTATCGATAAAATTCATGACAACCTGACGGATTTTTCCCTCGTCAGCAAATATAGGCATCGGATGTTTGCCGACATTCAATCGTAATTTCATACCATGACTTTCAGCAATCAACCCGAGATCATTCACCTCACCGCGCACAACGTCTTTCATATCTATCGGTGCTTTGTCGACAATAAATTTACCGGTCTGCAGTCGCGATACGTTCAAGAAATCAGCGATGAGTCGCACCATGCGTTCACTACTGTTATATGCCTCGAGGAGGAGTTTGTGCTGTTGCGGGCTGATTTTGCCCGCGTCGCCTTCGATTACCATACTCAGATATCCTTTAATGCTGGTCAGTGGCGTTCGCAGTTGATGCGATGCCATGCTCATGAATTCGTCTTTGACCTCATCCAAATGTTTTAACTGAGCATTTGATGATCGCAGTTCTTTGGTGGCAACATCAATACGTTGTTGCAGCGTGGCGTTTAGTTCTGTAACTTCGTGGAGAGAAACAGCGTTCTGAATCGCAATGACCAGTTCGTTGCTGACAGTTATCAGCACGCTCATATCTCGTTTGGTGTAATAACTTGTCAAATGATCACCCAAGAACACATAGCCGGTAATACGTTCACCCTGACGCAATGGAACAACCATAGCGATACGATGGCTACGTAGCATTTTATGAATGGACGGATTATCAGCCACGAGATCAGTCAGAATAATTCGATGTTCGCTATGCTGTACGTATTCATCCAGCTGACGCGCATCATACACAGGCATCTTGGCATGCCCTTGTGTACCCGCCGACATATAGTGGTCGTCCGTTCCTGAATAGTACAAAAAGAAAAACACCTGTTCTGCTTTGAACGTCATAACCAGCTGTTTTGACACACGTTCGATCAGCCCGCGCAGGTTCGTCGTCGATGCCAACAACTGACTCAATTCAGCAAAGAATTCATCGTTTTTATAGGTATCGTGATAAAAAATATCGTTCGTCATTCTGTCAAAGAACTGTTTGACTGGTTGGAAAATAAACGCCAGGATCAGCGCCAGAAATATATTCACCGGACTCAGACTGATATCTGATGTCATTTCGCCGCGGAACAAGGCGATTGAAACGACATAGGCCAGCGCATAGTAAATGACCGAGAGTGTAACAATCGACAGAATATACGCGGCACTTCGCACTGCGGCCAATTTAATGTCGAACAACCCGTGCCTCACAATTGCATATGTTGAAAGTGCCAAAAATACCAAAATCCCCACATACGCACCGTCATACGAAACGCGCAGCAACAAACTTCCTTTTGGTAATACGTTTTCAAGTATTAAATTGGGCACTGCGATAAACACAAAGGCAACCACTAGTCCGGCCATCACAAATTTGAGACGTGTTTTCTGAACGGTATTGCGACTTTTGATCAACGCGGCGACCAACTGGTACACGCCCAGGAGGACCAACGACACAATCGTCACCGGATAAAGAACATAGAGTGGTCCACCAATAATCAGCCCTAGCAAAATAAATACAGCGACAATCGTTGCCGATGAACAGGCTAGTACCGTCGACATGTTCCACAGCCGTCGGTTATCACGCGATGCCCCTAAGGCACGATGAGCTATTTCGCGACTCGACATCCAGAAAAACAATGCCAAATACGTACCGGATACATAGTCGAGCAGAACAAAGGCAAACGTTGTTGCCCCACCAAAATAATTCGCTAGAATCCATATACCAGATGTAATGTTCAAGAGGGCGAACAAAAGACGCTGGCGATCACGTTCTCGTCCCAACAAAAGAAAAAGCCCGAGAGCAACAGCCACTCCGGCAATCATAAAATTCAAAATTGTCAGACCTTCAGTCATCTGCCCAACCCTTTTTATGCCTCATACTGCTTATGCACATATATATAGTAGGGGAAATGTCTTGAATAATCCAGCGGCGAACGCGACCAGTCGATATTACGACAGGCCGCGTTCGCGCGCACGATACCTCATCACCCACACTCTCAGCAGAATTGTCGCAAACAAATCTGCGACAAGGATCAAAATTATCGCCCAACTTTGAATAGGCAATACTTTGAATAGCGCAATAGCCAGGACTACGGTTGATCCGATTGCACCAACGAGATTGATCCAAAACCCTACCCAGAACATCCGCGATGTGACCGTCTGCTGCAAAATCGTTGTGATTTCGCGCCGCAGTCGCCACGGGTTCCGAACAGACATTCCAGCTGCAAGTGCCATGATGATGAGGCCAATAATGAAAAGAGCTTCTGTCAGGATCAACGTCGTGCCGACCCATGGGAGGACCTGAATGGCCCGATCAATCAGTTGGTCATACGGCGTAAAAAACAAAAATCCGACAGATAAAATGACGAGGCCCCAGAACAGACCTCGTTTGATGGTTTTCGTTGTCACGAAATCTCCTTCATTGAGGGAACGGGGTTCAAAATATATTATACAATCAAATAATGTATTATGGAAGGTAATGCAACAGAGACGGATGATTTGATGCGTAACGAATAGCCCGCGCCGCCAATCGCGAAACAATACGATTGCGTTTCAATGATTCCGGCAAAGGATTTTTGAATGTACAGAGTACTTCATAATTATGCGAACGAGGGTCATTGTAACTGTCGCGCAGGACACTGACCGGTTTGACGCCGAATTCCACATAGCGACGCAATACGCCGTCATACAGCCGTTCTTTGCCGTCTACCATTTTTGTCACAGTGACATATTTTTCTGCCAATGCATCCTGTTCCTCGTTCGAAAGGGTACCAAAATCAATCCCCTGCTCTATCAACCACTGCGAAAACTGTGGGATTCGGCTGAGGAGTTGCGCTTCGTCTCCGCGTACTTCGACAAACCGCGCAATCATACGCGCCGTGAGCTGGTCGAACAAATCATGTTCGCTACCTTTTTTTGAAATAGCGAGATTCACAATATAAAAGTTTTTGCCATCTGGAATATGCGTGCCAACCAGTGTTCCATTGTTGGTGGTTTCTTCCCAGCTTTTGACTTCACTTGCAGAGTGATTCGTCCGCTGACATGCCATAACCCCTTCGATGATGCCATCGACTTCGCCAACAATCATCAGTTCCTGCGCAATACTCAGACGCGTTATCATCATGTTACGAACGGCCTCTGCATTGAACGGACGTTCTTGATACACGTCGTGAAAAGTCTCAAACTCCAGCTCGACGAGTCGATCAATGTCTTCGTAACGTGCTTCTCGCACGATAGATCGAGGGCCCTTTTCGAATTTGCTGGGGTGTTTGTTCATTGTTCATATTATATAATTTATATTTATTTTTTGCAAAACTATATGTCACCTTATTGACATGGTATACTTTATCTACTATATGACCAAAATTGCCATCATCGAAGACGACGCCGTTATTAACCAAATGTATCGAATGAAATTCGAGGCCGATGGGTTTGACGTACAGGTTGCCGACAACGGTAAAACCGGTATTTCTCTTGTTGAAACGTTCCAACCGGAC
>JAYRHL010000026.1:0-45771 GCA_041907345.1 Saccharimonadaceae bacterium (SeqCode) | reverse complement strand
TTACTCATATATATAATGTGTGCCCATCTTTTTAGCATGGCACAAGGGCTAATTGTATGCAAATCCACCGTATTGTCAAGCGAATAGAAAACACCGCCCCATGGACGGTGGTTTGGATGGTGGGGCCAGCGACGTTGGTCAAGCTGGCCCCACCGGCTAGTGGGTTTTTGTGGTCAGGAACTGGTGAGTACGGACAAAAACTGCTTGCGCAGACTCTTGGCGTACAGATCCGGAAGTGCACGAAGCAGCTGGTGATACTGGCCCGGATTCAGAGGCTGATCCAGATCCAGGCGCGCTTTGGGCTCTGCAGGGATTTCCAGTGTGTTATAACTGGTCATTCTGCAGCGGTTGAGATGCAGTCGCGCGATGACACCGGTGTCATCGGAAGCCTTCTGGAGGATTTCCTTTCGCTTCCATCCGGAGATCGTCATCAAACGCTGCAGTAGATTCTCATCCGAGATCTTCAGCATGATATTTTGAGCGGGCACTGAGTTCCTTTCGTAGGTGCGACCAAAATAGGTACCATAAAATATTACTACTATTTTGTAAAAAAATCAACAGCGTTATAGGGGTAGAAAGTAAACAGCCCTGTTGGATTCGTGTGAATGCAACAGGGCTGTATGGTTAGTACGTTTGAACGAGGACGCCCCACCGCTGCGATGCACGCTGGCGCGCACTGATACCGGGTGTGACGGGCGATTCGCTTTCTTCTTCCGACTTTTGCAGCAGGTACAGGCTGGCCGCCTGGCACATTGCTCCAGCCAGAGGTGTTGGGTACTGCTGTTCAGGGGTCGGTGCGTACATTACATCTCCTCGGACGGGACGATTTGTATGAGTATATTATATCAAAAAATGCATAAAAAGTCAAGCATAGCAGTATGAACTTGACTAAAACATGTAAATATATTAAAGTATGAAATCATGAAAACAACAGCCGGCAGTGAATTATCTTTTCATTCTACGACCTATATTCACGATAATTTGTCGGGGTTGTACCTGGCAGATATTCCCCTATCTGTTCCGACGCGCAATGGATCAGTATTGATCAATAGTCCCGAACTGAGCGATCCGCAGCAGATTCTGGTGCAAACGAAAGAATTCGGTGCCGATTTTGTTATTGCTCGTGTCGATGGTTCACCTTTGCAGGTTGTCGAGGCCGACGATCGTCGCCCGACGTATGGTCAGGAACTCTTCGCCCGCCCGGTGCCACGACTGGGGCTGCGTTGCGTTGATCGCTATGTCTGGTTGACGAATGTTGATACTGATGCCGTTAATGACATGACAATGATGCATGAATTTGTCGGAATTTTATCGACTTTTGCTGGAATTAAACAGGCAAAATTGACACAATAGTTAGCGCATGGTCCACTGATTGGCGCCGAGGCTCCGAACCGTTCCGTTGATTTCCATCATGGTCAGTTCAGACGCAAATTCTGCGGCGTCAGCACCACTTTGTTTTTGTAGTTCATCGCCGTCGCGAACACCCTGTTGTAATAGGCCGATGATTGTCGTTTGTAGAGCGTTGTCGCCAAATGCGAGTTGCGTTTGAGGTTTGAGCAGTTCGGGAGCAATAACCTCGAGAATATCTTCGGCACACGTCACAGGTGTCGCGCCTTGTCGAAGGAGCGCGTTACATCCTGCCGACAGCGGGCTGGTGATATTGCCGGGGACAACGAATACTTCTTTGCCCTGTTCGAGAGCGTGACGAGCGGTATTGAGCGTGCCGCTGCGGGCGGATGCTTCGGTAATTAATACGCCATCGGACAGCCCGCTGACGATACGGTTGCGTTCGAGGAATTGAAAATCGCGTGCCGCAACGTTCGGTTCGTATTCACTGATGATTGCTCCGCCCGCAGCGACGATGTCCACACCTAGTTGACGATGTGATGCTGGATAAAGCCGTGCGAGGCCGTTGCCCTGAACGGCGATGGTCGTTCCACCAACGTCGAGTGCTGCACGATGCGCCAGGCCATCAACGCCGAGTGCCATACCGCTGACGATGATAACGCCGCGGCGCGCCAGGTCCGTCGCGATTTGCGTGGTAACCTCTCGGCCGTAGGCTGTTGGTTTGCGCGTACCGACAATAGCAATAGTTGGTAGCCGTTTTTCTGGTATTTTGCCAATATAATACAACTTTTTAGGCATAAGCACAATAGAATCTATAATCTGAGAGAATTTGTAGTCTAGAGGTGAGAATTGGTTGATTTTCATAATAAATTATTACAGAAAGTGTTGACACATAGTCAAATACGTGCTAAAATGAAGCATGGTTGATGGTCGCAAGGCCATTTAACGCACCTTATACCCCCTATTCTAACTTATGTTAGGTGCTGTGCAATTTTTCTTTAAAGTATCTACCCTCCACTTTTAAGAATTAATCCCTTGGGATTTGACAAAAATTGCACGGCTACTAACCCCTTTAACCAGCGGACCTCCATATGTTGTGAGGTGGGTCACGCCTCGGTATGCGTTCACTCGTGTACCCCCCAAGCTCGGGTGGGTTGAAGGGCCAAGTGAGGCCAGGTGATGCCCACCCTTACCTGGTCTCTTTTGGTTTTAGAGGATAAATAGTCTCGAGTAATCGAGGCTATTTTGATTTTTATATGAAAATATGTTATTGTGTTCTTAACTTCAGTGTGAAGTTGTACCTTTGAGTTAGGAGAATAACATGGTACTCGCACTTGCATCCCTTGCTTTCGTGCTGTTGTTTTCGGCATTTTTGAATTTTCGGTCGGCCGTGGTGTCCATATCGGATGGCGAAAGTTTGATCAGTACGATCGTGGGCTCTTTGCTGTTCGTCATTTCTGGATCAGTTCTTAGTGGCGTAGCATTTATCACGCTCGTCGATGTTGTCACGAAGATCACCTCATCCTAACGGAAAAGCCCCGCCAATTGGCGGGGCTTTTTATTTGGTGCTACGCAGTTGTTGAAGGCCTTCGATGGCCTGTTGTAACTCGTCGGTGCTTGCGGTTTCGAACGACAACTTTTTGAGGAGCCCTTCGTCCGTGAATCGTGCAATCATGCACTCATCGACATAGACGATGTTCGTTCCTGGCAGTTCCCAATACGTCACATCGACACCAACATACGGCATCATCAGATCGTCAAACGTGATGCAACGCTTGGCTGCTTCGTCGTGTAGACGAGCCAGGTATTCTTGCCTACTCTCGCCTTCTTTGGGCGGGTAAACATGATAACGAAGTTCGATACGACGGATCTTGGCGGAAATGCCACGACTCCACTTTTTGCGATGCGACAGTTGTAACCATGCGTCGGTCCGAATCAACTCTTTTTGCAGAGATGCTTGTAGTTTATTGCGTTGCTTGTCGGCTGCTTTTTTTGCGGCCATGACGAGCCTTTCTGGTAGCAGATAAATGTACGCCACGACATTGTGGACAAATATACAATAACATTATTATTAAAATTAGTCAATTATCCTATAGGTAGTAAAAAGTGAAGCCCCCGCATTGCTGCGGGGGCTCTGGTTATTCAACGGCACCGTTGAATGGTGTTCTGAGTAGGCGGAGGCCTTGGATGATTTCTTCGAGACTCTGGAGCGACTCGGAGTTTAATGAGGCTTTGGTCAGTATCTGACCGTTTTCTAGCCGTCCCAAACGACTGTCGGCAATATAGACCAGTTCGGTGACATCCAGGGTCCAGTAGGTAACGATTTCGTCGTCTCGTGCATGCTCTTCCAGCCAAAGGCCGAGATCTTTGAAGTCCTCGTTCCATCCCTGTTTGTCGTTGCGAAGCGCCAACAAAATATCGCGGAGGATGGCCGATTGGCCGCGCCCTCGCAATATCGGTGATCGCAGGATTGCCTGTCGAGTCAGCTCTAGTTCGTCGTGGATAATGGCCAGAAGCGGTTCGCGCTCTTCATCGGGTCCACGCTCGACAACATATTCATTGTATGCAAGCGTGATGTCTTCGTCATGAAAGATCATGTATTTCCTACTCTACAAAGGTACAACTCGCGGACATGAGCTGATGTAACTATAACATCGATTAAGGTAATAGTCAACCATGCTATAATCGTACTAATGCATTCTGCTCACCCTTTACGAATTTTTGCGATATCTGGTCTGCTGACAGTACTGCTTGGTGCTTTGATGTTTAGCTATGGAGGACTGTCTCTCCTATGGCTATACATTATTTTAGTTCTGCTGGAAGTAACGTTCAGTTTTGATAACGCCGTGATAAATAGCCGAATTCTGGGACGACTCAGTCCTTTATGGCAGACACTTTTTCTCACTGTCGGTATATTCTTTGCAGTGTTCGTTGTTCGATTTCTCTTCCCCATTCTCATCGTTATGTTGTCGACTGGACTTGGCGGCGCACACGTTGTTGATTTAGCGCTGAACCATCCGGACGATTATGCTCATGAGCTCGAAAAAGCTGGCCCTTCTATTGAGGCATTCGGAGGTACGTTCTTGTTGATGATTGGTCTCTACTATTTCGTTGATCGACAAAAAGACGTCCACTGGTTTAGTTGGCTGGAAGCAATGTTGTCAAAGGCTGGTAGGGTGCGCTTTTTGAAGCTCATTACAATGTTCACGGTTGCGGCGGTCATGTATTTCACGGTAGAAAAGGATGTTCAGCAAGCGGTGCTTGTGTCGAGTTTGTTAGGTATTGCACTTCATGTCGGGCTAGAGAGCATATCGTCATTCTTCGAAAAAAGACAGCCAGAAGGTGGTAAATCTAAAAAGCTTGTACAGCAAGTTGGCTGGGCTGCTTTTGCATCGTTTATGTATTTACAGGTGCTGGATGCATCATTCTCGCTAGATGGTGTGATTGGCGCATTTGCCATCACGAACAGCGTGTTGCTCATTATGGCCGGCCTTGGTGCGGGTGCACTGTGGGTTCGTTCGTTGACCGTTTACTTGGTGAGGAATGGCACGCTAGCAAAATACCGCTATTTGGAGCACGGTGCTCACTGGGCGATTTTGGCGTTGGGACTTGTCATGATTGCCAAACTCTACCATATCGAACTACCTGAATGGCTGACGGGTTCACTGGGGCTGATTTTTATCGTAACGGCAGTTGTCTCCAGTGTTATTGAAAAACGACACGAGAATCTACGTTCAGCGGTCTAGCGGCAGTCCGAGCACAATCCTCTCATTTCAAATGTGTGATCGGTGACGACAAAACCGTGCTGTTTTGCAATTGTACCCACGATATTTTCGAATTGGCTAGACTGTAGGTCGACCAACTGGTTGCATTTTGTGCAGGATAAATGATGATGATGTGATTTGAAGGGGTCTGCTAGCTCGTAGCGTTGTCTCCACCCTAATTGGACGGGCTTCACAACATTCAACTGAATGAAGAGTTCAATCGTTCTATAGACACTTGTTCGGTCAATGTTTGAGCACTGCGTACTGATTGTCGCCACGGATAGCGGTTCATTACTGTTTTGAAACACACGGAATATTTCTTTTCTTGGTGTCGTCATTCGTCGACTTGCACGTGCAAATATTACCTCGAGTTCTCTTTCCATAATTGCAGTATAGCATTTTATTGCAACAAATTTGCAGTAAGTCAGTGGTTGCTGTAATCTAAATTCAACAACGTAAAAGAAAGAAAAGAATATGACATTATTTTGGATGATTCTTGCGATTATCGCCGGTAGTTCTATTTCACTGCTGGGCGGATCGCTATTATTCACGACAAAAAAACGACGCGAACAGGCAATATTAATTGCAATGCCATTTGGCGCGGGTGCATTACTAGCGGCGGCGTTTTTCGATCTACTACCCGAAGCGTTCGAGCTGGGCGATCCTAGGCAGCTGCTTTTGTGGACGCTAGTCGGGTTCACCGTTTTCTTCCTGTTAGAACGAACTGCCGGATGGTTCCATCACCATCATGAACATGAGGGCGATGCCAAAGCATCGGGCCAGCGATGGCTGATCGTTGTTGGTGATTTGATGCATAATGCGATCGACGGTGTGGCAATTGGTGCGGCATTTTTGGCGAACCCCGCCCTGGGATTCATTACGACAGTTGCTGTCAGCGCCCACGAAGTACCGAAAGAATTAGGGACGTTTGCAATGTTGTTATCACGTGGATGGCGGGATCGTACGGTGCTCCTAGCCAACGTAGCGACGGCTGTTGCAACCATCGTCATGGCGGTGCTTGTCTATGCGTTAGGATCTACGCAGCACCTACCTGTTGATATACTTCTCGCCATGACCGCTGGATTCTTCCTGTACGTGGCCGCAAGCGACATTATTCCCGATATTCACGAACAGCCACATAAAACCGGTATGGTGCAGGCATTCGCACTGGTGACCGGTGTCGTTTTGGTGGGGTGGATTATTACCCTACTCGGTGTCTAATACTTTATGACTGGCAGGCGCATGATTGCCGTCGATGAATGCATCGATGAGTTCACTGACTTTTGGAAAGATATCGCTTTGTAATTTGGTGGCTTCGGCAGCGGTAAAATTGGACAGTACAAAATCGTAGGCGTCTTGTTTGTTGGCGATATCATTGGCGGTACCAACGCGGATACGGCCATAGTTTTCACCCAGGTGGGCGTTGAGAGATTTGATACCGTTATTGCCTGCATCACTGCCTTTGTCACGTGTACGGATCGTGCCAAACGGCAGCATTAGTTCGTCATGAATGACGAGGATATCGCCGTTATCTACTTTGTAAAAATCAGCCAGTGCCCGAGCTGATTTTCCGGTGTCATTATAGAACGTCGTTGGTTTGACGAACTGGACTTTGACGTCACCCATGGCGATTTCGGCTATATCGGCAAAGAATTTCGGTTTGGGCTGGAACGAAATATTGTGTTTGTCGGCATAATAATCCAACGCCAAAAACCCGACATTGTGACGGGTGTTTTCATACTTTGAACCGGGGTTTCCTTGGGCAAATACTAATTTCATAGGTTTATTTCAATATAACACAATCACTATCTGATGTTGGCAATATCGGGCAAAGTTGCTATGCTGTTGCTAACCGAGAACATGTGAGGAGAACGATGATGCTCGGAGTACTTTATGCACTATTGATGATGCTGAATCTCGTGCTTTGGGTGCGCACCAATTCCGCACATAGCGAGCCGCTCAACGTCTGGCGGTTTTTTCTGATCGGGGTAGCTGTAACAGGCGTGTTTATGGTCACAGATCAGACATGGCTGACCTATTGGGTGGCGTTTGCATTACTTTCGCTGATTGCGTGGGCACATATATTGGTGTTTTTGAGTACGCATCGTCAGATCGGATGGCTGTACGCAGCTGCGACATACGGATGTGTCTCGCTGTTCTATTGGCTGTTCGCCTGGCTAACGTATCCGTCGTATGTACAACACATAACACCGCTTGTCATTTTGGCAATCGGTATGTTTTTTTGCTACGTACCGCCCGGCCGACGTCTATTGGCAAAATATCAGAGCCTGCAGTAATCAATTCGTGTGCAACCCCTGCCCTGTCGCTGGTTATTCCGGCGGCAGGGCATTTTTCTTATGCTACTATGAATACAGTTATGACACGTAAAAAGAAATCAAAACGATCCAACCGTAAAACAAACGCCAATCGCAAGCTCGCAGCGCTGTTCAAGATGTCCCGTGAGGAACTGGCGACGCGCAAGACGACAGGTGCCGGCGTGCATCAGACAGATCCGCGTCACGCGCCTCGTGGTGAGCAAAAGCGTCGAGCTATCAACGATCAATTAGACCGATAACCAATATAAAAATAATCCCACAGATGCAGGATTATTTTTTATCAGTTTTTTCGGGGGTTGGATTATTTTTTTCCTGTTTGTATTTTTTGGTAACGGGCGCCTTACCTTCGGCGATACGCTGTTTGTTGTTTTTCACCTGTTTTTCGTCAATAAAGCTGAATTTGATTGGCGTACCAGCGTAGTTATAGGTTTCACGCAATAGTTTTTCCAGATAACGTTTGTACGACCAGTGAACGAATTTGAGGTTACTGCCGTGGATCACAAACCATGGTGGATTCGTGTCGGTCTGAACGATGTAGCGCAGTTTTGGATGAGTGTTTTTCAGCCCAGCTGGTGGGTGCGCAGCAACAGCGCGTTGCAGTAGATCATTCAATACACGCGTTTTTGTTTCTTGTTTGCGACGATCATCAACATCGAGCGCCAGGTCGAATAATTTCGTGACGTTTTGTCCGGTGACGGATGACGTAAAGATCAGTGGTGCCCATGGAGTAAATTTAAATGACCTGGCAATTTGTGGCGCGATCTCGTCACGCGTGAAGGCATCTTTGCTCTCGACGCTATCCCATTTGCTGACAACGATAATCATGCCCTTGCCTGCTTCATCGATGATACCGGCGAGGCGCTGGTCTAACTGAGTATTGAGTTCGTTTGCGTCCATCAAAAGGAAACAAACGTCAGCTTGTTCAATCGCCTGTAGTGTACGCAGCACGCTGAATTTTTCTATGCCGACTTCCTGTTTGCCTGGTTTTCGCATACCGGCTGTATCGAGCAGTTCAATGTCACGGCCTTTGAATTTGACCGCGATACGATTGACGTCGCGGGTGGTACCAGCGATGTTGGCGACAAGCGCCTGTTGTTTACCGGCCAGTGTATTGAATAGATATGATTTGCCAACATTTGGGCGACCGATCAAGGCAACACGGAGGACATCGTCTGGTTGTTCTTCTGCTTTTGCAGGAATGTGAGTAATGATCTGATCGAGAACATCAGTAATACCGCTATTGTGTTCGGCGCTGGTGCGGACGATTGTTTTGATGCCGAGACGTTTGAATTCGTCATCGTGCAGTGCGCCTTTTAGGTCGGCTTTGTTGGTGACGAGAATGACGGGTTTTTGGCTTTTGAGGGCTTTTTTAGCAACGAATCGGTCTTGGTCGCTGGCGAATTGCGTGCTGTCAACGACAACAAGGATGACATCCGCCGTATCGGCTGCTTCGGTGATTTGTTCTTGGATGGTTGCTTCGAATTCGTCGGCGGCGTCTTTCAGACCAGCGGTATCAACCAGCCAGAATTGATGGTATTTGTATTCGACACGCCCCAACACATTGTCACGGGTTGTACCTGCTTCGCGGGCAACGATTGCCTGCTGGGCACGTACCATACGGTTAAACAGCGAACTCTTGCCGACGTTCGCTTGACCGATGATTGCAACTGTTGGTAGCTGTGATGCCATAACCTACCCATTATAACAGAGGTAACAACTATTGACAATAGTGATATTTTTTATTCTAAATATATTTCAATGAAGTGGCCCTGGGCGAAGAAAAATCTTCACCCAGGGCCTCGATGAGGTGTTATGACGTACCAATCAGATGGTTAACGTCATAACGTATCAGCTCATCATCATCTTCTGTATCCGGATCGTGGATCTTGGCCTGCCATGTTGAAATCATCATGATCAGGTTTGATGCCGTCGAATACGGATGAATGAACCCGCCATACAGTGCGTTCAGCTGTTTCCAGGTATACTGTACTTTTGGTTCACTCCAGGGACCTTCGGGACTGGACGCGGTGCGTGTCGCCACATGGGTATAGGTGAAGTCCACATAGGACATTACCCACGTACCGTCCGACAGTTTGCGTAGCGACGGTTCGCCGTATTTACTGTTCGGCAGAATTGGTTGGCAGTCGCCTCCCCATCCTGTACCGTTCCAGCAGACATACGCACCTTTGTCGAGCATACGGTCCCAAGGAACGCGTAGCATCATCATTGGTCCGTCCTGGCGACCGGCGCGCACGGTAGCGATATAGACATAGTCGCCATCGAGCTGCATCGACCACATTTGGAATGGATCGCTGTTGCTGTTGTCATTTGCCCAAATCGGTGCACCCGGTTGTACGGGGACACGTTCAAAGGCGTTGCCGTCATGACTAATGGCGAGTCCCGCATAGTTGGTGCGCCAGTGCGGGTTGTCTTTGGTCAT
Source organism: Saccharimonadaceae bacterium (SeqCode) (assembly GCA_041907345.1). Lineage (GTDB taxonomy): Bacteria > Patescibacteriota > Saccharimonadia > Saccharimonadales > Saccharimonadaceae > UBA2112. The sequence goes on along the minus strand of JAYRHL010000026.1, from coordinate 35,884 downwards.
ACCCTCGCCGATGCTCATGTAGGAAACGACGATATCACCGTTTGGCAAACTGATGCCGTCATTCGGTAAAACCGATATTTCATAGCCATCGCGATGTGCGTTGAACATGAATTCGGGCGCCATACCTTCACCGTCGAGTGCTGCGGCACTATCGAATTCGATTGGCGTGCCGATAACCGGCATGACATTCGATCGCAACATGACCGGTGATCGCCAATGATCAGCGCCAGGGCGCAGATTGGGGATATTCGGTCCGGCTACAGCGAACGTGTCACCAAACAGGTATCCGACACTGCCGTTTGGCAGCAAAAACGGAATACCCAAATCGGTGCCGCAAACGATGAAACGTGGGCATGCCGATGTGTCCATACCGGTATCCCTGGTCAATACACCCTCTAGTATTGGCGCTGGTGGTGGTGCGGACGTCATGTTTGGTGCCGGCGCGGGCGGCGGCGGTCCTGGATTGAAAGATGTTGATGAAGGGGCCAGCGCGTGTGTCGCTGGCGCCATGAGAGACGCTGCGAACATTGTCGCAACGAACAGTCGTGTCAGCCAGCGTAAAGCGGCCACCTTATACCTCCTACTCCAACAACGGATGTTATTGGTTGGAGTTATTATACGCTAATTATGTAAGGATTTTTACATTTTTATGCCGTCACTTTTGCTACGGATGATACAATACATTTCATAATGAATAGCTCCGAATCATCACCACTGTTTCCTGAAGATAATCTTGTCGAATCCTGTGAACAATATGCTGCACTATTGAAAAAAGCGGCAGCGCATCTGCTGCGTATTGCAGAACATCCAGCAGTTAATGACCCGTCGCTCGTGTCGGCACCGGTTCGCCATATTATCGATACGCCATCAGAAGATTTGGTCGTCGAACTGGGTCGTGATTTATGGCCTGCCGAAGACGATGAAGACGGATTTTTCTATGGTCCAGCGCTATTTTAGTTCACTATAGACGAGAAACTTCTTGAAACGCGCCTGGTGCGAGTTCGCCCAAATGGTAGGCGCCAAAATCAGTCCTGTGGAGAGCTGTGACGGTATAACCCAGAGCGTCAAATGTGCGGCGGATTTGGCGGTTACGTCCTTCGGTCATTGTGACAATCCACTTCGTTCGGTCATCACTCACTCGTTCAAGTGTGAGTTGGCTTTTGCCATCAGGAAGATCGACGCCGAAGTCATTGATCATCTGTTGATGGAGCGGTTCTAACGCTCGATCAATAGAGACCTCGTATCGTTTGACTTTATAGTGACTGGGGTGAGTCATTTGGTGTGCAAAATCACCATCGTTTGTTAGTAGGAGTAGTCCGCTACTATCTCTATCCAGTCGTCCCACTGGTTTTAGTGCATGATATTCCTGCGGTACCAGTTCATAAATTGTCGGATTGTCGCCTTGTTGCTTACGAGAACATACGTAGCCCACTGGTTTGTGCAATGCTAGATAGATGTATGCGGTGTCAGGTTCTACTTCTTTGCCTTTGACGAGAACAGTATCACCAGGATGTACCTGGCTACCTAGTTGGGCGACTGCACCGTTGACAGTAACGTAGCCACGTTCAATAAGCTCGTCAGCCTGACGACGAGACAGCCCGCTATTCAGGGCAAGATATTTATTGAGGCGCACGTGCGAAGAATCACTCATAGTAGAGTATGATACCACATAACCCCTGTTACGAGGCTATACACTTGCCGTAGGCGTTGATGGAGTTGCCGATTGATTATTGTCTTCGGCTGTTTCGGCAGGGGCAGGTTCAACAGGACTTACTGGCGCTTCGACCGCAGGGGTCTGTTCTGATAGAGGTGTCACAATAGTTGTTGAAGGAGATGTTGAATCAAAGTTCAGGCCACCGACACTTGGTACATCAGTAGCGGATGTTTCTGGCGAAGTAACTGGTTCAACAGATGCTGGTTCAGATGGCGTCAGGGTCACTGGCTCGACAACTGGTGCTACAGGAGCGGTGTCGGGGCCGGATGTTGCATCTGCGCTATCAGACGAATGAAGGACTTCTTCACCTAGGTTGGCAGGACGAGGTGATGAGAACGGTGCTGTCGGTTGAGGCAAGCTGCTATCAAGTGGTTGTACCTCAGTTGGCTGTGGAGGTAATGGACCTGCGCTGTCATTGCCTGGTGCTGAACCAGATGCCACTGTTGATGCTGGTTCTTCGGCTGGTGCGCTTGGTGTTTCAGCTGGTGTTTCTACCGCAGGAGCGGCTGGCGTCTCGGCAGGTGCAGGAGTTGCAGCAGGAGCAGCGGCTGCGCCGTTATCGCCAAGAATTTCGTGCACTGTACGGACAACGTCTTCGATACCGACCTGCGATTTCACAAGGTACCTATCTGCACCAAGTTGTTCGCCACGAGATCGTTGGTCGTCACTCGAAAGTGCGGTCATCATGATGACTTTGATGTCGCGTGTTTCTGTCGTGCTACGAAGAATATCGAGCATGTCGAACCCACTAATTTTTGGCATCATCACATCACTGATGATGAGTTCTGGTTTTTCTTTGATTGCCATGGCGAGTGCTTCTTCACCGTCACCTGCAGAAACAATGTCGTACCCCTCGGCCAACAGGCGGACACCGTAGATTTCACGCAAGCTTTTGTCGTCTTCTACTAATAATATTTTTGCCATAATACCCTCATTCTACTAAAGCTTAGCCAAAAAGACTATACCTCTTATGTTTTTTAATCTTGTTGCGGTGCTGTTGACGGAGCTGCTGATACTGGTACGGGTGCAGGAGCAGGTTGTGATGCTGGTTTCGGTGCCGCCGGTACAGGAACGGTCATCGGAGTTGGTGCGCGTGGTGCCGTTATAGGCCGAGGAGCGACGGTAATGGGTTTTGGGGTAGCGATAACGGGTTGTATAACCGGCTGCGTCACTTGTGGAGCCGCAGATTGCACCGCTGTCGATGGTGTAGATGCTGGTTTCGGTGCCGCCGGTACAGGAACGGTCATCGGAGTTGGTGCGCGCGGCGCCGCCGGAGCGGGCTGCGTTGCAGCGGGTGTTGGTGCTGGTGATGTCACTGCTGTCGGCGCCGTCGCGGCAGGCTGTGGCGTGCGGGTGTTGGTGTCGGTGTCGGTTGCTTTTTTGTCAGGGATGATCGGCGTTGCGAGTGCAATTGCCCGACGGTCAGCGACAACGGCAGCGTTTGTATTTGGCTGAACAGGATTCAGGGTATATGGACGTATAACATCTGTCGAACTCGCTTCGATCAGACGCGTTGCTTCCTCGTGTGATATACGTGGTAATTCAACGGAAAACGTCGATCCCCTCTTGTATTCACTTTCTACCCAGACACGACCACTCATTGTTTCAACAAGTCGTCGAACGAGATACAATCCTAGACCAGTGCCGCCGATTTCACGCGTGTCGGAGTTGTCGACGCGATAGAATTTTTGGAACAAATGCGGAATATCTTCGGCGGGTATACCGATACCACTATCGGCGATGCTGATGACTACATGATCATCATCACCGTTAATATCGATGACGACCTCGCCTGCGGGGGTGTATTTGATTGCGTTTTCTAATAAGTTCGAGAGCACCTCACGGAGGTGGTCCGCGTCAACATCGACGTAATAAATAGGCTCGACAACGCGCATCCCTGCATCTGCGAATAGAGGTTTGAAAAAGAGACGGAGACCTTTTTGGTCTGCTTTTGGTTTGAGCGCATCGATGATATCACTCGTGAAACGAACGACATCGATCACTTTCGGATTGTTCGACAGACGTCCATCTTCGGCTTTGGTAACGTCTAGGAGGTCTTGGAATAGTCGCCCAAGGTGCTGTGCCGCTTCGTGTGCCTTAGTCACAAAATCGCGTGTTTTGTTGTCAATTGTCGCGGTCGCCGGGTTGAGTACGAGACCCAAATAGCCCTCGATAGATGCAACGGGTGTACGCATTTCGTGGCTGGCTGTGCTAATAAATTCGGCTTGCGCACGTTCTTCGGCCTGTTCTTTTGTCACATCTCGGAACACAATAATCGCACCAGACCCGATATATCCTATCGGAGACACAACGATTTCAATAGTGAGCTTTTTGCCCGAATTTGTTTGCAGTTGCAGGTCATTTCGTTTGACGGGCTGGTTCGTCCCAAGAACTTGAGCAACCGGATCACTGCCCTTGTCTACTTCTGAACCAGATTTTGACAAAAGATGCAGTACCGATTTGTAATCTAAATTAAGTGCATCTTGGTTGCCCCATCCAACAATTTGTTGAGCGGCGGGATTAATAAGTTCGATTTCGCCTTTGCTATTGATTGCGATAACGCCGTCGCTGATGGCGCCGATCACGACTTCCGCCTTGTTAGATACTTGGTCTAATTCATTGGCGAGTTCATGGAGCGCACGTTCTTTGCTTTTTTCAGTGGTTGATTTGCCATGCCACAATACGTAACTAATGATCAGAGGCAGAACACCTGCAAGCGTCGTACCCAGCATAAGGCTGCTAAGCGACTGACCCTGTGAAAGGCACCATAGAGTATACCCAACGATCGTGACAAAGAGGCCGATTGTGACAGATAGCCCAAAAATACCGCTAAATATTGCGGCCGCCATCCATAGGATCAAAAATGGTGAATTGTTCTGACCTGTTTGAAAAACGACAATACCAATTGAAAATATAACGAGCAGATATGCGACTAATGCGGCATCTCGACGGCGTGCGTCTTTGGGGATGACGTATGTGAGTCCTGCAACGATAAGACTGATTAAACTGATACCGGCTGCAAATGCACTGACGGTAAATGTTGTTCCAGGTTGGCTGATACCAATACCGTTGGTCCATGCAAACAACGCCAATATAATGGCGTCAATGACAATGGTCGCCTCACATACGCGGCGATGCCAAAACGGCGTTAGTAACGTTGGTTTGATGAGTCTGCCTCCCCTTTTATGATAGGCTTAAGCACCATTATAGATTAAAAATGGTTATGTACAAGAGATGTTTTTAAGAAATGACACGATCTTGCTATCCGGGGTGAACATTGACTTTTAGCGCTATTTATCGCATCATTGTGTATGGTCGTCTTTATGACAGCACCTTTCAGAGATTACAATCGAATGCTGGAGGCATTTGTGGTACGTAGAAGGATTCCGATGAGATGTCGTATGGGACAGCATTCGGAGACTTACCTTGATACCTTGGTTGTCACGAACGTAGAAATTCAACGTTGCAAATTATGTCAGGCGATTCCTGATCCGATTCATGCGGAACTATGGGCGTTTGAAGAACGTGCAATGGAGGATTTACAAGAGGTGTCACCTATTGGTGAACGACATCGTCGAGTCAGACGTCTGGTAAAAGGCATGATGCAATCACGTAACTATCCGATTCCAGACGGAATGTAATCAGCCCATCTTGAGTAAATAGCCCGCGCTTAACTAGCGCGGGCTTTTCATATATTTCTATTGCTCCCAGCTGAATTCCGGGTGACCAAAATGCCCCCACTGGGCGGTCTGTTCGTATACGGGACGTTTCAAGTCGAGTAAATTAATTATTCCTTTTGGCGACAAATCGTACTCGGTGACTCGTTCTTCACGTCCATCAACAATCACTGTTGCCTCGAGCGGCTGGTCATGGCCAATTGCGTATGCCAGATAGACGAACACTTCTTTGGCGCCCTCTTTTTTCAGATAATCAATCGCGACTTTGCGTGCTGCGTAGGCAGCGGAACGGTCAACTTTGGACGGGTCTTTGCCGCTAAATGCACCGCCACCAATTGGCACGCGTGGTCCGTAATTATCGACAATCAATTTGCGACCGGTCAGACCTGCATCGGCATCAAACCCACCTTGTTGCCAGTCACCGGCAGGGTTCACATGTAACTCAACATCCTTGATTGGTTTGGCGAGCGGTTCGCTGTCCAGCCATGCCAGAACGCGTTCTTTGAGTTTGTCGCTGGGCGCATGTTGAAAACTGGCAACCACCGATACGATTTCGCCGTCACGAAGCGTTACTTGCGTCTTGCCATCGTAGTCCCATTTTTCATAAATATATTGATTGAGACGTCGTGACAACACAACCTCGAGCGGTAATAATTCCTCGGTTTCGCTAGTGGCATAACCTACCATGATGCCCTGATCACCTGCCCCACCGGTGTCGACGCCCTGGGCAATTTCGGGGCTTTGCGCGAATATATGTTCAATAACCTCCACGTCGTCACCGGCGATACGTCGAACAATAGCGGGGACATTAATGTCGGTTGCTTTGGACGTCACCTCGCCCGTTACGAATACGGTACCATGTCCGCCAGCAACGTCGATCGCCACGCGGGCGTGCGGGTCCTGGGCTAAATGTGCATCAAGTAGCGCATCGCTGATTTGATCACAAATTTTATCCGGATGCTTTGGCGATACGGATTCTGCTGTTTTGTATTTGGGCATAAAAAAACTCCTTTTGTATCTTTCCGCCCGGATGGCAAGATAAAGGAGTTGTGATAACTTATCTTCCCATATGGGCTAGAAGGGGCACCTGATTCAAACAGGTTGCCGGCAGGTCGTCGAGCTAGATCTCTCGCTGCACTCTGGATACGTGTTGATTAGTAATGTACATGACCATTATAGCATTCCGTGCGATCAGTTGCGGAAATTATTAAATAATTATATAGTTGTTGCGTGAGCGATATTTTGTCGCTTTGCACGTTCTCATGTACAAGCCCTTATTGAATGGAGTGATGCAATGTTAGGTGTCTATGCGATGACATCGGGTAAATTTACCGTGAACGTCGTTTTGCCCAAGCGCGCTGTTAACGGCGCTACCAGCTACACCAAACCTTCGACCGAGAAAGATGCCGATCCTAGCTGGGTTGCAGTTGTCGGGACGTTCCTGCGCAACCTACTGCTGGGGAAACCGAAGCCGCGAGTTCAGGCTCCACATTCGGTCAATCAGTATCTGGTCAATCAATTCAATGATGCCGTGTTGCAGCTGGATGACCACAAAGGCTTTAAAGATTTGGATCTGTTCCAAATTTCAAAACTGACAATCGCCAAGGTTCGTCGTGCTACACTGCGTGAACACATTCAGTTTTTGGTTCTGCCGTTTCTCGATGATGCAGAGATCAAAAGGCAGGCCGGTTGGCGTCCGCAGGCGCTGACGGTGCCCGTGCAAGCTGCCCCTTCATAGGGGGGCGGCTTGCCGGGCGCCTTTTAATTTGCTTGTTCGGGGTCGACGCTGAAAATATCGCCAAAGTCCATGGCCTCAAGTTGCTGAGAACTGCCAATGATGACTCCATTAATTTTTTTGTTTGCCATCGCACTTTTGAATTGGTCGGCAATTGTCATCATATACGGCAATGCTATTCCTGCCTGCAGATAACCTTTTTCTCGGTCGTCGGAAATAGTAAATAGGTTTACGACATGGTCATACAGTTTACCGTACTGCTTTGCAAGTACGGGATACGATGCGTACATACCGTTGATTGCTACACGGCCAAATGTGATCGCATCTTGCTGTTCACGTTGCATCTGCTGTATCTCATCTGAAATATCAGTCGTCCATTGTGGAAGTAGTTTTGTATCAAGTGTGAATGCTCGCGATGAGATATAGCCTAATACGGCGTATTTGTCGGTGACGTTTGCATTAGTATCCCATGCATTACAAAGGCGTAATCCGGACGTAAAATTATTATGCACAGGACGATTGTCCGTGCTGGTTGTACGCGATGTATACATCATGTAATTCAACCATCGAGGCGGGTTGTAACCTTTGACGGAATCCAACCACTGATCCACCATAGCTGTTCGATGCACCGTATCAATATCCCCGTACGGGAATTGTCCCCCCTCTTTAGCTATCGGCAGTCGCTCGGGATAGTTCATTGTTTGCCATTATAGACCATTGGTCAACAAATGCGACCAATATTAATGATTATTGTGTAACGATGGTTCGAAGAGATGGAGTGAAATAGAACTTGTCGATCAGTAGGATGATGACGGCGAGCAACAGTACAATACTGAGTCCAAGAAGAATCTTGTTAATGATGACGAGTTTATTGTTTGATTTTGGTGCTGGCTGGTCAGATTTGGCGACAGTGTCGCCCATATTATCGCTACGGACAGTTCCGACCCCATAACGTTCCATGTATTTCAGCGTTACACGATCTTCGAATTCACGAACCTTCTCTTCGTCAACAGCACCGAAATCTTTGGCGTAGTGGACTTTTACTGGCTTTGATTCGCGGGTCCATTCAACACCGTTCCCTGCCTTGTGCCTCGCCAATTCTTCGTGTGGTGTGCGTGATGTCACGCCCACGTACCATTTGTCATTATCGAGTTGCAGTACGTACAACTGCCATTGTTCTAAATGTTTCCCCGCACTAGTCATAAGCACATTATAGTAAAAAAACGGATTATGAAAAACCCTAAAATTTAGCTAAAGTTTTTGCCGATAATTTCATGAGCGTTTGATATGACCACAAATGCCTTCGGATCAATCTGGTGGATGACGCGTTTGATGCGTTGTTCTTCGAACCGCGTAATCACCGCCATGACTATACCTCGGCGTGGCGCGCCACGTTCTGTGTTGTTGTCTTTGAGGTATGTTACCTTGCGGCCCGTCTGTTGACGAATGGCACGGCCGATGACACGGTGATGTTTGCTGACGATCCACATTGAACGGCTTTCATTCAAACCTTCTACCATGACGTCGATGGATTTGTGGGCAACGAAATAGGCAATGATCGAATACATCGCGTTATCCCATCCGAATACAAATCCCGACGCGGTCAGAACGATACCGTTCATGAACATGATGATTTCGCCAATCGAAAAACTGGTGACTTTGTCGACGAGGATCGCGACCGTATCGGCACCATCTAATGTGCCCCCGTAGCGGATAGCAAGACCTACACCGATACCTACGGTAATACCACCGAATACTGCAGCCAGAATTGGTTGTCCGGTGAATTCAGGTGAATGATGGAATAACAGTGTCATGAGCGCCAGCATGGCAATGCCAAACACTGAAAAAACGGTGAAATGTTTACCCAGGCGTCGATAGCCTAGATAAATAAATGGAAGGTTGAAAAGAATCAAAAATATTGCCAGTGGCAAGTTGCTGAGGTGCGCGGCGATAATCGATATACCGGTAACGCCGCCGTCCAGTAAGTTATTAGGAATCAAGAAAAACTGCAGTCCGGCTGCAGCAATAACACTTCCAATAAGCACCAATAGAATTCGTTTTAAGTTGTCCGTTCCCGGAATAATACCCTCCTTTGTGTTCGTTTTTCCCGTAATACTTCATCTAGTATAGCGTAAACGGAGGGAAAATGCTAATGCAACGGGGGTGGTTAGCGATTATGGCGATGAGGATCGGAAACGTCGTCGCTACCTTCTACTTCGTAGAGTGCAACAACGTACATGCTCTCACTCCACCCTAGTGGGGTGTTTTCGTTGAATTCATCACTATGGGATAGATAGAGTTCCGGTATAGTGCCGTCACGGGTGATTGTCTTGGTGGCTTTGTCGAGGTATTCACGAGCCTTTTCTTCGTCGCCAAGATGTTTGTAGGCGATGGCCAGCCATGACAGACCGAAACACCATTCGGCTTCTTCGGAATAGCCGTCCTCGTTTTTGTTATAGTATGCGTCGAATTTGTAACGCAAAACCCCGTGTTCCTTTTCTAGGTGGTATGTCAGATTATCGACTAATTGTTGTGCCATATCACGATCAACAATATTGTATGGATAGATGAGCGATATGAGCGCGAGGTCCGTAAATTTACTTTCGGATTCACGTGGCAGCAAATTGTTTAGTGCTTCCATACCACGATCGATTGCATCTTGGTCGACGTCCATCGTACCGACTTCTTGCCATTTTTTGAGTGCAGCAACGACCGCGCCAATTGAACTAGCATGGATTTCTTCGTTCTCTTCCCACATGCCGCTGTCGGCGTCGTGCCAGTATTCGACATTGCAAATGTAATGGATTAAGGTTTGGACAGTTCGACGGTCGGTTTCGTTACGCAGCATGCTGTGCCCACGTAGCTCGAAATCGGCTAATTTGAACAGCACGGCACCAACGGCATCATGCTGTTTGTTACCCCATGATTCCCAGAATTCTTCGAGTGTTTCTGGGTTGTAGCGGGCGTGAATGAACTGCCATGATTCGAACGGTTTGTTCGTGACTGCCCAGTTGATCTTGTCGATGTGTTTGTCGAATATGTCGAGTAATGTGTGGTAATCTTTTTCGACCACTGACCAATCCCCGGCGTATTCGAACGCCAATGCTTCGTAGACGTTGTCGCGTAGCCATGCTTTGTCGTAACCGGTGGTGACTTCGTTACTGGATGCGAGGAACAAACCACTTGGTGTCAGGAGTTTGCGGAGATTGCCGATATGATGATCGATGCGTTTGTCGAATGCGATATCGTTCATTCTGCCCCCTGATGATGGCTATGACTGTAGTCGTCGGCAATGCCACGGTCATGTTTGAATCCGTTCAATCGGTTCACGATTTTTTCGCTCCCCAGACCATTGTGTAACTGGGCACGGATCGTTGCAGCGTCGGCTTCGGCTTTGAGTAGGTTTGCAGCGATGTCCAGATGTTCTTTGATAGCTGGATCATCGACTGATTCGGCATGTTCGACGAGTGCGGCATGTGCCTGCTGTGCTTCGGCGATTGGTCGTGTACAGGCTTCGCAAACATCATAGTCCCCTATCTGCATAACGTGCCCACCATAGTCGAACGACGAGGCTGGCGGCAGATTGTTGAGCTTGCTATCGATAATGTCGAGCGCTTGGCCGGCTGCTGCGGCGACATCAGGATCAATAGAGTGCTTTCGTATCATGGGTCAATTATAGCATTAGCGTTTTGGTGTTTAAAGAATATCTGCAAAAGTAACGGCCCCCAGTTTCCTGGGGGCCGCACCACTTGGTGTTACATGACTGGCGAGTAGCGATTGCAGGCTGCGAGGCCACCGAAATAACCGGTGCCCATTGCGATACTGCGATCCCAACGTGTGCCATGCGGGTCGTTCGGCATCCACGAAGGACGCTCGATTTTGACAGCGAGTTCGTAGAACCCTACCGCATCAGCGAGTGACATCGAGATGCCTGTTCGGTCCGTGTACCATTTTAGCCACGCGCCGCCGACGCAATCGGCGCCGTCTTCGTTGGACTGGCCGAATGTGCGACTGCCCATGGCTCGCTGTAGATGATGCCCCCACTCGTGAGCGGTGAGCAGTGCTGCAGCCAGAGGATTTGTTCCTTCGTTGAAATAATCCCCTTGGTCCAGGCCGATGTACGCCGTGTCAGTTGACGGGCAATACACATAGGCGTTGACGGACGAGTAGACACGGCAGGGCGTGACGACCGTTTGTCCGCTTTCCAGGGTGACCCAATGAACTTGGGTCAGTCCCATTTCGGTGGCGAATTGGTCGATCGATTGCTGTGCCCATGTTGCAGGTCCAGTCTGATGCGGCAGCGACGATGCAGTCTCGGGGATCAGTGTCCCCTGCGAAGCTGTCGCGTCCGAATCGATGTCATCGGCATGAGCGGTTGCTGTTCCGATGAAGGCCATGGCGGTGATCGCAATGATCGCCGACATAATCCAGGTCCGTATCACGGACGTTCTCCCATCTGTATTGCTGATCGAATTGTGTGGTGCTGACCAGATATCCTTCGTTGGATAATCCGATTGTTGTGATTATACCATAAAGCTTAAGAATAATCAATAGTACTCATGCTTCTTGACGACATTGACTATTTATAATATTTATGCTAATATATAAGTATAGTCACAGAGGTGGCTAGGAACATTCCAAACGGAGGTAGCAGTGTACGGTATCTACGAGGCAGTATGGAACGCCTCATGGAGGATCGACGATCTGCGTATCAAGGACAGTGTGTATAGTGCGGCTCGGGATGGTGATATGACCTCCCAGAACCACATCATGACGCTCTATAAGTCCAAGTTACGTAAAAAGTTCGGGCGATCGCCCGGATACATCCACTGGGATGACTGGCATTTCGACATCAAGCGTGTGCGCGATGCCGAGGTATCGAATCCTCGTCCAGCCAAGCGCCCTACCCAGCCGGCTGGCGAATGTAATTGCACATGCAATTACTGCGATCTTGGTGGCGGTTGCCACTGCAGAAGCGCGCGCCGTGGCTGCACAATGTGATTTCATCACTCGCTGACCGAGAACGGTTAGGCCCACCTGAGCTATTCTCATGTGGGCCTTTTCAATTGCTATAATAGAAACTAATGAAGCACTTTTACCAGGTATTGCTGAATACCCTTATCGCAAACGTGACGACCAGTTATTTATGGTTTGCACTAACATTCTGGGTATACCTGGAAACAAGGTCGGTTATGGCCACTGCAATCATCGGTGGTACTTATATGTTAGCTGTCGCGGTGTTCAGTATCTTTTTTGGCACAATCGTCGACCACAACAAAAAGAAACGTGTCATGTTGGCGTCGACACTCATCACGTTTATTGCCTATGTGATCGCAGGCGTACTATTCATTAACTCGAGTCATAGTGCGTTGACGTCATGGCATAATCCGGCCTTTTGGCTCTTCTCCATCACTATTCTCATTGGTGGAGTTGTTGAGAATATGCGCAATATTGCGCTTTCGACGACGGTGACATTATTGGTCCCTAAAGATGCTCATGACAAAGCAAACGGACTCGTCGGTACCGTACAGGGCGTGGCGTTTATGGTGACGTCTGTCTTTAGTGGTCTATCGGTCGGCCTATTGGGTATGGGCTGGACGTTAGTGATTGCGATTGTCCTCACGGGCATCGCATTACTGCATTTGACGTCGATACGTATCCCCGAAAAGGACATTGTGCATGACGACGCAAATGATAATAAAAAGGTCGACCTTCGTGGTAGTATCGAGGCAATTCGCTCAGTTCCTGGACTGATGTGGCTGATCTTTTTCACGACATTCAACAACCTCGTTGGTGGCGTTTTCATGGCGTTAATGGATCCGTATGGTCTAACGCTATTTTCTGTTGAGTGGTGGGGCGTGGTCCTTGGTGTAACGAGTACAGGGTTTATTATCGGTGGCATGTTGGTCGCCAAGTTTGGTCTGGGCAAGAACCCGATTCGTACGATGTTGCTGATCAATATCGGGGTCGCGATTTTAGGTGCGACGTTTACCATACGTGAATGGTGGTGGCTCTATGCACTCGGTATTTGGATCTTCATGGCGCTCATGCCGATTGCCGAGGCTGCGGAACAAACAATTATCCAGCGTGTCGTGCCACTGAAACGTCAAGGACGCGTGTTCGGATTTGCGCAGAGTATCGAATCGGCATCCACGCCGATTAGCGCGTTTCTGATTGGTCCGCTAGCAGAGTTCATCATTATTCCCTACATGAAAACGCCGTCTGGAAATGATATGTTTGGTTGGCTGCTCGGTACGGGTCAAGCGCGAGGTATAGCCCTCGTCTTTCTGATAGCAAGCGTGATTATGTTAATAGTCGTTCTGATTGCGTTTTCAACGCGTGCGTATCGAGATTTGTCGCGCTACTATCAAAACTCATAATCGGTCTATGATTCTTCTCCGAGCGTTTTTGGTAATACGATGTCAGGTGCGAGTTCGACATCATTGGTAAAGAACCGGCTAAAATTGGTTGTTCGTAGGTCGTGTCTTTCAGTCCTGAGTCCGCTAAATTCTGGCGTGTAATTAATCAATCGACCCGTCACCGACATGATAAATGGCAACATGAATCCGGCCATGAAGTACGCCTGATCGTCTGGTGCAATACGCCATCGTGAACAGGCAAGCTCGAAGACTTTCTCATGTGTCGCATGGACATTGGGATATTGCTGCATGCTTTTCCATGCGGTTGATCCGAATGCTTTGGCGCGATGTAGTTGTTGGTCTTCGCGGCTCATACGTTTTAATTCGTCAGACAGATCGCTGTCGGGCGTCGGCAGATAATGTGTGTATTCGTTGAATGCAACGGCGACAATGTGCCCGGTGATGGCATAACGACGACTGTTTGGATGGGTGCTGTCCCAGGCTTTGCAAAGTTCGACAGCTGCATTATGATTGCGTTCTTGTACCGAATTCTCGACCATATTGACTGGTCGCTGGTGGTGTTTCATATGCGCATCCAATGCTTTGTTGTCCATGTTCGCAATCATGTCGATCCAATCGTCGACACGTTTGTTTTTGTGGGCATCAGTAATATCACCAAGCGGGAAATGCTTGGTCGGCAGTATTTCCGGTATTCGGTCCCCTCCGTACATGTGGCACCAGTTTACCATCTTGGTCAAGAGATATGAAGTACCGTATACTAAAAAGATGAACAATTCTCAAAAATACGAAGGCACAAAATTAAAAGATTTCACGCCGACAGATACTGTGACAGAACTGCAAATTACTGATGTGTTCGAAGGCACCGGGGATGTTGTTCCCGAAGGCGCAACGATCACGGCACACTACACTGGTGCACTGGTGAAAAACGGAATTATATTCCAGAGCAGCCATGATTTTGGTCGTGCGATTACCTTTCCGCTTAGCGGCGTGATCGCTGGTTGGACGCAGGGTGTTCCAGGAATGAAAGTCGGCGGTATGCGTCGTCTGGTGATTCCAGCTGCGATGGCCTATGGCGCGTCCAGCCCCGCGCCGAACATTCCAGCAAATAGCGACCTGGTGTTCGACATCGAACTTGTCGCCATCGAACGATAGTTCGATGGCTTGTCTCAATACCGGGCACATCTGTACCCGGTATTGTATTTTGAGCATAAATATGTTTAAGTATCTTCATACACGAATCGTGTCGTTCTAGAACAAGGAGTTGATAGGTTTGAGTATTTCTGTTGAGAATGGTGTAATCACACTGAAGCAAGCACGAACATTCCGCGCTATGACCCAAGGAGAGCTTTCGCGACTCTCTGGCGTCAGCGTGCCTACGATATCGCGTATCGAGAATGGATATCATAACGTCGTATCTTTTAATGTGGCGTATGCACTTTGCGACGCTTTAGGAATGCGGATAACTGATATCTTGTGGCCCTTTGGGCTGTCAGAAAAAGGTAATGCGCTCTTCGGATGGTCACGTCCTCATAAGCATGACGAAGATAGTGCATCAGCTAGTCAAAAGTGCTCATCTTGCTTTACTGTTCTTCCTCGCAGCGGTCAGTGTGACTTCTGTGACTAGAATAAAGCCCCCGATGATTCGGGGGCTTTTCATTTGGCTATTCTTTACCAATCAACAGTACATCACCGTCGATTTTGTCACGGAAATAATTATCGTGACTGACATAGATGATAGCGCCCGAATAGCGCGCCAGTGCTGTTTCCATTTCTTCGATGCTGGGCAGGTCCAAGTGGTTGGTCGGTTCGTCTAAGATCAGTAGCTGCGGGTCGTTGGCCAACATCGTGATCAATTGGAACCGTGCTTTTTGTCCACCAGACAATCGTTCGATAGGGACTTTGCCGTCACCTTCGGTGAACAAATAATCGCTCATGAGTGATCGGATTTTGGTTGTCGTGATCGACAAGCCACGGTCCATATACATTTTCTCGATAGCTTCTTCCAGTGGCAGTTTGAAATATGTTGGCGAAACTTCTTGTTCGTATACCCCGATACGGACCTGTTTATCGACAGTTAGTTCGCCTTCTAATTGTGTCATTGATGTATCGCCCAGAATCTTTTTGATCAATGTCGTTTTACCGGCGCCGTTACGTCCACGGAACTCGATAGCCTCGCCTTCGCGTAGGTCAATGTTGATGCCAGTAAACAGCGGCGAATCATACCCCAGGCTCAGTCCGCGGGCCGACACGAGCACGTGTTTGCTCCGTGATTCATCATTTTTCAAATCGATGCGGACGTTTTTGGCTTTGAATTTTTCATATTGTGCGGCGGTTTTGTAGTTTAAATCTGCCGCTGAATCTTTGTCTATCCAGAACGTTGGTTTTTCTTTGGTCTGAAGTTCGGCCAGCTCTTTGCGTGATTGTTCCTCGAGTCGTTTAAACCGCTGAATAGTACTGGGACTGCGAGATTTTTCTTTGAATCGCTGGTATTCAATGACTTTTGCTTTTAGGTTGATGATACGACGTTCGATCATTTCAAATTCGTTCATTTGCGATCCGGTGCTGACGGCATTTTGTTTCAGGTAGGCGTCGTAGTTTCCCTTGAAACTCTGCGATCCACCGTCTTTTAATTCGACGATACGGTCGACTTCGCGCAGGACATCACGGTCGTGGGTAATGACCAGGACTGATTCGCGTGCACCTTTCATCCAGTCGATGAATTGTTGTTTTGCGATATAGTCCATGTGGTTCGTTGGTTCGTCGATGAGTGCCAGGTGTGCATCGGAATGCATGATTTTTACCACTTCCACCAACCGTTTTTGTCCACCGGATAACGTGCTGAATTGGCGGTGTGCAATACCGGCCAATTGGAAATTATCGAGTTCACGTTCAATTTGGTCTTCGATTTGGTAGAATCCTTTGTCATCAAAACGTTGTAGGGCTTCACTATAGGCATTGATCATTTTCATGTCGTCACCCATTGTTTCGGGATATGTCTCGATGATGTGGCTCAGGTCACTATATTCTGGCAGTCCCTGTAGGACATATTGCAGGACCGTTTGGTCACCGACGTCATGGTGTTCTTGCTGAGTTGCAACAACAACGACACCGTTTTTGTAGATAATGTCACCAGTGAAATCTTTGTCAGTACCAGCCAGGATACCGAACAATGTTGATTTGCCTACCCCGTTGCGGCCAATGACACCGATTTTTTCGCCGTCATTAATAGTAAACCTCACGTTTTTCATGAGGCTTTTTGATCCGAATGATTTTTCGGTGATAGAAATATCAGCAATCACAACTATTCATAATAACACCTTTCACCTCTATAACCTAAGGTGTTAGCTACGGTACGATACAGTTGATACAATAGCCGGGATAATTGTCCGGTTGATTAGGATGTGATTTGCATTTTCCAGTGACACACCAATATGCGCTACTGTCGACTCCGAATCCTGCCGCCCATGATTCGTTCGGGAATGTACAGGCGCTGAGAGGCCCACCCTGCGGACAGAAACGAACGCTGATCTGTGACACTTCGTTACCGTCTGAGCCGGTGAAATTATCATAATCGTATACGCTATTTGGCCATGGAGCGTTGGGCCAGTTGGCGGTAGATCCGTTGATATACGGCGTTACTTCGGCGGGGATACCGCGGCTGACATCAACTGGATACCGACCGTTGATTGTTTGATAGACAAGTATCGCTTTGGCGATTGAACCTAGTTCGGATTTGGCGCGGGTGTTGTATGACTGTTTGGTGATGCCGTTGAATGTCGCCAGGATAACAGCTGCCAATATGCCGATGATCACCACGACAATTAACAGTTCAACAATCGTAAAGCCTTGCCCGCCCGATTTTTTCATTGTGCTTATGAGTATGGCAGTGGGTGAAGATTTTCGCAAGCTATTGGCCATTATAATTCGTCCAATCTGTCGCAAGATCAAATCCATATGGGTGTCGAACGGCAAATCCACCGGTGTCATATACCTTGCCTAACCCCATGCTGGTTTCGACAATTGAACAGCGCGGATAATGGAACAGGTTTGCCGCCACGAGAATGTAACCGTCTTTGTCGATTTTGGCACCATCGTAACGGATTGTATAGTCGCCTGGTCCGCAGGCACCGATAACGATATTCATTGGCAGGTCATAGTATGTTTCACGGTGCGTGATACCAAGACTATCGGTATACATTTGCGCACCTTTATTTTTGGATAATGCATTGGGTCCTGGTCCTGTGCCGAGAGATTTTGGTTGGCCACTGCGGTTTTTGTCGGCGCGTTCAACCGTCACTACCGTTCCGGCACCATCGTCGACGATATTCTTGCTGACTGAAAAAGCAGCCCGATCACCGTTTTGGAGCGCGGCGAGATCTGCCCCTGTGACGATATCGTTAACGGTGAGCGCGGTCGTAACAATCTTGACGCGAACGGATCCATCAACGACGAGCACTGGACGGGCGCGATAAATATTGATGATATTATCAGTTGCCTCTAGTCGAGTGTCGAGTGCGGGTTCGACTTTGTCCTGGTCCGCCAATGTGACATGCGCATTGTTGATAGCATCACGGACGGTGGCAGATCGTGTCAGGATAACGTGTTCGATACCGCGGTCGTAGTATGTTACCAGACGTTGTTTGATGCTTGTGTCATGCCTGGTCATCAACTGTACTGTCACGAGCACTAGGACAACCCCGGTTAATGCCAGTATGGCGGGAATCCTATGCCGATAGTTGCGTAACAGTCGTTTGAATTTCTTTTTCATAATATCAACCCCGATGGGTTGCTGTTATTATGACATAAACATAAGAAAAATATTACCCCGGCTGCATGTGCAGCCGGGGTATTGTTCTATCCTAGGACAATGTGAGCGAGCAAAAGCCCAACGGTGTATACCGTACCGGCGACTCCCGCTAGAAAAAGCAGTAAACTCACCGCGTCGACGAACTTGGACGTGCCGTTGTAGTAGGCATAGCCACCTGTGAACAGTGCGGCCAGACTCACCACGATAAAATACAGCAATGTCACTATGACGGACATCGTACACCTTCCCGTTTGCGTTGGATATGAACAACGACGTTGGATCGTGACTAGATTATATAACTTTATCTATGCACGTCAATAACATGCGATTATTTGCGACGTTTGAGGTGGCCTTTTTGTTTACGAATATGTTCGTAATCCCACTGGATGCGCGCGGACTTTTCTAACCACCTGGCGATATCATAGGGGTCGATTTGAGCGATGTCTGTATACAAAATTTGTGCAGCTTTGTATGAGCCTTCTTTTTTCAATTTACGTTCGTTGAATGACTGCCCACTCCAAAACAGCAGATACATCCCTGCTTTGCGTCGGCCGTATCCAACGATGGGATTACCGCCCAGGAACCATACGGGTGCACCATACCATATTTTGGATGTAGCATTGGGCAGACCCTTTTCGATTTCCTGCGCCAGTAGATTGGCGATTGCGGCGTCATTCGGAGCCAATGATTGGTTGAATTGCTGGATAGTGGATTGTTTGACAGAAGTATGTGGGACAGAGACTGTAGCGACCACTGCCTCAGGGGTGTGTTTTGCAGTTTTGTGAATTTCGGCAAAATCTGCGCGGTCAGCCAGTTCTAGCATTTGGTCGGGGTTGAGTTTTTGCATTTCCTTGTCATCTGGAAATAAAATTTCGGCTGCGCTGCGTGTATCGTTGGCGTCGTCTATTTTATAGATAATCATGGCCGTCGCGATCAGCGTCAACAGCGTGATGGTATAGGCGGCAATTTCTTCGCCTTCTAGGTCGTAGCCGTTCGGGATCCATACGATAATCTCGGCCAATGTTTCTTGGCTGCTCAGCAATCGGATATGTGGTCCATCATTCCAATGCACAATGATATGAAATGCTTCGTGCAGCGCAATGCTCAGCACAATGCCAATCGCCGCGATGACAATCTTGGTGATCCATATTGCGTATCGCGGTTTTTTGCTTTGTTTTGTGTGCGAGGATTTTTTCACGTTAGTACAACTATATAGTTTTGTGTGATGAATGTCAGCACTGACGGGTCGCCGTATCATTATCGCCCCATTTCCGTATAATGAAATTATGAAATCATCGCAAAAAATCGTCGTTTTCGGTGCCAGTGGTCGTGTCGGTAGTTTGGTGGTGAAATACGCACTGGACGCGGGTTACGACGTTGTTGCGTTTGTACATCGCCACCATCAATTACCAGATAACCCAGCACTCACAATTATCCAGGGAGACATTTACGTTACAGAGGATGTGCTGAACGCTATCAAGGGAGTCGATATAGTCGTCAGCGCCCTCGGTAGTTGGGGTACTAAACGCAAAGACGTATTATCGTCCGCTATGGCATCAATCATCCCCGCTATGCAGCAACATGGCGTCACGCGCATTGTGTCGTTGACTGGTGCAGAGGCACGTGCATCTGGTGACCACCTAGGGATTATTCATCGATTTGCCCATGTTGGCATCGGAATGACAGCGGGTAAAATCTTGCGCGATGGCGAACGCCATATTGAGGCACTAGAACAGTCACGGCTGGATTGGACGGTTATTCGTTCGCCTATTATGACGTCGCGCCCCGTACAAAAGTACACGCTATCCAACCATCGTCCAACACCATGGGCATTGATTCAGCGCACGGCGGTTGCGCGTGCCATGGTCGATCAACTGTCCGACGAAACCTATATTCGTCAGGCACCGTTCATCCATCGTTCTCGCTAGTTTACGACAGGAATTATGTAATCAAATCCATCTTGCGTTGAGGGTGGGTATCGGTCGATACCTATTTGCATATTGCGAATCACGAATTCTGGGACAACACGGTCGCGTTGTGTGTTGCGCTCTATGCATGATTCTGTATCAGTCTGGACGTAAATACCAATAACGGCACGCGCACCGTACTGACGGTATTGGTTGATGTCGCGCCGACGCATCTCCGCATTGGTATGAGTTCCATCGATAATGACAGAATGACCCTGTTCGATCGATTGGCGAGCACGATCATAGACCATTGCCCAAGCTTCACGGCTTACGGACTGGTCGTTTGCATCGCCGCTGATTTCACGACGACATTCATCCGATGACAGTATCTGTATGTTTAGGAGTTCGCCTATCTGCGCAGCAATAGTCGATTTGCCGCTACCAGGTATACCGATCATCATCAATGCGCTGGGTGATTCCATCGCCGTCAGATCTGCTAGGCTGTGAGATTCTTTTGACGTTAATATTATTATATAACAATTATGTATAAATAGCAATATATAGCTACGGTTTCATATGAAGGTAGCGAATCCGTTGCTCTGCAGGCAGATGTTCGATCGCATAGCGCAGCGTCGTGCGCGGCATATCGTGCGCATGTTTTTCTAGGTAATCAGTAAGAACGCTACGGTCGACGCGTTTGCCAATTTCGCGGAGCATCCAGCCGGTCGCTTTTTGTATCAGGTCATGGCTGTCGTGCAGTAATACACCAGCGATTGCCAATGTTTCGTCAGCTCTGCCCTTTTTGATGTAATGAAACGTCGACAGTATCGCGATGCGTCGATCCCATAGAGATTCCGATTTGGCCAGTTGCATCAGCACGGGCATTTTGTCCGGGCGACTGTCGAGATACGGTCCAACAATGTGTTCGGCACTCGAGTCGACAAGGTCCCAGTTGTTGATGTAGTTGGTATGTGATAGATAAAATTCATAGATTTCTTTTTGCGTGGTCTGGTCAGCGCGCGAATATTGCCACACGAGGATGAGCAGTGCAGCGAGGCGATCTTCGTGCCATTTACTCAGCAATAATTTTTCCACCTCTTTTAACGGCAAATCGCGAAATGGTTTGATTGCCGCGCGTGTTTGAGGCACGGTGATACCTAAGAATTTGTCGCCCTCGCCGTACTGTCCTGGCCCTGTTTTGAAAAACCGCGGATAAAACGCCGCCTTGGCGGGATCAATATGTGCGCGAAGCGCTGTTTGGACATCACTACCTTTCATTAGTTCTATAGTAGCATCGTAAAAAGCAAAAAGCCCCGCATCATCGCGGAGCTTGATGCTCGACACGATGATGACAGGGCGCTGGTCAGAAGGTTTGCCACGGTTGACGTAGATAACCGAGCCTACCTCCGCGTGCGATGTATATACCAACACCGGCTAACATGCACAGAATCAGAATGACCTGAAATGTGCCTTCGCTGGACTCATTATCCTTCTTTGCCGTTGCAGTAGCTGTTTTGGTGGCTGCAGCTTTTTGTTGCTGCTGCAGAGTATCCGTATCAACGAACTCTACATTGCCACTATAGTCTGACGTCGCGTGCGACGTCTTCGACGATGTCGACGGCGTCACCGGTTCGGCGGTGCTATGGAAATAAAAAATGACCGCGGAAAGAACGGCGACGAGGCCTAATGTAAATAAGCCAAATTTACGCAGAAATGCCCAATCTTCGGCATCCATATGACTATCCTAGCGTTGATGTACGAAACAGGAGGACCTCACTGTCCATTCGAACTATTGAAACACAATTAAGGTATAAAGGCAACTGACCTAGTCGGTCACAGTGATGCCGTTCCAAAACGCGACGTAGTTGGCAAAATCTTTACCGACACGTTCGACGGAGCCTTCTTTGGGTTCGGGATAATACCAGGCGCCAAATTCGTTGGTAATGCCGTCGACGACGACATCGTAGTAGCTGCACTCGCCTTTCCAGTGACAGGTTGTGTGATGGTCGCTATCTTGGAAAAAGTCGCGTTTGATAGCGGTTGGCGGGAAATACCAGTTGCCTTCAATGCGGATTAAATCTTGTTGCGGTGCTTCGGCGACGACGGTGTTATTCCAGATTGCTTTCATAGACAAAGTATAGCACGATCGAGTTGACTATTTGCGGCCCGTACCGATGCGAAATGTATGAGGAGGGTTGAAGATTGCTCTATCGCCTCGACGCGAAGTGATTGATTTTTCATAAGCCGAATTGCGGTATGTGTCTTTGAGGATAGTTTGGCGTGCTGTACTGACAGACATGTGACCAAGCCGTTGACGTATTGCGTAAATAGATTCGGTCGCGTTCGCTACTAAATTGCCGCCGTATGGTGCTTGTAGGTACGAGGCGTAGCTGTCGATATAATCTCGTGATTCTTCAATAAGGTTCTGGTAGCCTTCATCATCGGGGCTAATCGAAGACTGCAGGTTTGTGTCGTGGATGATGACAGTTTTGTCAGCAGATTGAGTAAGAATAAATCCTGTTGGAATGTCTTGGTCATTCGCCTGTACGGCGAGGTGGAGTAAATTGTCACCGCTCGGCAGCGATGCGAGGTATAACTGCGCGGTGCGAGTTTCGTTACTAATAACCGGTAGACCAACTGTCATATCGGGGTTTTGTAACCGAAGAGTGAGTGTGTCTGGCTCACGAATGGCAATTATTGCCATCGCACGCATCATCGCCTTGTCGAAAATTGCACGTCCATACTCTACCAGCGGATCACGTTTATCAACTGTCTGAAAAAGTTCACTAGATCCTGACAATACATCGACGGTCCTGTTATTGGAGGACCGGTTGTATTTGTCGCCGGGTTTTACTGCCACTGCCATAGTAGGGCTACAATAACAACTACTGGTCGAAAAGTCAATTTTATAACAGTAGTGGACGAGATTATTTGTAGAGTTCTGGCGGTGCAGATTCGAGTAGCGTGTCGATGTGATTGTCGAGATTTTCAATAATTTCTTCGATGACCCATTCAGCGTATTCGTCGCCTTCAGAAACTTCGTTCAGGTTGTCCCATTCAATCTCATCGTCTTCGAGGATTTCCTGTAGTCGTTCAATGCCGATAGGTTCAAAGTTTTTCATGACGTCAGTATTGGCTGAGGTGTCTGCACTATCATCTGACTCTATGGCGGATGCAAGCAGGTTGTCGACGCGTGCGCGTTCTCGTCCTGCACTATACGCAGCCGCGTTGACTTCTAGTTCTGACATCGTCGGGAGATCAAATGCCAGGTCTCGATCAATGAACGAAATGAGATCGTGTCGTGCGCGTAATGTTTGGTCGACGACATTCGCCCAAATTTTGATTGCTTCTTCTTTTTCGATCGTGTCAAAAATAATTTCTGTCAGCGCCTCGAGGTCTTCGATATATTCATATTTCGCTGTCAGTACGCCGTCGATAACTTTTTCCCAGGTCTCACCTGCCTTACCCGACATCGCGAGCGCGAGTGAATGCAGTAATTTATCTTCTTTGTCGCGGAACTCTACCCATGATTCAATAAACTCGTTATGATTATCAACGTCTTGCTCATATGGTTCGAGTTCGTCTCTGTAGAATTTTTCAAACTGGCTCATATATACGCAATACTATACCACAAAAAATTGACAATACCAGATAATTATTGATTTGTCTGATATAATGGGTCGCATCGGATGTACTTTTCCTAGTACATGAGTGCACATTCCAATGATTGAGGGAGAAACATGTACGAGATTCCTGTGATTCTCATGTTTTCGAATATGCTGCTGTTGATGGGTGTTTTGACCACGTCATCGCTACGCTTGCGAACGTTGTATGTCACATTGTTTCTGGCGAGCTGCGCGGTTGTTACAACTATGCTTTTTGGTGCGCATTTACTGTTGAATGGCCTTGCCCTTTCGGCGGGTGCGGTGATCTTGATCGTATTTCTGGCTGACTATCTTGATGATCGTTATGGTATTAAAACCACGACGACTCATCTGTCTGACACTAATGATCTCGACAACCATCGGAGTTAACGATGCATATCGAAATCGTGATAGACACCAACGTTGTCGTTGGATCACGTGAGGGCCATGGTGTACCACTCGCCGATGTTGCGATTGAACTTGCCGATGTGTTGCCCAATCTGCTGACACAGTCGCAGTCAAAAGTGCCACCGGTAACAATACATGATGTGCAAGTGTCGTTGTATCAGTTTGGCAAATCCGAACCGATACATCCGATGATTCATATCACGGTGCGCGATGTTGATCCCGCAGTTCATCATGTCCCCGTCATGCCCTACGACAAGGTGTGGCGCGTGATTACTGGCTGGTTTAATGACGAACGTCTCGCATTTCCTTCGACGTTTCGTTACGATACCGGTGAACACGGCATGATTAGTTATGCTGGCAAATACCGTCATTGGTAATGCCCTAAACCCCACTCTCATGAGTGGGGTTTTCAATTAGGAATAGAGATTGTCTTTGTGTCGTTGTAGGTGCTTGAGGATCGATTGAAGAGCTGATTGTTCGTCCTGTCCTATAGGTGCTTCGTTGAAATAGACATGACTGAGATCAAGCGGAAGTGACAATAGGCCGTGGGCATTTGCGTCGTCACGAACGACCGCGCGTTTGACATCTTTGAATGCGTTGATTGGTTTTTTCTCGCTAGGGTCAAGCCAGAACATGTATTCAGATGTCACTTCGGTATGTGTCTCGTCATTATGTTTCATGGTGATCCAGGCGACACCTTGTGGGACGTCTTTGTAGGTGTATGGGTTGCGGCCTTTCAGGACAATCTCGACCGAATGCGGTGGATCGATGAAATGCATCAACATGATCTCGGCAATTTCGGCGAGTTCTTGTTCGGATAACTGTAGTTTGCAATAGCGATCATCGAAATACTCATACATAGACGGAACGCGACGTTGCGTCATGATGTAGTCGATATCGTCATAGGAATTGCACGCAAACTGCTCGTATTGCGAAAGATTGTTCGGATTGTGTGAACCCTTTTCCATGGGCAGAATATACCACTAACAACACCAGTGGTCAATCAGGGGCGGATTATTCGCGAGGTTTTTTGGCTGGCCACCACACCTTGCGTCCGATATCGTAGACGAGTGCCGGTGCCAGCAGTGAGCGTACGACGATCGTGTCGTTCAATACACCAAATGCGACGATGAACGCTAATTGTGCGAGGAACAGAATTGGGATCACCGCCAGTGCCGCAAATGTTGCAGCAAGGACGATACCGGCTGACGTGATAACGCCACCAGTTGCTACGAGACCGATCAACACGCCTTTACGTGTACCATGGCGAAGCGATTCTTCGCGAACACGAGTCATGAGGAAAATGTTGTAGTCGATGCCGAGTGCGACGAGGAAGATGAATCCGTAGAGCACGATTGACGGATCGGCACCCGGGAAATTGAACACGTGATTGAACAACAGCGCGGATACACCTAATGTTGCCGTAAACGACATGATTGTTGTCGCCAGCAATAGTAATGGTGCAAAGATCGCGCGCAGTAGAAGCGTCAGAATAATCGTGATAACAACGAGGACTGCTGGGATCACGACAACTTCGTCACGGAGGGCTGCATTTCGAACGTCTAGCTGAATGGCTGCTGCACCACCTGCCATTGCAGATGGATCAACTTCGTGTACGGCGGTACGAAGCCGCGCTACGGTATCCTGTGCCTCCAGTGAGTCACTGGTGCTTTTGAGTGTGACGTTGAGCAGTATCATGTCATCCACGACTTTTGGCGATGCGTTCAGGAACGGACTAATGGCGAACTGAGGACCAAGGGTTTTTGCAACGAGTTGGATTTGTTGGTTGATTTTTTCAGCTGCTTTACCATACGGGATCGAGCCTGTTGGTGAGTTGGCAGATAGTCCGTAAACGGATGCGACGTCGCTGTCTTTTTCGATTGCCGCAACGGCAGCATCGACTTTTTTCTGGTTGACGAGGATTTGCGTTGGTGTTCCCGAACCGCCTGGGAAATGTTTATCGATAATCTTCTGACCATCACGAGCATCTGATGGGCCCAGAATTAATTCGCTCTGTGAAATACCGCTTGCTTTGAGTTGTAATATACCTGCAGACAGGACAAGCAGTGTCAGGGCGCTAACAATCCAGATTGGGCGTGGTCGTGATTGAACGAATTTGGCAACACGTGGCCAGACACTACCTTTCGGTACCGTTAATGCGGCATCTTCACCATTGTAGTGTGGCAGGCGTGGCCAAAATAGTTTGCGGCCACCCGCCAGGAGCAGGCTTGGCAGGAGTGTCAGCGAACTAACGACGGCAAATACAATACCAACTGCACCAACCGGGCCGAGGGCTTTGTTGGAGTTAAGGTCAGACAAGAGCAAACACAGGAGACCGGCGATAACTGTACCACCTGCAGCAGCGATCGGTTCGAGAGATCGTTTCCAGCTTGTGAGGATTGCTTCGTAGGTTCGTTTGTGACGAGTGAGTTCTTCGCGGTACCTAGATATGAACAGCAACGAATAGTCGGTTGCGGCACCAATGACGAGGATGAATAGAATTCCCTGCACTTGGCCATTGATGGTAATGATGTCAGCTTTGGCCAAATAGTAGACGGCGACGATTGCTGCTGACAGAGCAAACATTGAGTTGAACAGCACGAGGAATGGCAATGTTGGTGACCGGTAGACAATCAGCAGGATTACGAACACGACGGCAAGTGCAACTCCGAGCAATATTCCATCGATACCACCAAAGGCTACAGATAAGTCGTAGATAAATCCTGTAGGACCGGTGATTTTGAAGTCAACGCCGACGTTCGCAGCAGTAATGGCGTCTTTTAGTTGCGGAATAAATGTTCGGTATTCGACATCATTCTTCGTGTTTATGATAACAAGTGCTGCTTTGCCATCATCAGACACAACCGGTGGCGAAACTTTACCGGCCAGTTCTGGAAGTGTCGAAAGTTTCTGCGTTTCGGTTTGAATTTTGTTGATCGCGTCGGTCGGAAGTTTTTGATCGTTATCAGAGAAAACGACGATCGTTGGTATTGATTTTTGGTTTTGGAATTTTTTCAGTTCGTTGCTGACTTTGGTTGATTCGGCGTTAGCCGGTAAAAAGTTTGCCTGGTCATTGGACGTTACCTGGCTGATCTTTCCAAAGTAAGGTCCGCCGATGCCACCAAGAGCGAGCCATACAAGGATGATGGCTCCAGGCACAAGAATCCTTAACCATTTGGGAATGGGTGCTGTGTTTTTAATCATATATTTAGTATAGCGAGTCGAGAGTTCACTTGAAATAGCCATAGCAAACGAAGTTGACTTTTTATTGTGGATAACTGTATCGTGTAGCAAGCTGGCGCGACGCTTCGGTCGTCCACGTACCTATCGCAAGTGAAAGGATCCAACATGTTGTTTGGATTTTTACTGTTGGTGGTTGCCGCTGTCGTTTATTGGTGCAGCGGCTATTCCAGCACTACCGTTGGCAAGATGGTCGTTGGTTCGGTGGCCCTATTTCTTGCTGTTTGGGGCGTCTGCAGTATTCTGTCCAGTCCATGGTTTTGGACGTTTGTGTGTATCGCGGTCATCTACTACGTCACCAAAACGGTGGTCAATCGTAAAAGTGGCAGGCGCTAACGACTTGCACAAACCTGAGGCCGCGTACGGTGCGCATTTGCGCACCGTACGCGGCCTGTATTATTTGGTGATGTTTAACGAGGAATTGAGCTGTGGTGTATTGGACGACGTAGGGTTATGTTAACGTGGAATCGACCTGCGTTCCGCAGGCCCGGAACTTCGCGAATGACAACAAGTTGTCATCGGAAGATTCCCTTGCGACCCGCCACTGGCGGGTCTCACCCGATTGGACAATCGAGGTTCAGATCACAGATATAGCAACCAAGAAAAACATCCGTCCAGCAGGACGGATATTTTTCTTGGTGACCTCACTCGGGGAAAACTGGAACACGTTCTGGGAAGAGTTAGAGCATTTTGACGAAGGATTTAAAGACTTACTGCCCGAGGAGGATTGTTGATATGTCACGGCACTCTCGAACTCAAAGTAATGACAGAACCTATATTATAGTCGTTCTTGTTGGCGTTGCCGCTTGGTCGCACCGGGCAGAGCTCGAACGAATTGCATTTTTCGCATGGATGATCATAATTTGCATACTTATATTGCGATTAACTTGGAAGTTTTTAGCCTATCGTCGAAGAGCAAAGTACAAAAATATAGACACTATGGGTAATCTTGAATTTGAACACTACGTTGCAATGCTCCTAAAGAACAATGGCTATGACAACGTGTCGTTAACCGAGAAGTTTGATTTAGGTGTTGATGTTATCGCAGAGAAGGATGGCGTACGCTGGGGCGTGCAGGTTAAGCACTACTCTGGTTTGGTTAAAGCTAGTGCGGTTCGCCAAGTGGTGACCGGACTGAGGCTGTATGACTGTGATCGTGCGATGGTTGTAACGAATAGTGTCTACAGTGCCACGGCGCGAAAACTGGCGGCCGGAAATGATTGTAAGCTCATCGACCGAAAGGGACTCGCTTCATTAACAGGTGGAAAGTAGAAGAAAAGGAGGTGTTATACTGTGAATATGACTGGCTACATACCAACCGATGAAGAAATTGCTGTAATGGCTCGCGACCTGGAGAAAAATGATCCGGAAAACGCAAACCCTATTTATGCGCGCCAAATGCTTGTCAAAATGAAGCTTATGTACCGCGAGCTAGGACGTATCGACGAAGCGCTACTCCTTAAAGAGATGGAAGAATTTAAAAAAGATTCAGACTCGGCCTAAAAGCCTAGGATATCTGAGGCGGAGACTTTGAGTGCCTTAGCTAGTTTATAGACTGTCTTTAGCGACGGCACGGACGTGCCACGTTCAACTTTTGCATAGTAGTTAGGGTTGAGGTCGGCCAGTTCGGCTACCTCTCGTTGAGTGTAGCGAAGCTGTTTTCGGAGCTTTGATAGGTTCGTGGTAATGTCAGGAAATTCTGTTTTACTCATGAGACCATAATACCATGTAAAATGCTATATTCTCAGAGAGGCAAACTGTACATGGCCATCAAGGACTGTCATAACGAACAACTCTCGCATAATTATTCTCTTGCCGACCTTTGGTTCACCCTCATATAGCCCACGAAGTGAAGTCGGCTTTTCTGTGACAACCGAAGTACCCTCCGCAACCCCTTCAAGCCGACTAAGCCGTATTTGTAGACCGTCGATTTCACTATGTAAATGTTCGACCTTTTGTTTATATTTTTCTTCACTTATTAGCCCAGCTAGTTTGTCGTCGTATAGAGAATCTTCCATGCGTTCATAACGACGCAATTGCTGCTCAATCGTTTTCATTACTGATTGACGATGCTTCCCGATGTAGGGCTGTTCCCTCACCTGAAGAATATCGGTAAGCGCACGAAGTAGTGCGGCTCCAGCGCTGCTAGCATCAATCTCATCTATTCTGATTAACAAGCTCTCCTCTAGCCTATCTTCACGCAACAACCGACGGCCCTTGCATTCTTCGCTGTGGCGCTGGCAACTTCCATAGTATCGACCTTTCTGACATTGCCAGGTTATAACCCCCCTGCAGTGACCGCACCTCAACATGCCCTTGAATAGTGGGTTGTGACGGATAATTTTAGTTTGATGTCGCTCGCCTAACTTCACCTGCACCGCGAAGAACAAATCATTGTCCAGTAAAGTTTCATGCGCGCCCGGATAATCTTTGCCGTTGAAGTGAATAGTGCCAATATAAAACGGGTTCCGCAGCATTTTATGAATTGCACTCTTGGTTAGCGGCTTGTCCTTTCGGCTAGTCAGGCCTAGCCTGCCCACCTCATTTGTGACAGTTTGGATATTTTGATCCGGGTCGAGATACAACTTGAACGCTCGTTCCACCAAAAAAGCTCGCTCTTCGTCGATTACGTGAATTTTCTTGCTATCTGCTAAGGTCGTTTTGTATCCTGGCGGCGGTGAAGCGGGCATCCAGCCTTGCTCTAATTTTTCGTACCAGCCTTTCATGGCTTCTTCGCGGAGATTATCGGTATATTTCTTTGATAACGATAAATAAATGTTCCACATTAGCTTCGTATCGGATCGGGAGTATTTGTGAATTACAAGCCCTTCTTTGACCATATGAAGCACGCGCTGTTGGTCTGCTTCTAGCCAGTCGTCGACAACGAGTGCATCTCGAAAATTGCGTGTCAGCCGGTCTGTTTTTTCAACCACTAAATTTGTGATTTTATTTCTTTCGATGTAGCGGAGCATCTCACGAAATACCGTTCGCCGCTCGTTCTTAGAAGCTGTTTCCGATATACGAAACTCTGTCACTACGTTTAGCTTGTTTTCACGACAGTATTGCTTGAGAACTTTTAGCTGTGCATCGAGCGAATAGCCTTCTTCTTCCTGCGCCTTGCTCGATACACGAGCGAATGCAACGGTTCTTGTATTTGCCATCATTCCTCCATATATAAGTTATCTTCACTAATCATTATCCACCGAATAGTAAAGGTATTTGCTAGCTGTGGATAAACAGTTACTATAGAGTTAGTTCGCAGCACGCCGAGACAGGAGAATTATGGACGCACAACAGCCGACACTGTTCATCAGAATCTTTGGAGACACTCCGCTAGAGGTTGCCGTCAATAGTGCCCTAATACTAGTCATCGCTGTGCTTCTGTGGCGATTCGCCATCAGACCCATGGCTACGATTGCCATGAACATTCACGCCCTATTTAGACAGCAAGCACTTGCATCACTCGAGATCATCCCGCCCAAAAGATCAGAAATAAACCCCGAAAGCACTAGAAGCCTAGTTTCTGTCTTGCAACAACAGCTTGCTAGATATGATGTAGTGTCGCTAGAAATTACTGGCACCAAAAAAGACGGCATTCGGTACCGCATTGTCGCGCCAAGCCAAAGCATTGATAGTATCCAAAAACACCTTGCTTCATATTTGCCCGAAATACGGTTTAAACAATCGCCGATAGATGACAGCTCTGACTCATCTATATTCACCATCGCTCAGTCGAGGTATTTTGCATACCCGTTGAAGCCCCACGAAGACCTCACAAAGTCAGATCCAATAGCATACATCGCCGGTTCTATGACACAGCTCAGCCCAGGCGAAAAGATTACGATGCAGCTTGTGATACGTCCCTATTCGTCTCGAAAGGCGATGCGAATTTATAATCACCTTTTGGGTAAAGGTAAAACAAGGATCGATGGCAAACTAAAATATTTCCTAATGGAGTATGCCTGGCTGTGGATTCCTTCACTTCTTGTAGGATTACTCGTACAGAGCTGGCAAATTGGCGTAGCAGTTGCCGCGGCACTCTGGGCATCGAACCTTTTCGCGGACAAAGAAGAAAGAGCGCTTACACAACTCGAAGAAAGACTATTTGGAGAAGTTGCAGCAAAGTTAGAGCAACCGTTACTACAAACAGACATCCGGCTCGCGGTGCACTCATCAGACCGTACGGGCAAGCTTGTAGATGACTTTGTGTCCTCGCTAGAACCACTCAATACTGCTGGGTTTCAGTATCTCAAAATGCGCAGGAATTATTTTGACGCATGGCTTAGCGATTACCGTAATCGACTATTTGCTGGTAGGTTACCGTCTATATTCCAATTCAATAGCTCAGTGCTAAGCGCTAGCGAACTGGCAACCCTGTTTCATTTTCCGAATGGAGTTATAAAGACCGCTGGTATGGCTCGATCACACAGTCGAACACTACCAGCACCAGTTAGTTTGCAAGATAGCAGCAGCCTCGATATCGTTTTCGGCACAAACAAACACCACGGCATAGCGACGCCTATCGGTCTTACTCAAGCAGAGCGAGAACGACACATGTTCGTAATTGGCGGCACAGGTAGTGGCAAGACGACCCTGCTAAAGTATCAGCTCATTCAAGACATCCAAAACGGCAAGGGCTTGGCGGTCATAGATCCACACGGCGACCTTGCAGAAGAGCTACTCGACAATATTCCTGAGGACCGTAAGAAAGATCTCATTTATCTCAATCCTGATGACCTAGACCACCCAATCGGCGTCAACTTACTTGAGTTGCCGGAGGGTTTGGAGGGCAACGATTTGTTGCGCGAGAAGGACCGCGTCACCGAGTCGGTTGTTTCTGTTATGCGCAAAATCTTTTCCGAAGACGATAGCGGCGGGCATCGCATCGAATACATTTTACGCAATGCTATCCAGACCGCGCTGACTCTCGAAAAACCTACCCTCTTTACGATCTTCCGCCTACTCAACGACGGCAAATTCGCGAAAGAGGCAATCAAGAACCTCGAAGACGAAGACCTGAAACTGTTCTGGAAAAACGAGCTGGGCAAAGCCGGAACGATGCAGAAGGTCAAGATGTCAGCTGGCATTACCGCTAAGATTGGCCGCTTCCTGTTCTCTGCCAGTGCCCGCGCCATGTTGGAGCAAGAAAAATCTACAATTAACTTTGATGATATTCTCGACGGCAAAATACTTATCTGTAACTTTTCAAAGGGTCGTCTCGGTGAAGATACATCCATGCTGTTTGGCGTCACTATCCTGGCAAAACTACAGCTTGCCGCGCTGAAGCGTGCGGAGAAAAAACAGGCAGAGCGCAAAGCGTTCTACTTATACGTCGACGAGTTTCAAAACTTCGCTACCCTATCGTTTACGCAAATGCTTAGCGAAGCCCGCAAGTACAAAGTTTACCTGACCATGGCCGAACAAAGCACGCAGCAACAAGACGACCAGAAGATGGTAAACATCATCCTAGCTAATGTCGGTACGGTTATTGTTTTTCGCACAGGAAGCCCTAAAGACGAAGAATTACTCTTGCCCCTATTTGAGCCGTATATCGAAAAGGGTGAGATATCTAATCTCTCGGCGTACAATTTCTACTGTCGCATCTCAGGAGTCGAGACACAGGAGCCTATGAGCGGAGAGACGATAGTTCTCAGTTAGACTGTCGCCCGTCACCCAGGACTCTTCTTATTCGTCCTCAACCCCAATTTCAGCCTCTATATCGCCGGATGACAGGTTGAGCCGTGCTGCAATCCTACGAATGATGTGGAGTTTTGTGTCAGTATTATTACTAGTCGCAATATGATACCCCGAGCTGCCAATTTCAATACTAGACCTAAACGCTGTAGAATCTTGCTTTATGAAGCCTGTAAGCAATTCATCATCGGCGATAGTATCGAGCATATTTGGATACTGACCATAGAGCGAGTCTGCGATAACATCGAGTGCCTCGACCCAGGTACTGACAGTTGTCTTTTCCCCAAGTACGCTAACAGACCGGACATTTTCACCGCGTAAGCTTATGTTATCAAGCACGTCTACCGTCGCACCCGTTACCGGCTGGAAAGTGCTAATTGGCAGTGGCCATGTATTCTGTAATTTAGTGACCCACATTTCTCGTCTTTCCTTCAGCACACCCTCATCCCATACGTCATGGGCTGCGATCCATTTGTTCATTGGGAGAGGGCTAAATCGGAAGCCGACCTGTTTGACCTCGCCCGTCTTCTTGTTCTTTATTTCGAGTACCATCTTCTCCTGGTATGGACGGTTGGAATAGTCGGAGTTATAGCCTGTTAATGTCAGGTTGGCTAGCGTATGTAGATATTCGCTGTGTATCCGTTCAAAATCGCTACCCAGCATTTTTCTCCACTCATCGCGGCTAAGTGTTTGAGGCATGACATGTTCGACCGTAAGATCTATATTATCTTCGGCGATGAGACGTAGTGTTGACTTCGCTTCCTTGTTTGAGTTATCTAGAGCCGATAATACGTAGCTTCGTATATTGCCGCCGTGCTGCTCGTAGAATGGGTATGTACGAATCGCTTTTTCGTATTCGACATCATCCGGGATCCTGGTCTGTCCGGTTTCATTTAGTATGATGTACTTCAGCACGTCCACATAGTCAGCAGACGGATCACGTTTGATGTAGTTGAGTGTTTGCTTGTGCAACGATGACATCAGCCGATCAACACTGGTTGTATAGAAATTTACGATAATACGTCTGGAGAAGTACGATTCGATGAGCTTGAAAACTTCAATGAGTTGGTCGTCAGTTAGTTTGTCGTCGGCATGATGTGCTAGCACTGATATCGCAAACGGGATGTATAGATCAACCCTTATGTAACGCATTTTAAATATGGTATCTGCTACACCTATGTACTGTGACCATTCATCGCTATTTTTGTTGATTTGGTTTGTGTCGATGAGACGAAGTAACTTATAGAATTTAAGTGATCGCTTAATATCACCGTAAAATTCGTCTAATGCCTCACGGGACTGTTCTTTGCCGACGGCATTTTCAAATTCATCTTTAAAAGCCGAATAGACTTCCGGTAACTTTACGTTTGCTTGCCGTCTCGAAATCAAATAGTACCTGAAGAAGTCAGTTATATTATCTCGGTTTACATCTGTAAGTGTACGTTCTAGAGGCTTCCAATATTCCTCGTACACATGATTGCGGGATTCTTTGCTGTTAAGCATGAGTGAAAAGTTTCGAATCTTGTCCCCGTCTGACAATGGCTCGCCTGTAGAGTTGATACTTTCAAATACTCGCTGCGGGTTGTCGTCGCCTTGTTCTAGGGTGATACACACGATCTTGAAATGTCGTAGACCGTTAATGTATTTCGAAAGATCTTCTTTTTTACTGAAATGCTCCCTGAATACAGAGTAGACCGTATACAGGTTACTTAGTTTGTCTTTATCACTCAATTCGCTGGCATCACCGTTTGAGTCAAAGATATGCTGCAAAATCTCATTATCAGTCGTTACGGTACGAAGTTTGATGCGATTATTTTTACGGTTCTTGTTTATCAGATAATTGTCTAGGATGTCTTCTGTGGTGGTTTCACCGTCGCCAAGTAAGGCAGGGTCCTTTTTGACGAGATGGTAGATAGAAAAAATTAGTAACAACGATGTCGTGACACGCTGTTGACCGTCGATGATTGAGTAGGCATCGTCGCCATCTTCGTCTTCTACCTGTACCACTGTTCCAAAATAGTGTCCTTTTCCAGTTGAGACAGACTCCTCTAGGTCCTTAAGGTATTCTTGTGCGTTTATAGTCTTCCACGTGTAGGGTCGTTGAAATTCGGGAATATCAAAAACTGCTCCTGGTTGGTAGAGGTACTTTTTGATGGTTGAGTCTGCGAATTTCATTTTTCCTCCTTACGGTTAGCTATATCTACAAATCTCACTACTTTGTTTTTGTCCCAATCTTTGATTTTTGCGTATTTTCCACTGTGGGTCGCGGGGGCTTTCGATTTCTTTTTGTCAGGCTCTACGGCGCTAAGGGCGAGTACGAGCTGGCTTTTATCTATGACAGGAGCCGGAGGATCGCCACTGAGGGGTACTACGTATTTGAGCCCGTCCATCTGCCAGATATTCCAGCTGATTATCTCCGCAAAGTATTCGAGCTGTTCGTCGGTGAGACTTTGCTTAGACTTGAGTTTTAGTTTGTTGGCGCAAAAGTCTTTATAAAAATCATCGAGAGTTAGTAGTATGTTCTCACGAGCGATTAGCAAGTTGTCGCCCTGCCATTCGTAGCCATAGCTTGCCTTTAGAGCAATCTCGGCGTATTGCAGCCACTCTTTTTTCGTTTTAGTAAACTCACCAACCACCTGGAGCTTTCTGTCAAAGAAACCCACGCGATTTTTTGGAGT
>JAYRHL010000025.1:0-22126 GCA_041907345.1 Saccharimonadaceae bacterium (SeqCode) | reverse complement strand
TCAAACAAAAAAGCGCGGCTCCTGCCGCGCCCAAATTCCCATTCCCCCTCTGAAAACATCTGGCCCCTGCTCCGCGCTGCCAAAGAAAAAGCCGCCCATGCGGGCGACAATTCCTCGAAAAGTTTCGTTTTGGCGGAGAGAGAGGGATTCGAACCCTCGATGAGTTGCCCCATACCGCTTTTCGAGAGCGGCCAGTTCAACCACTCCTGCACCTCTCCGCATCGGTATTATTTTACCAGATGCGTGACGTCTCGGTTATCTCTTTACGAGAGTAGGACCAGTCTGCACATAGACAGGACGATCCCTGTCGTTGTAATGATTCGTTGCAGCGAACCCAAGTTTTTTCAGAACTCGCTGACTGGCAATGTTGTCAGACTCGACCTCTGCCGTAAATGTGTGCCCAAGCTCTTTTTCGTAATTTACAAGGGCTCGCACTGCGGCAGTGGTAATACCAAGACCTGCGTTATCTTTGTCAATTGCGTAGGCAACATCATACTCGCCGTCGGCAGTATCATGATCTGTCGTTAGGCCAATGTACCCAATCAGTGTATTGCGATGCCAAATACCAAAACGCTGGTTTGCTGTTGGGGTGTCTTTGTCAGAAATTTCATTAGCGACGACATCGTAGAGACCCGCGACAATATGACCGCGAGCAAAATAATCGACATTTTTGTCTATTAAATTTTTTAGTTCAGGTAAATTACTCTGATCAAGGGCTCGCACCGTCACATTACGCCATGATGTTTCAATGATTGGCGGTGTTTGTTTTTCATATGGTCCAGAAAATTCTGGTGAATTCATACAGCTATATTACCATAAGAATTATAAATAGTCAATCTTGGGCTACAATAGATAGTATGCAAGATTCGATATTCACAAAAATTAGCAAAGGTGAAATCCCTGGCGAAATTATCTATCAGGACGACACTTGTTTTGTTATTTTGTCGATAGAGCCATTCACCGAAGGCCATATGCTCGTGATTCCTTATGAACAAATTGATCATCTGTGGGACCTTGATCAGACGACCTACCATCATCTGTTCGATGTTGCCAAGAATATGCAGGACACCATCAAACGGGCGTATCCGAACTATCCGCGTGTCGGATTGTTGGTGGAAGGATTTGGCGTTCCGCATGCACATATTCACGTATACGGATACGAGCACCCGTTAGAAAAAACGGTCGTCGATCATATAGAGTGGAAAAAATCCGTCGATAGTCCGTTCGCTACTGCTGATCAATTGCGCCCAGTCGCAGAAAAACTACGTTCAGCATGATTACCATTGTTTCCATCGGTAAAAAACATGAGCCGTGGGTTGTTGACGGAATTGAACGCTATGAGAGCCGTCTGAAAAAGCCATTTAATGTTGAATGGGTACTTTTACCACACAGTGCGTTATCGGACGCTGCAGCGCGTCAGGACGAGTCAGAGCGCATACTTTCGCGCGTTGATGCTCGAGCTTTTGTTGTGCTGATGGATGAACGTGGTGATGAACTGGATTCGCCACAGTTGGCCAAACTATTCGATACAGCATTCACCGCCAGTAGACAGATGACAATCGTGATTGGTGGTGCATACGGCGTTGACGACCGTGTTCATCAACGCGCCGATATTGTTTGGTCACTCTCCCCTCTCGTGTTCCCTCACCAGTTAGTGCGTTTGATCCTATCAGAACAGTTGTATCGCGCCCAGCAGATTATTGCAGGTCACCCCTACCATCACGACTGACACATAATTGACAATTCATAAAACTTATGCTAACATGTTTGTATAACCTTAATAAACAAACATGATTAGTAACAACAACGTACAACAAGTTATGGTCGGTCTCGCTATCCTGGCGTCGACAGGCACATTGGTCCAAGAGACAAGGGTGAACCGCGCCCTTGCACTGACTGCGCCCCTGACAAACTTGAGTGTCAATCTTCCTTCACACCTAGAGGGACTCCATGAAGCGACCGCAGCACATACCCATGTTGAACAGCCTCTGGCGAAATACCAGTTCTCAACAACCGATCCAATGATTCAGGTTCGTAACGATCACCGTCGATACAACATGCCCAAACACACCAGTCGTACTGACTCGTTTTCTGGCGCCAGCCAAGTGCTGTGGCCAAGTGTGTAATCTATAGAACTTCTAATTCGTGTTGAAGGCGTTCGATGAGCGCCTTTTTCTCTGCCAACTGCTGTCGGGTTTCTTCGACCAGGTGTTCCGGTGCTTTTTCTACGTAACGAGGATTATTCAATCGCGCTTCGAGACCGGTGACCGCAATTCGCGCGTCGGCTAGGCGTTTTTCAAGGTTGGTTTGGTGTTCGTAGAGGGTATCGGCGTCGATTTCTAGCCATGCTTCTCGGTTGCTTGACGCGAGACGGAGACCTTTTGCCTGATCAACCTTGGTGACTTTATCAAGTCGCGCCAACCAAGCAATAAGCGTACTGTTATCTTCGATAAGAGAATCTGTCTGGTACAACATTGAATATTTTTTAGGAGGAAGTTCGGTGAGCACGTAGCGAGTTTCTACGACAAGTGCCTGCAGCTGTTCGAACTCACTTGCGGCAATATCATCAAACTTCAATGGTTCTGGCCAGTGACTACTGATTAATAGTTCATCTTTGTGCCATTCAAGTGTTTGCCAGATTGCTTCGGTGACAAATGGTGCAAACGGATGGGCAATACGTAGCGAAGTGTCGAGTACCCAACCTAATAGTTGAGGGTTGAGCTGCTTTTTGCTTGCTTCGATGTACCAGTCGGCGACATCATCCCAAATAGCGTGGTAGACCGTTTCGGCGGCTTCGGCAAATCGATAGTTTTCCATCTGTTCGCTAATATTCGCGGCAGCAGTGTTTAATTGACGAATAATCCAGTGATCTGCAAGGGTGTTTGGAGTTGGCGTCGCCAGTTCGAAATCTTCGGGCAGCACATTTTCAATGTAGCGAGCAATATTCCACAGTTTGTTTGCAAAATTACGACCAGCGACCACTTTGCTGGTGGCAAATGCTTGGTTCTGCCCTGCCCCGCGCGAACCTATAATGCCCAGACGCAGCGCATCTGACCCGTATTCTTTGATAGTGTCCATTGGGTTGATGACGTTGCCTTTTGATTTGCTCATTTTTTGTCCGTGTTCGTCCAGGACGAGACCATGGAGATAGACGTCTTTGAACGGGACCTGACCAGTCGCATAGAGGCCGAGCATAATCATGCGTGCAACCCACTGATAGAGAATGTCGTAACCTGTTTCGAGTACGGAATTAGGATAGAATCGGCTCAGTTCGCCTTCTGTTAGATAGTCTGTGGTAATAAAGGGCCACTGACCACTACTGAACCATGTATCAAAGGTGTCTTCTTCTCGAGTATATGTTGTACCGTTTACATCAATTGTAGGCTGATCGACACGGGTGTCAAAAATCCAGTCATCAGGATTCGTGGTGCTTTGGAACGCCGGGATTGGGATACCCCAGGCGATTTGACGGCTGATATTCCAATCGCGAAGATTTTTATAGTACTGAATCAACGCCTTTTTCTTGCTGGCAGGGACGATACGAACTTCATCGTTCTCTATGGCTTTGATGGCTCGTTCGGCAAGTGGGCCGACCTTGATGAACCACTGGTCTTTAATCAATGGTTGAATTGGCAAGCCGCTTTTGTAGTCATAGCCAACGGAGTGTTCGATTTCATCTTCACCACGGCGATACTCACCTGCCTCGAGCGCGGCGAGAACACGTTTGCGTGCTTCGTCGACTTCGAGGCCCAAGAATTGTTCTGGGACGTTCATCATTTTGCCGTCAAATCCAATAACTTGAATTCGCGGTAGGTTATGACGCTCCCCTATTTCAAAGTCATTTGGATCATGAGCAGGGGTAACTTTGACTGCACCGGTGCCGTAGTTCGGGTCGACATGTTCATCGGCGATAATTGGGATCTCTCGATCGGTGAGCGGAACGATAACTTTTGAACCAATTAATTTTTTGTAGCGTTTATCGTTGGGGTGGACGGCAATGGCCGTGTCGCCCAGCAGTGTTTCGGGTCGCGTTGTTGCAACAATAATCTCGGCTACCTGATCAATGACAGGATAAGCAATGCGCCACAGCGTGCCCTTTTCTTCTTTGTGATAGACCTCGATATCGGCGTAACTGGTCTGATATTTTGTACTGTAATTAACGATACGCTCACCTCTGTAAATCAGTCCTTCATCCCAGAGTTTTTTAAACGTTCCATAGACGGTATTAACGACCTTTTCATCGAGAGTAAATACGAGGCTATCCCAGTCTGCGCTGACACCAAGTGCTCGCAGTTGTTTTTCCATATTGCCGCGTTGGCCATGGACAAAGTCCCAGACCTGTTTGTATAGTTCATCCCTACCGAAATCAGTTCGGCTTTTGCCCTCTTCTTGGAGTTTTCGTTCATACACAACCCATGTTTCGAAACCAGCGTGGTCTGCGCCAGGAAGATACAGTGTATCCCTCCCCTGCATACGGTAGTAGCGGACCAAAATATCCTCTAGATTCGCCATGAGTGCATGGCCAATGTGGAGGTTGCCGTTGGCGTTTGGAGGTGGCATGATGACGCTATATGGTTCACCTTTACCAGATGGTTTGAACGCACCAGAAGTCTCCCACATTTGGTAGATAGTAGGTTCAAATTCGTCAGGGATGTATGCTTTGGATAATTTCATATCTGTTATGTCCTGTCCCCTACTCTGTAAAGCATGAGGATTTCATGTGAAAAACCGTAACCACAATCATTTGTTTTCACGGATTTTGCACCACTGTTTATTACCTGACGATTATATCATACGGGACAGTGTATAATAGCAAGCATGATCTCTTTAGTGAGCTGCGAAAACAGAGAAGAGTGGGACGATTACGTCCTTGAAAACGGTGGGCATCCGCTACAGTTGTGGGGGTGGGGTAGTACAAAAGCAGTTCACGGATGGAGTGTGCAGCGCCTATTTGCCTATGATATGGACGGCAACATAACAGGGGCGGCACAAGTACTTTTTCGTCGGTTGCCATGGCCATTCAAGGCCCTAGCGTATGTGCCGCGCGGTCCGATTGTTTCGTCTAATCAGTCGGTCGCATTTCTCGAATCACTGGCAAATCATGCACGGTCGCAGTATGGTGCCGTAGCAATCAGTATTGAACCCGACTGGACGGAATTACCACCATTACCAGCCGGATGGGGCAGGGGACACAATACCATTTTGATTCCTAATACGTTGATACTTGATCTCAATAAATCTGAAGATGAACTATTGGCGCCAATGAGCAAAAAAACTCGCCAGTATATCCGTAAATCAGGGTCAACCGATGGTGTTGAAATCCGCCAGGTCAAAGATAGAGAAGAGTTAGAAAAGTGTATGGGTATCTACCACGAAACAGCAAAACGAGCTGGGTTTGCGCTGCACGATGACCAGTATTATTACGACGTTTTTGAAAATCTGGGCGAAGCATCGCCGGTATTTGCTGCATACAATGACGGCTGGCCGATAGCATTTCTATGGTTGGCGATTAGTGCGACGACTGCATTTGAACTATACGGCGGCATGAATGATGACGGCCAGGAGCTGCGCGCCAACTATGCACTGAAATGGCACGCCATCACCAAAATGAAAGAATGGGGCGTCGAGCGCTATGACATGAATGGTCTGGTATCCGACGGAGTCAGCAACTTTAAACGAGGATTCGCTGATCACGAAGACCTATTAGTTGGCACATACGACAAACCACTTTCGCCACTATATACCGTTTGGGCAGTATTGTTACCTCTGG
Organism: Saccharimonadaceae bacterium (SeqCode); assembly: GCA_041907345.1. Lineage (GTDB taxonomy): Bacteria > Patescibacteriota > Saccharimonadia > Saccharimonadales > Saccharimonadaceae > UBA2112. The sequence goes on along the minus strand of JAYRHL010000025.1, from coordinate 16,356 downwards.
CGAAAAAGGTTGTTCGTAAAATCAAACGATAAAAGTCTATTTTGCCCAAGCTGTTTTGGTCATTGAGAGACTAGGCACAACTTCGAAATCATACGGACTGACAGGGTCTGTTTTTTGTGCGTAGAAATAACCGAGCGTTGCGATCATTGCGCCGTTATCGGTACACAGTTGCATTGGCGCGTATTCGATATCGATTGGCAACCGTTGGGCGAGTTGTCGACGGAGTTCTTGGTTCGCGGCAACGCCACCAGCAATGACAACTGATGCAGGACGATGGTCGTTGAACGCTTTTTCGGCCTTGTCGACCAACGTTTCAATAGCAGTTTGTTGGAAACTGGCAGCAAAGTCTGCGCGCTGGACGTCGTCTAAGAGCCCAGGAAGCTCGTGAGACGGGAAAGAGTAATCATTACCGGTTTCGGCCTGAACGGCCCTCAGAAGGGCTGTCTTGAGCCCAGAGAAGCTAAAGTCGTACGGGTTTTGGAGTCGTGCTTTGGGCAAACGGTATTTTGATGGGTCACCACGCAGCGCAGCCTGGGCAATTGATGGACCGCCAGGGTAGGGGAGTCCGATGATCTTAGCAACTTTATCAAATGCTTCACCGACTGCATCGTCCTGTGTCTGGCCGAGCAGTTCGTAGTTACCATGATCACGGAACAGTACTAGTTGTGAATGACCGCCGCTGACGATCAGTGCCAGCATAGGGAATTCGGGCTGACGAGAGGGGAGTGTGAGATCGATGTTGTCTGCCTGGGCTGTAATGAAATTCGCGTACACATGTGCCTCGACATGATGTATTGGATACAACGGTTTGTCATGGATGAGGGCGAGGGTGCGCGCAGCAAGTGTGCCAACGAGGAGTGATCCAATCAGTCCGGGTGCGTAGGTAACAGCGATGGCATCAATATCGTCCCAGGTTAATTCTGCATTTGCCAGTGCCTGATTAATGGCAGGGTTAATGATCTCGATATGGCTGCGTGCAGCAACTTCGGGCACAACACCACCGTACTGAGCATGAATATCGATCTGTGTATGGACGACATTGGCCAGCAAACGGTGGCCGTCTTCGACAATGGCCACTGCTGTTTCGTCACAACTGCTTTCGATTCCAAGAATTTTCATCTGTTACCACTGTATCATGGTACACTTATTGCATGAAACAGCAGCTGGTGAGGGTAACGCGCAAAGTGCTCCCAAAAGGAGCCGTCAAAAAACTTGAAAATTCATATCGCCGCAAGCGTGTGCAGCTGGTGAGCGCCCGCTATGGTAACCCGGCAAAAGGCCAGAATGTTATCGCCGTAACCGGCACAAACGGCAAAACAACAACGCTGAATTTCGTCAACGAAATACTCAAAGAGGCGGGCTATCGAACTGCTATGTTCACAACGGCGGTGATCGAAGTCGCTGGTGAACGACGTATCAATGACCTGAACGCAACTGTCGCATCGACCGATAGAATGCAGCGGTTTTTCCGCGATGCCAAACGTGCCAAGGCCGACTACACACTTCTCGAAGTAACCAGTCATGCACTCGATCAGCACAAACTTGATGGTGTGCCAATCAAAGTCGCGATTATGACCAACCTTACACAGGACCATCTGGACTACCATCTCACGATGGATAATTACGCTGCGGCCAAAGCAAAGATGTTCATGAATGAACCAGAATTTATCGTCCTGAACCGCGATGATGAATGGTACGACTATTACGACCAGTTCCCAGCAGCAGCCCAGAAAATCACCTATGGCAAACATGACGACGCCGAAGCAAAAATCGAATACACCAAATTGTATCGACGGGGCAGTGAAGCAACGCTGGTAATTGATCACCAGACCAAACTAGACCTTGCAACGGCACTGCCAGGTGAATTCAACATCTATAACATGGTTGCCGCCGCATCGGCTGCGTATCTGTTGGGCATCAATGTTGACGATATTATCGAAGGTGTCGCCAATCTAGAGGGCGTTCCGGGGCGATTCGAACGAGTCCCAACGGGCAAAGATTTTGATGTGTTTGTTGATTATGCGCATACGCCAGATGCACTCGAAAAGTTCCTCGAAGCAGCAAAAGCAATTACGAAAAACCGCGTGATTTTGGTATTTGGCGCAACAGGTGATCGCGACAAAGGCAAACGACCGATTATGGGTGAAATTGCAACGCGCCTATCGGATCGAATCATCCTGACCGACGAAGAAAGCTATAGCGAAGACCCTGCAGCGATTCGACAGCAAGTCATGGAAGGCATTGAATCAGCGGGTGGAAGTGGCAAAACGACCGAAGTCGAAGACCGTCACGATGCAATCAAAAAAGCACTTGGCATTGCGACCAAGGGCGATGTCGTTGTTATTACTGGTATGGGACACGAAAAATTCCGTATTGTGAACGGCAAAAAACTTCCGTGGAACGATGCGGACGCCGTCCGCGAAATCCTCGAGAATAGCTAATACCACGATTCGCGGTGTTTGTGCCACCAGAGTTTTTTGGTTGCGCGATCGCCGAATTTTTTCCACCAACCATACTGTCGTGGTCGCACGGCGATATCGTAGGCACCGATATAGTCGGTGACTTGTTTATTGAAACTCGTTTTGAATCGACCAACGCCATAGTGGGGGTGGGATTTGTCGTTGATACGGTCACTCGGTGGTGATCCACAGAGGTCGTGCTGTTTTGACCCGTGTGCTTTTGCCCATTCGATGACGCGCCACTGCAACAGATGACTGGCGCCATAGGCAGTTCGTTCGCGGATACTCGCACCATCTTTGTAGGTGCTTTTGGTCCCGAATATCATAGCAAATGCCCCAGCTACGATTTGGCCGTTGAAATAGGCAAAGAACAGCTGGCCATGACCACTGCTGGCGTACCGTTGCCAGAATGCCCGCTGATAGTCGTATGAACGGATAAAGAATTTGTGGCCTGCTGCGGTATCGGCAAGTAGATCGTAGAACAAACGGCAATTTTCGTCGGTTGCCGGTACCTGTTCAACGGTTACTCCATCGCGTTCAGCGCGGCGAATTGCATGTCGGCCCTTTTGATTCAGGTTTGCCATGACGGTATCCAGGCTATGGGACAGGTCAATCAGTACTGTTGATGCGTTCGGCTGAATGGGGCTGACGTGATACGTATCAAATGCGCGCATTGCTTTGGCGGCGTCATCGGATTTTTCTAGTTCTGATTCGATTTTTATCGCAAACACACCGTTTTGATATGCAAATGCCTTCAGTTCGGGTATCAGATTGCCTAGCTGTACCACGGTACTGACACCGGGGCCTTTCGGGATGTACCAGAATTTACCGTGGCCCGTAACGCGCTTTTCATGAACAGTGATAGCAAGATGGTTAGCCACAATGTATCTCGGCTTCCATTTGGTCAGTTTTTTCTGTTCGGCGAATTCAGTCCCTTGAAAGAGATTGCCGCCATCGGGGTTGGCCAGGATTTTGGCATCCCAATCGGCAATTTCGTCATCGGTTGCGAATCGAATACTCATAGCCCCAGTATACTCGATGACGCTGTTTCATCGCCGTAATCTAAAACATAAGCTTATTGACAATTAGACAAATTCATGTATAATTCTAAACATAACCACCAAAAACAAACACCTTAAAATATGACATTCACCTCAGAACGGCCAACGTACACACATAACGCGGAAAAGCTCCGTCGTCAGAGGAATGATGTCCCCCGTCAGGCCGGTAGCAAGATCCTGAACCGTGTTGATGTACAACGTCCGGGGTCAGAACGACAGCCATCGTTGACCGAGCAGCTACGAGCAGGAGCACAGAGTGCGGCAATGCGTCAGCTGAACGGTGTCCGATCATTGACCGAACAAAAAACCGGTCAGCGATTGCCACTAAATGCCGATGTTGTGAAGGCAGCATATTTAGCGCAGCGTCAACGCTTGAAAGACGAATCAATTACAGATGATATGACGCGCAAACAGCTGACAAATGAACTGATTGCCAAGGCTATTTTGTTTGCGCCACAAGTATCTGATGCACTACGAACGCATAAACGCCATGAAAGCAAAGTGATTTTATCCCAGTATAACGACGTCTTGGCGGAAATTATTCGCAGTCTTCCGTCACATCTGGCACCAGGCTATAAATCAGCCGTTATGGATGCGATCAAATTCGAGAGCCTTGCACTCAACAAAGAGATCGGGCACAGTTCTGAAATATCCGGCAAGGATGATCATGGGCTAGAAGTCTTGCGCACAATGGTGAATGGCGCCAGCTATGAAATCGCACCAGAAAATGCGCTGTATGATGATCCAAACCTCGAAGTCATCATCCCGAAAGATACCGAATCAGACCTCGAGGGAATCGATATGATCGTGCGACGTATTAGTGACGGAAAAACAATCAATATCGACACCAAAGGTCACGGAAAATACCTATCAACCGTTGCGAAACTCCAAGGTGTTGATTGGGTTGACGAACGTAATGTCGGACCGTATTTTTTCACCAAAATTCATGAAAATGGACACCCTCACTATCTGCTTAATGCAGGTGCGTTTGGTGATATTCCAGCTGACAATTTCGATTATGACGACGCAGGCCAGGAGAAAGTTCGCCAAACGGTGAACCGGATGCTTGACGAATAACGTTGCGTTAGTACATAAATTGTTGTATTATAAGTTTAGCGTTCCTGAATAACTGAGGAGGTGGAAGATGTCTGACGACGTTGTTTCGTCTGATTTTGTTCCGCCTGTCTGCGAATTCTTTCGTGCTATCATGGCCGAGCCGGATTTTACTCCGCATGATCTCATGCTGGCAATGCGCCACACTGAAACATGCGTGAGTTGCTACGATACGATCGGTCAATTGATTCACATCCACATTGAATCCAACAAGCAGGCGGAAACATCAGGAGCCTAAGGGGCGGTCGAATATGACCGCCCCTTTTCAATTGCAAATGAAAACCCCGCATGTATAACGCATACGTGCGGGGTGGCCAGGCGGTCTGGCGATGAGACGGGCTACCATTGCTGGGATCGATCTCGGCGTGCGAACTCGCGTTCGCGGTTGGTTTGGGCGGATTTTCCCTTGGTACCGGCTGCGCGGAATCGATTCCGTTGCAGTTCCAGATCCTGGGACGACAGCTTGCGCGTCGGTTCCAGGAGGTTGGCCGGTTTTTGTGACAGCCGCGCGTTGTCGCGAGCGGCGCGCAGTCCCTTGTGGACCTTGCCTTTTCGTGCCATGCTCCCCATCCTTCCTCGAGTTGGAGTAATCATACTATAGCACAAAATGTAACGATAAGCAATAGCGGTATCTTGACAAATAAGCAAAAGCGTGTATAATGTTAAGCATGACCACCATATTAGAAAAACAAACAACTCCAACACCAGCGAACATGGCAGACGTACAACCAAAGTACTTTATGCCTGCACATGAAACAGCACAACCAGCAGACGATAAAAGGACAATGGACCTGGGTCGTGTTGCTACAACTGTTGAGGACAACCGCCTAACTGTTACAGAACAACCCAATCTGAATGCAATGAATCCAGAGAATTTTGCGAAACAAGCTGAACTACAAACTGCAGCACTCGTTGATAATGTAAACAATGAGAAGGTCTCAGCTGAACTAGGCGGCACAAGCATAGTTACTGGCGAATGGGATAATAAAAACGATATTTTGCCTGAAGGCCTTGACCTAGGCGAACCAGACAACGACGAAGTTGATAACCAATAAGTCATAAAGGACACCGCAATGACAAGTATGATGGAAAAACAACCTTCGAAAAAAGCTAAAAGCTACAACCGATTTAACGGTAAACAAGATCATGGTGACGCCGCTTCTCGAAAGGGTCATTCAGACTATGGCTATTGGGAAGATCAGTATGACCACCGTGGCGCTGCCAATATGGATAAAACCATGTTGAAACAAGATCTTGACGGCGAACTGAATGCACTTGATGATATTCGCGACGATACGTTGGCGTTAGATATGGCCGAAGAAGACAAGAAAATGGCCGAAGCGTGGGCATTGGCTGCCGATGAAGACGATTTCGATCTAAATGATGAAACATATTATTCATCCAACGATCATTTTGACGCCGAAGACGGTCCAGGACACAGCGATTACCTCAAATTCTTGAACAACAAACTAGAACAGATGCGAAAAGAATTGGAATCGATTCCTCATTTGACCGAAGACGATCCTGACTATAAAGCAACTGACCAGGCTCGATTGACACTCGAATCAGAAATACTCGAAGTTGTTGCCGAAATTCGCGAAGCGTTAAATCAAGTTGAATACCCAGAGGCTTCCTATGGTGTCGAAAGCAAACGAGACATTCGTAAGCGTTTGGCACGTGCCGCGACGATGGACGATTATAGCGAAGACGACTTTGGCGATACGGAACAAGAAGCGCCAATTCACGTTCGAAAAATCCGTTAGTATAAAGTATAAAAAAATTAGCACTCGCGACTTGCAAGTGCTAATTTTTTTGTCTAAAATAGATATATAACGTAACAACGGAGGAAACGATGAGCACACCTATAAAACCGCTTGCTGACCGTGTGGTTGTTGTCCGCGAGGAAGCAAGGACTCAGACGGCGAGCGGCATCTATTTACCAGATACAGCCAAAGAAAAAGCGGCTGTCTGTGAAGTCAAAGCAGTTGGCCCAGAAGTACAATCTGTCAAAGTTGGCGACAAAATTGTGTACGGCGGTTACAACGTCACCGAACTAAAAATTGATAACGTTGAATACTTAATTGTTAAAGAAGAAGATGTCCTAGCGACAGTATAGGGAGAATCGACAGATGGCAAAGAAAGTATTTTATGATGATGACGCCCGCGAACGAGTGTTGGGCGGCGCAAAAGCACTCTATGATGCAGTCAAAGTAACGTACGGTCCAAAGGGTCGTAACGTTGTCATTGCCAAGGGTTATGGCGGACCAACCGTGACCCATGACGGCGTAACAGTGGCAGAATCTGTTGATTTACCCGAAGACGACGATGCGACATTGGGATATAAAGTCGGCGCAGAATTAATTAAGCAGGCTGCGAGCAAGCTGAATAAGGTCGCCGGAGACGGTACAACCACCGTGACGGTGCTGACATATAACATCCTGAAAGAAGCCAATCGTTTGATCGCCGCAGGGCACAACCCAATGGAACTGCGAAAAGGCATCGAAGCGGCGGGTGCCGATGTGATAGCCCAGCTAGACAAATTAGCAGAAAGCATCGAAGGTAAAACAGAACGTGTGGCCGAAGTCGCAACGATTAGCGCCGGTGATGAACAGATCGGTACACTCATTGCCGAGGTGATGGAAAAAGTAGGCAAAGACGGTGTCATTACTGTCGAGGCATCACAGGGACTAGAACTGGAATCAGAAGTGGTCGAAGGGTTTAGCCTGGACCGTGGATGGTCATCGCCTTTCTTTGTGACCGATGCTGGTCGCCAAGAGGCGGTCTATGAAAAACCCGCGATTGTTATTACTGACAAAAAAATAGCAAACGTCGCCGAATTTTTGCCGTTGATTGAAAAACTCGCGGCTGCAGGTAAAAAAGACGTCGTGCTGTTCGCTGACGAAGTAGAAGGCGAAGCACTGAGCATCCTCATCCTGAACAAACTAAAGGGTGTGTTGAATACCGTTGCGGTAAAAGCACCTGATTATGGCGACCGACGCAAAGAAAAGTTGCAGGATATTGCAACGCTGACTGGCGGTATTGTTATTTCTGAAGACCACGGCATGACATTTGAAAATGTTGGATTAGACGTGATCGGTAGTGCGCGCAAGGTTATCGTCGGCAAAGACAACACGACGATTATCGAAGGCGCAGGCAAGGTGACCGATGTCAAAGGCCGGATTACTGAAATCGTTGCCATGGCTGACAATGCATCATCTGAATACGACAAAGAACAATACGAGAAACGCGCCGCTGCATTATCGGGTAAAGTTGCCGTCATCAAAGTTGGTGGCGCAACAGAGACGGAAATTGATGAAAAGAAATTCCGTGTGGACGATGCGGTGGCGGCAACCAAGGCGGCGCTGGCCGAAGGCATTGTTGCCGGAGGTGGTGTGACATTGGTGAACCTCGCTGCAACTATCAAAGCCGATGGCGCAGATAGTATTAGTGCCGGACGTCAAATTCTCAAACACGCACTTCGTGTACCGTTCACACTTATTACAGCAAACGCTGGCCTGAACAGCGAAGCATTGTTGGCCCAGGTTGAAGCAGCCAAGGCGGGGCAGGGTATTGATGTGAATAATCCTGATGCAGGATTGGTTGATGTGAAAAAAGTTGGCGTCATTGATCCCGTAAAGGTGACAAAAGAGGCAGTGCAAAATGCTGTGTCCATCGCATCGACGGCCGCAACTATGGGCGCACTCGTCGTCGACATTCCAGAACCACCAGCTCCTGCTGCTCCCGCGGGCGGCATGCCGGGTGGCATGGGATTCTAGCAGAGTTGCTATACAATATACAGCCTCTAAATCGGAGGCTGTATATATATGTATAGAATGCGCTGATTGACACTACACCGGTAATACGGTAATGTTTATAGTGAAAAAGAGAGGAATAGTATGCAGCCATCAGATAGCACAACATCAACACCAGCTCCAGGACCAACACCAGCCCCACAGCCAGAAAAGAAACCGGGATTCTTTGCTCGATTGTTCGGCAAAAAATCTGCAGCAGCTGCACCAGCAGTTGTTGTTCCTCCACATGAATCAAAAACCCCACCACCACGTTTGGACGACGTACCACAGACAGATGCTGCTTCGTCTGCGGCGCAGACAGCTCCTGCGGTTGACGTTGCCGCCCCAGCTGCACCTTCTGCACCAGCGGTAGAATCACCGGCACCTGTATCGGCTGCACCGGCAACACCTGTTGCTGATCCAGCACCCGCCGCATCTGTAGCCGGTGCATCAACACCTGTTGAACAGCCTGCTGTTCCCGGTGCTGCGCCATCGCAGACACCTCCAGCCACTCCGCAAGTCTAGTTGCGACGTACTAATATAAAATAAACACCCAATATTGAAGGGTGTTTATTTTATTTATTGTTGTTTGACGACATATAATGTTTATGCTAGTATCCAGGTAGAATCCAACATTAAAACAAACAAAACACAAATGCCACGCGATCAAGAGAACCCCTTTTCGGCTCCGTCTCCGGCGGATAGTAACCCCACAGAGCAACTGAATGTTGCTCCTGTTGCGTATAGCCAGGAAGTAGAGCGTGAAACAATAGACATCCTGAATAGGGCAGATATTGTTGATGCAATTGGCCCTAAACTAACGGGTCGATTGTCGCTGAGTGCACTTGAGAGACTAGGTAGTGACCCAAGATTCAAAGAAGCGCGCGGAGTACTGCGTGATATGCGTGATAAAGATTTGGGTCGTGTGATTGACGGTGACGAGACACTGACACAAAACATGGTTAATGTTCTCAAAAAACATTTCCCAGATGAGTTCGATAATAATGTTGACCATGAATCAGAGTCTGATCATGAAACTGAACAAGATTTTGCTCCAACCGGGCTACCGACACAAGCAGAAGCAGATATCGACGCAAGAGAAAAAACATTGACGCGACGACTAGCGGCCCGCGCCGCCGGTGCTGGCCAGGCAGTGTTCTGGGCGCTAGGATCACCAATTAACGCTGCCAAACATCTGGCAACAAAATTTGTTCTTTACCCTGGCGACCGCCAACAGCGATGGAATGAAAAATTCAAAAATATGCCAGAATCCGAGCAAAGAAAGTATCGGAATCGTTCGCGATTGGTATTGGGTACGGCCATGGCGGGCATGGCAATATATATGGGATATCGACTGTATAGTGGTATGGATCATGGTGGCAGCGGCGGCGGGGGTGGTAACCATCCGAACCCTGACGATGCGCCCGAACCGCCACGAGTTGAACGAAATGGTCACGGGCCGTTTACCTATGTACCAGACGAAGATCCGGCACGCTCGAAATTAAAACATGGTAATGACTGGGGGCCTGCCGTTGTGGGTACACCAGACGATCATGGCAAACCTGCTGGCTACGCACAGTTCTTTAATGAACGGTTGAAAAAGAGCCCCGAACAACTCAGTGCAACACTGAGTGAATTTGGTTTGAACGGCAAAGACGCCAGTGCGATCAATGATTTGGCCGACAAGATGCGCACTGATCCAAAATTGATGGAGCAAAAATACAACCAGCTGATGGACCATATCCGTGACTGGAAAACCTACGAAATCCGCAACGGCGGTGACGTCGGTAGTTATTATGAAAAGGTCAATCCAGACGGCAGTGTCACGCTGGCTTACGATGATTATGTGAACGAATCGGCGAAACGCGGCGTCTATGGTGCCGATTGGGATCGCTATATTGTCATCGAAGGACCAAACGGCGAGAAACACCATTTCCACCCAGCCTGCGGTATGCAACCTTCACACTTTTTGCCGCCGCGTCCGGTATATAAACCGGTTTATCATGCACAACAATATCATTCGCCGCAGCAACAGGTTTATCATGCGCCGCGTCCTCGAACTCCACAAAATCCTGTATATCATCCAACGCCTCGCCCGCAGGCACCGCCACCTGAGGCACCGCCACCCCCACCTCCACCGCCAGAGCTACCGCCAGATATACCTCCGCCACCTCCAGAGAACCCATTGCCACCTCCGCCACCTGAGGCGAAAGGACCAACTGATGGAGTCTTCCCTCCGCTTGGTCCAGGTCAATTTGAGGCTAATGGCCCTAACTTTACCGCTCCTTCAATAGTGAGTCGACCTGCACCAAATGGCGGCGGCAATATCATCGATTCGATATTAAGCGGAAACAATGAATCAGGTATAAAAATTCATTTACCAAAGATTGAAATACCAAAAATTTCCGGTCCCGTTGGGTCATCAGGCGGTGGCGGCAAACCACTAGACAATCCACTATCTGGTATGCCAGATTCGCCGTAACCGAGGAACAAAACAAACATGCGTCAATTTATAAAAAAGATTACAACCAGTATCCATATCCGGACAATCAGCGTCTGTTTGTTTAGTGTTGCTGTTGTTGGTTTAATCCCAGCTGCAGTAATGGCATGGGGACCGGCACGTGCGACGTTCACGATGCAGAACCCTGCAACCTATGTGACGTTCAATTCGATCACGAACAACCAAAATTTTGGCGACGAGCGGAATTTTTATCGTATCCGTGATGTTGCGTCTAGTGCGGCGATGGATTTTGGCGACAGCGTGACGCTAACAGCCGGTAGAGAATATGAAGCTGTCGTGTTTTTTCACAATAATGCCAGCGCAAGCCTGAATGCAAATGGCACAGGCATCGCACAAGGTGCATACGCGCGCGTCGAACTACCCGCAATCGTTCCTGCAGGCTCCACAAGCGCCAACTCAGAGGCGTTCGTGGGTGCGTCGAACGCCAATCCAACACGAGTTTATGACTATATTTCCTTTAGCAACTCATCAAATACCGATATGGCACTACGCCTAGTCCCGGGGTCGGTAAAATACGACAGTTACGGCCCGCATGATGGTGAAACGCTGAGCGATGCAAACCTATTTGGATCATCAGGACAATCGTTGGGATATGACACGCTGAATGGGGTATTGCCAGGGTGTGACCGTTATTCGGGATATATTACATACCGGTTCAAAGCCATGCAACCGAACTTTACATTTGCAAAAGACGTTCGTCTGGCTGGTACAAAAACATGGCAAGACAAACTATCGACAACACCTGGTGTAACGGTAGAATATCGACTAACATACAAAAATACTGGAGATACCGTTCAGAACAACGTTATCCTAAAAGATGTATTACCAAAAGGCCTGACATATATTCCTGGATCAACGAAGCTATACACAACGGCGACGCCTAACGGTAAAACGTTGACTGATGAAATAAACCAAGGTGGTATGAATATCGGCGCCTATAACCCAGGCGGAGGAGCGTTTTTGACATTTTCTGCCAAGGTTGATGGTGCGCCATGTACAACACTTGTCAATAACGGATTTGCGGTGACAAACAATGGTGACCTTGGAGATAATTCAACCGTGGTTGTTGGGGGAGAATGTACATTGCCAACCACTGGCCCTGTAGAAATAATTACAGGATTTGTCGGTATCGCAGCGATTACTATTGGTGTTGTGTACTATTTGAAGAGTCGCAAGGAACTAGACGATACCCTGATGGACGTTCAATCACACCCATCAAGTGTTCAGTCGGTTGAATATCGCGCCTCTCACCATCACGAACACACAAATAAATAGTATACGTAGTAATAAATAATCCCCGTATTGGGGGATTATTTCTATTGTTCGGTGACTTTTGGACGGGACAAATAGTCGATTTCTTTGATGATATCGAGAAGCGCTTCGGCACGACGTGCTTCGTCTTCGATCGCTTTTGCTGCTTCGTGAGCGGGCGCGATCAAACTTTCATCATCGGTTGAACGGATCAATAATAGATAGGTGTCGAATTTTTCTTCTGGCGATACGGTCAGTTTATCTACAAGAGGCCTTAGTTCGTTCAGTGCGTCGTTTTTGATATCAGCCAGCGGGCCGGTAACGGTAACGGGCTCGTAAGACGTATCAACTGATTTTGTAGCAACAGGATCAAGGTTGGTATCAGATAAGTCAGCACCAATATCGTTTGTTGGGGCCAGCGGTTGAACTACCGGGAGGCTATTAGTTGGTGAAGGGTTAGCGACGGGGTCGTTAAAAAGAGGCGCAGGGTCTGCTGTCGCCGGTGAAATAGACGTAAAAGGCGATGGTGCAACAGGGGAATTTGGTGGGATAATTGGTGGAAGATCAGTACTGGTTAGTGTTGCGGTAGAAGATGCTGTAGACGCGTCAGACGCATCTCCGCCACTTGCGGCATTAGCGACGCTATCGAGCGCCTTGGCTAAATCCTGTTCATCTGCTGCTATTTCAGTCATGCCCACCTCTATTTAACTTATGCTTTTAAAAGTGTATCATATACATATTAAAGCTCGCAACAGGAGAAAGCATGCTTGACGATATAAATGTACTGAAACAACGTGATCCATCGAACGCACTTGCCGTTGCGGCCGAGCAGTGGAAACAAGTAGAATTTGCCGCAGAGGTTGTTGACGGCGATCATGATGAACGTGCAATTACCAAAGTCGTTGTTGCTGGTATGGGGGGAAGCGCACTTGCTGCTCTTTTGGCAAAAGCGTGGCTGGACCAGACACTAACGGTACCGTTCGAGGTTGTGCGTGAATACGAACTGCCTGCATATGTTGATGCGTCGACACTCGTGATTGCCAGCAGTTATTCGGGTAATACCGAAGAAACAGTTGGCGTGTTGGCAGACGCTCAGCAAAAAGGCGCACAAGTGGCTGTACTGGCTGCCGGTGGCAAGTTGGTAGACGCAGCAGAACAACAAGCAATTGCGCGTGTCGTCGTTCCTGCGGGCCTACAGCCACGTATGGCCGTGCTATTCAACCTCAAGGCGCTTGTGACACTTTTGGCGCACTTTTCGGTCGTAGACCGCTCGCTCGTTGATGAACTGACCCAGTATGGCAAATGGTTGCAGGCAGAATCAGCGCAGTGGCTACCAGAAGTATCGACAGATAAAAATGAGGCAAAACAATGGGCGCTGCTTGCAACGGGTAAAACGGGCGTATTCTACGGTGGCCGGATTACCGGCCCGGTCGCATACAAATGGAAAATCAGCTGGAACGAAAACGCCAAAAATGTATCAGCATGGAACGTCTATCCTGAAACAAATCACAATGAATTTATTGGATGGTCGTCGCATCCTGTCGACAAACCATTTGCCGTTTTTGATCTTAAGAGTTCATTTGAACATTCGCGCATATTGAAACGATTCGAGATTAGCGATCGTTTGCTCAGTGGACTGCGGCCAAAAGCCGTCCCGATTGAACTGCGTGGTGATACGGTGTTGGCGCAGATGCTATGGGGGAGTATTCTCGCAGATTTCGTCAGTATTTATTTGGCGGTTCTCAACGGTGTCGATCCAACCCCCGTCGAATTGATTGAAAAATTCAAAAAAGAACTCGTGCAATAAATTTATGGAATTGCCGAAGGGCTTCGATTGGATCTTTGCGTGCGGCGAGATAGGCCGGATAGAGACCAAACAGCAATCCTACGACGAGAGACGTTCCCAGGGCAGCGCCGACAATAGACCACCCAAATACCGGGTCGAATGTCAGGAAGCTACGGGCGATCGTGAACGCGACGATATAACCAAAGAAATAGCCGGCGATGCCACCGGCGAGACTCATGGCGAGAGATTCAATCAAAAATTGCCAGACAATGTGCGCATTGCTGGCGCCGATTGCTTTTCGTATACCGATTTCGCGTGTTCGTTCGGTGACGCCAACTAGTAATATATTCATTATTCCAATACCACCGACAACGAGCGATATACCGGCAACTGCAGTAAGGCTGGCCGAAACGGTCGAAAACAGTTCTGCTGATGGACGAGCCAGATCGCCGTCAGACAAAATAACAAAATCTTTTTCACCACGATGATTGCGCATCAGCTGTTCATTGATTTGCTGTTGAACGGCGGGGAGTTTATCGGTGCTGGTTACGCGAATATTAATCTGTTGAATCGACGCGATACCCTGATTAAACGTCTTGCCACTTTTTAGATTGATGATTGCTGCATGGTCAAAATCTACATTATTCAAATTTATGGGGTTTTTTTGACGTTTTAGTACTCCGATAACGGTAAATTGTACTCCGTGCGTAGTGAATGTGCGACCGACTGAAGTATCGGTTCCGAATAGATCAATTGATAACTGATGCCCGATGACGGCCGTATCATCGTTGGTTACTGTACCGATAAACTGACCTTCGGAAATAGGAATTGTTGTCACGTCTGTCATCGCTGGTTCTGTAGCAATGATTTGGATATTCCGTGGTTTGCTACTGTCTGACGATACGCTACCACCCAGTACCATGATGGGTGCGACTGCTGTGACGTGATCTATATTTTTGATGTCTTTTACGTCTTTTTCTGTCAGGCTACTGGTCATATCACCACCGCTGAGATTGGCGGTAATTGTATTGATCTGGGATTCACGATCGGGGGTGCCAGGACGAACAACGGCGATAGTTCCACCCAACTGATCGACTTGATTACTGACGATTTGTGCGGCACCAGCACTTAGCGACATTATGACAACAATGCTCGATATGCCAATTGTCATTCCGATGACCGTGAGTGCGGTTCGCATGCGGTTACTGCGCAAAGATTCATATGCGTTGGCGAGGTGATGGCCAACCAGCAACTGCATTAAGCGGTCTCAACCTTCTGGCTTTCGACCGTTTTTTTGCCCATTTTTCGTTTGGAGACAGCTCCTTTTTTAGGGGCGGGGAGGATTTTTGTGTCGCTGTCGATACGTCCATCTAGCATATGGATAACACGACTAGCGTAACTGGTCAGGGCGGGGTTGTGCGTCACCATAATAATCGTGTTTCCGTGTCGATGAATGTCGGCCAATTCTTCCATAATGACATGTGAACTACGGCTATCGAGATTGCCGGTCGGTTCGTCGGCCAGCACAATCGATGGATTATTGACCAGCGCACGGGCAATTGCGACACGCTGCGTCTGGCCACCCGACAACTGCCATGGCATATAGTATTCTCGTTCAGATAGGTGAAATGTCGCCAGTACCTTACTGGCAGCGAGTAATCGATTCGTCACACTATATCCTTGATAGGTGAGGGGCAGTGCGACATTTTCGATAACATTCATGCGTGATACGAGATTAAAACTTTGAAATACAAATCCAATTTGATCTCGGCGGATATGCGCACGCTGACTAGATGTCATCTCGCTGACGGATTTGCCATTTAATATATATTCTCCAGCGTCTGGATGGTCGAGGAGACCGAGGATGTTGAGGAGTGTTGTCTTGCCACAACCACTAGGTCCCATGATGGCGACAAACTCACCTTTTTCTATAGTGAGGTCGATGTTGTCGAGGACGGTATGTTCGACTTCTCCAATACCGTACCTCTTTGTAAGGCAATCGAGAGCAATAACTGGTGCTGGTGCATCAATCGCCATAGGTACTATCTATTATAAGTAGTCCTGATAGGGGTCGCAACCACAAGCGCACAAGATTTTGTTTCAGAGTGGCATTTACGACGTCTCTGTTAAAATATATAAAGCATAAATATGCGTGGAGAGATGGCCGAGTGGTTGAAGGCGCACGCTTGGAAAGCGTGTGTGCGAGCAATCGTACCGCAGGTTCGAATCCTGTTCTCTCCGCCAAAACGAAACTTTTCGAGGAATTGTCGCCCGCATGGGCGGCTTTTTCTTTGGCAGCGCGGAGCAGGGGCCAGATGTTTTCAGAGGGGGAATGGGAATTTGGGCGCGGCAGGAGCCGCGCTTTTTTGTTTGA
>JAYRHL010000024.1:0-6120 GCA_041907345.1 Saccharimonadaceae bacterium (SeqCode) | reverse complement strand
CAAATCGGCGTCGTGTATAATAGGAACAGCATTAATACGAGGGAGATACTTACCGTGGCTAAAAAGACTGAAAAAGCGGCCGTGGCTGACGCCGGTGCAGCATCGAATGACGGCAAACTAAAAGCACTTGGACTAGCGATGGAACAAATCACCAAGCAGTTTGGTGATGGTTCGATTATGAAACTTGGCGAAGCACACAAGGTTGATGTTGAATTGATTCCATCAGGGGCATTGAGCCTTGATTTAGCACTTGGTGGCGGCTATCCAAAGGGGCGTATTATCGAAATCTATGGTCCAGAAAGCTCAGGTAAAACAACGCTGACACTGCACGCCATCGCTGAGGTCCAGCGTGCTGGCGGTACTGCGGCATTTATTGATGCCGAACACGCCCTCGATCCTGCCTACGCCAAAAAATTGGGCGTGGACACAGACAATCTCCTCGTGAGTCAGCCGGATAACGGCGAGCAGGCACTTGAAATTGCTGAAACTTTGGTCCGTTCGAACGCCGTTGATTTGGTCGTTGTTGACTCGGTTGCAGCACTGGTTCCACAAGCCGAAATCGATGGTGACATGGGCGATAGTCACATGGGTCTTCAGGCTCGTTTGATGAGTCAGGCACTACGTAAATTGACGGGAATTATCAACAAATCAAAAACGACAGTGATCTTTATCAACCAGATTCGTATGAAGATTGGTGTGATGTTTGGTAACCCAGAAACGACTACTGGTGGTAACGCATTAAAATTCTACGCATCGGTCCGTATTGATATTCGACGAACAGGTCAAATCAAGAATGGCGAAGATATTGTTGGTAACCGCACAAAGGTCAAGATTGTAAAGAACAAGATTGCTCCACCTTTCCGCGTCGCCGAGTTCGACATTATGTATAACGAAGGTATTTCGAATACTGGCGATGTTTTGGATCTTGCAGTACAACACGGCGTCGTTGGAAAAGCGGGTGCGTGGTTCGACTATGCAGACGCAAAGATTGGTCAAGGACGTGAGGCGACAAAAGCATACCTCAAAGAAAATCCTAAAGTACTTGCTGAAATCGAAAAGAAAGTTCGTCAAAAAGTCGCCGAACAAGAAGGTTAGTTGACGGAACTGCAGTATGAAAATTACTGCTCTGACGATGCAGCAGCGTGATCCGAATCGGGTCAATGTCATGGTTGATGGCAAGTTTCGCTTTAGCCTCGATGTTACTCAAGTTGTTGATAGCCGTGTCAAAGTGGGCCAGGAATTCACCGCAACCGAGCTGGCTCAGTTGGAAACCGAGAGTCAGTTCGGCAAATTATATGCACGCGCACTTGAATATTGTTTGGTGCGACCACACTCATCGCGCGAAGTTCGTGATTATCTGTATCGAAAAACGATTGCCAAACGATACAAAAGTAAACGAACAGGCGAAATGCTGGAGCGACCAGGCTACGGCACGGATGTGACTGAACGCGTATTCGATCGGTTGGTGGAAAAAGGCTATATCAATGACGAAAAGTTTGCAGCGTTTTGGATTGAGAATAGGAATCTACGAAAAGGTACGAGCCAGCGCAAGCTTCAGGCTGAATTGGCCGCCAAGGGTGTTGATCGAGGCGTTGTCGAACGATTATTGTCCGAGTCAGAACGCAACGATATTGATGAGCTAAGCAAAATTGTCGCAAAGAAACGATCAAAATACGCTGATGATACGAAATTCATGCAATATTTGGCGCGATTAGGATTCAGCTATGACGACATCAAAAATGCATTACAGTAGCGGAAGAATAACTAGTCGTCAGTTTCGATACGAACCGCTTCAGGCTGGGTACCTGCCTGGCGGAATGGGTTAACGTAGTGACGGCTTGCCGTAACTTTGGTCTTTTCTTTGATGTTGGTCGATTTGACGACGATAGTATCATCGGTGACTTCAACGATTTGCCCGCGATGTACTAATAGTTCATCATCATTGAAACTTTTGAGCAGAGGTCGCTTTACTAATAGCTGTTGAATCGTAAAACTATCAATGTCGACAATGTAATCAACCACCTTGCCGAGTTTGTTGCGCCTATCATCGACGACATGTTTGCCGTGAAGATCAAAATCCATTTCGTATATATCTTTGTCGCTGATAATATCGTCAGGTTCCAAGAACTCATCGCTACTATCAACAATCATACCGAGACCGCCAAGTTCACGTATGTCTGCCGTGCGGAGGTATGATGGGTTGTGGTCAAGATGCGGTCCGACAATATGGTAGGCGATAATTGAAAGGTTGTGAGGATTAATAATCGGATCACTGGTCACAGCTAATTCTTTGCCTGTTTGCAAGCTCATAATAGGTGTTCCAATAAGATTTGATCCGCTAAGTAGCATATTTCTAGTATATCGTGGCTAGATCACTTCCCAAAGTATTCTCGTTTATTACTACTGTTATTTTTCAACAAATGGATTCGACCGTGGGGTAGGGAATGTCAGTTTGTCGACACCATCCGTACTACTACGAAGTGACTTGATTTGATCGATTGTTTTTTGGTTAAAACTTGTCAGGGTGTCGGGCGGTGTCGTTGCCTCGGGGGTTTCATAGATGACAAGATACAGCGAGTACGCTGCCCCTACTAATAGAAGGAGTATCGTGACAAGAAAGAGCGTTGGGTGGTGTCGCAGGATAAACGTTCGCGCCTGTGCTTTTAATGCGTAGAGTTGTGGGGTCATTTCGTGAACACCTTTATCGTTAATGTATTTACTGTCACATCACTTGTCTTTGTGGCTGATATTGATATGCCGTCTAACTGCATTTTTGTTACGTTTGCTTCGATAGCATGGATAAATCGCATCAATTTATCGAAAGGTACGGGATTCGCGACGGTGATCGACACGCTGACACTTTTTAGACCTGCTGGATCGGCAACGCCACCGCTTACTGGCTTTGCTGCACCGGGTGTGGTGGCTGTGTCGTTAAAATCGAATCGTTGGATAATCACCCCTGAAGTTTTTGCGAATGAAGACAAGTCTTTCAGGATCTGATCTTGGTATTGGTAGAATTTTGTATCAGCGGCAATCTTTTGTGCCTTTGATACGATATCCTTATCACGCTCAAGAATCTTTTGGACACTCTCAAGACGCCCTGCTTCGTTGTCTCGTGATTTTGCATCTGTACTGACTTTTTGTACATCTTGTGCTTTGACGATGATGACATTTTCTCGGAATAACCAGAACAAACCTCCGGAAGCAACGATAGTCAAACAAAGAGTGCTAATGAGCAAAAGTCGCAATTTGACCGGTGTCATGCTATTGGATTGTTTAGTGACCATTAGTTGCCTACCTTTTCTTTGTTGATTTTGGCACTAATCGTGATGGCTATCGGGTAGGCTGCATTTGCCGTATCGTCATCTCCCACATTTGCCGAATTGTCAGTAACAGATTGGAAATAGACGTTGGTAAACATAGTCGATTTTTGGAAATTTTCTTTTAGACTGGTAGCCAGTGCGATTGTCTTGGCGTGTGCTGTAAATGTCGTTTGCTGTCCAAAATTGCTCGTATTGAGTGTGATTCCATCGAGAATGACGCCGTTTGGAAGTAATTTGGCGATACTAAATATAACCGGCGTGTAGTTAAAGCTATTGTTCAATATCGAACCAGCGAGGGTGAGATTTTTTCGATAATCTTCTGCCTGGATGCGGATATCTTCGTAACGAGTCACTTTAGTTGAATTTTCGACACTCGCACGAACGGCACTATCGTAGTTCTGTTGGAGCATCATAGCAAACATCGCGCAGATACCTGCGAGACCAACAAAGCTCACGAGTGCCAATAGGTTATAACGGAGCAAAATCACATTTGTTCTGCCCGCAGTAATATCACGTTTGCGTTCGTCGGGAAGTAGATTGATCATTGCCACATCTCCCCGTTTCGTACGTTAGCGAGACCGGCGACACTGATATAGCGCGAACGAAATTGCTTTGCAGGTTGAGGTAGTTCACCAAAATCGAGTGCTTGCCATGGACTGGCAACACGGGATGGCATGACAAGTTCGTTGGTAAAGAAGTCTCCGATTCCGGGGACGTTACTGCCGCTACCAACAACGAGAATTTGTTCAATCCGACGATCATTGTTCAAGCGCTCGTTATAATACCGAATGACTTTTCTTGTTTCGGTGATAATGCTTTGCAACGATGGTTTGAGCGATGATGTGAGTTTTGCTTGTTTTGGTCCGGGCGCAAGGCCGTTGAGGACCTTTAACTGGTGGGCGTTTTCTAGGGTAACGCCCATTTTTTTGGCGATATCGAGCGTAAAGGTGTTTCCTCCAGTCGCTAGTCCACCGGTGATGCGAACCGACCCGTCCAGTACGGCAATATCTGTATTGGTTGCACCGATATCGATAATAACCGTGGGTAGATAGGCCTCTTCGGTTGATTTAAGCACCCGAGCCACAGAGTTAATCGACGGCTCGATCATAGCGACTGACAATCCAATTTCATCACAAGCTTTGAGCATATTGTCGACCAGTTTGCGCGGCACGGCACTCATGATAACCGTGAGCATTCCATCGCTGCGTTCGATAATTTCATAGTCAACGTAGAGGAGTGATATCGGAACGGGAATGTACTGCCCAACCTCAAGGGCTACCGCGTCTTTCAGGGTTGGTTCTGTTGATGCGGGGACGGTGAATGTACGGGAAAAGGTTCGCGATGTCGGAATGCCGAGGACGACCTGGTCGCTTGCAAGAGTACCGACAAGCTTTTGTTCCAGAAGGGTTTTGAGACTTTTGAACATATAGTCACTACCTTCGTCGAAGGCTTTTCGTACCTGTAGCGGATCAAGGTCTATGACACCGTAGCCTGTAACGAGGTGACGATGATTATCAATAGACATGACTTTCATGTCAGTACTACTGATGTCGAGCCCAATTAGTGGCTTGTCTTTGTAGAATAATTTAGTCATAGTGCCCACACATAGAGTTTGTGCTTATTGTACCACGGGCACGGTGGTTGTGACTAGTTTTTAATCTGATTTGCCAGACCGGCGATTGGACCCATAACACTCGCGGCAATGAGACCGATTGCACCACCCATGAGAACGATCATAACTGGTTCAATAATCGAACTGATTCCTGCAATAGCGACGTCGACTTCTTCTTCGTAAAATTCGGCAACCTTGATTAGAACGGTGTCTGTTTGACCCGTTTCTTCACCGACGGAAAGCATCTGCGACACGATCGAAGGGTACAGTCCCCCCTCTTCCATAATCTGAGAGAGTTGCCGTCCATTTTTCACTTCATCGACTGCCGCGAGGAGAGAATCTTCGTAAACGGTATTGCCAAGTGCGTGTGCGGTGACGGTCATGGTCTCGAGGATGGATACACCCGCTCCGCTGAGTGCTGAAAATGTACGTGCAAAGCGCGCGACGACAACTTTACGGATAATTGAATTGATCGCTGGAATGCGCAGGAGGATCTGATGGAACTTGCGCTTGCCCTTTGGCGTTCTGATGTATCTGATGAGGAGATAGATGCCCCCGATGAGCAGCGGAATGATAATGTACCACCACTGGAGGATAAATGCACTAATGCCCAACATGGCAACGGTCAGTGGCGGAAGTTCTGCGTTGGGACCACCGAGATCTTTGATGATTTTTCCGATTTGTGGGATGACAAATAGCATCAGGCCAAAAAAGGCGACAACGGTGACAAACATGAGAATCATCGGGTACGTCATTGCACTCTTAATCTTTTTGCGCATACTTGCGTTCTTTTCTTGTTGGATAGCGAGACGTTTGAGGATTTCGTCGAGAATACCGGCAGTTTCACCTGCGCGTACCATGTTGACGTAGACGTCATTGAAATTTTTGGGATGTTTGGCGAGTGCATCCCCAAAAGTCGAACCACCTTCGACTTCTTTGATGACATCAACCAGGACAGCCTTTAACGCAGGGCTCTCACTGTGCTGTTCAAGAGAGCTGAGTGAGCGTATGAGTGGCACTCCAGCACCGACCATGGCGCTCAGCTGTCGGGTGAAAATAACGAGATCGTCTGATTTGATCTTGTTTGATCCGAACAAACTATTCAGCGACGAAGCGCTTTTTTTCTCGGGGCTGACACTGAGTGGTCGGAGGTTTTGTTTTCTGAGTAACGCCATTACACCGGCT
>JAYRHL010000023.1:0-6848 GCA_041907345.1 Saccharimonadaceae bacterium (SeqCode) | reverse complement strand
GGCAACTCTCGGAGCTTGTTCAAAAACAGGCGCTGTCAATGTAGATAATGCTGGCAATGTTGTTACGACAGTTACACTAAACGAAGACGGCACCGTCAGTGACGGAACGAAAGTCGGACAAACTGAAATTCTAACTTCAGACATCAATCACGATGGCAAAGTTAATAAAGATGACGTCAAAGAACTAAAAGATCCTTTAGACACTGAAAAATTTACTCCAGCTGAGCTGGTAAGTATTTATGGTGCCGATTTTGACAAATGGCGACAAGAAGTCTACGACGTATTAGTTAGAGACTCAAAATTCAACGCGGAGCAACTTGCCATTATTAGTGTTCCGTCATTAGATGTGCCAAAATCACAGTGGACAGACCAAATGATCCTCAACTCTACAACACTCGACATTGCCGATACGGGAATGCAAGATAAACCTATGGTTGGTGCCCAGATGCTACCTACGGTCTACTCTAGTAGTATTGGAAATTTTAATCGTATCAGAAATAAAATTATTGATGAAAACAACAAAATGACCACTCTAAACGTATGGAAGGCAGGTCAGCCTAATCCAAAACCGCAGAATGGAACATTCATGAGCGTAGAGGGTCTGAGTGATAATGCGCGTATTATCTATGGCGAGGCAGTTCTGGAAGATAATGCATCTGGAAAAGATTACGTTGGTGAAATCAACTATGTTGTCGATTTACAGGTTGGATCTGACGGAAAAACGCAGATGTGGCGTATTGTCGCTGCATTTGATAACGGCCCTGCAATCCAACTTGCAATTGCCGGTCTAAATAAGTAGTTTTTATAGTATTCAGCATTGCCCTTATGCCTTGCGATACCCCTTATGTTAGTGTATCGTAATATGCAGACATGCTGGTATGGGCAAAAAAAAATATTGGTAAACTTTTTGCATTATTTGCTTTATTAGGCTTTGTCTCTTTTACTAGTATCGTATTCAACGGCAGTGCTGCCTTTGCCGACATAGTAGGGAGCGGTTCAACAGGTACAGATAGCAACCCAAGCGGGTCTGTCCAAGCAACAGACTCCACTACTACTTGTGCCGTAGAAAAAATTGGTTGGTTTATATGTCCTGTACTAGAGCAGGCGGCCAAAATATCCGATAAATCATTTGATGTTCTGGCAAATAATTTCCTGCGTACCGATCCTGGTCTCGTCAGTAGTAACAGTGGTACACGTGATGCTTGGGAATATGCCCGTAATATTGCAAATGTGATGTTTATCATCGCGTTTTTGATCATTATTCTGTCACAGGTGACAGGGCAAGGGCTCAACAACTACAACATCAAAAAAATGTTACCCCGGCTGGTCATTGCCGCTATTGCAGTCAACGTGTCCTATTACATTTGTCAGGCGATCGTCGACATCACAAATATTTTGGGTTACGAGATCCAAAATACGCTGACGGGAATCGCCAATGGTATTGGTCCGTCGGTATTCGGTAATGCTGCGCAATACGGTGTAGTGAATAAATCGAACGGCGCATGGGGCAACATCATGGAATATATTGTTGTTGCCGCACTCGCTGCTGCCGGTATTGTCTGGTTAGTAATGGGACCGATGCTGGCAGTTATCATGATGGTGCTCATCACAGCAATAACAATCATCGTTATCCTATTGCTTCGAAAAGCTTTGATTGTCCTGTTGATTGTCATTTCACCAATTGCCATCGTCCTCTATCTGCTACCAAATACTGAAAAATATTTCAGCAAATGGATGCGCATGTTCGGCCAAATATTGATGGTGTTTCCTGTCATTGGGCTGTTGTTTGGTGCGGGTCAATTGGCCAGTACGATTGTTCTCGTTGCTGGTGCCCAGTCAACAACCCAGGCCGAATCAACCAATGCCTGTAACCCAGATGTAAAAGATGAAAAAGATGCATTCAAGAAAAGTTCTAGTTCTAGTTCATATGATGTATGTGGCGCACCGTCCATAACGATTAGTGGCACAAAAGATGGTCAGGATGGCGCATGTGTCGGGGGCCGTGGTGCAGGTTGTCAAAAAACCGCCAGTATTATGCTGGCATTAGTCGCAACGGGTATTGCGATTGCACCGTTAATTGCCGTTTGGTCCGTACTCAAAGGTGCATTGTCTGCGGCGGGTTCAGTCGGAGGACGACTGTCTGCAGGTATCACAAAGGGTGCCGGTGGATTCGCAAAGAGCGCAGAGGCTCGAGACCAAGCACGACAAAACCGTTTGGCATTACGTGCAATGAACGGTGGCAGCGGAATAGGCGCACGCACGTATCGTCGACGTGCACGACGAGATGCTATTCGAGGTAGCGTAGACTCGGAATTAAAACGCGCTCAACAAAGCTATATAACCGGCGAGTTGTCTGGGTCTGACGGAACAGTTGCAGATACATCTCTACAGAATAAAATGGCCGGTGGCACCGCGCTACGATCCGCCACACCAGAAGCACGAGAGCGCATTCAGTTCGCCGCGGAAGCCGCGGAAGATAGACGTGCAATGGAAGAAATGCAGGCCGCATCTCTTCGTACGCGCATTGAAAGTTCCGCTGAACTAAGGGCAACTGTTGACAAGTTCGAAGCAGGACAATTGACAATGAACAGTCCAGAATTGGCGGCCGCCATCGATGAGCTCGGTAAGCGGCAAGACTTTAGGCAACTTGAGCGACTCGTTAATAGTATTGGACGCAGCGGACAGTCAAGCGTTTCATCACGTGTATTATCACAGACAATCTCTCAAAATGCCGGTGGTATGTTTAGTGGGGGTCAGGCAGCCGCTATGAGTCGTGGTGAATTAGGTAGTGATTATTCGTCGACAATCGCCAATAACCTCAAGAGCGGTCTTGCCGCAGAAAAGCTTGCAGGCTTTAATAATTCGATCACAGACGAAGCAGCACATATTGTACGATCCACTGCACAATCTTCAGACCCTGCTATGCAGAAGCTCGGTAGAGAAGCTGCTGCAGGATTATCTAAATCAGCAGGAGAACTTCTTGGCGATCAAATACTTAAAAATAAGGTTGGTGATGATGTACAGGCGAAGATGAAAGGCTTCACAAATAATCAATTTTAGTGAAATTTCTGGGCATTCGTAATTTGCTTAAAATATTGACATTTTATAATGATTATGCTAATATTTCTATAGGAAAATTCAATGGAAAACGCTCCTTCATCAACACCAAAACACCGAGCACCTGAAACAGAGTCATCAGGTACACCTCTCTATGATCAGTTGATGCGAGAGTTCGCCGAACAGCAAACAACGCTAGAAGCATCATCTAAAACCGCCGAGACACCTCCTCGGGAATCTAATAATAGCCCCGAAAACGCTGCCGTCGAAAAGCCTACAGACAGCGAAACGAACGATAAATTTGACTGGGCAAAAGTCATATTGGAGAGTTCAGATTTTCTGAAACAGCGGATTAAAGCCCTTGAAAAAACTGAGGATAAGGTATTATTTGTCAAAGAAAAGTCCGAAAAAGCGGATGATATTAAGCATGCTGTAAAAAATAAGTTATATGAAAATAGCGTACATCGTCTCGAGAATAAGAAAAGCCGTCTGGAAAGGCGTTCCAAAACAACTTTATCAAAAGCCAATCAGCGTCGCTTAAACCGTAAAATACGGCTTGTTAACATGCAGTTGAAAAACAAGTCTGCATTTATGAAGGAAAATAGTCTCCGTCAGTTTGAAAAAACCGACCGCCTCGATAGTGATGGCAATGTTATACCTGGTACACGTTCCGAACTCGGTCTCAAACGGGCAGAGCAATTGCAGCGACGTATCCACCGATTAATCGCGCAAGAATACAACTTTGCCATGGATGGGCGAGAATATCGAAAAGATCTGAAATACCAGTTAAAGGGCGAGGGGGATCAGGCACGACGCGCACAATTACGACAATTACTGATGGATTCTCGCTCGCTTGAAGCAATGGAAGAAATCGGGCGTCAGGTATTTATTAATAAATCCATCAAAGCCGGTCTCAAGCCAGCAGTGATATTCGCCGCTAATCAGCTTGATGCTGCTATAAAACAAGGTAAACAGATAGGATAAATATGGCTATAATCTCACAATCATTTCTCGAAGACATCGGTATTAGCCTCGATCAGCAAACATACGAAGCGTTCGCGGCACATTTCGAAGAAACACTTGGTGACCGCATCATCGACGGTATCATCGACACACTCAGTGACGAAGAATTAGAACAGCTGACGCAATTACGCGCAGATGATGATGCAAATTTGCAAACATGGTTGCAGTCACATGTGCCTGATTTGAAAGAAATCATTGAGGATGAACTAGCCATCCTTGTTGGTGAAATTGCTGAAAACAGCGAACAAATCAACGAATCAACCTCGTAAAAGCATAACAAGTACGCTATACTACCACTAGTATGGCGGTATATAAAGTACCTCAGGATGTCGAGGCGGACGACAAGCTGATCGGACCGTTCAGTTTTCGTCAGTTTATTTATCTGATCATCGTGGCAATATCGATAGCTGGCGCATGGGGATTGTCGAGATTATTTATACCGCTCGCGATCATCCCGCTACCTGTAATAATCTTTTTTGCCGCACTTGCGCTCCCGCTACGGAAAGACCAGCCGATGGAAGCATACCTTTCTGCGGTGGTCTCTTTTTATTTCCTCAAATCACGCAAACGGTTCTGGATACCGGACGGCATTGATTCATTTGTGACGATTATCCCGCCAAAAGATTCCGAAAAAATCCTGACCAAAGAACTTGATGAAGACGAGGCCACTCGACGCCTCAGTTATCTAGCAGACCTCGTAGATACACACGGATGGGCCATTCGTGGCGCAGGCAGCACACCCGACACATCTATGAGTAGCGATATCTATTACGAGTCGCAATCTGCAGAGGACATGTTCGACAAAGGATCCGCCAAGGCTCAGGATCTGACCAAAAAACTTGATCAAGAATCAGACGAACGCAAAGAAGAAGCGCGCGCCACTATGAAAGCTGCCGCCAAAGAAGCTCCTGCTGTCGCGGCTGAGCCCGTCTCTACATTGCCACCTGTTGCAGAGGTGAGGGCGAAACAAGCCGTCGCTCAACAGGCCCAAACAAAGGATGCAAAAGATGCAATTGCTGTCGCAAACGCCCTGGCAGAAGAAGCAAGTGATAACCGTGGTGTTCCAGTCGCAAAAACACCAACCGAAACACCTTTAAACACTAGCGTTTCTAGCCCCAAAACTGATACAATGGAACTAACCCGTGAGCAGGCGAATGAGTTTTCACATATCGATAATATGAAAGTCTCTAGTGTCGCTGAGTTGGCCAAGCATAAAGCCGCCGAAAACAAGGCTTTAAAGGATGGCGACGAAGTGACAATCTCGCTCCGCTAACGCTGGTGGGAAGAGGAATAAACAGTAGTGGCTCCAAATGGACCTAATCAGCAACCGGTAATGCCTGTTCCAGGACAGGCTGCCCCTGGCGTGGCGCCTATGCAACCAGGCGCTGGTGCTGCTGCCGCTGAACAGGCACATACGCCTCCACCTCCAACCAACCCGAATACAACCCAAAACAGTCTGTTGTTTTCAGAGCTGCGTGACAACATGGTCATCATGAACGACGGGAGTTTCCGTGCCGTCGTCGCCTGTAAATCAATCAACTTTGATCTAATGAGCAGTAAAGAACGTGAAGGTATCGAATATAGCTATCAGAACTTTTTGAACTCGCTCTATTTCCCAGTCCAAATCCTCATCCGATCTCAACGTGTTGATATTGGTCCGTATATCGAACGTCTCACAAATATCCGACGCGATCAAGAGAATATGCTCCTGAACGTCCTCACCGACGATTATATTGATTTCATCGATACGCTGTCTCAAGAAGCAAACATCATGGACAAATCGTTCTATGTCATCATTCCATACTGGCCACACGGTGACATTAACACTCTCAAAAGAGGTAGTAAAAGTCTGTTCGGTACAATTTTTGGTGGCACACCAAAACAGCGTTCAATCGTCGTTGATCACGCTCAATACGAAAAGGCAAAGGACGAGATCAAAAATCACGTCGACTCTGTGATGAGTGGTTTGTTCCAATTAGGTATCAAGTGTGTTCAGTTGAACACCAAAGAACTGGGTGAACTGTACTATAACTTTTACAACCCTGACACTGCTGTCCGCGAACCGTTAGGAAATTTTGAAAGTATCACTGCAATGTACGTCCGCAAAGGCGAAGGCGAGGCGCCTCGACCACACCTGATCCGTGAAGAAGACAAACCAACCGAGGTGGCAAAGTAATGGCAAAGCGACCTGATGCAGTTGATATTGCCGCGCAACAGCGTGCACGTGAACAAGCCGAGGTAGAGCAGGCGTTCCAAAAAGGTATCACGACGCTACGTGACCTCGTTGCGCCCGCGTCACTTGAAATCCATACAAGTTATTTCCGTCTGGGAACAAAATATGGTCGCACTCTCTATGTCTATGCCTATCCACGCCAGATCTATACTGGCTGGCTATCAAGCATCATTAACATCGACGAAGTACTCGATGTCAGTATGTTCTTTTATCCTGTCGAGTCAGAGGTCGTCCTGAAAAACCTGCGCAAAAAAGTAACCCAGATGCAGGCGACAATGGCAATTAACGAAGAAAAGGGTCGTACCCGTGATCCAGGTCTCGAAGCCGCCCTGAACGATGCCGAAGAATTGCGTGACGAAATCCAGGTGGGATCAGAACGTTTCTTCCGTTATGGCCTATATATCACTATGTACGCCGATAGTTTGGACGAACTGAATTTTATCCAGCATAAAATTGAAACGATCTTTGGCCAACAATTGGTATTCAGCAAGGTTGCCTCGAGTCAGCAAGAACAAGGGCTGAATAGTACCGTTCC
>JAYRHL010000022.1:0-27601 GCA_041907345.1 Saccharimonadaceae bacterium (SeqCode) | reverse complement strand
GCGTAAAAGAAATCTTCGACAGGTGCGACACCAATATAGAGTCCGAGAATTTTTTCGGGATGATAATCAACAATATTGAGTCCGACTATCAGATTGTCAAATACTGCGGTGAGTATTAGCAGTGCGGCGAGCGTTATGAAAATTGCGCGAGATTTGTTGATATGCGCACGATGGAATCGCAAAAATACGATCACTATAGCAACAAAAACGAGGTTCAGAACGAGATACGTTGTCATTGTTTACCTGCCCCTCGATAGATGATGAGTGTGGTGTAACACAGCAGAACTAAAAAGAATAATTCTTCGATAGGAAATTCGGGCAGGATAGTGAATGGTAGCGAGTAGTCACTTTTACCGTGAAAGAATATCTTTAGACCAATACCAAGAATATCCCAAATAACGAAAATACTGACGGCAATCAAGATTGTTGTGATCGTTCTGCGACGGTTATGCCACAAGGCAAGTTTGTAGCGATAATCGATAAGCCCCATGCAAAAAATGGCGACGACTAGTCCAATTAAATACGACCATTGCATCACTAGCCCCGTCCCCCTAATTGCGTATTGATGTGCGATACCGGGCCGCCTTTTTTGTCACCGGACAGACGTTTATAGACGAGTTCTGCACCAATGAGACACATTGGCAGTCCAATCCCTGGAGTAGTTGATCCGCCAACGTAGTAAAGATTTTTAACGCGTCGACTGACATTTGGTGTACGGAATATCGCACTTTGGCGAAGAATGTGTGATGGTCCTAGAGCGGTACCTTGCCATGCGTTGAATTTTTCAGCAAAATCATCTGGTCCAAACAGTTCTTTTAATACAATGCGCTGGCGTAGATCGGGAATACCCATGTGTTTTTCAATTTGTGATAAATAATCATCAGCGACTTTTTCTTGATCTTTTTTTGACAAATGAATATCAGGAGGCAGAGGTACAAGTACGAATACATTCTCGCTATCTTTTGGAGCGACTGTCGGGTCGGTCTGGCTGGGTTTGCAAAGATAGATCGACGCGGGTGATGGTAACTTTTTATCAACAAAAATTGCGTCGAAATTCTTTTTCCAGTCATTAACAAAAAACAAGTTGTGGTGTTCTAGTTGAGGTAGTTTGCCTTTGACGCCGAGGTACATCAAAAGTGCACTTGGTCCTGCTTCGCGCTTTTTCCAATATTTCGCAGGGTAGGATTGGTCAGAACCACTAAGTAATGTTGTTTCTGTGAAATGGAGGTCGGCATTAGAGATGACAATATCTGCGTCGATAACAGTACCATTCATCAGTTCTATACCAGCGGCAACGCCGTCTTTAGTGACTATTCGCTGAACGGGTGTGTTGTAGTGATAGGTAACACCAAGTTCTTCGCTAAGCGCAACGAGTCGTTCGATGATTGTGTAGAGTCCGCCCTGTGGGTAATACACGCCTTCGCGAAAATCGAGTGCGCTCATCAAACTATAAATTGCGGGAGCAGAGAACGGTGACGAACCCAAGAACACCATTGGATATTCAAGGATTTGGCGCAGGCGTAGGTCGGTGACAAATTTGCGCACGTAACGGTCGATCGGCATGAACGCGAGTCGAGTCATGGTGCGCCCGTGGCGCAAGATGTCGGATTTTGTAAGGTCACGTATCGATGAAAAATTCGTGTATAGGAAATGACGTAATGACAGTTTATAAATTGTATCGCCGCGTTCAATGTAATTCAGCAATTTTTTACCAGCGCCAGACTCGATGCTATCAAATGTTTTGGCATCAATCTTTTCATTGCTAGTGATCGTGACGGGATGGTTGTCTTCGAAGAAAACTTTGTAGGCGGGCGACAGGCGAACCAAATCAAGTTCATCGTCGACAGATTTACCGAACAGATCAAAATAATGTTCGAATACTTCAGGCATGAGGTACCATGATGGTCCTAGATCAAAGCGAAAGCCTGCCGTCTCTTTCATACCGGTTCGACCACCGGGCTGGTTGTTCTTTTCATAAACGACTACTTCATAACCAGCTTTGGCCAGCATGTTTGCCGTTGCAATACCACCGATACCCGCACCTATAATGACGACACGGTTTTTCATTGATTCCAACCTTCGCGAACAAGAGTCCGAATAATAAGCGCAAGTTTGCGACGAGACGGTACACGAATACGCGTTTTTTTAATAGTTTCAACGGGTGTTTTTTCCAGCTTGTTGAGCAGATCGGTATAGTATACATAACTGATAAGAGTTGCCTTGCGACATGATGATGGTAGGCGGCGTAGAGCTGGAAGCGCATCAGAAAAATCTTTTTTGATATCATCAACAATATGTTGTTTGGCGGTTTCGTCGAACGTTTCAAATGTGACACCAGGGAAGTATAGTCGACCAAGTTCTTTATAGTCGGCCGCTAGGTCACGAAGAAAGTTTACTTTCTGATATGCTGACCCAAGTGATGCCGCACCGGGTGCGAGTTGGTCGTACCTGGTGTTATTGCCGTTACAAAAGACTCTTAGGCACATTAATCCCACGACTTCGGCTGAGCCATGAATATATTTTTTATAGTTTGACGGTGAGTAGTTTTGTGGTTCGAGGTCCATGCGCATACTGTAGAAAAATGGCGCGATGAGTAGACGGTCAATTCCGTAAATACGAGCAGTGAGCGCAAAGGCGTGCACGACGGGATTGGTGCTGTATCCGGATTTGAGTGCATCGTAGGTTGCCCGTTCAAGATCATCAAGGAGCTGTAGAGAATTTGTTCCTTTGTAGGTATCAACAATTTCGTCTGCAATGCGGACAAGTCCATATATCGCATAAATATGTGGCTGGATATCTTTTGTAAAGAAACGGCTACTTATGCCGAACGATGTTGAGTAGCGAAGTGTCAGGTGGCGGCTATTCTCGTAAGAAACTTTTGCGTAGAGATCCATTAATATGCCCGTTCTGTTACTTTGCGGATTAGTGATGCGAATTTCTGGTATTCATTTTCATCAAGATTCAGCTGTTTGAGCGATGATTCCGCTACATCGGCATATTCACGAATTGTGTGTTCGGTTTTTGATTTGGCACCGGTCGACACCAGCATTTGTTTGACATCTTCTACCTGATCAAGTGTTGCGTTTTGGTTGCCGAACAGTGATTCGAAACGGTCTTTTTCGAGTACGGTCATGGCGGCAAGCGCCTGTTCGACCATATAGGTTCGTTTACCCTCAATAATATCGCTGGTAGTTGATTTGCCGGTTGTTTCTTCTTCGCCAAACGTTCCAAGTAGATCGTCGACCAACTGGTAGGCAACACCCAGTGAAGTAGCAAAGTTGCGCAGTAATTCTGCCTGGTGTTCATCTGCACCGGCCAATTTGGCCCCAGTGAGGAGTGGAATCATAAATGAGTATCCAGCTGTTTTGTATCGAGCGATTTTGATTGCGTCGCCATCATTATACGGAACAAAACTCAGCTCGGTATCGAGGAGTTCGCCACCGGCAACTTCAAAAATACTGAGCGAAAGTAATTGTTCAGCAGTAGATTTTTGCGATTCGGACAGATTGCTGGAACTAATCAAATGATGCGCACCCGATAACATCAGGTCACCGGCAAGAATGGCAGCACTATGTGCAAAGTGCAGGCGGTCTGATTCGTCTGGCAGAAATTTTGCATATAGGTCGCGGTAGTGACCGGCGACATTTAATGTTCCGTATCGAGTATAGTCGCGATCGATGACATCGTCGTGAATCAATAGACTGAAATGCAGTAATTCTTGGGCTGCGGCAACGCGAACGATGTCGTTGTTGGTTGTGCCACCGAATGCTTCATACGCCATGAGGGTCATTTGCGGTCGCAGACGTTTGCCACCTGAACGGATAAGCGTATAGAGCGTTTCCCACAGTTGACGATATGACGCATCGATTTGTGATGCATCGTGAATAGAACGTTCAAAGTATTCAGCGATAACTTGGTCGAGTGTTGTTAAGCTATCAGTTTTTGTTAATACATCTGCCATATGGGAATATTATATCCTGTTGGCGTCAAGATACGAAACAGTAATTTAGTCCGTAATGCTTGTGGTTTTTATAGTAAATAGAATTTACGTTTGCTATACTATGGCCCACAATAGGAGATAGAGTGAAACAGACGTATAATTTTAATCCAAATTTACCTTCATTGGCACTTGGTGGCGGTGGGACATTTGGTATGGGTGCAGAGGCGGGGTATTTGGATGAATTTAAAGAGCGCGGAGCTAATCTCAAAGATGCTCAAATAATTGGTACATCGGCCGGTTCATGGGTGGGTGGATTTGTTGCCACCGAAAAAACATTTGAAGAAATTACCAATAAGGTCAATAAAGTCAAAGTACCAAACTGGCGACCTGGGTACCTCAAAGAAATAGCTCGTGAGATATTTGCTGATGAGCGAGCGGCAAACGTGTCGGCCATGGCGGTTCGCATTGCATCGAGAGGAGATCGGGGTGGTATGGAAATGCTGAATGGTGGCGAACACGATCTCGCCGATATTGTCGCAGCATCATCGTCGGTACCGGGACTATTTTTTCCGGCACGAGTCGACGGTAAATATTACTTTGATGGCGGTGTTCGATCAATGGGATCGGCAAATTTAGCACCAAAATCCCACAAACTTCTCGCGATTGCGGCACTCGGTGGTACGTTGGGGGAAAACATCAAAATGCCCATTGGGCCACTTCGTCGCGTGATTGGCCCAGGACTAGAACGATGGTTCCAGTCTGAGATAGAACAGTGGCAACGACTGCATGGTGGTGAAGCGGTGTTCATACGACCGAACCGTGCGATTAATGAACTCGTACAGCACCCAATGGATTGTTTTAGTGTTGAGGTCGGGAAACGTTCCTATGAACTCGCACGCGCACATGCCGTGCAGCTGATTGATAGGCGAGAAGACGTTGCTAGGCTGATTGAAGAAACACGAAAATCTCGCTAGCACGACACAGGACTTTCGCATAATAATGCAATGACTATTCGCGTCGTAGGGCGTCGATAGGATTAATTTTAGTTGCGCGTCGTGCCGGAAGGTAGGCAACAATCAATCCAACGGCTGCCATAAATCCTGTGAGCGAGAGTACGAGCCAAAGGGGAACCGCAAACAGCTGAAAGTTTGTCGTTACGCCACGGCTTCTAGCAAGCCCGAGCATAACCGCATTTGCTATTTGTCCGCCCAGAATAGCAAGCCCAATGCCTACAAGTGCGCCAACGACAGACAAAAATAACGCCTCAATAATAAAGAGCTTGCTCATGTCACGATTTCTTGCGCCCATGGCCATCATAAGACCTATCTCTTTGGTTCTTTCCAACAATGAGATAGTAAGGGTGTTGAACATACCAAGAACTGCGACAACCATACTTATTGAACCAAAACCAACAAGCATAATATTGAAGAATCCAAATATTTGGTTCACCTGGTCAATCGTGTCGCTTGGGGACGAGCTTTGGAACCCAAGACTTTCAACCTGTTTTCTGATATTTGGAATATTTGCTGTATCGTCCGCTAGTAATTGAACTTGAGAATAGGCGGGTACACCTGCGACGTCAAAGTGGAAACTGGGTATGTAAACAACACTGCCACTTTTTTCATCTACAATACCAACAACAGTATATTCATTTTCAAATTTGTCCTTTTTTGCCCCTGCATTTTTTAGGGGAACTAAAAGGCTTACTTTTTGATTTAATGCCCCTTTGCCACTCTTAAAACCTATTGATTTTGCTGCAGCATCATTTATCATAATTGACTTTGAGTCTTCGGGGGTTAAGAGTCGACCGGAGCTTACCTTGAGAGCGGTCATTGATTGATAGTTTTCATCAATACCGTAGGTGATTGTATCTACCGATCCGCCCTTACGACTGAGGCTTCCAGGAAACGAATATGATTTGGCAATTTGCTCAATATGGGGTAGTTTGCCCATCTTTTCAACCATTTGCTGGTCAAGCTTAATGATACGTGAATTGGTAGTACTGACATCAATCGTCTTAACAGACTCGCTACCGATAATTTGTTTTGTCACAAGGTCTTGGACGCCTAAGCCGAACGATAGGAGAAAGAATATCGAACCAATACCAATCACAACACCGGTGATTGTGAGAAGTGACCGAAGTTTTTTCGTAATTATGTTGCGCCACGCCATATAAACAATAATGCGCCACTGGATATGCGTGAATTTACGGTTGTGCATATTAGATTGTAGTTTTTTATCCATGCTTACCACCCTTTTTCGCTTTCATGAGGTCATGTATGCGTTTGCGCATATCATCCAATAGTTCGTCAGTGGTGCGTTGGATGCTGGCATCGGTCATTTCTTTGACGTGGCCATCTTCGATATGGAGCAAGCTGTCAGCAAGTGGCAAGAATTCCATGTTGTGAGTGACCAAGACAACTGTTTTGCCCATTTCGCGCTGGCTTTCTTCGAGCAGACCCATGATGAATCCACCGTTTGTACTATCAAGTGCGCCGGTTGGTTCGTCGGCAATAATAAAGTCTGGGTCGCTGGCTAGCGCACGGGCAACGGCAACGCGCTGCTGCTCACCACCAGATAACAGCACGGGCAACTTTTTCTCATAATCAGACATGTGAACACGCGCTAATGACTCTCTAGCGATCTTTGTTGCCTCGGCCCTTGAATAGCCCAGGAAATACAAAGGCACTGAAATATTTTCGATGACGTTAAGGCTCTTGATCCAAAAGTTTGTCTGATAAACAAATCCAATTTTGTTAGCACGGAACTTTGCAAGCTCATCCGGCCTTAGCTGGTACATCTCGTTACTATCAAATGTCACGCTGCCCTTTGTCGGATGTTGTAGTCCGGTGAGTACGTTAAGCAAGGTTGACTTACCGCTACCAGAAGGACCGTAAATTATATTAAACGTGTTGCGACTTAGGGTAAAACTAATATCCTTTAAAGGAGTGATTATTTCATCTCCAGCCTTAAATTCGACGACGAGGTTTTTTGCGATGATAAGAGGCTTATTGTCTGCCATATTAGAGTCCGAATATCTTTGAAAGTGTGTTTAATATTATGGTCAGAACACTGTCTGATGCTTTTCCAATTATAGCCGATTCGCCCGTACCCACACCGGAGTTGCCCGCACGGTCGCGAGACACCGGCTGCATGGTGTAGACTTTCGATGTTGGAAGATCGGAAATAATAACAATATGTTCTGTCGTCAGGGCTGTGTCTTCTGCTGATTTGTTTGGGAACACAGTCGCATTTGATCCTTCGGCGTAGGCAACCTGACTTGTAGACGGTTCATCGGTATGCCAGCTGACAACTACTTGTCCACGAGCTTCGGCACCGACACCACGGATTGACGGCTCGACAGAAACATTGCTGACTTTTGGTGGCCTTGTATCGAGAGCCGTGCGGAACGTTTGAGAATCTGATGTTGCCAGATTTCCATCCGTATCGCGCGACTGAGCTGTAACCGTATAAATACTGTCGTCTTCGAGACCACGGATCACTATTTTATGTTCAGTCACCATTTCAAGAGATGTCTGATTGACTGCTGATCCACCTTGACGTGCGTAACTCACAACGGAGGTTGATGGTACGTTGGTTGCCCAGCTAACTTCTTGAGTACTGGTTGGTTCGCCATCGACTGGCTGGAACCGAAGATTGCTAATTCGTGGGCGAGGTGGTGTGGTAAATGAGAATATATTGCCGTCATAACTATTTCCTTCAACATCGAAGGATACGAGTTTGTAGAAGTATTTGGTACCATCGTCTAGTCCGGAAAGGTCGACACTATAGGTCGATTCACTTAGTGAGGTATTGACGGTTTGCAGCCCACCGAACCCCTCGGATTTACCGAAGAACACATTAATTTTGCTTGCGTCTTTTGAAGTAAATTTGATTGTTGCCGACGTCAACGCGATCTTGGCAGCACCAATTTCTTTAAGTGTAGGGGCTGGTGATGTTGTGAACTGATATTCTTGACTTGTGCCAGTATTGCCATCTTCGTCCGTCCATTTTGCGACGAAATAGTATGTTGTGCCGGCGGCAAGGTTGTCGAGGTCGATTTGGTGGGCACTAATTTGGGTTGAGTTGCCGATTTCAGATACACTATAGACACCACTCTTAGTGCCAATGGCAATCTTTGAATCACTACTTCGATCAGTGCTCCATGATATTCGAGCTTTTTTCGTCGTAATGTTACCAACCGTTGGCTCGGCAACAAGGTTGGCTGGCTCGGTGAATTTACCGGTTGGTGTAGTGTGCACAACTGAACTATATGCACCACAGTTGTTCGAGCTGTCACAGGCTTTTACTTTATAGAAATACTCTTGTTGAGATAGATTGGCATCGATATACGTTGTACTACTGCTACTACCTGCAAAAACATAGGTATTATCATCAGTAGAACGGTAGACCTTGTAGTTGGTTACGCCAGCACCAACATACAGCGGCGTCTCCCAAGTGAGTGCAAGCCTCCAGTTGTTTGTGGCCTTTATAGAAACGTCAACAATATCAGCGTTAAGTGGCACGCCAGGTGCTGGTGTATTGGAGGTGAAGGTTACCTGAGAGTAGTTAGCATAATTTATGCTACCGGATTCGTCCTTTGCTGCAACATAGAGGGTGTTGTCGCCAGGTTGGGTTGCATATGGTCCTGCAGATATGTTCGTCGTTCCTGCGGACGTGAAGGTACATGTCGCAAGTGACGGCAACGTATTGACGGTGTAGCAATACGTGAGGTTGTTGGCGTCTCCAACAAATGTTGCTGGCAGTGACCAGCTGAAAGAAAAGGAGTTCGTGGCGCTGGTTGTTGGAGTTGCCTGAAGGTTCTGTGGTTCGGATGGTGCGCCGTTAGAGTTGATCTTGAGCGCGGCAGATATATATGTCGTTGTGACATTACCTGCATTGTCCCAGGTTCGGAAATAGATAGTGTTAATTCCGTCGATCAGGTCGGTAAAGTCGGGCGTCGGTTGCATTGTGTAGCTGCCATCGTTACTCAGCAGGTCGTCGCTGTCGCCGGTGCCAGTATGATTGTCGCCATACCAGGTGCCGCTTGGCCCAATACGATACTGCATACCTGCAAACCCTGAATTTGCATCTGATGGACCATTCGGTCCTGATGTTGCCCAACTCAGTGTTGCTCCCTTGTCACTAATAAATCCAGAAGGGCCTGCAATATATGACGGGTTGGTTGGAGCGGTATTGTCGAATCGGAATCCAAACTGTGCCGTCGACGAGGACAGATTGCCTGCATTGTCGATAGCACGAATTCGTAGGTAATACGTGCCGTTACTTGTCGTGAGTGGTGATGCAAGATAGCCGCTCGTTGCAAGATCCAGTTCGGCAGTCGATACGATAAATTGGCAGTTATT
This sequence comes from Saccharimonadaceae bacterium (SeqCode), assembly GCA_041907345.1. Taxonomy (GTDB): domain Bacteria; phylum Patescibacteriota; class Saccharimonadia; order Saccharimonadales; family Saccharimonadaceae; genus UBA2112. The sequence goes on along the minus strand of JAYRHL010000022.1, from coordinate 18,295 downwards.
TCCAGTTGCTACGGGCGACGCCCCTAAGAGGCCTTTTGTTGTTGCAGGATCGGCAGTGTTATCGGTACCAATATATGCACAGTATCCCTTGATACCAGAATCTGCATCGACACCCGCATCCCAGCTGAAGTAAGGTGATCCACCGTTGGTCCAAGAATTTTCACTCAATGACGCACCGTTTTTTACGCGCTCAGCAACGATATTGGTTGCGTTTTGTGAAGGCGTATTTAGGTCGGAGGTCGCAAGGGTATTAACACTATTGAGGGTCACCCTCTGATCCCCATTACTGGTGAGAATTGCTTGCCATTTTAGACCATCGAAGGTAACAGGGAACGTATCCATGTGTGTATTGACCGTTGCTGAGTCGTTTGACTGATTGTAGGTACTAGACGTTGTCCACGCGCTTCCGTTCCAATAGAGCCAGGTTGCACCATCATCTGAGGAAAGTCGGTAGGCGATTGAACCGCCGTTGGTTGTCTCGTTGGTGTTGAAGTTATCCCAGTGCCATACGCCATTTTGCCGTATAGCACTAGCGGAGGTGATGGTTTGCGTGCCATTGACATATGGATGAACAGTAAAGCCGCTCCGGTCTTCGTTGCTGATACGAAGTTCGTCTAGTTGGCCGTTGAAGATACCGACTCCCTTGCCCGACTCACGACCGCCGTAAGTAGTACCGATTAACAAGGGTCGGCTGCTGTTTGGTAATGATACCGATGTAGTAAGCGAGCCGTCGAGAGCGCCATTGATGAATAGCTTCATCGTTGCACCGTCGTATGTTGCAGCGACATGGCGCCACGAGGTGTCAAATGATGATGTATCCGATTCAAGGTAGGAATTGTTGCCCCAGCTATAAATCAAGGCGTCCGCATTGGCGGAAGTCCCGAGACCAGTGTAAAGCTTGCCCTTATAAGGACTAAACGCATCTATTTCTTCAACGGCGTTTGACCAGCCGCTGTTTATACTGTTGCCACCTATCTTTGTCCACGACCCCGAAGTGTAACGCCATACCTCGCCGTCTCCGGTACCATTACCAAGACCTGCATAAAGGTCTCCATTGTAGACGACGATTGATTTCACCCTTTCGTAGGTACCGGCTGTCCAGCTACTATTGACATCATCTCCACCGATCTTTGTCCAGGTGGTGCCGTTATATTCCCATAAGGTAGCATCGCCCGTACTATTGCCAAGCCCCACGTAGAGATTGTTGTTATAGGGTATCATCGACTCAACCTGCTCGTAGGTGACGGAGTCCCAGCTACTGCTGACGGTATCACCACCTATTTTGGACCATGTACTACCGCTCCATCGCCATACTTCAGCGTCGCCACCAGAAGCACCGAGGCCAACATAGAGCTGACCATTGTATATGCCCATTGAAGCTACACGCTCGGCGTAGTTCGTCCAGCCACTGTTTATACTGTCACCACCAATCTTGGTCCATGCGCTACCATTCCACCGCCATACCTCGCCGTCTTGTGCGCTGTTGCCAAGCCCGGCGTAGAGGTAACCCCCATAAGAAGCAAGGGCGCTGACCTCTTCGTAGTTTGCCCCCCAACCACTATTTAAACTGTCGCCGCCGATTTGCGACCAGGTGGTGCCGTCCCATTTCCATACTTCGGCGTCGTTGGCTGTGGTACCGAGCCCAACGTAGAGATCGGTATTGTAACTTGCCATACTCATGACTTGTTCATAAGTATTTGCAGCCCAGCTGCCATTAATACCCTGTCCGCCAATCAGGCTCCAGGTCGTGCCGTTAAATCGATAGACGGTTGCCGTACCTGCGGTGTTGCCCGTACCTGCATAGAGATATCCACCCTGTGCTTGCATGACTTGTACAGAGCCAAGACCATATTTTGCCCAGCTTTTATTGACGAGGGCGCCACCGATTTGGCTCCAACTCGTACCGTTGTAGGAATAATACAACCCATCGCCTGCGGCGTCGAATGTACCGGCATACAATGTGCCGCCATCATACAAAAGGGTGTTGATTGTGTCCCCTTGTGCTGCAGACCATCCGCTACTGACGCCGTCACCGCCAATCTTACTCCATGTGGTACCATTCCATTTCCACACTTCGCCGTCACCGTCGCTGGCACCAAGTCCTGCGTAGAGATTTGTTCCGTCCCACGCAAGCGCAGTGGTATATTCGTAGGTCGATGCGGCCCAGCTGCTGTTCAGCGCATCGCCACCAATCTTGGTCCATGCAGTGCCGTTCCACTCATATACGTCTGCGTCACCAGCAGAGTCACCGAGGCCCGCATATAACTTTGTACCAAAGTAGCGTAGGGAACGAACCGTTTCGATGGTGTTATCCCAACCACTGTTTAAACTGTCGCCACCGATCTTGGTCCATGCGGTACCATTCCATCGCCACACTTCGCCATCACCGGCTGATGCACCGAGGCCGGCGTAGAGGTTGGTGCCGTCGTTGGTAAGGTTGGACACCATTTCATAATTTGTTGTCCAACCACTGTTTAAACTGTCGCCACCGATCTTGGTCCATGCGGTACCATTCCATCGCCACACTTCGGCATCGTTTGCAGATGTACCGATACCAGCGTAAAGATTGCCACCAAAATGATTCAGTGCCCATACCTGTTCAAACGTACCTCCTGCCCAACCGCTGTTGATACCATCGCCACCGATCTTCGTCCAGGTGGTGCCATTCCATTTCCAGACGTCGGCATCACCAGCAGAAATACCAAATCCGGCATATAGATCCGTGCCGTCGGTCGCGAGTGTGTAGACGCCCTCGTATGTGTTTGCGGTCCAACTATCGTTAACAGGGGTGGCTCCACCGCCGATAAGGGTCCAGGTGGTGCCATTCCATTTCCAGACCTCAGCATCACCGACATCGACACCGATACCAACGTAGATATTTGACCCAATTTTTACCTGTGTATTAACGGATCGTTTACCATTTGCATCCCAGCCACCATTGACATCGTTGCCGCCGGCAAGTGTCCAGTTGGTTGAGTTGTTGTCTGCTAGTTCGTAGACAACTTTGCCGGTTTCGTTGTCGAAATAAAGCTGATAGTCACCCTTGTCAACGATACCTTGTCTAATTGATGTGCTCCCAGCAGAAAAGGCACTGTTGAGTTTTGTCCATACTTCTAAGGTGTTTTTCTGAGACAACGAAAGAGAAGCTGAGTCTGGCACGCTAACGAACGATGTCGTTCCGTTAAAGGTTAGGGCGTTGTTGAGATTACCCGCTCCAAACGTGCCGTTTGCAACCGTACCAGTGTTGCCGTTGCTAGAGCTGTCCGCAAGACTTGTGCCACTCGACTCATCAAAGTGGTAGAGAGCGGCCGTTTGAGCATCATCGGTGTAGTTTTGTGCCTTTAAGCGAGCGGTGTTTCCATTGAGTTCCACTCCTGAATCCAGGCTGTAGTCGCCTGAATTAGAGAAGTCCCAGGTGTCGCTCAGGTCTGAAAGCGCCAGTACGCGACCGTACATTGTCAAAAGTGTCGCGGATACAATGAGCAGGTATACACCGAGTACGTAACCGTGTATATGCGTATGGTATTTTTTGTTGTGCCATTCGTCGTACCAGCGGACTTTGCTGCGAAGGTGTTCATGGGGCCTTTTGGCGATGTGGTGGTGCGTACGTTTCGCGATATGTACCGCATTTTTTGAGGCAGAAATAGAAATACGGCGTCCATGATGCGCGACGTGCATAGAAAAACCAGGCAGCCTGTCTTTGACCACCTTCATTCCCCTATAAGCGGTGGAGTAGGTGCGTTGTATTAACACCTTACCGATATCTAAAACTTCTTTTTTCCTCACTGCGATGTTTGCTTTGTTTGCAACACTTAGTTGATATGCTTATATTTTACCGTAAACACTTTAAAAAAAAAAGACTTAAAAAAAACCGGAATAACCGGTTTTTTTAAAATGTTCAGGTCGACTAACTGACGAACGTTAATGCTTTGCCTGCTTTGCCGGCACGGCCAGTACGACCGATACGGTGAACGTAGTCGTCGTACTGTTTTGGTGGATCAAAGTTGATCACATGGCTCACGTCCTGGATATCAATACCGCGGGCTGCGACATCGGTTGCAACAAGGATATTGACCTGATCACGCTTAAAGCTTGAAAGGGCGCGTTCGCGCTGTGCCTGAGATTTGTTACCGTGAATGGCAACTGCGGGCAGGTTTGATTTGGTCAAATTGTCCGCCAGACGCTGGACGCCGTATTTGGTTTCACCAAAAATGATAACCTTTTTAAACTCGGGCTGGTTCAACAGCTCTGTTAAGATCTCGATTTTTTGGTTCTTATCTGACGCATGGATCACATCTTGTTCGATATGGTCATTGGTCTGATTTTTGACGACAGAAATCGTTACTGGATCAACCATAAATTCTTCGACGATTTTTTTGACATCTGGGGTCATTGTCGCGCTATAACAGAATGTTTGGCGCTGTTTCGACAGCTCGGCTTCGATGGAACGAATGTCGTTCACGAATCCCATGTCGCACATACGGTCTGCTTCGTCCAAAACAAAGGTTGTGACGTTTTGCAGGCGCAGAACACGACGACCGATGAGGTCCTTGATACGACCAGGCGTACCGATAATGACATGAGGTCCACGCTTTACTTGTTGGATTTGGCGGTTAATGTTGGCACCACCAACGACGATTGTTGAATAAAGTTTTTGACCTGACGAAAAACGACGGAATTCATCATCAATTTGCTGTGCTAGTTCGCGGGTAGGGGCGAGGATGAGCACACTGACGAGAGAATTTTCTTGTGACAATTTATCAATAATTGGTAGCAAGAATGCCGCAGTTTTACCGGTACCCGTGTTGGCAAGTCCGATAATATCGCGACCTTCGAGAGCGGGTGGAATCGACTGATCCTGAATAGGTGATGGAGTGGTAAAACCAAGGTAATCCAGTGTTGATACAGATCGTGCACTCAGACCAAAATCGTGAAATGTATGTTTTGGAACATAGACTTCTTCTTGTTCGATTTCGATCGCTTTATTGATAAAACGGCTCGGATGGATTTTCGATCCACCTTTGAAATTTGATGATGATCCACGACGTTTGTGCGGCGCGGAACTATACCGGCGATTACCGGGTTTGAAAGATTTTTGCATTAATTGACCTTCCTGAAATTTGATAAACGATGAACGACAGGAATTATCAAGTAACGCATGTATTCATCCGGCAGCCACCAAAGAGTAACTAAAGTAACTAACTCCTTTAATTGTAACACTAAATTTACAAAAAAGCAATAGCTGTATATTGCGAACCGGCATCCCTGCATTTTTTACAGCAGTATTACGTCTGTTTTTCGGGTACACTGGGTGCAGTATCACCATAAAATAAAGACGCAACCTGCGCGTTATTTCTATCAGAGAGGCTATTTATTATGGACCAAGACATTCTATCGCCGGTTCAGGCAGAAAAAGACAACTATAAAGAAACAGATGTATTCGCATGGGCAAATAACCTACTGCAGTACAAAGAAGACCTCAAAGTCGAACTGTTTTTAATGAGCAAAAACTATGTGCTCTACCGAACAAAACTAGCCGAACAATTACGTCCGCAACTGGAACCGATATTTATTGATGATATTTTGGGATTTTTGTTTGAAGGTGCCGAATCGGGTATGGTGGTCCGCGGATTCGAGGAGGCCGAGGCGGAATCAGGGGTATTGCAGCGCACACAGGTGTTCAAGGTACCTCACGCCCGCGAGACACTTCATTTTCTCAAAACCCAAGAGCACGAAATCGAAACATTCAACGACGAAGATCATGATTTTAAACACATGAAGGGTATTTTGGCCCGGGTGAGTCATCCGCAAATGAAGCAGTCGGTGATTGTCGCCAAGGTACTACCAGGATCAAATGTCATGCAGGGCAAAAAAGGTTGGATGATGCGCGGTGGCAAATTCGTCCCATTCGATGCCGATGCGGCGTTGCGTATTCCGACCGATAACCACCTGTTGATTCTGGATCAGGATTTGTATGTATTTAGTCAGCCACGCCTCAAGCAATTGTTTGGGTATGATGCCAAAGAGGCATATATTGCAGAGAAAAAAGCAGCCGAAATCAATGCAAACTATCGATTGAGTTTTCCTGAGGGCCAGTCGCTACAAACTATGGTCGCAGAAAAGAAAAGTGCGATTAAAAAATTGCAAAAAATCGATACTGGTAGCATCAAACAAGAACAGCTATTGGAACATGCTGACGATATGGATATTGAACTCATGCAGGATGACACAGGTGCGATTATCATCATGGACGGCAAAGATCTCGACAAGTTTGTCAATCTGTTGAACGACGACTACATGGAATCTCCGCTGACCGGTCAGCGTTACGAGATTATCAAGAAAAAACCACTCAAACTGGATGATAACGAGTCCACAGAGCCTGGACTATAAACGACATATTTGATTCTGGTATGATGTGGCTATGGTTAGAGAAAAACGCCATAGCTATATCGTTGTTGCACTCATCGTTCTATTTGGCATGGTAGGGTTTTCTGTCGCGTACAGTCTGTTTGATAATCGAAAACTCCATAATGAAAAACCGGGGAGTACGGTCGCCGTCACGGGTATTGCCATCTGTTTGCCTCACAAAGACACCAGTGATCCGCAGACGATGGAATGCGGTATTGGCATCAAAGACACCAGTGGGAAATACTATGCGTTGAATATGGGTTCTGGTGACATATCGACACTGCCAATGAATCAGCCAGTGACGATTGAAGGAACGTTTGAAAATGTTTCAGAGTCCATTTACCCAATCGAGGGTTCGATTCGTGTCACAAAAATAGATAAAAAATAGATAAAAATATACCGAATTTTAGTATCCCATTTTGCTTGTGTTTAGCTTATACTCAAAACAGATGAGGGCATCAAACGCATAAGGGGAAGTCGGTGGGCAACAAATGAGATCAATAGAAGGCAATAATAATCGATTTGAATCGTATGTGCCTCCTCGTGACAATTTGTATGACTATCGCTGGTATTGGGACGAACAAGTCCCCGATGTCGTCTTGCTGAGCAAACAGATACAAGCACAAAGTTATGTCACGATGCGATTGGTGCGCCCAGAGGGCCTCGTGACGCTACCGGATGGTACACAAATTGTTGCTGAAAATGTTTCAAACCCGTCAGGTGTTGAGACGAATGACGTTGTTCCAGGACACACGCAATATGCGATTGGCGTACGCAAAGACACTGATGATTTGAGTCCTTTGACGGGCAAATTGGTCGCGTGGCGAAAGGTATATCGAGAACTTGAACGATTACCGGCGTATGAATTTTGTCAGGATGTGCTGTGGCCTGCCGGGGAACAGTTTTTGCGAGAAGTGGTGGCAGACCCAAACCGAATCATCGCCGAACCAGAGGCGCTCGGCAAAACACGTGCCGCCGAAGCGGGCGTTATCAAAGAATTCATCCGTAATGAAATCCAGCGAGTATACGGTACGGGTGAAATTTGGTTTATGGGGCTTGTCGAAAAAACTGCCTATCGATCCTGGGTCCATAATTGGGGGTCGGTGGCGGTCTGTCAAATTGGCGAACCAAAGCGATTGACGAACCCATTGAAATACGACGACGTGCTACTCGTACCCACCGTGATAGATGTTGATAATTTTTATGTTAATATGGCGCATGACATTATGATGCGCGGCCCCGACCAGGATGATAAATTGATTGCCAATTTTGTTTATATGGCACATGGTATAAACGATGAAAAGCTTGGTGCGGATATTGCGGCATTTCGCGCATGGGCGGTAGCGAGGATGAACGCGGGAGACGGGGATTCGCATGATTGAGTACTGGATGAATCACGCGGCCAAGAAAATGCCGACTTGGGTCGAGCCAGAGGTATACGACATTAATCATTTGGGCGATCGACGCGAGATGATACGCCGCATTAGTATTGGTGGGGCAACGGTGGATCGCAAGGCGACAGAAATCGCCGATGATTTGTTCGAACTGCGTCATCCCGATCGCAAAAAAGACGATATTGCACGGCAGCGATTCATACGACCGATCATTCGAGAGGGTGATCGCTACGGCACATGGCACTATTTTGCATGGTCTAATACATTGGTCCAATATCCAGATGAGCAAACACATCGAGAGCTTCTGACGTTTCGAAATCGTGAACTTATCACCACTGACGAGCTCCGCAAAATCGGCACGGCGACTATTGCACACGTCGGACTCAGTGTGGGGTCGCATATTCTCGAAGAAACATCGCATATGGCAATGGGAAATAAAGTGATTTTGGCAGATCCTGATATCATGTCGATTCCGAATCTTAACCGGATACATGCTGGTATGCCAGAAGTAGGAATGCGAAAAACCGATGCCGCCGGGATACGATTAAGTGAATTGAACCCGTATGTACAGCAAATCCATTTGCCTGATGGGGTAACAAAACAAAACGTCGAGGTGATTGCTAAGCATCGACCACAGCTTATATTCGAAGAAGTTGATCATTTGCCAACCAAAATACTGATGCGAAAAATTGGATATCGAGTCGGAGCGGCAGTGATTATGGCAACAGATACGGGAGACCGAACGATGATCGATATCGAGCGATACGACAAAGGATATGTTGAACCGTTTTTGGAGCGATTGACGACGGCGGAATTAGAGATGATTGAATCCAGCAACCCCACACCAGAACAGACGGTCCAAATCATTATGAAATTAATAGGTCTCGAAAATATTTCGGTGCGACTGGCGATATCGATGGGACAGATCGGTATGACACTTGGAGGCATTGCACAACTCGGCACCACAGCGTCGGTTGGCGGAGCATATGCAGCGGTTGCCGGTAGGGAAATCCTCCTTGATCGTGGTCCTAACAGTGGTCGTTACAGGGTCACCCCTCAGGAAGTTATGCATCTACGCTATATATAGCGTACGAATAATTTACAATACCACTAAAAGTACTTGCATAAAAATCAATTTTGTTGTAGAATGAGTATTCGAAGGTTAATACATGATATTTTACGATCACATTGACGAGATGACACTGTTTAACGATGCCCTGGAAGCCAGCGGCATGGCTTGGTGGTTGTTTGAACATCCGACAGGATTGATATTCTTTAATAGCAACAAATTAAAGATACTAGGATTCGATCCAAAAGAAGCGGAAGAATTTGTTCATATCAGTAAATTTGCCGAACTTCTTCACCCAGATGATATGCCGCGGGTCACCAAAGCGCTGATGGATTGTGTCGAAGGCAAATCGGATTTTTACCAAGCAGACTATCGCATGAAAACGAAATCAGGCAAGTACAAACACTTTTTGGATCGCGGTAAAGTCGTGGGTCAAAACGACGACGGTCAAGTGTCTGTTGCTGGATTTGCGATGGACGTGTCCAATCTCGAATTAACACCAGCAGTCAGATAAACTTTGCGCTGAGATTTGCCACGTATTGTGGCATTTTTTTGTGCGCGTCTCCGTAAAGTATGAGAAATAAACAGCGTAAAGATTCCGACACCTATAAATATATAGAAAGTCGTAAATAACTTGCCGATCGTCGTGTGCGGTACCAGATCGCCATATCCTACTGTTGCCAGGGTAACAACGCAGAAATAATAGGCATCAATCCAGGAAAACCGTTCAACGTAGTGATAGAATACCGTTCCTCCTCCAATGACGACAAGCGCGGTCAGGGCGAGAGTACGGTACACGATACTGGTTTTATTGTCGTCGTGCACATCCATATCAGCGGTCGCGGCGACCGTACTATTTTTCTTTCGTGTTTTCGATTCGGAGCACGATACCACCAGATGTTTCCGAGATAACATTAAATATGAAACCGTGGACAAGGCCGATGATCCAGCCGAATGCAAAATACACGAGCGGAACAATGATCAGACTGACGAAACCGGCGGTCAGGCCAAACGCGAGTCCCTTGAGCACACTGTTGGTTGCGACGCCATACTGGAACGATGTGGACAGGCTCCAGAATAGTGCAATTGCAAGACCGAGAACTGCAGCAAAGACTCCCTCGTAGAGCGCGAGTGTAGATGTTTTGACTCCAATAATTCGTGAATTTGTTTTTACTGCCATGGTTATTTTCCTCCTTTTGATTGATAGGCTAATGTTTCAGAATACGACAGGCCACTTCCGCTTAATAAATCACGGCTGATGGCTGCGAGTTGTGCGTAACTACAGGCGATAGCTCCACCCATCCAGACGCCGAACCACAATAGGTTACTATCAACACGTTCGCTGACGACGCGCAGTATCCCAACGCGCTGCATTTGTTCAAATGTGACACTGCCGCCAATCATAAAGAACCCAGCCATGACCATTGCGACCCCGTAGAATGACGAGGCGATAACGATGAGACTTTGTCCCATTGGCACGGCTGTCGCGAGTGCGAGACCCAGCACGGCGCCGGCAAAGGTGAGTAGTCCCAGCCAAAAACCGTTACTAGACAAACCCAGAGCAATACCAAGGTACATCGCCCCATAACCAGTGACGACACCGACAAGGAGGATGACGGCAATTTCGAAATAAAGATATGAAAGTACCGCCAAAATCGATCCGATGAGGAGCGACGTTAAAATAGCGAGTGGGAAACTGATAAACCCAATGCCAAATATGGCTTCGACACCCGAATATCCAATTAAGATACCGGCGACAAACCCAATAATCGGCAACACCACCCGAAATACACGTTCGCCCAACAGTGCGATAAATGCACCGATGATGACTAGGGCAGCTGCGATAAATATCATGTACACGTCTCCTCCGTTTAGAGATAGCTGTTGTAGTATCATCATAGCTTCGCATGCGTCATCTGTTTGTAAGAATTTTGACAGCTGTTATTCCTTCGTCGTGCAGATATATGTCAAAAAACTGGCAAATAATAAACATATGCACTATGATGAAACATATGAAAAACGTATCAAAATTGTTAACAGAATTGGTATTTACCGTCGTAGTCGCCGGTGTTATGAGCGCACTATTCGCGTTCGTTGTATGGTTGGTGCTCGCGAATTTTAATGTGGCAACCACTGCAAAACCATACGTTGACTTTACGAGTGGAATTCTCTTTGGTCTGATTGTCGGATTCAAATTGAAAGCACTACTGGCCGAACATGCGCCAGTCAACAAAAAGAAAAAATAGACGTCTATTTCATCAGGTATCATCATTCAATTGACGTATCGGTCGGGTTATGTGATACGTATGGTACAATAGGGGAAAGTTCTAACGAAAGGAGTGGGTATGATTTCATATCTACGCTCAACCCATTACCGCCCAGCGATTAAACAGCTCGATACATTAAAGTCGGGTAGTTGGGTGCGTTCAGAACGACCGAACGACGAAGAGCAAGAAGCACTAACGCAGCTTGGTATTGATTATGATCTGCTGGTTGACGCCCTCGACCCTCATGAGGTTCCACGTGTCGAACATGATGACGGATGGACCTATTTCATTACCCGTCTGCCAGATACTGACGATGATTTTAACGACTACACGACGCCGATATTTTTTGCACTAGGCAAACAATATATTGTGACGGTGAGTCGTGATAGTCTTGGCCGTTTATGGCAACCATTTATTGATAATACGCAAGTTTCTACCGCACAACGAACAAAGATATTCATGCTGATGCTCGAAGCCATCACTCGACAATACCAGACACGCGTCGCGTCGATTAATCGCCAGATGCGTGCAACGACCAGTGACGTCCGGACGTTGACATCAAAAGACATTATTACGTTGACAGAATACGAACGAAAACTGAACGATTATCTTGATGCGCTTCAGCCAACCAACACGGCTGTTGAGAAACTACTCGCCGGCAAACTATTGCCGCTCTACGAAGACGACCGCGACCTGGTCGAAGACGTTTCGATTGAATTTGAACAGCTTATTGCGCGTTGTAAGAGTTTGCTACGTACGATTACAAATGTTCGTGATTCGTATCGCGCAGTCATGGATACCCGTTTGAACGAAACGATTCGACTACTCACGGTGATTACATTGGCATTTACTGCGCCGACCATGATTGCGGGACTCTATGGCATGAATGTTGAGATTCCTGGCGAACACCTGCCGTACATGTTTTGGATTGTCGTTATCTTTAGCCTGGTTGTATCAGGCGGACTTGGCATCTACTTTCTTCGTAAAAAGTAACATATTATTAAATAAACTTTTCAAATTGTCAAAAAGCTTAAGATTGACTACAGAGGCGTCACCTCTTATAGTTAAGTATGGAACCATAACTATATTTTTGGCGTGAAAGAACACCCATCTCAGACCCCATTGTCCGAAATGAAATCAGGCGGCCTCATACGATGGCCGAGTCTTACATATGGTGTATTACCGCTCACGATTATGATCCTTGTGGTCATAGCCAGTTTAATCGGCTATAGTCTGGCAACGGCCAACCTGGAGGGCACTCGATCACGTACGATTGACCGTAAACTGAGCGAAAACGCGCTGCGCGTTTCGAGTATTTTTGATTCATATGCCCATTTGCTATGGGGTAGTACCGGCAAATTAGAATCCAGTTCAACCGATATGAAATCATGGGAACAGTTCATCGCTGTATATGATATCCAAAAGAATTTTACGGGTCTAGAAGCAATTGGCGTGACGCTCGGTAATGATACAAATAACAGTAAAATTACCTATATTGCACCAAACACGTCTGTAACTAATCGTTGGTTGGGTGATAATTTGTCGAGCGATCCAAAGATAGCGAGTACATTATCTGGTGCGGCACGTAACGGTCAGGCAACGCTGACAGACGCCTATTCCAATTTGCTGGCGACAAAGGAAAGTAACGATACTTCAACCGGCGGTTTCTACATGTTGGCGCCGTTTTATGATTCGACCAAGCCACATTCGACACCTGATAGTCGGCAAAAGGCCCTCGGTGGATTTTCGGTTGCGATATTTCGTGGCGACGTGTTCTTTAGTCAGGCATTTAGAGATGCCGACCTGAGCCACACGAAAATCAGTGTTTATCTGGGCAAACCATCTGCCGAAAATTTGATGTATGAAAAGGGCACCACAACTGACAGCGATGTACGTACGGTCAAACAAACAATCACTGAATATGGTCGTACGTTTACGATTGTCTACAAAATGGACACTGCTTATATCGTGGTATGGTTCTCGACCTATTTCCCAGCATTGCTATTATTTGGTTGTTTATTCTTTGGTATGCTGTTTGCGATTATCTCTGGATTTATGCTACGTAATCGCTATTCACGCCTGACATACGAAAAAGAGCGCGATGTCGAATTCGCCAAAGACGAACTGCTATCACTGGCATCGCACCAGCTGCGTACTCCTGCAACGGGTGTCAAACAGTACCTTGGTATGATTTTGCAAGGATTTGCCGGTCCGGTGAGCGAAAAACAACGAGACTATCTGGAACGTGCCTATGCAAGTAATAACCGCCAGCTGGGAGTGATTAACGATATCCTGCATCTGGCAAAACTCGAAACGGGCCGTATCGTACTGGCCGAACGACGATTTGATTTGGCAAAGATGGTACGTGATGTTGTCGATGAACAGCGTGAATCGGCTGAGCGTGGAGAAATTACATTGGTGCTAGAAGCTCCGTCGAAAGGTTTGATTGTGGGTGATAGCCATATGCTCCGCATGGTTATTGAAAATATTCTCAGTAACGCCATTAAATACACACCGCCAAAAGGTGTCGTAACGGTTCGGCTCACGCGTCGTGCAAACCGTTGGTTATTGATGATCAAAGACACGGGTGTTGGTATCGCGAAATCTGATTTTCCAAAGCTATTCAAACAGTTTAGTCGTATCAACAACCCTCGTACCGAAGTAGTGACGGGTACGGGTGTCGGACTTTATCTGGCCTATCATTTGACGGTCCTGCATGGCGGTAGCATCGGCATTTCATCGCGTCGTGGGGTTGGTTCAACGTTCACAGTACGACTACCAAGAAAAATCTAAATTTGTAAGATATTTCACAAATTTTGTAAAGCCGTTCAGGTATACTCTCTCTGTAGAAGTGGAGATCTATCGTGACAACTACGCATAAAAAACCAATTTTGATTGTTGAGGATGACCCGGAACTTTCCGAGGTGTACCACACTCTTTTAGTCCAAGCAGGCTACAATGTTAGCGTCGCGCACAACGGCAAAGATGCGTTGAAGCAGACAAGCGAAGTTCAACCTGCACTTATTTTGCTCGACTTGCGCATGCCAGTCATGGATGGCGTTGAATTCTTGCAAAAGTACAAATTGAAGGATAAACATCCTGACGTAAAGGTTGTTGTATTTAGTAATTATGATATGCAGGACGAGATCGATGACGCCTATCGTCTGGGAGCTGCACGCTACGTGCTGAAGGCGTGGGCATCACCAAAAGAACTACTGCAAATTGTCGAAGACAGTCTGTCATAATAAAATAACCCGGTCAATCTGACCGGGTTATTTTATTGTATTTCCGTTATGCCAATGTCGGGCCCTGAAGACGTATGCTGCTGAAACTCTCGTCGCCTAGACGTTTTTCGAGCTCGCGGCGATAAATGACAAATCCTTTGCTATCGTAAGTGACGATTTTGCGTCGTTTCAGGCGACCTAGTTCCATGGTGGTCGTTTCGCGGGTGAGTCCCATTAGGCTACCAAGGGTCGTATGTGTCAGTCGTAGGTTGACCGTATAAACGCCGGGTGTGGTTTCTTTGCCATAACGGAACATGAGGTAATACATCATTAGTAGCAGTTTTTCGGCTGCGCGTGATTGTTCCAGGGATGTAATTTGCATCAATAGGCCGGTATAGCTGTTCACAATATAGTCGAACACGTGCTGTTTAAGGTCCGGGTTTGATTCAATAAGGTCGAGGAGGACGGGTTTTTCCACGGTCAGTACTTCGCTGTCCTCAAGGGCTTCGTAGTAATAGAGTGCGCTGGAAGTTTTCCCAAAGATCCATGTTTCTGGGAACATGTCACCTTTTGTTCGGAAACCGACAATTTGTTCTTCCCCAAAGTTGCCTAGGCGGTAAGCCTTGAAAACACCGGACAACACAATATAAGCCTGTCGAGGGACTTCGCCCTGATAGATTAATATCGATCGTTTTTTAACGGATCGACGTGTTGATTGCGTAGGCAGTAATTCCGAGATACTTTCCATCATTTCTTCCAATACACTTTGTATTATATGAAGAATTCCACCTTAATATTGTAAAATACTTCACAATATTAGTCAATATTTGTCGATATGATAGACATATCTGACGCAAGAGGGTCAGGTGGGATCATCAACACAAGGAGTGAAGGCTATGTACACACCTATACAGCAAAACGCTATCGACAATAAAATACACGAATTTATGGCGCGAAAATCGCCCAGCAGAACATTTAGTAAATCAATCGCCGAACGACTCAGCCCGTCACTACGTTCTCGTCGCAAATCGACAACCGAAATTGCATACGAGCCACTTGAATGGCACCATGTTGGTACCACCGGCCATTCACTTTGGCAACGAGCCCAATAGCGTCTATTTATTCTCTTGGAAATCGGCTACGTATATGTGGCCGATTTTTTTACGTCCGTAATCGTTATACTTGACATACTTTTCATACTCTTGATACGATGTGGCGCAGAAGGAGACGCTCTATGGGTATTCAACCCAACAACAGCAAAAAACTCTACGGTACCGCTACCGTGGGGAGCAAAGGCCAGGTAGTGATACCGGCCGAAGCGCGCGAAGAACTCGGTTTGCAATCGGGTGATCGTTTGTATGTGTTGGGGGCAATGCATTCCGGAGGTATCGTCTTGCTAAAAGAAGAAATGCTTGAAGATCTGGTAGACCAAATGTCTGCTCAGATCGAAGGCTTCCGTGAATATAAAAAGCACGGCAAAAAATAATAACAATAGGGGAATCTATGCACCATAATTTAGCCTTGCGCTCAAAAGTTATCATTATGCTGTCCGTCATGGCCAGTTTGTTCCTCGTTGCACTTGACCAGACCATCATTGCAACTGCTCTAGGAAAAATTGTCGAAGAATTTAACGCCTTCAGTTCACTCAGCTGGATTGTGACGGCGTACTTGCTGACAACTACAATTACCGTACCGATTGCCGGTAAAATGTCTGACCTTTTTGGTCGACGCGTCATATTGTTGATTGGTGTTGCGGTGTTCGGTCTGGGGTCATTACTGAGCGGCATGGCAGGGAACATTGATCAATTGATTGCGGCCCGTGCGTTCCAGGGTATTGGTGGCGGTATCATTACGGCAAACGCCTTTACGATCATTGGTGATTTGTTCGCTGCGCGTGAACGCGGTCGTTGGCAGGGTATATTCGGCGCAGTATTTGGCCTGTCATCAATCATCGGTCCACTACTGGGCGGCTGGTTGACTGATCCACATAATATTTTTGGCCTGACAACAGACTGGCGCTGGACATTTTGGATTAACGTTCCTGTCGGTATCGCGGCATTTATAATCATTGCACTATTCTGTCCACCGCTCAAACATGACAAGAAGCCACTCATTGACTACACTGGTGCTGCACTACTGACCGTCGCACTAGGTACTTTGGTGCTGGCTGTCGATAACACAGAATCAATTTTTAAAGATCTACTCGATAGCACAGGCATGAGCCTGGTGCAGCTGCGCATTATTATGTACACCATTGTTGCAGTAGCGACCGTCGGATTCGTATGGGTTGAGCGTCGAGCCAAAGAACCAATTTTGCCACCACGATTCTTTGCGAACCGTAACTACGTTCTTATTATGGGTATCGCGACTTTGTTTGGCGCGGCGTTCATGGGATCAATTCTTTATTTGACACAGTTTAACCAACAGGTATTTGCGGCAACGCCGACTGAATCAGGTTTAATGCTATTGCCGATGATTGGTGGTCTGATGGTGACGGCAATTGGTTCGGGACAAATCATTTCACGCACCGGTCACTACAAAATATTTATGCAGATCGGTATCGTACTGGCGACAATTATGGTTGGTCTGCTGTCGACGCTCACGCCACAGAGTAGCTATGGCTACGAAGCATTCTTGATGGTACTGCTCGGCGCCGGATTGGGTGTGGTGATGCCAGTGATGAACCTTGCAGTGCAAAACGAATTTGAACAGCACGATTTGGGTGCGGCAACCAGCTCTAGCCAGCTATTCCGTAGCCTTGGATCAACCGTTGGAATCGCCGTGTTTGGTGCGATGCTGACGACTGGCCTGACCAATAGTTTACAAAACATCCAGAACGATCCGTATTTGCAGACATTGAAACAAAGCCCAGAAGCAAGCAAAATTGGTGACTTTAAGGATTCAAATACGCTGCTGACGCTGAACATGCCAGATCTCAAAGCAAAAATTAGCGACGGTTTCGTATCATCGACAGAGAAACTACCGACTCCCGTCAAAGAAAAGGTGACGAGCGAATTCAAGAAAAACCAGACGGCATATGGCAACAAGGTGACTGATGCCCTTAGCGACAGTTTGCAACGTATATTCCAAGTGTCTGCCGTATTGATGGCATGTGCTGCCGTATTGGTGTTCTCACTCAAAGAGCGAAAACTCAAGGCGGCTTCGCCGAACAGTACACCGGGCGTTGCATAGGCAACGATTTGATAACAGAAATCATGCGGATATTGCGTCAATATCCGCATTTTTTATTGTGTTTTCCATAGATTTTTTGTCAGGCGCAGGGAGTCTCATTGGCACCAAATAATCGTCAAAATCCCGGGGGTCATTATGGTTGTGTTTTTAGTAAAATTATGGTCGAACCATAAGCACGACCCCTGTTAATTGTATTGACGTAGATAGCCTGGATTGTTATGATTGTCTATGTGTTTCGCACAAAAACCCGAAAAATATCAAATACGAAGGTCGATCATGTGCGCAAACTTTCGAGTAGAAAATAAGGGAGTGTAATAAAACCTCATGCCAATAGCTGTCACGTTTGTTCCAACACGGACCAAACAGATCGCGGTGGATGTGGTGCCTGCCGAATGGCAACTGTATATCGCTGAATAAGCCCGTCTGGGCAACAAAAAAACCGCTCCAAGGCACCGGAGCGGTTTTTTGATACAACTCTTTTATTTTAGCGCGTCTTCGACGGCTGCTTTGAATTTTTCTTTATCGTTCCAGACGGTTGATTCAACTTTTTTACCATCGAGTAGCATTGTTGGTGTGCCTGTCACAGGAACACGCTTACCGAGCGCAAGGTCAAAGTCGATTTTGCTGTTGACGGCTTTGCTGTCCATGTCGGCTTTGAATTTTGCGATGTCTTTGACACCGATTTGTGTCGCATAGTTCACGAACAACGTCGTGCGCTCATCGGTTGATGCTGATGACCAG
>JAYRHL010000021.1:0-8806 GCA_041907345.1 Saccharimonadaceae bacterium (SeqCode) | reverse complement strand
TGCAAATGAAGGTTATGAACTGTCTGATTTTTTGAAAGGCAACAAAAAAGCCCGCGAACGCATGAGCGCGCAGTACGACTATGCCGGTGAACATAAAGCAATGGTGATCGGCACAGACCACGCGGCCGAAGCCGTCATGGGGTTCTTTACCAAATTTGGTGACGGCGCTGCCGACATTCTACCCCTTTCTGGACTGACGAAACGACAAGGTCGTGCACTGTTGCGTGCACTGGGTGCACCGGAACTATTTGTTACCAAAGCCCCAACCGCCGATCTACTCGACGCACGTCCTGGCCAGACCGACGAGTCTGAACTGGGCGTCATCTACGACCACATCGACGACTACCTCGAAAACAAGCCAGTCAATGACGAAGCGACTCGTATTGTCGAAGAGCACTACCTGGCGACAATCCACAAACGCGAACAACCAATCGCCTTTACTGATCGATAATGCTGTTGGAAAAACACTCAAGGAAGCGTAGAATTATTGTATGAAATACACTAGCCCGTACATCGCACCGACACTGACCGTCGACGCCGTTATTTTTCAGATCACCAACGGTGCCCTCGAGGTACTGTTGATCAAACGCGCCAATGATCCGTTCAAAGGTGTATGGGCGCTTCCTGGTGGTTACAATAGCGCTGGCGAAACAACCACTGATGCGCTCCATCGTATCGTGCTGCAAAAAGCAGGTGTTGACACCCAAAAAGACCTCGCCTACAGCGAACAACTCTATACATTCGACACTGTCGATCGCGACCCTCGCGGCCATGCCGTGTCGGTCACCTACATGGGCTGCGGCCGCGATATCACCATCCGCGACGCCGGTTCACACACGGCATTTTTGGACGTCAACAACCTCCCCGACCTTGCCTATGATCACGCGGCAATTATCAACTATGCCCACGAACGTCTGCAGGCAAAACTGACCTATACCAACGCTGTGTCGGCGTTCCTGGAACACAAATTTACGATGACGCAACTACAATCTGCCTATGAAATTATTTTTGGCCGCGAATTCGACAAACGTAATTTCCGCAAAAAATTCCTATCCCTCGATTTGATCCGCGAGACTGGCGACATGTGGCGTGATGGCGCGCATCGCCCAGCTAAACTGTACGAGTTCAAAAGCAAAAAGCTCCAGTCACTGGAACGCAGTTTCGACTAGTAAAGTAGGTTGCGTGATCGCTCGACTTGTCGAAGTAACTCGGCGCCCGTATAACGACGACGCTCTGATAACTCAACCCATTGTCCACCGTCCGGTGATTCATCGGGTGCATCTGGATAAATATAGCGACGCCAACGAATCTTTGTTCGAACGTCCGTTTCATCCTGCGGGTTGATCCGACTGTACTGCAAAATCGTACAGTTTCTAATCGTGTATCCTGAATCTTCGTCAAGTTCTTCCCATTCTTCGGGCATCATCCGCTCGACGCCATACCGTGCCGCATTAATGAAATCTCCGTGTGATACGACGAGTACTTTTCTGTCAGCTTGTTCACGGTGCAACGTCCCTTGAAAATCACGGAACCGTGCATAAACATCCGGCATACTTTCACCACCGTCAAGTCGTATATACCAAGGGTTAGCGGCTTTTTCGGCGGCGGTCAACGGGAACTGCGATCGCTGTTCGGCACGAGAGACTTTGCCGTAGACACCCCAACTACGCTCGACCAATCGATCATCGACCGTCCAACCACCAAGCGCCATGCCGCCAATATGAGCGGCAGTTTCGCGTGTTCGTACGAATGGAGAAACATACAATGCATCAAACATCGCCAGATTTCCAATATTCTGTTCGATCCATCGTCCGGCATTCTGTGCTTGTTCGACACCTTTTTTCGTTAAACGATGTCGCCAGTCAGGACGCGCAAACAACGCAGCGGCTGTTTCTTGGTCGACACCATGCTTATCATGTTTCTGAACAACGTTCGCTTCGGACTGACCGTGACGGACAAATATAAGTTGATTCGGCATTGCCATGATAGCTTCTCCTTTCGGGATAACGCTGGTATTACCCTCATTATTGCATATTAGTGTTGACATTACAATAACTACACAGTAGCATGAAGATAGTTAGTGTTATTTATACACTATTTAATGAAAGGAGGCCTCCCATGGCACTTATATCTCTTCAACGAACAACCTTTAAACAGGACGTGTCCGAAAGCATCGGCATTGGTATTGCGCTGACACTTCTCTCATACCTCACCGGCATACTCTTCGGTTGGTTAAGCGCCGGATCACTGAACTGGCTGGAAGTATTCGCCGTTTTTACGTCGTATGCCTGCACCTATTTATGCGTGAAAGAGCGTCGCATTAACTACCCACTAGGCGCTATCTCGTCAGCGGCCTATGCAATTCTGTTTCTCCAAAGTGGCCTGTTCGCCAGCGCCGTATTGAACGCCTATTTGGTACCAACACTTATCTACGGATGGATTCGTTGGCGTCGTGACGTCGTGACTCGTCCCGTCACTCGCGTACAGCTAAAAATGGTTCCCGTGTATGTCGCCATCGCCCTTATTGGGTATGGTGGCGCGGCATTAATCAGTCAGCGACTTGGTGGCACTATGGCCTGGACCGACAGCGTGATTCTGGCCGGCACCATCCTCGCGCAGTTCTTGCTAGACAACAAAAAGCTCGAAAACTGGATTGTGTGGGCTGTCGTGAACGTGTTCGCCATCTACACCTATATGACGATCGGTCTGCCACTCGTTGCATTCCAATATGTCATGTTCCTCGCCAACACTATCTATGGATATATCATCTGGAAAAGGAGTATGCGTCATGAAAGCATTCGTACTATTGACAGCGATGCCACCGACAACTGGACACCTGCAGTTGCTGCAGTTCGCGAATAACCTTGCACCGGACGGCGTCGTAGCCGTCATCAATACTCAGCCGCACGAACCGTTTCCCACTGAGCGTGCAGAGGCGCTCCGGGCAGCCATCAAACGATTGGGTTTATCGCGACGGATCAAACTAATTCATTACAAAAAAACAATGGAACAAGATCCCGCCGCACCTGGATTCTGGGAAATGTGGCAACAGATGATGATCGGATTTGGTATCACGCCCAACGACTATATCGTTGCCAGCGAACGCTACGGCAAAAAACTGGCCGATATTACTGGTGCCCAGTTCTATCCCTACGACATCGATCGAATAGTTAATCCCGCCAAAGCCACGCGTATCCGCAACGATCCAATCGAAAATTTTACGTCGATCATTCCAGAATTCCAGACCTATCTGCGGACACGCATTACCGTGTTTGGCGCGGAATCGACCGGCAAAACAACACTATCACGCGAACTTGCCCAACAACTCAACGCCACATGGATATTTGAATATGCGCGACCGTACCTCGAAGAAACAATCAATGAAATTACAGTTGATTCGATGACCGCCATTTGGCGCGGACAACGGGCGCTGCAGGCGCAGGCACGAGACATCAGCACATCACCGTACATTATCCAGGACACTGATTTGTTCTCGACCGTTGGTTACTGGCAGTTCCCGCACTGGCAATCGACGATCGGTCCCTGCCCGGACGATTTAGTCCGCGATGCGCTACATGATCAATCCGACCTGTATATCGTCACAAAAAGTAACATCCCATTCGAACCAGATCCGCTGCGTTATGGTGGCGACCAACGTGAAGGCAGCGACGACTATTGGATCGGCATTTGCAAAAAATATCAGTTGCCATATGTCGTGATTGAAACAAACGATCGCGACGAGCGGCGCAACATTGCATTGCAACATATACAAAACACTGCCAAAAAACGCACCGACACACTTTGGTATGATCGGCATGATTTATAATTTTTCTGCATAGTTAGTGTTGACATCACACATACCAGGGTGTACTATACATCATAGTTAGTGTTAAATATACACTATGTAATGAAAGGAGCATCCATGAACACAATCAAATCACCACGAAACATTCTTGTCGGCGTCGACATCCAAAACGATTTTATCGACGGTAGTCTGGCCGTGACTGAAGGCGAAGCGGTTGTTGCGCCGTTTAATAAAACGGCGGCTGTCGTTCGGCGTATCGGTGGGTTAGTCATTCTTACCCGTGACTGGCATCCTGCTCAGACACCACACTTTGCCGACTATGGCGGCGTCTGGCCAGTACACTGCGTTGCAGAAACCGAAGGTGCCGCGTTCCATCCATCGCTCGATGTTGAACCAACCGATACGATTGTTTCAAAAGGCATGGGACAGACTGATGGATTCTCTGGCTGGGAAGGTGTCGCGGATAGCGGCGCAACTATTGAATCTCTCACCTCCCCTACTGATCGTGCCGATAAAGTACGTGTGTTCATCGGCGGACTCGCGACTGATTATTGTGTCAAAGCAACCGCTGTCGACATCGCACGCCGTTACGAATCTGATGATCGTGTGGTAACCTACCTCCTTCGCGATGCGATCCGTGGGGTCGAATTGAACGACGGCGACACCGCACGAGCACTACAAGAAATGGACGATGCAGGTGTGATTTCACTTACCACCGACGAGGCTATCGCGCTCATCGAAGGAGGCCGCGATGAGTGAGTATATTTCCCAGGGACTAGACTATTACAAAGCAACCATGGGACAACTGGAGTATGAAAAGCATCCGGATGCGCAAGTAACGTTCGCGCTGAAAAATAGGTCACCGGAACGTCCGCTCAGTGAATACGTTACGCCCACTATGGTCAGGGAACGACTCTCCGACTTGCAGCAAGGCTGGCAGCCCGAGGAAATCGCTTACCTCGCTAGTCTGCAGAACCAAGATGGTGACGCACAGTTTTCAGAAGCATATTTGAACTTTTTAGCCGACAACCAATTACCTCCCGTCGTCGTCGACTACGATGCAACTGGCGACATTAGCGTGTCCGTCACTGGACCATGGCCGCTCGTCACATTCTGGGAAACGGTCGTCATGAGCGAACTGAATGAACTCTATTTTCAGGAAAAACTGGCACGTGAAGGAACAGATCTCGCAGCTCTCTATGCTGAAGGCGACCGACGCCTAAATGAAAAAATTGCCCGACTGCAAACACGCCCCGATATCAAATTCTCCGACTTTGGTACACGACGACGGTTCAGTTACGAATGGCAAAAACATGTGATTGAACGTGTTGCCCATGAACTATCTGATAATTTTGTCGGCACCTCGAATATTTATCTCGCCCATGAACTAGGACTGAAACCAATCGGTACCTTTGCTCATGAACTCCCGATGGTCTACTGCGCCCTCAGTGATGAGCAAGGCGATGATCCACTGGATGGTCATAACCGCGTTTTGCAGGATTGGCAGCAGCTCTATAAAGGTGACCTGTCAACAGCACTGACTGATACATTTACCAGCGAATTTTTCTTTGCCGACATGACACCCGACCAAGCAGCAGAGTGGAAAGCGCTCCGCCACGATAGCGGCGACCCGTTCGAATTCGGCGATCGCGTGATTGCGTTTTACGAATCGCTTGGCATCGATCCACAACAAAAAACAATCGTCTTTAGCGATGGTCTCAACATCGACGGGATTGTCGCACTCGCCGACTATTTCAAAGGCAAGATCAACGTACTGTTCGGCTGGGGAACAACGCTTACCAACGACCTTGGAACCAAATCAAACAATATCGTCATGAAAGCTGTCGCTGTTAACGGTGTATCAACCGTCAAACTCAGCGACAACGAAGGCAAACACACTGGGGATCAGGAAAAAATCGACCTATACACACGACTGAAAAATCAACGTATCGGACGAGTCGCCCTCAATGAAACGGCAATGGTATGAATGGCGAGATCATGAGACCCGCACATGAACTATGGTTTGACGGGCCCAATTATACCGCTGACGCAATTGTCATCGCCGAAGATGAACAAAAAATCCTGCTTATCGAACGAGGCGACGGCGGCGGATGGGCGCTACCCGGCGGGTTCGTCAATGACGGCGAATCCAGCTATACGGCAGCAATACGCGAAGCAAAAGAAGAGGCTGCAGCGGATTTAACCACTGGACAATTGGTCTATCGCGGGATCGTTGATGACCCACGTAATTGCGAACGCGCATGGATCGAAACCGACGCCTATTTATTCATTCTCACCCATACGACCGACATTCAACCGAACGACGACGCCAAAGACGCAGCTTGGTTCGACCTGGAAGACCTTCCCCCGCTCTACGCATCACATCGGGCAATTATCGAACGTGCCCTGGATGTTCAACGCAGCATCCAAACAATCGCTCGCATACCTGCAGGGACTCCATCGATGGCTATCAAAGGCGGTCTGATGAATTACAGTAAAAATATCGTCTTTGGGTCAGATGCCGCGATATTCATCAAAAGTTATGATAGTCCAGAAACCGATCAATTACACTTAGATGCGCTTCAAAAAGAAGCGGCCATCGTTGCGCATTTGCGGACCGCAAACTACCCATATATTCCGGCATTTTCGCATCATACTGATCATAATTTTTTCATGGAAGCGTTACCAACCGAACATGGATGGCAATGGCGTGCACCGAAAAATCACATTGATCAGTATATACAAGATTGCCTGAATGCATTTGCGACACTTGAATCAATGCCGATTCCACCCGACACAACAGACATACCGTCATCGCTTGCTATATACCGAGACGAGGGGTGGCAATCGCTCGATCAAGAGAAACTAGCTGAATTTATAAAGCGCATAGAGCCACAGCTCTATCCCAATTCTCAGCATACAGCCAAAAGACTATTAGATGACATAACTCTGCTACGTCGAACCGCTTCCCAACTGTCAGCGCATGAAACATATGTATTTTGTCATCATGATGCGCGACAAGCAAATATTGCGTGGCATCCTGACCGCGGCATTCGTCTCGTTGATTGGAGCTGGGCCGACGTCGGCAGAGCTGGAAGCGATGCGACAATGCTACTAATCGACCTGCACAAACACGGGCATGACATTACGGCATACCGCGATTCGGTGAACGTTGAACACGCGATGACGCTCATGGGATTTTGGCTCGACCATGCACTTCGACCAATTGGTGAACGTGACCGCACAATACGACTGCAGCAATTTGTATCAGCACTCGCTGCTTATGAAGTTTTGGGCGCGTGTGGATCGGGTGTGTGTTTGTAAATCTTTGGGAATAGGACGCCTTCTTGCGGTACGACAACACCTGTTTCGAACGTCTTGTGTATCATGTCGGCTGTATGTGGCATAAATGGTACTAATAGGTCGGCGATTTGCATCAATGTACCGACAGCGGTTGCCAAGATCTCAGACAAGTGCGCTTCGGCTTCTTTGTCAGTTTCACGGTTTTTAGCGACTTCCCATGGTTTGACACTTTCCAGGTATTGGTTCAAGCTCCGAACAGTCAACCATACTTTGTCGAGTGCTTCGTTAAAATTCAGGCTGTCCATCGCCAGACGATATGGCTGCATATCATGTTCTGTCTGTGGTGCTTCGCCAATGACTCCTGCCTGATAGCGCGTAATCATTGCAGCAACACGCTGAACCAAATTACCTAGGTCATTACCAAGTTCATTGTTGTAGGCATTTTCAAATTTCTCCCACGAGAAATCACCGTCATCAAGTGTCGGAATATGGCGCGCAAAGAAATAACGGAACGCATCGACACCATATGTATCGATCACTTCGTTTGGATCAACGACGTTACCGACGGATTTGCTCATTTTGGCACCACCAACATTTACGTGCCCATGGACCAACAACGTTTTGGGCAGTGACACACCCAGGCCCAACAGCATGGCTGGCCAGATACCAGCATGGAATCGCAAAATGTCTTTGCCGATCACCTGGACGTCGGCTGGCCAGTATTCTTGCCATTCAGCGTGATCAGGATACCCAAGCACCGTCAGGTAATTTGGCAATGCATCAACCCAGACATAAATAACCTGATCAGGGTCGCCAGGAACAGGAATGCCCCATGACAAATTCTTGCGAGGGCGGCTAATGCTGACGTCTTTCAGACCATCTTTCATCAGTTCGAGGAATTCATTTTTACGAAATTCCGGAACAATGCGCATACGATTTTTTTCGATTGCTTCGCGGATTTTATCCGTAAACGCGCTGGCTTTTAAGTAATAGTTTTCTTCACTCAGCTGTTCGTATGGTTTTTGGTGGTCAGGACAGACGCCATTATTTTGCTGGACTTCTTTGTCGGTAAAGAACGCTTCATGACCAGTACAGTACCAGCCCATGTAGGTACCTTTGTAGATATACGGTTGCAGCTGCTGCCAGATCCATTGCACAGCGGCGACGTGATGTGCATCAGTGGTACGCACAAAATCGGTGTACTCAGCACCAACCTTTTTCATCAGGTTTTGGAAATTCACATACATTTGATCCGTATAGGCTTTTGGATCCAAACCTGCTTCGGCGGCTTTGGCGGCAATTTTATTTCCATGTTCATCAGTACCTACCTGGAACCGAACGGCATGGCCATTTTGCTTTTGGTAGCGTGCCCAAATGTCAGCAATCAAATAATCAAGTGCATTGCCAATATGCGGATTGGCATTTACATAGGGAATGGCGGTGGTGATATAGAGATTTTTTCCCATTGAGGGATATTATAACAGATGAGCGGCAACCAGTCGTTGCCAATCTGCTATTGCCAGGTCCTCGGCGCGGGCATCGGGTGAGATTTCCGCCTTTGCCAGCAATGATTCGACATCTGTTTTACTAATCCCCAAACCGCCCGCCAGAGAAGATCGGAGTTTTTTGCGCTTTGCAGAAAACCCAGCTTTGACGACGCGGAAAAACGCCTTTTCTTCAGATGTTTGCACCAGTGGA
>JAYRHL010000020.1:0-14939 GCA_041907345.1 Saccharimonadaceae bacterium (SeqCode) | reverse complement strand
GTTCAAAAATCGTGTTCATGTGGGCACGTACGTCGAGGATAACGCCTGATCCAATGGCCGCGCCGGTCTGATCAGTGCCGCCGCCACGAACAGTAATTGGTAATTTGTGGCCTTTTTCTGCCAACTGCCAAGAAAAACGTGCAACTTTGCGAATATCGCTCGTTGTACGAGGATAAATAATCATATCTGGAACTATTCGAAGCACACTACCATCAGTAGCGTACTGTTTGCGAACATGTTCGTTGGTGGTGACTTCACCCAACAAGTGTTCATTCAAATACTGCGCAACCTTTGAACTCATGTTGCATTAATAATAGCACAAGCATAGTATAGAACCAATCCATCATCTAATAATCACGTTAAAATTCCAAGTTCTGCCACTTTTCATTTATTTTTCGCTTCGCAATGAACCATAAGGTTCATTTTGTCACGATAAAATTAACGAAAAATCAGGCAGCTGCTTGAAATTCATCTATGAATATCAGACGTGGATTGGTTCTGATGAAACACTAGCGCGAATTGCCCTAATCTGTTAAAATAGTTCAGTTAGCCGAGTGGTGGCTAAAATACGCGCGAGTGGTGGTCTGCGTTGAACGCAAGTTATTAGTAGACACGCAGCGTGTGGTCCGGGACCGACCATAAACTAACAAGTACATTTAATTCACATAGTATGCGCGAGTGGTGGAATTGGTAGACACGCTAGCCTTAGGAGCTAGTGCCTCCGGGCGTGAAGGTTCAAGTCCTTTCTCGCGTACCAAATAAAAATGACAGGTCTTCCTGTCTTTTTTATTTGGTTTTCGACGAGCAAAGCCTTGGTTCTTCACCCGAATTTGCCTGCAAATTCAGCGTGAAGGGTCGCGCAGTGAACGAAGCGAAAGAAAGCACGAAGTATTTTCTTGAGCGAGAGAACGGAGGAGGCTTTAGCCGATAGTCACTTTCTCGCGCGGGGCCGCGGAACGTGGCCAAGCCCCCTTAACTACCGTCCCAGTTCTGTAAAACTCGAAGCGAAGACCACGGAATATGCGACATATCAAAATAGTCCCATCCCAGTCCCGCATTCACATAAACCTGTCCCGGGTTCGTCCCATCATTCAAATACTCAAAGATAAACGCCATGCGAGCACTGCCACGATCACCGCAATAGGCGCCGTATATTTGTAGCGCTTTTGCTACTGCTATTTCGCCCGCCGTAATTCCCGAGATAGCCGTTACATCGATCGCTGGATCAAGTTGCACGCGAGTACCTTCTGGTATCGGAAATGCCACGCCAGCTGCATTCGTGCCATCCGTTTTGATAGCTGGATAACGAAACTCTGTCGTGTGGGCCATATCGGTTGCAAAGAATAGAGCATGCGGAATCTGACCTGCGGCAATTTCACTCCCCCGTATAACGCCGGCATAACGAGATAGCCCGGTCGCCGTGGAGGTACCGGATGTTTCTCGACCATCTCCATGGAGACTGGTGACGCCGCCCCATGATGCTGACCAACCCGTGCTATGAACACCCTGCCAAAGTGAATAAACTTTTCCGTTGATTGGATCGGCAACGGTCACATGACCGTCTGACCCAGGGGGGACGATAGTCCCGTTGGGTATCGGCATCGTATCAGCACCGAACGGGTCTGATCCCCACGCAGGTTCATTAGCGAACGCAATATCATATCGTGGTGTATTAGTGTCAACACTCGACGGATTCACTATTGTGACGCCGTAATCGTACATATTCGCAATTCGCATCGCACCACCGGCAGTAGATGATAGCGATGCCACCATAGCACCAGAATTTGTATCGAGAACCGGGTTGGCGGGAATCGGCGACCACAACCAATCTGCCGTATCAAAATAGTTGCGCGTGAGTACCGTGCCACCATCCATCGCGCCCATAGGTATACGTCCGACCGTCCATCCCGTATAGGCCGTGGCATACACGGGTGTGTTGAGGTTATCAAATATAGCCGTACCCGGCGATGGTTCCGTATCCCAATAACCCGAATATAGAACTACTCTTACAGATGTCAGTGTCAGCCCTGCTGTTTTGCTCCGCTGTGTCGTCCAGCTGATACAGTCTGCAGACGTTTCCCAGTAAATAGTGCCCGCTGACTCCCGCATGCGTAACCATTTGTGGTTAGTGGCATTGTAGGCAATCGTCGTTTCGCTAACGACCCCGCCGATCTTTTCGCTAAAAAACAGCTCACCGTTACTCCAACCAATTGATTCTTCGTTATTTGTCGATACCTCGACATTCATTGCTGCCGAAATCGAACCGTTCCCCACGTTAGGTGGTTGCACTAACTGCACCATAACGTACGACGATGTCAGGTCATACGATAACGAAGAATAGATGTTTGGGTAGGATCCAGTAGGCGTTATTGTTAACACGCCAGACGATACAACGGTCGACGCCGTATATCCGCTCCATTTGGCGGATTGTGTCGTAAACTGATCAGTAAGCGTCTCTGTTTTGGCCATCAACTAGCTCCAAAGCACATCAACCATGACGCCCGTAGCTGCTGATGTTGATCCGACAGATGTCACGTTCAAACGTAGTAAATCACCGATATTTTGAGCTTGCGTAAAGCTGGCAGTTGCTTCAACGACGCTACCATCCGAAATAGTGAGGGTACCAATCGTTGACCATGCCGAGCCGTTATAATGTTGTACTTGTGCGGACAGCGCTGATCCTGACGGCGCGCTGGCAACTCTCATACGTGCACCTGTCAGTGTTCGCGCTACATAGGCACGATCTGTTGGTGTCACACCTGTCATAGCAACAGCAGCACCAAACTGAATCGGTATGACGGAGCGGTCAACCTTTGCAGCCAAATCGGTAGTCAAATTCGTCACGGCGGATTCCGGAATATTACTCAGTGTATTCGATGCACCGGAAATCGTCTTGTTCGTCAATGTGGCCGTGGCAGCGTTTTTGGTAGCATCGCTGGTATTATCGACGTTGCCGAGGCCGACGTCTGTTTTTGTTAATGACAAAGCTGTTTTAACGGCAGCAGCGTCCACTGCAGTCAAAATCGTCCGTCCAATTGTCGTTGAATCAGAAATTGTCGATGCCGTCTGTGTGTGATCTGATTTGGCGGCAGTCAATGCAGAACCGGTACCACCAAGTGCGAGGTTGCTTGTACCCGCCCCAATAGCCGATCGCGCTGTTGCCTGGTCGGCACCTGCGGCGATGACAGCAGGTTTATTCGTCAGCGTATTCCAGTCAGGTGTACCCGCAACTGCGTTGAGCTTTGTTTGCACCGCGGTGGCTAGTTTTGTTTCCTGAATAGTGCCGTCTGCAATCAAAACATTCGTGATCGAGCCATCGGCAATAACCGTCGCGTCCACAGCGTTCGGCGCCAATGCCGCACCCGTAACGACGTTATCTTTGAGTGAACCATCAGTGTTATGCACCTGCGCGAGGTAATCATTAAGAATGGTGCCCCAATCACCACTGTCACCTCCGGGTATGGGAAGTCGTGCCATTCTTTCTGTTTTCCTCACTTAGTGATTATGGTTATAGTGTAATACATCTGTTACAACAAATAAAGACACTTCATTATGTAAAGTGCCTTTACCTGATAAGTGGTGGTTAAAATGCGCCGAGTTTTCTGCGTTCAGAGTGATTACCGGGATCATAGATCATGACGTCGCGGCCTTCATCTGCATAGAGAACCTGATACCCAAATTTTCGATAGAGATGTCGTGCTACTTCATTGTTCGATGCAACGTCGAGCCATACAGGCGGATTACCCTTGCGTTCGGCAAAATCATGATGTGCAGCACGCATGAACCCATGAGCTAATTTATTGCCGCGTGCTTCTTCGTAGGTACGAATAGCGAATGTATAATCAGCGCCCAGATCATTGCGGGGACGGATATCATACCAAATCAATCCAGAGACATCTTCGCCGTGTAGCGTGTAAACAGATCGACGTCCTTGCGCATGCCATATGCGGGCATCGTGCAATGTACGGAATCGGCGTTCAGCATCACTGCGTGTTGTTTCGAGGATATGATCCTGACGAGACAAATCGACAATTTTTGCTGCAAGGGTGTCATTCCAACCCCGATACACCTCAAATCCCCGCTCGGTTAGTTCGTTGGTATGTTCATTATCAATACGTTCTAGCTGTGACGTGCGATCCATAATTTTCTCCAAATAAAAGAGGCGCTCTCGCGCCCACTACTCTTCACGGCGGAAGAGGGTGAGTGTCGCGTCTCCATAACTACGATTGTCCACCACAACAACTCCAGGTCTGGTCGGACACTCACTTCTTCCTGGATGTGATAATACCATAAGCGCGCTGGGCTTTAAAAGACCCATTAATGAAATTGCTGTGGAAAACTGAACATCGTGGTAGGGAGGATCGGCAAAAATGATATCAAATTGAGGACCATCGTAGGTACTTACCCACGCTGCAACAGAGGCACGAATGAGCTTTGTTTGGTCCTGGACGCCAAGTGTTGTAATATTTTCATCTAGTACTTTTTGGGCCACACGATCCCGTTCGATAAACGTTACATACGACGCCCCACGACTGAGGGCTTCGAATCCGATCGCCCCTGTACCCGCAAATGCATCAAGTATATTCGCCCCAGCAACCTCGCCGCCGATGCTGTTAAACAGTGCGTTACGCACGCGTTCGCTCATCGGATGTGTTTTGCGGCCGTCAGGTGCGGCAATCGTGCGACCGCCATATTGTCCGGCGATAATTCTCAAATACGGACTCATGCCTTTTTGGTTTTCTCGGCTTCGATAACCGCCACGTACCACGCTAATGTGACTGTTCGGATGATTTCCGGCATGAGATGCTGTTTGGTCTCTCGTGCCAATCGACGGGTCCAGCCAACACGGGCAAATTCATCATATAACTGTAGTTCATTGATGCGATTCAGGGATTCGTCGAACAGTGTCATGAATCCTTCGGATTTGATACGCACCACGTCATTACCATTCGGTGCAGTATTGACCGTTCGCCCAGCCGCTAATGTTGTTGCGATACCCCATTCGAACATAATATGTGTCGTCATAACGCCTTTGGCACCCCAAAACTCCCAGTTATTTGCAAACTGATGTCGTCGTGTTTTACCAGGCAGGACAAGTTTTTTGCTGGCAGTATTGCGTGATTCTAGGCCTTGACCATCACGAAGCTGTTCGAGTTTTTCTTCCAGCGGATAGTGATGTGCCGGTGTCAGCCCGTCCGTAATCGCGTGCGCCAACCATGCAGCCTCGAACGCCGCTCGTTGTTCGTTTTTGTCGCGTAGAGCCACCGAGAGGTTATAGATATGATCACTGATCATAACACGCAAATTATTGTCATCGGGATCAGTTGGATCGATATAATGCCATGGTTCGTCTTGGCCAGGGCTTTTGCGTTTGATGCCGTCAGGCCCGTTCAATCCTTCGAAATGGAGAATGTCGTGAATCGTCGGAAAAAATGATTTATGAGGAATCAGTTTTTTCAGTTCACGTTTAGCAAGGCGATCGATTCGCTGGTGAACGCCCATCACGCGTCCAGATTTGTTACGTAACGTAGTTCCGGAATACATATTAATTCAATTTCGTCAGCCGCTGATATCGTTCGACCTGGTTTGCTAACTGCTTATATTGTAGCAAATCGCGTTTTGCCGCGACAAAATCCTTGGCTTCACGCTGCGCCCTGGCAATAAGTTTGGTATCCCCAAGGGTTGCAACCTGTAAATTCAGATCACCGTGCTGTGCACGTCCATAGATCTCGCCAGGCCCGCGCAGGTCCAGATCAACCTGAGCAAGATAAAATCCATCGTTGCTTTTTTCGATTTCACGCAGCCGTTTGGACGGCGCTTTGCTGTCAGACATGACGAGATAACAATAGCTCTGGTGTTCTGACCTACCGACACGTCCGCGCAACTGGTGAAGTTGCGCCAGACCAAACCGATCGGCGTTTTCAATCATAATGACAGTCGCGTTCGGAACATCGACACCAACCTCAACAACGGTCGTACTAACAAGTATGTCTGTTTTGCCCGAAGCAAAATCCGCCATCACCGCCTCTTTCTCGGCCGGTTTCAATTTGCCATGCAACAGCCCGATTTGACGATGTTTGAACGGACCGACTCGTAGTTTTTTGTACTCTGCCTGTACGCTTTTTAGTTCGTTATCGGCGTTATCGTCAATCAGACTACAAATCACATACGCCTGGCGACCCTTCGCTAGTTGCTCTTCGATCAGATCATATAACTGCGAACGGCTATTAGGAGACCATAGTTTGGTCAAAATTGGCTTGCGACCTTTTGGACGTTCATTCAGCACGCTAATATCCAGTTCACCATAAACCGTCAGGGCCAGACTACGCGGAATTGGCGTTGCTGTCATCGCCAGGAGATGTGGCATACGTTCGGATTTATGCAAAAGTTGCTGACGCTGTGCAACACCAAATCGGTGTTGTTCATCGATCACCACAAATCCCAAACGATGAAACTCAACGGCATCCTGAATCAATGCATGCGTTCCGACGACCACGTCGACACCGCCACTCGCGATCTGTTTGTAAAGTTCTTGACGTGCCTTTCCTTTGACACTACCTGTGAGCAGTCCAACACTGACGCCAAATGGCTGCAAGAGGTTCGTCAGCGTTTCAGCGTGCTGCGATGCCAAGATTTCGGTTGGTGCCATAATGGCCGATTGAAAACCAACGCTGGCGGCCTGTCGAGCTGCCAATCCCGCCACAACCGTTTTGCCGCTACCGACATCTCCTTGTAACAGTCGGTTCATTGGTATCTCGCGTTCAAAATCTTGAATGATTTCCCATGCGGCCCGTCGTTGTGCATCGGTCAGTTGAAACGGCAGCCCAGCAACAAATTCTTGTACGGCTTTTTTATCAAAAGGAATATGCCAACCGGTCAATTGCGCATGTGATTGTTTGTTCAGTTCAGCCGCAAGCAGTAAATCAAACATTTCGTCAAACGCCAACCGATCACGAGCCCGTTCGATATCTCGAGCGTCTTTCGGAAAATGTAACGCCAACAGCGCCTCGGCATATGGCAACAGATTCTGCGACGTGACAATATCGGCTGGCAGTGGGTCTGGCAATATCCTGACAAACGGTCGTAGTTCTATCAACAATTTGCGTACCAATTGACTCTTGAGTCCTTTAATCGCACGATAAATCGGCACAATACGATCCGTTGATACCGGCATGTCGCTCACTTTTTCGGCGCTTGGGTTGGTTAATTGATAACGGTTATAGCTGAATTCATATGTCCCTGAAAAATAATATTCATCATCGCCTTTTAATTGAGCGGCTCGGTATGGTTGATTGAACCAGACGGCATTCAGTTTGGCAGTACCGTCAGATAACACTGCGGTTGTAACCGTCATACCACGACGGACGCGTTTGATTTCTACTTTTTCGCAGTGCGCTTTGATGGTATGTTTGCCCGGACGAATATCGGCAATAGCGACGACTTCGGAAAAATCCTCGTACGCACGAGGCAAAAATGTTATCAAATCATATACAGTATCGAGTCCAGCGGCATGGAGTTGTTCTGCCGTCTTTTCGCCGACACCCTTTACCGCTTCGAGCGGCATTTGTAGGTTCATGTATACATTTTACAGGAGTGTGTACATATCGAGCAGTTTTGCCGACTCGAATACCGCCTGACGCATTTCACGATTCGGCGGAAACATCGGTTTGTAGGTCGATGTATTCCATACCTCACGGTAGGCGTGCTTCTTTTCCATGAGTGTGGTGCCGGTCAATATACCGTCGCCAATGCCGATGCGCCCCAGCTGTTGTTCGATACGATGAGCATTGTCGGCGAACTGATCTTGGAACTCTGTCGATTCAGAATCGATAATTGCGATGTGGTTTTCAGGATAGAGTTCTGCCACGTCAGTGTTCTCGTGTGCTAAATCGGATGTTAGTCCTACATATCGATAAAATTGCTGTGAAGTTGGATCGATATATCGCGTATCACCCATCAGCATTTTTAATATGACGTGATAGGTCATGTAGTGCGTGTCGCCGACCTGGATTGTTTCCATTTTTGCATACGGAGCAGTTCGGATATCATGTTTTTTCAATACATCAGATAGTAACCAACTGGTCGCATTACAGATTCCGCCACGACGCTTTAGTTCCCGAGGCAATTCATGGAATGGGCCCATGTGTTGATGCGCATTCAACGGACCATGATCGAGAACCTCATCAAGTACAGGTGTTATTTCATCTAATACACCTCGTAACTCAGCTGTTTTTAGTTGCTGTGCCATTTGTACTATTTTATCATTTTTTGATAAAAAAGTCAATTATAAACAGTAGTGGAATGATTAGCTGCGAGGAGTGACGCCCAGGACGCCTTCTAGCACAAACAGCGTGTCTTCCTGATGACGGACTTCGATTGTATCAATACCCATTGCTTTGACTGGATAATCATTACCGCCCTCTTGGAGTTTGTCGCCAACAAACAGTATCTCGTCTTTGCTGATATCAATTGCTTCACATAATTTCTGCATGCCGTAGGCTTTGTCGATACCAAGTCGCGTGATATCGATAGTGGTCGATCCACCGGCACGTACTTCAAAATCCAATAATTGTTCGGCGATCACCGCGCGGACTTTCAACCGATCGTCAGAGTGTTTTTCGGCCCAAGCATATTTCTTTTCAGCGGGCGCCTGCTGTCCCAGGAATGAAATTGACACCTGGCTACCACGATCCTCGATAACCTCACCATAGGGATTATCCGGCCATAAACCCGCATCTCGGACGGCCTTTTCTGTCACGGCAGTAATATGTTTTTTCTCGTCAGCCGTTAGGTCTTCGGCATACTGCACTTTCCAATCGTCAGCCAATTCATCGTAACGATAATAGCGCGTGCCACACGTTGGCATGAGGTGCAGACGATTTAATTTATGTGCCGGAATCTCTAGCCGATCGACGACTTGTTTTTTAAATTGATCGAAATTACCGCCGGAAATGACACAAATATCGTAGTGTTCGAGAATACGCCCCAATATAACTCCCATTTCGTCAGAAATGGCAGATTTTGTCACTGCCAATGTGTCATCAAGATCAAAAGCGATTACTTTTTTTGTCATATTCCCTCCAGCGATGTACTAATGATTATTATATCATCCGGTATTTAGCGGACGAGCAAGAAATTGTTTTTGCCCTTTTTCACAAGAGACTGTTCGTTGATCGCAGTATCATCAAGGATTTTTTCGCCGTTTACTGATACAGCACCGCCCAAAATCAACCGTCGTGCTTCGCCCTTGCTGGCCGTCAGACCGCTGTCTGTCAACAGGTCTACTACAGATCCACCGATAGCTGCAGTTGGGATTTCGGCTGCGAGCAGTTCGACATCATCTGGTGAAAGACTAGTGAATTCAACACCGCCGAACAGTACACCTGTCACTCGACGGGCGCTTTCGGCAGCCGCTTCACCGTGTACGAGTTTTGTCACTTCATACGCCAATGCCTTTTGGACATCACGAGCGCCAGGATTCTGACGTTGTTTGTCTGCCAGATCTTCAATTTGTGTGCGATCAAGGAGCGTGTAGATTTTGGCGTAATCAATGGCGCCTTCGTCATCGACATTCAACCAGAATTGATAGAACTGGTATACGCTTGTTTTTGCAGGATCCAACCATACAGCTCCGCTTTCTGATTTGCCAAATTTCACTCCGGTTGATTTGTTCACGACAAGTGGCGAACTGAACACATGTGCCTCACCACCTGCGATACGACGAATCATGTCGACGCCTGCAATTGAATTGCCCCATTGGTCGGCTCCACATACCTGTAGTGTCACACCATTATTACGGAATAGATGGAGGAAATCGTAACCCTGGATCAATGAATAACTGAATTCAGCGTAACTAATACCGCTGCCGCCTTCACCTAGGCGCGCCTGCACAAAATCACGTCCCAACATCTGACTGAGGGGGACGTTTTTGCCTACATCGCGCAGGAATTCAAGATAATTCATATTCTTGAACCAGTCATAGTTATCAACAATCTCGAATGATTGACCAGCAAACACACGGTTGTATTGTCCGACGATGGCTTCTTTATTGGCGGTGATTTCTTCCTGGGTCTTTAGAAGTCGTTCGTCTTTTTTACCATCAGGATCACCAATCAGTCCCGTTGCACCACCGACCAGCAAAACGGCTTGATGCCCGTGATTAATCAGGTGGCGAACCATCATCGCTGTTGCAAGGTTACCGATCGTCATACTGTCCGCGCTTGGGTCGACGCCCCAATAAAAACGAATCGGATCGCCATCGAGAGCGCTCACATCGTCGAATGTTGTCTGGTTAACGAACCCGCGCCAAGTCAATTCTTCGGATAGTGTCATATACGAATATTGTATCAGAAAATATGCATTGCGGCCGACGGTTTGGTGCTATAATAGTCATAATATTATTGGATGGGGATAGGGACTAGTGGCTCAACAACGTAACCAACGTAGTAGTCGTCGCACGCGTGCAGTAGGTGCATATAAAAACCTCGTGAAAACGCACAGGACGAAAAAAGACGCGGCCAGCCGCGAAAAGGCAGAATATTTAGCAACGCTGCCAAAGCATCCGGTGAAACGGACGCTTGCTCGCATGCATCCGGACCGCGTTCGCGGATTCTGGTTCAGCCGTAAAGGTGGCATGATGGTCGCCAAAATCGCAGGTGTTTCAGCATTGCTGATGCTTATCATGGTCGGTGGATTGTTTGCGTATTTCCGCAAAGACCTCGACGCCATCCGTCCAGAACAGTTGTCACAGCGTGTGAGCACGACAGTGACAAAGTACTATGATCGCCGCGGACCAGCAGGTGGATCAGATGCCCTATTGTGGGAAGACAAGGGTGATGGTGACTATAAATTAGTCGTCGACGGTAGCCAGATTAACCCTCTCATGAAAAAAGCAACAGTCGCTATTGAAGACAAAGATTTCTACAAACATGGCGGTATTAGTATCACCGGTATTATTCGTGCCGTGGTCAACAACTATGGGGGCGGTAGTACTCAGGGTGGCTCTACGCTCACCCAACAACTCGTCAAACAAGCGTTTTTCTCTGACGAAGCACAACAGCGCGGATTGGCTGGTATTCCTCGTAAAATCAAAGAGGTCATCCTTTCGATTGAAGTTGAGCGAATGTACAACAAAGATCAGATTCTCGATCTTTACTTGAATGAGTCACCATATGGTGGTCGACGTAATGGTGTCGAATCAGCCGCACAGACATATTTCGGTATTCACGCCAAGGATTTGAATCTTGCACAATCTGCGTTACTCGCAGCCATTCCGAACCAACCTGGCTTATATGACCCTTATAACCCGGCAGGACAAGAAGCTCTCATTGCACGTCAGCATAAAGTACTCGACGAGATGGCCAACCAAGGCTTTGTTAGTCGTGACGATGCTGAAAATGCCAAGAACCAGCCAATTCTCGACACCATCTTGCCACAGACATCACAGTTCAATAACATTAAGGCGCCTCATTTCGTCCAGATGGTCCGATCACAACTAGCCGCAGAACTGGGCAAAGCAACAGTTGGCAAGGGTGGGCTGGTTGTCACAACCACACTTGACCTACGTATCCAAAAACAGCTTGAGGATAGTTTCGACGAAATGTTTAACCCGAATAATCCAAAGTACAAGGGTACTCCCGAATACGCAGGATTTAAAAATGGCGCGGCCACAGTTGCAGATACAAAAACAGGACAGGTCGTTGCTATGGTCGGTAGTCGTAATTACGACTACGAAGGATTTGGCCAGGACAACGCAGCAATTGCGTACATCCAACCAGGATCAACTATCAAGCCGCTCGTCTATGCAAAATTGTTCTCACAACATGAGGATCCCGCCCTGAATATCTATGGCAGTGGTACCGTTCTCCCCGATACTAAAACGACATTCGAAGGTGGCTATTCACCAAACGACGCAGATAAACAATTCAGGGGTAATATCTCAATTCGCCAAAGCCTTGCCCTTTCACGTAATATACCTGCGGTTCGCGCTGAAGCAATTAGTGGCGTCAAGCCAACTCTTGCGATGATTCGTGCTGCAGGTGATGTCAATTACTGTACACAAGGTGTCGACGCCCAAGTAGGACTGGCGTCTGCCATTGGTGGATGTGGTACACGCATGATTGACCATGTGAACGCCTTCACTACCTTAGCGCGCAGCGGCGTCTACAAACCCCAGGCAACTGTTTTGGAAGTCCGCAACTCAGAAAACAAAACTCTCAAAAAATGGACTGACAGCAAATCAAAGAAAGTCATCGATCCGCAGGTCGCCTACATTCTAGCCGACATCCTAAGCGACGACAACGCGCGCGCCGGACTATACGGGCGTAACTTCCCAGGACTGGTTGTTGACAAAGGCCGTGTTAAAACTGCAAGCAAGACTGGTACATCTGATGTGGACGGCAAATCAAAAGATATCTGGATGATGAGTTATAGCCCCGCGCTGACAATGGGGGTATGGTTAGGTAACCCTGATACCACACCACTCAAGAACGGTAACTCTTCGCTACCTGGTGTAATTATCAACAAGGTCATGACCTATGCGCACCAAGAAGTCTATGCAAAAGATGGCCGCTGGAAAGAGGGCGACTGGTACAAGATGCCTGCCGGTATTCAAAAAGTTGGTAACGAACTATTCCCGTCTTGGTACAATAAAAATAAAGCGCAGCAGTACCAAAAGATAACGTTCGATAAAGTCTCAAAAAAGAAAGCCACTGACTGTACGCCCGACGGAGCTCGAGTTCAGATTAATGTCGTAACAACCACGGATCCAACAACTAAAAAACAAGTGGCGGTAGCATCCGAGGGCTACGACATCACCAAGGACGATGATGTCCATATATGCGGAGATGCCATACCTTACATAAGCTTGTCTATTCTAAACGCACCCGGTAGCGGGAACTACTTGATACGTGCATCGTATTCACCTGGCAAAGGCAATCTCACCAACGTTGATATCCGTGTTGGTGGAACATCAATTGGTTCACAGGCTATTTCAGGCACCGGAGTCTTCGATGTACCATATAGTTCATTAGATCCTTTCACTGCAACAGCTACCGTGACGGATGATTTGTTCTATAGCAGTACAGACACCGCTACGCATTAGTTCTTTAATCTTGTTTATCAACAAGTTCGATCAGGGTCGCTTCACGATCGCTGGAGCGACGTTGTTGCTGCCGCCGAGGAGCCTGACGTCGCTGTGATTGTTTGTTTGGACGTGGCGCAGATGATTCAGGACGCTGTTTGGGGCTAGGCTGTACCGGTGGTTGTGTTGGCTTTGTTCCTAGTACCTTTTTGCGAGGTTGCTGTTTCGGCGTACGTGATTCTACCTTTTTGGCGAACATCATTTTACCAGCAGCCGTTTGCAAACTACGGATAAATTCAATCTCGACTGTTTGACCTACTTGGGCGGCAGCCTGTTCAACAACGACCATCGTTCCATCCGTCAAATATCCGACACCCTGGTGGCTATCGTTGCCTTTTTGCACGAGCTCGAGCATGACCTTTTCACCTGGCAGATATGCCATACGGAGACTTTTCGCGAGTTCATTCACGTTACATACCTGCACGCCCTCAACGACAGCAACCTTGTTGAGGTTATAGTCGATCGTACAGATTGAACCACCATGCTTTTTAGCGAGGTTCAAAAGACGTTCATCGACGCCTTCCTCGGCCTTGCTGCCATCCTGGAAAATTTCGACATCAACACCAGTCATTTCTTGTAATTCACGGACGATGTCCAGACCATGTCGTGCTCGGGCCCTTTTGTCTGCGTCGGCGTTATCTGCCAAAAACTGCAGTTCACCGATGACACTACGTGGAATCGCGAGCGTACCGCCAATGAATCCCGATGCAGCGACGGCAACAATACGGCCGTCAATTAATACCGATGTATCAACGAAAATCATTCGTTTTTTACCTGATGTTTGTCGTGGTAGTTTTGCTACCAAATAGGTTGTCTCTGCCAATAGCAGTAATAGAGCACCCATAATTACTAATTGCTCAATTTCCATGTATATTCCTTGTGTTCATCATTTTTGTAAATAGTCGATAAGCGCTTGGCGCAAATCTTTGACACCAGTGACAAATGAGTTCTTTTTGCCACCCGCTGGTGCAATTGCTTGGGTAAAGCCAAGTTTTTTGGCTTCGTCGATACGCCGAGGCGCACCCATTGCAGATCGGATTTCACCACCGAGTCCTACTTCGCCAAATACCACTAACCCGTCATCCAACTTGCGACCTGCACTTGCACTGGCAATAGCCATACATACCGCGAGATCGGCTGCAGGATCCGAAAGTTTGAGTCCGCCGACAACGTTGATATAGATATCTTTATCGGATAAATTCAGTTTTGTTCGCCGTTCTAGTACGGCGATTAACAGATTGAGGCGGTTCAGATCGAATCCACTAGCTGTACGTTTAGGATACCCGAAATTGGTTGGATTGACAAGTGCCTGAATTTCTACTAAAAGAGGTCTTGTCCCTTCTAACGTCGCCAGTACAACTGATCCATCGGCGTTTTGTCGTTCGGCCAGCAGTGCAGCCGATGGATTATCTACCACGGTCAGTCCTTGTTCGTTCATTTCGAATATTGCCGCTTCGCTGGTTGATCCGTAACGATTTTTTATCGCCCGGACGACTTTGAAGCCACCGTAGCGATCTCCTTCGAACTGCAATACGACGTCAACCAGGTGTTCAAGCACCTTTGGACCGGCAATCGAACCTTCTTTGGTAACATGCCCTACTAATACGACCGCTGCGCCCGATGCCTTGGCGGCCTGAATAATCACGTTACTACTATTGGTAATCTGGCTGACGCTTCCGGGTGCCGAAGTAATCTCGCCAAGTGTTAATGTCTGGACCGAATCAACAACCACTAATTTGTATTTGACTGATCGAATAGTCGCTGCAATATCATCCGCACTTGTGCTAGCGGCAAAATT
>JAYRHL010000019.1:0-5241 GCA_041907345.1 Saccharimonadaceae bacterium (SeqCode) | reverse complement strand
CGTACCACCAAATCCAGTACCGGTGTTGACGTATGTACGTGTCTGGACTGGTGCAACATAACCGGGTCGCTGTTCTGTTGGCAATATACCGCCAGGAATAATAATCTTTTGGCCAGGTTTCAGACCACTGATTTCGAGGTTGTTGACCGCTGTAATACGCTCTTTGGTCGTATTGTAGGTTGATGCCAATCCATCCAGAGTATCACTAGTTCGAACGGTGTAGACAACGCCGTCTGTTGGAGGAATTGTCAGTGTCTTACCTACAGCAACAGCGTCGCTCGTCAGATTGTTCGCCCATTTCACCGTCTCGGCCTTGAGACCATAAATCGCCGCAATACCTGGAATCGTGTCACCTTCTTTTGTGACATAGGTCGTGATTTCACCGCTACTAACGGTTGGTTGAATAATCTGTGGTTTGACGATTGCCGTATCACTGGTCTGTGCCAATTCGTTTTTGGCCGCAAGTGACACTGACAAGTTAGCAACGTTATGCGCTACTGTCATATTTGTCTCTTCTGCCAAGTTAGACGCAACATCAACGGCAACGAGTTCGTCGACAGATACTTTTTCTGGTGAATCAGGCGTTGCCTGAGGTGTATTAACAGCAGCATTTGCCACTGAAGAGCCAGTAGTAGTTGGCTGAGGCGGTTGATAACCGGCAGCGATAATCGATACAATTAATACAAAGACACCGCCATATCCTGCGAATGCAGTCAATTTTGGCCTCTTGTTTGTTTTTCGGGTCTTTTTACCGTATGAAAGAAGTTGTTCTTTCAAGCGGCTTACTGACGACGGTGTCGCGTCATCCGAAACTGGTTGGTTACGAATTATCGTTCTCCTGCCGCCACTATTACTAGAGGGGCGTCTACCTTACTCTGTCTTACTTCCGCCATCTCGCAAATTGACGGGGAACGGGGTACGTGTCGACCATTTCTTATTAATTGATATTGTTCGAAAGTGTTTGCCGTACCCGTACGACATTTGTTGGTAGGCCCATTTGTGATTTATTACTCCCACTCCGTCAGTAGAAACGAGTGCGCCATAGCGCACTTCATCGACTACTTTGAGTTAAATAAATTACAAATGTGCTGTTACCCATTTTACGGAGATTTGCATTCCGTGTCAATATATTTTTTGATATACAAAATTTGTCAAATTTCTCAGCAAAATCATAGTTTTTTATAGAGGTAATTTGCAGTCTATGGCGTCGCACATTTGACGCGGCAATATTTGACGATATTCTGCTGGTGCTGCGCATCTGTTTTGGCATAGTGCATAACGTTATCATCACCCGCCAGGAAGAACAAATAATCATT
Source organism: Saccharimonadaceae bacterium (SeqCode) (assembly GCA_041907345.1). Taxonomy (GTDB): domain Bacteria; phylum Patescibacteriota; class Saccharimonadia; order Saccharimonadales; family Saccharimonadaceae; genus UBA2112. The sequence continues at coordinate 3,925 of JAYRHL010000019.1, read as the reverse complement.
TGACGCAGGGTTAGCAACGGCTTGTAGCGCAGTTTTACCTGGAGTAGCGATTGGCCCCGGCGGCAGGCCTGTATGAATCCGAGTGTTATACAGTGAATCTAATTTTGGATCTGGTGCCACACCCCTTATTTTTGCTGCATATTGATAGGTAACGTCCGAACCGAGGTTCATGCCCTGCTGCATACGGTTGAGGAACACACGTGCAACCTGGCGCTGGCTATCCGGGTTGGATGTTTCACGCTGGACGATCGATGCTAATGTAATACCCTCAAACAAGCTCAGGCCTTGTTTTTGGAACCCGGCAACCAGATTGTTGTCAGTAATCACCGCTTCGTATTCATCAAAGAACCGGCCCAATATCGATTCAACTGTCGCCGATGAATCAAATTCGATTGTTTCTCCGTACAAATAACCTTCCAGGTCAGCCGTGGCAGGTTTGGTCGCGAACAGTGGTCGGTTGTAACTCTTTGCCAGTGCAGCATCTATCTCGGCGGTGCTAAATATACCGAGGTCAATCAATTTTTTGCGGTTATTCATTAGTATGTCACCTGGCAGGAACGTCACATCAAACGTGTCTTGTTTGCCTGCGACGATATGATCAACAATGGCCGGTGTCGATAGACTTGGTTGGAAACTGTACGAACCCGCTTTGAGTTTGTTTTCGGTACCTGACAGTTTGGTGTACACACCAAATGCCAGTTGGCTGCGGATCACGCCTGATTTTTGCAATAACGCGCCGATTTCGCTTGGGGTCATACCGGATTTGATCAGCACCATCACGTGCTTGGTCGTATCAGAGCTGACAGGCGCCAATTGCGATTGATACCAGCCGTAGGCAGTAAAGAACGTCGCGGCCGCAGCAATGAGCAATCCGGCAATTGCCGCAACAAGCCATTTCTTGATTCTGAAGGGCTGTTGTGTCGATAGGCTCAATACAGGATCGGATTTTTTGCTATCAGCGACAGGTGGCAGCGGTGTTGTGCTGGCGCCTTTTTTGAGCAGCGGTGTTGGCTCTGGCGCAGGCAATTCGTGATCAGGCCGCAAATCCGGGCGGATTTTGTGTACTGGTTTGGGACGCTGCATACCGTCCATCGATGGGCGCTGACGGTTAGGCTGCATGGTGTGCTTCCAGGTAATCTTGAAGGATAATTGCCGCCGCCATCGCATCAATGTCGGCTTTTTGATATGGTTTGCCCGATGCCTTCAAACGCTGTTCGGCCATGACACTCGTTAACGATTCATCCTGGAACACGACTTTGGCAGTTGTCAGTAATTTGGTAGCAAATGCTTCTGATACGGCCGTTTGTTCAGTCGGTTCACCTGATTGGTTACGGGGATAGCCGATAATGACCGTATCAACGACTCGGTCATTAATCATTTTTGTAATCGCATCGATTTCGTGACCGTCGACATCAATCGTTGTCAACGCGATCGCGATTGGCAACGACGAGTCGGCAGCTGCGACTCCGATACGTTTTGTACCGACATCTAGCGCGAGAAGATTAGCCATTATCTTTGAGCTTGAATTCTACGCTGATCTTTTTGACATCATCGGGAACACTGGTGACCCAAAACGGAGACAGTTTTACATTGACGTCGCTGACACCGTCAATGGCTTTGATATCGCCGATGACCTCACCGGTTCGCCGACCCTTTGCCTGCTCTTTAATGTCGTTATCGTTAATCTTTGGACCGATTTGTGCAGTTGCGGTCAGTGTCGCACCATCATTCGTACTGCCCGTGTTACCTGCAGTAAAGTCCGAGAAATTCACCGTGCTCAGACCGTTGTCATAGACCCTCTGTGAATCTTTGCTCGTGAGCATTTCGTCGAATGCATCGTCCAGATACGTATTCATTTCGCCCTTGGCGACACCCGTGAGAGTATAGGTCACTTCACGCGTCAGTTTTGCCTTGCCTCCGGTTGCCTCTTGGTTAACTCCCGGTACTGAAACAGGATCAACACCCGTCGTCGTGAGACTGCTTTCAATAATAACGTCGTCTTTGCCGAATTTCGCTTTTAATTTTTTCAGTGCGGCATCTTTGTTCGCCTCACTTAATTGATCTTTTGCTTTGTCGATATCAGACTGCGATACTACTGTCGCCATTTTATCTGTTCCGCCCGATGTCGTTCCGTTAAAGGTCGCGGTAACACCTGCCGGAGCGTCACTCAAACTTCCGCTGATATCGTTATAATCTTCGCCGCCCTCAGCAGCGGTAACATTAACAGTTGCTGTGCCCGGGCATGCAGTTGGGAAGCAGCCAGGTCCAATTGAGCTTGCAGGTATGGTTACTGCTGTATTCGTAACGAAAGCGTGGCCGTCGCTAGACTTCATGACACGACCAGCTGAAATAGACGTTGGGGCAAGAGACTGCTGACTGAACTTTATCGTGCCGGTGGCCTTGTTTCCTAGATTCTTTTTTCCCGTTGCCTCAAACTCAACACTTTGAGTATCTTTTAGAGTCTGTTCAATCGATTTGATATGTTTTTGATCAACATCACTTTCGAGATCCGTACCAAGAGTTACTGCATATGAGAGAGATTGCCCCGACGTATTGGCACTCACTACGATAGTGGCATGAGGTGCTATCCAGTTAGCCCAGTAGAAAAAGAGGATAAATAGTACACCGACTACCCCACCAATTGCTGCTTTTTTACGGAATGAACCAAAATCAGGAACTTTCACGCCGCGTTTCGCCGATTCTTTGCGTGCAGGCGTTGCTGATTTCGCTGGTAACGGTGTTGATTCACCGTCAATGTCGATACCGTCAATCGTATCTGACATATCGTCATCGGTTGCGGTATCTTTGGATTTAAGATCGACATGATCACCAACATCCAGGTTGTCGCCATCGATCAAATCTTCGACTTCTTTGTCGTCAATAGACGCTGTTGATGGTTTCACGAGTTCAGGTCGAGAGTTCAAGCTTTTGGCGACAGGGATTTCAGCGCTTGCGGCGAGTCCACCGAGTGCAGCATTCCCCGTAATAATGACGAGACGCTTATTGGCGTTTGTGGCTGCGCGTGCCAGCAGTTTTAGGTTCACAGCACTCTGCAAAACACCCGTCCTTTTTGGTGGAACGAGAGCAACAATCTTTTGTTTGGCATCTTTTACTTTGCCGATGATCGCTGTGATGTCATCTTCGACATCTATGTAGATAACGTCTTTTTGCTGCATGATACCCTATTCTAAATTCGGAGCAGGCGATTTACTTTTTCCTTAATGGAATCGCCATCGCTACTACCGACAATTGTATCATAGCCAACCCGTAAAAGTCCCATTGCGGTTATGAATGTGTGATCTGTCACCTTGCCCGTGTCATCGTTGATACCAACGACTTCTTCGGGTTTGATGTGATGAACGGTTGGTCGTTTCGTAAATGGAAGATCCTCGTACCATTTACGTTTACTGAGGGCTTCGACAAGAGGTTCGAGACTCGACCCACCGCCACAGAGTAAAATCCTACTTGGAAGGTGATCGACAGAATCAAAATCACTCAATGCTAATTCGACACCAGCCAGCCATACGTCCAACGTTTTGTCGATTGCGTCCATCGCGTTCTGTTTTACCGAAGGTTTTATCTGTTCGTGTCCAAGGTGTAGTTTTAGTTTTTCGGCATCTGTGTAGCTAAGATCCATTGCCGACATAATCGTGCGCGTAAAACTACGGCCACCGATACCAAACATACGCGTACCCTCAACACCACCATCGTTCACAACTGCAATGTCGGTTGTACCGCCACCGACGTCAGCCAAAATAGCCGTGAAATCACTGGATGAATCAGTGCCGAGCACACTACGACTGACGGCGAATGGTTCTGCGGCAACAGCGACGAGTTCTAGCGCCAAATCTTCGGCAACGCGTTCGAGAGCGCCGATATGCACCATCGGTGCAAATGCTGTATAAATCTGTACCGATACGTCTTT
>JAYRHL010000018.1:0-10100 GCA_041907345.1 Saccharimonadaceae bacterium (SeqCode) | reverse complement strand
CGATAGCTCGGGCTATTTCAAACGTCTGGGCATTGGATCAACCAATGATGTCCTGACCGTATCCGGTGGATTGCCGGTATGGCAGGCACCATCGGGCAGTGCAATGCCCGTCGCAGACACGACAGCTATTGTGAAAAACAATGCCGATAATACCAAACAGGTAAAATTGGATGCATCTGCCATCACAACTGGCACCACCCGAACACTTACCGTGCCAAATGCCAATACGACCATTGTTGGTACGGATACGACACAAACGTTGACGAACAAGACGTTGACAAGCCCGCGGCTCAGTGGAGACATCCTTGATACAAACGGAAATACACTGATTTCTAACCAAGCATGGAGTTCATCGGCAGTGAACTATTTGGGTGTCGAGACGTCGCCATCAGGTAGTCAGTATGTCCAGCTCCTTGCAATGGGTAGTGATGCAAATATTGATTTGGCTCTAAAACCAAAGGGTACGGGCAGCCTTGCACTCTATGTTGGAACCAATAGTACCGCTACTGTTCTAGCCAATGGAACCTCTACCGACGTTAATCTAGACCTGACGACAAAGGGTGCTGGTGTTGTCAAGGCAAACGGCAAGCCGGTCATAACATCCGTTACGGGTATCCCTGCGGTGACCGGTACGCCATCAAGTAGCAACTATCTGTGAGGTGACGGAACGTGGGCGTCGCCTGCATCAACGTCATACACAACAAATGTTGGTGATGGCTCTAGTACCAGCATCGTTGTCACCCACAACCTCGGATCGCGTAGTGTTGTTGTCGCTGTCTATGATGCGACAACATACGAAGAAGTCGACTGTGACGTGTTCCGTACGACAACGAACACAATCACCCTGACATTTGCGACTGCGCCAGCCACAAATGCGTACGTCTGTGTGGTCTCTAACGGTGCGTCAGGTGGCACGACGCTGAATTCTACAGACATCACTGACTCGACATCCGTTGGACGGTCAGTGTTGACAGCAGCCGATGCCACAGCAGCACGCACGGCGATATCTGCTATATCCGCATCAAGTACCGATACACTTACTAACAAAACGCTCACAAATCCGAAGATTAACGGCATTTATGATTCGACCAACGGGCTACTGTCGATGTACTTTTCGACCGCTGCAGGTGCTGTGAACTATCTACAGGCGAACGGCAATACGACTGGCAATGGACCACAGCTTAGTGTGCAAGGTAGCGATACAAACATTGATCTGCTCCTAGTAACAAAAGGAAGTGGTGTCGCCAAAGTAAACAACGACACAATCATTACCGCGTCGAGCCTAACTAGCAGCATAGCGAACAAGGCGGACATTGATCTTATTGCTGGAAATCCGCTATTGATTGCAAATACTGGCACGGGTAATGGTGCGGCCATCAATACCCATCCTGAAAGCGATGATTACTACCACCTGCCACATATGGTGAACGACATCGCAAACAACAACTATCGTGGTGGTTCGGTGGTATGGAAGAAGAACGGTTCAGGCATCACGCCTAACAACACCGATAATCTCTTTACTCCAGACGTCGAATATGTTGATGGCTTTAGCTTATCGTCACCATCAACAGATGTTGTGACAGCCGAAATCACGTTGTATCGTTCATTCAACTACACCACAAAGTGGGGAATTGTCATGACGAGCTGGTGCACTGCTAAAGACGTCACGATTGAGGTTTATGATAGTGTTGCCGCATCCTGGGCAACGGCATATACAACCACCAATGATACCTCTGGATTTCATTGGGTAAATTACGCAGCGACATCAGGCCATGCCATGACCAAAGTGCGCTATACACTGTCCAACTTTACATCCAGTGACGTGCGCATCACTCAAGCCTATACTGTAGGTTATAACTCTGCGCTTTTGAGCGGTACCTTCTTGCCACGCGGTGGCGGAGCGATGTATGGCACACTAGATATGAATTCAAGCCGTATTCAGAATTTGCTTGATCCTTCGTCTAACCAGGACGCTGCAACCAAGACATATGTAGACACAAAAGCCCGCCAAAGTACAGGCATGTTACCTCCAGTTCAGCACCATGCTAACGGTGGTGAGACATATACAATTTCGAGCGGATCTGTCACGCAGATTAACGGAACGACAATTCAAGGCCAGTCTGTCAGTATCGGCGATCGTATCTTGGTGATGGGTGCACCGGCGTCGAGTGGCGTAGGTTCGATATACAACTTAACTACGCAACCAGCCAACGGTGTCTATATTGTTACAGGTAATACGACAAACCTTACGGTCACGCGAGCAACTGACATGTCAGGCTCAGTGCATCCAGCAGGTCTATCGGTCTATAGTACCAATGCTACCGCAGGTTGGTTGGGGCAGGCGATGTTCTCTGTTGCTCTCCCAGGTACGGCTGCGTCGTTCACTTATGGAACAGATAGTATCAAATGGCGCGTCAGCGGAGGTGCTAGCTTATTGCCAAACACGGTATATATTGGTAATACGAGTCATGGACTGGGATGGTGGAACGGTGCATATAGCACATATATCAACCCGCAGTCTACGACAGCAGACCAAGACCTTAGTCTGCCTAAACAAACAAGCGATACGCTGCTCGGCGCAACCAATCTCCCGGCGGTAAATGGTAACTCATCCCAGCAATCACAAGTAGTCGTATCGGGCACCAACTACTACATTACCGGCTCTAATTTGACAGCAAACCCTGCGACACCAATAACCGGTATGGTCGTTGGTACGCGCTTCGTCTGGCGCGTCGCTATGACCAAGACCGCGGCCGGTACCGGTACATTCCAGATTGCCATCTATCGTGGTACCAACGGATCAACGTCTGACACTCAAGACGTCCTGCAAACAATCGGTACGCAAACTGCCGTCGTGGATAATATGACTGTCGATGTAGAAGTAGTCGTGACGGCCACAGGTGCAACAGGTTCATACTATTGGTCGATTATTCCTCAAAACAAAGCCGTGACTGCAACAGGTTTTGGCGTGACTACAGGTACGGGCGCGTTCTTCTCGGGTACGGTGTCATCGGTTGCAATGAACACTGCATCACTACAGTTCGGATTGGGCTTTAAGGCAACGACAGGTACACCAACAATCGCAATTCCATTTGTCAAGGCAAACGCATACAAGTTAGTCTAGCGATACCCCTTTACTAAACCGTTTAAACGATGTACAATTATCCCCATACGTCGCAATGTCTATTTGAATTGTGTCTCGACACAATCTGAACGGGCACTGCGCGAAAATATTATATAAATCAGGAGAATCACCACTAATGGCAGATTTCGATCGAACAAAGCCGCACGTCAACGTTGGTACCATGGGTCACGTTGACCACGGTAAAACAACACTAACCGCCGCTATTACGCACGTTCTTGCAAAGAAACTGCCTAGCGACACTAACAAACCTCGTAACTACGAGGACATTGACAACGCTCCAGAAGAAAAAGCACGTGGTATCACCATCGCTTCTTCTCACCAGGAATACGAGTCAGAAGCACGTCACTACGCACACGTTGACATGCCAGGCCACGCCGACTACGTCAAAAACATGATCACTGGTGCTGCACAGATCGACGGCGCAATCCTCGTGGTTGCTGCAAACGACGGTCCTCTTCCACAGACACGTGAACACGTTCTGTTGGCACACCAGGTGAACGTTCCTAAAATCGTTGTGTTCTTGAACAAGATGGACCTCGCTGATCCAGAACTAGTTGAACTAGTTGAAATGGATGTTCGCGAACTTCTTACAAAGAACGGCTACGACGGCGACAACGCTCCAATCATCAAAGGTTCTGCAACAAAAGCCCTCGATGGTGACGCAGAAGCTGAAGAAGCTATCATGGAACTCGTTAAAGCTCTTGATGACTACATCGAAGAGCCTGTACGTGACCTCGACAAGCCATTCTTGATGCCTATCGAAGACGTCTTCTCAATCAAGGGTCGTGGTACTGTTGCTACCGGCCGTATTGAGCAAGGTATCATCAAATTGAACGACGAAGTTGAAATCGTTGGTATCCGTGCAACTCAGAAATCTGTTGTTACTGGTATCGAAGCCTTCAAAAAGAACCTTGACCAAGGTCAAGCAGGTGACAACGCTGGTCTATTGCTCCGCGGTATCGAGCGCGAACAAATCGAGCGTGGTCAGGTTGTTGTTAAACCAGGTTCACTAACTCCACACACTGAATTCGAAGCAGAAGTCTACATCTTGAAGAAAGAAGAAGGCGGACGCCACACACCATTCAGCAAGGGTTACAAACCACAGTTCTACTTCCGTACAACTGACGTTACTGGTGAAGTTGAATTGCCAGCTGACAAAGAAATGGTTATGCCTGGTGACACTCTTACCTTCCAGGTTAAGTTGCTTGCCCCAATTGCTATGGAGCAGGGCCTCAACTTCGCTATCCGTGAAGGTGGCCGCACCGTTGGTGCAGGTGTTGTTACAAAGATTACTAAATAATCTGGTACAACCACATGAAAAGAGCTGCAGCGATGCAGCTCTTTTTGTTGCCCGTTGCCATATGGGGGCTACAGACGAACGTATTGCCGTCGTTTGCGTCTACGGATGACGTGCATCTCAATGCGTGATACAGACGGACGATTCTTTGATTTGCGCAGTCTGACAAATGCCATGTCGACAATGAACCGATCACCGTGTGATGCGTCGATGTGACGTACGATGGCTTTTTCTTCCGATGGGGTAATTGCTATCGGAGTATCGAGTGATATTTCGTAACTGGATTGATCCGTCATTTTTTCGCAGTTATCCAGATGACGACGTAGTTCATGACGTACTTTTGCGAGTACTTTCGAGCGTTCCTCCGGACTGTCCGCAGGCATAGTGACGTCCTTTCGTAGACGATCATAAGGTACTCCCTACCTGAGACCATTATAATCTGGTCATCTGATCGCCAGAATGATCTATCTTACTGCATTAGCGGTCCATACGGCGGAGTATGTCGTATTCGGTGAGGTTTTCGCGGGTTGGTCGGCGTTTGAATTGGGGCGCGTTGGCGCGTGGAACAACAATAAATTCATTTTCGACCAACTCTTCATGGCTGTTATAACCGTCTTCGACCCATTTGTTATTAACCTCGGGTACAAAGAGAATCGCCGTATCCGTTGCTTCACCCACTAAAACTGATACATAGTGACATAGCGAGCGAATCGTCTCTGGATGGACATCTCTCGTATCGATGTTGTTTTCGACTGTCAGTGTTTCGAGGAGGATGCTCATTCGAACACCGTAGAAATGATGTACGATCTTTCTGGCCAGGCTATCGCGCAGTTGATTTTGCAACTCTCCTATACCGTTTCGTGGCCTATCGTTTTCCATTGTTGGCTTATTCTAGCACCTACGGCAAGCAAAAGTAAAACCCGCCAGACCGTTAAGCCTGACGGGCTGTCAAAGTCATATCTTAAATGTGCGAAATGACTCGAACCTGGGCTGAAAAAAGAATGACTGATATTCCGGAAGGTAGTACACGAAATGATCCGGAGTCTGTGTCGATGCAATGCGAGCGGCTAGGGTGTAATGATCACTGTGCCGTAGTGGCCCGCCTTTGTCGGCGGGAACATTGCTCTGCCGGATGAATCCTTCGCTCGTGGGTGAACTGGCGTTTGCAACCAACCATTTGGCTAGTTCCAGCTGTTCGAGCGTGAAATTATCACTCATTGTTCCTCTGTTCATGGAATGTACGATTGTTAAATATATTATACTCTATTTTGTTAATTTTGTCCAGTTATACCAATGAAAAACCCGCCAGACCACAGAGGCCGGGCGGGCTTCAATATGGTAAAGCGGGCAGGGGATGATAGTTACTGTCGTACCAATGAACCTTGGTAGATTGTAATGTGATCGATCAGGTCCTTGATGGTCTGAAAACTATCAATTGTCTGAATTGGGGTACGAATCATATCGAAAGCATATTCGCATCCAACAATTACTTCGATCATGGTCAGATCGTCAATATCCAGATCACGCTCAATACGCTTTGCCGGAGTAACGAGGTCACGATCTACTCCGCACGTTTCCTCGATAATCTCTGCGACTTTGTCCAGAATACCGGCATCTGTCGATGTGGCATTTTCAATGCGTTTCACGTGACCGCGACGATGTTTTCCTTTACTGAAATATCCCATCAATGTACGTCCTTACGGATAGCAGGAATACGCATACTATACCATCTGGTACAAAACTTGTCGATAGTCGACCGGTGTGATATAACTATAAGGTATTAATTAATCATATCGAGAACTTGGCTGTGAGCGCACAAATGGTAAGTCGCAAAACCATATCAAGGTTACGGTATAGCAAATAGGAGTATTATCTCATGGTAGATAAACCAGAAGGACTGCGTATTCGCATCCGCCTCAAGGCCTATGACCACAAAGTCATCGACCAATCAGCAAAACAAATCATCGACACGGCTATCCGTACTGGCGCCAGCATTGCTGGTCCTGTGCCACTTCCAACTCGCCGTAGTAGCTACACAGTGGTTAAATCACCACACGTGTACAAAACAGGTGGTGAAACATTCGAAATGCGCGTTCACAAACGCCTCATCGACATCACCAACGCAACACCAAAGACTATCGACAGCCTACAGAACCTGTCATTGCCTGCTGGTGTAGACGCTGAAATCCGAATGTAATTGAATACATATCGACAACCGACGCCCTCCGGGGCGTCTTTTGTTTTGCGGTAGTATATACGTAATACTTATGCTACACTCGAGGCATATTTAAAGGGTTATTATCATGGAAATTGTTCTGTTATTCTCGTCACTCATTGCCAACCTCCTATTTTCGTACATAGGTTTATGGGCTGCATCAAAACTATCTGATAGCAAAAAACGACAGTCGCCAAAACTATTGGTTTTATATCTGTTTTCTATTGGTGCGATGGTCGCCGCATTTGTTGCAACATTTTTCTATATTCCGCTCGGCGTATTGGTATTGTTCCTGTGTATGTTATTTGGGGCAAAAGTTATTCTGGGGCTGTCGGGCAAGCAGACCGCCCAATTTGCGATTATTTATACCTTCATTGTCACCGCATTGTTCAGTCTCGAGTCACGGTTAGTATCGGTATTATTATCAATAAAATGATTATGCTATCATAGTACAAATGGTTAAACCAAAAACAAAAACCACCAAATCAAAAAAGAAGTCCATCACTCCAGTTCGTCGCTATCGAGAGCGACTGATCGAAGCAGATGGTGTCTATTTCCTCAAACTTGTTGTCGTCGTATTGCTCAGTACGCTATGGCTGAAACTAGCAACACCGCTGTCATGGCATGGTATCCCGCTAGGTGGGTTCCCGATAGGTGCAATGGTGACACTAATTGCCATCCGACTAATGGAAAAAGACCCCTACGACCGCAAAATTTGGTTCGCTGTACTCGTCGTCGTGACCATCATCAGTTACTATGTTCCCGCCGGTATCGTTATCTAGTTATGCTTGAACTAACAGGGAAAATAGTATACTATCACCCCATACTATGACCGAGTTTATCGACGGTGATACAAAAACAAGACACGCAGTTGCCGATCATATGATTGACCTCTGTGCAGACCTGCTGGATAACCCAGAAATTCAAGATGCCACCAACGGCCTTGCCAAAGAAGCAAGGTCGCTTTTAGATCTGCTGTACGTACCGAATAAACGCGATGGTTACCACCGTATCTCTGGAAAGAAATTCGAGGGTCATGGAATCCCGCTCATCGTCACGATGCCTGGAGAGCGCGCTAAGGTGCGACGACTGGCAAAATATGCTCTGCATCCGCTGCAGGAAGAACGTCTGCAGGGCGTTTTTGCCGACCATGGTATCGATACATCGGAGGAAGAATATACCGAAATGTTGGAGGGTATCAAAACGCGTTATAAAGAGTATTATGGCAATACGTTCAAGGGTATCAATGACGACGGTTCTTGGATCGCCTACGTATACGCGCCAACAAGCGACGTTCGCCTGCGTACTGGCCAGCGCAATAAAAAGGTTCGCTACATGGTCAACTCGAGTCCTGCCGTCTTTATGCGCTCAAACATCGGCGAGGTAGATGACGCGGGTGACTTGCTATTCCATGAACTGATTCATGTTCAGCAATGTCTGACGAGAATCATTTATCGTTCTCGTGATACGCAAAAAGATCTTTACCGAAACGAACTAGAGGCATATTCTAATGCGGCAATCGCACAGTCAATTCACTACAATGTCGATATCGATGAAAACCCACTAGAATTCCACCATATGTATGTTGAATCCATTCGACGACGTATCAATGCCGATAATGATGACCCGTACGCCGTAACTGACGAACTGCTTGCGGCTTTAAAACAAGCTGGACGTACGCTCAATTAGTACTATTTGCCTCTGTCATCTATCTAGTGTAAAATCTGGCGTACATGGCGCGTCGTTTGGAGGAGTACATACAGAGGCAGTATGCCGATTCTGACAAGATTCTTCAGACATGCGCAGACTTTTTATCTAGTACGGATGTGCAACGTGTAACCAACGGGCTGGCAGAGCGAGCATTGAATCTATTGTCGTTTGTCTATGTTCCGAACTACAGACATGGCGCCTATCAGTTGTCCGAACAGCAGTATGACGGCCAGGGGATCCCGTTCATCCTGACGAGAGGCAAGAAAAAAGTCCAGATACAGAGAAACGCCGAACACGCAATCCACCCCGAACAGATCACAAAACTGAGTGAATCATTTCAAACCGTCGAAAAACAATCAATCACACCCGATGATTTGGGACTACGGCTGGATGTACTGAGGATGTTCCATGAACAAGAATACGGCGAAAAACAGCTCGTTCACGACGATCTGGCGGGCTATGACGCCTGTGTCTACGCACCGACAGCACTGATCGGGTTGGGCACAACACTTGATGATGTCGAAACGTATTTTACGTACACGAATCCCATCGTCGTGGGTCGTTCAGAAGTACTGCTGGATGACGAGGGCGACATATTGTTCCACGAACTTGTCCATGTCCATCAAAGTCTCGCAGGGGAATTGGTAAAGTCGAGCAGCAAAAAAGCTCGTGAATCCCGTCCTCGTGCCGAATTAGAAGCATACTGGGCCCAAGCATCAGCACTGGAGGCACGTACCGGTATCAACGTCGACAAAGACCATGATTGGAATTGTTACGGTATCGAGGCAGTACGACGAGAGATTAATAAAAATGCCCGAGATCCATTTAAGATTTCACGGGCGTTATTACGAGCGATCGAACAGAACGGCAGCAGGCTGTACTAGTAGCCGCCGCCGCTAATTCCCCATAGCTGTTCGAGAGTTTTAATGCCTTTTGTTTTCATTTCCTGGGCAGTTGCAGGGCCGACATAGCGCCAGTGCCAGGCTTCGGGGCTATAACCCGTAACGCCCTCGAGCCCCTTTGGGTATCGTTCGATAAACCCATAGGTGACAGCATTTGCGACCAACCAGTGATATTGAGCGGTACCGGCAAAACATTCCAGGCTACAACCGGCGGCTGTACTAAGGTCGACGGCATATCCTGATTGATGTTCGCTATACCCTGGACGTGCGCTGACAGTATCGGCGGCCATAGTACTTCCGTTCACCTTTACCCAGTTATTATAGGTCGCAGCTTGGTCAGTGTATGAACGATAACTGCTTGTTAACGACAGGGGTACGCCAGCGGCAGACGCCGCGTTGAACATTGCTCGTAGGTTGGTTGTTATTTTAGCGCTTACTAAAAATCCATCAAATCCTGTCAGATCTGTTGGCGCGAAATTAATGGGATTAAAACAATGTTTTTTATTTACCAGCACACTAATTTGGCCGGGATCACCATGGATACCGCTAATCGCACAGCCTTTTGGTGTTACTACTTGTCCTTGTAATTGCGCTTCTAGTGCTGCATCAGATGATGCTTTTTGCTCTGCAGCCTTCTGAGCAGCTAGCTTAGCTGCTTTTTGTGCGTTAATTGCTGCGATTTTTTTATCTATTTTTTCCGTTTCTAACTTGGCGTCTGCCTGTTGTTTGCTGACAGACTGATTACTGAAATACATCAGCGTAGCGATGGCACTCGTAGACATCGTAACGAGTCCAACAATAGTGGTCACCAGAGCAAATTTGTGCCTGATG
>JAYRHL010000017.1:0-4112 GCA_041907345.1 Saccharimonadaceae bacterium (SeqCode) | reverse complement strand
CCGCCAAAATAATTGCACCCTCGTGAGGGGTGTATTTATTTTGTTGTAAAATCTATTTACTTTATTGCGGCCTTTGCTATTATGTGCTTATGAATATCCAGTCTTCTCACATGGGGTTAAGAAGAAAAATTATTCTTTCTCTGAGTGCTGTGATTTTACTTGTTGTCGTTATCTTTGGCGCATTGGTATATACCAAGACGATTGCGTTAATGAACAGTCCTGGTGGTTGCGTCCAGTCATTTCATCGTGATAGTAGCGTTCGTGCGTATTCTTGTTCATAAAGTCGACACAATATAACAGGGGTGATAGTTTTTATGCTTATACACCATATATAGCGTAGTGTTTATTATTTACAACACTATAATCTGTTAAATATACCAAAAACGCTTGTGGTGAAAAAAACATAAATAAAATGCTTGAAAACCATACATGTAGGGTCTATTATTCTACATAGACACTACATATGTAGTAGTTCAACAAAAATACACAATTTGCAAGACGGAGACTAACCACCGCCAGATCACCATGATATGGCTTCTTCTTGCAGCGCCCACAAAACGAGGAGAGACCGTTGGAGTAGGCGAGGCAGTGTACGGGTCAAGTAGAGGCCCATATTAATAAATATTTAAAATACAAGGGAGAACCAAGTGAGCATACATGTGGTAAAACGCGACGGCACCCGCGAACCATTTGACGCCAACAAGATTAATCTTGCCCTGGTCGAAGCCAGTGAGGGGCTTGTTGACCAAATCCAGAAAGTCGTTCAGGTAGCGACAGAACTACAACTAACTTTATTTGACGGCATCACAACCGAGCAGTTGGACGAGGCACTGATCCACACTGCATTACAGAACGTCAAAGACGATCCTGACTATGACAAGATCGCATCTCGTTTATTACTGAAAAACCTTTATAAACGAATTTTGGGACAATACACTAGTCCAGAAGAACTCAAGAAACTACATGCAAAGGTATTCCCTGAATACCTAAAACAAGGCATTGCCGACGGTCTATTGGACCCACGCATGAACAACAAAACATTTGATCTAAAGAAACTGGCAGCTGCGCTAGAGCCATCTCGCGACGGATTGATGCGCTACCTCGGTGTTATCACTAGCCGTAACCGCTATGCACTGCGCAAAAACAGCGGTGAAGCAGTCGAAGTCCCACAGTTTACCGCTATGCGTATTGCAATGGGTTTGAGTTTGCTCGAAAAAGATCCAACCGCAACCGCCCTCGAATTTTACGAATATATTAGTAAACTCGATGCCAACCCAGCTGGATCAACACGTATCAACGCTGGTGGTTCGTTCCCACAACTATCGAACTGTTTCTTGTTCGACATCGAAGACGACATGGAATCAATTGCCCGCGGTATCCGCGACACCATGTGGATTGCCAAAGGCACCGGTGGTATCGGCATTGGTATTACCAAACTTCGCGCTGCAGGTTCACCGGTCAAAACGACCAACAGCGAATCAACCGGTCCAATTCCGTTCATTAAAATGCTCGATACGGCGCTATTTGCTGTCAGCCGAAAAGGTAAGAAACAAGGTGCAGCAGCAATTTTCATGGAGAACTGGCACCTCAACTTCCCACAATTTTTAGATTTGAAACAAAACAGTGGCGACCCATACCTACGTACGCGTATTGCGAACACTGCTGTTATTTTGAGCGACGAATTCATGAAACGTGCACAAAAAGGCCAGGACTGGTACCTGTTTGATCCAGCCGAAACGCCTGATTTGATCGAACTGTACGGTAACGAATTTTCTAAACGCTATAACGAATATGTAAAACTGGCCAAAGCAGGCAAACTCCGCGACTTTGAAGTTGTCAACGCACGTGAACAATACCGACAAATTCTGACAATTTTGCAGGCAACTAGTCACCCATGGCTGACCTGGAAAGACACGATGAACGTCCGCGCGTTGAACAACAACACCGGTACGATTCACCACAGCAACTTGTGTACTGAGATTACATTGCCACAGGACAAAGACAACACGGCTGTTTGTAACCTTTCGAGCATCAATCTGTCAGTTCATTTGAACCCAGACAAAACATGGGACTGGGATCGTCTAGAAAAAGCCGTTCGTGTATCGATCCGCCAACTAGACAACCTGGTTGATTTGACCAACACACCAATCCCACAGGCGATGAACAGTAACCGTCAGAATCGCGCAGTTGGACTGGGCATCATGGGATTCAGCGACGTTATCGAAAAACTTGGTTACAGCTACGAATCTGAACAAGCCTACGATTTGATTGACCAACTGACCGAATTCATCAGTTACCACGCAATCGACGCGAGTGCTGATCTGGCGAAAGAACGCGGCAGCTACCCAACATTCAAGGGAAGTGGCTGGAGCAAAGGCATTCTGCCAATCGATACCATCGCAAAATTGGACGAAGACCGTGGCGTCAAAGTCGACATCAGCCGCAAAGCACATTTGGACTGGGATAAACTTCGCACAAAAGTCAAAAAAGGTATGCGTAACGCAACACTGATGGCAATTGCGCCAACAGCGAACAATGCTCACGTATCTGGCACAACTCCTGGTATCGACCCACAATTTGCCCAGATTTTCAGCCGCGCAACACTGAACGGCAAGTTCCTCGAAGTGAACGTGAACATGATCAACGACCTCAAAGAACTTGGCCTTTGGGATCAAGTAAAAACGGACGTACTGCGCCTACAGGGCGACATCCAACAGATCGATGTTATTCCTCAGCACATCAAAGACGTCTACAAGACCTGTTTCCAACTGAGCCCACATGCATTCATCGAAGTCGCTGCGCGCGCACAGAAATGGGTTGATCAAGCAATCAGCCGCAACATGTACCTGGAAACTCGCGACATTGATGAGTACGAAAAAATCTATGCATCTGCATGGAAAAAGGGACTCAAGACGACGTACTATCTGCACGTGAAACCACGCCACACTGCCGAACAGAGCACCGTAAAGGTGAACAAGGCCGAAACACTTTCCGCTGGCGGTCCACGAAAAACTGGATTTGGCTTTGCCAAGAAACAGACGGTGGGAACGTAGCCTATGCAACAGCGAACAACCTAATTACTCAGCGAACACAATAATTAACAAGCAAACAGAATAAGGGGAAAAACCATGAACGCATCACAAATTATCACTGACACAATGACACTTCAAGAAAAACTTGACGCGATTGATGCAGCGATGAAAGCAGCACAAGAACAAGCACAGGAAGAAGCAAAGGCAAGTGGCACGATTGTTGCACCTCTCGACCCAGCTAGCCTGACGATTTGCGACGGCTGCGAATAACAGGGTACAATGGGATGAAAGCACGTTTGTTGCATCTATTAAAGAAAGGATTTGCGAATTACCATGGGAGGCATTCTCGGCACAGGTATCCAAGACGGATTACTGCTTAAACCAGTTAAATACAAATGGGCAATGGACCTGTATGACCAGGCTGTTGCAAATACATGGTTCCCGAACGAAGTACAGCTAGGTCAGGATCTTGCTGACTGGAAAAAAATGAGCGACGAAGAACGACACGCGGTGACGTTCTTGATGAGCTACTTTAACCCAAATGAATTGTTGGTGAACAAGGCACTGGCGTTTGGCGTATACCCCTACGTCAACGCTGCGGAATGCCATTTGTACCTGGCAAAACAGATGTGGGAAGAAGCCAACCACTGTATGGCGTTCGAATATGTATTAGAAACATTCCCAATCGACCGCGAAGCATCATACGCGGCGCACGTGGAGACGCCGAGTATGGCGCGCAAAGAAGCGTTTGAGACAAAATTCATCAAGCGCATGACCGAAGACACGTTGGACATCACAACAACTGAAGGTAAAAAGGATTTCATCCGCAACCTCGTTGCCTACAACATTATTCTTGAAGGCATCTGGTTTTATAGCGGCTTCATGGTGGCGCTATCGTTCCGTCAGCGCAACTTGCTACGTAACTTTGCGTACCTCATTAACTGGGTTGTTCGCGACGAATCATTGCACCTCAAATTCGGTATTAATTTGATTCTGACCACACTGGAAGAGAACGAAGATTTGCAAACCGAAGAGTTCGCAAACGAAATCAAACAAATGATTTTAGACGCTGTCGAAATG
>JAYRHL010000016.1:0-112275 GCA_041907345.1 Saccharimonadaceae bacterium (SeqCode) | reverse complement strand
GCCCAAGAAGCGCACGAAGCGATTCGTCCAACAGATATGCGCCTCGAAAAGGGCAGTAGTAATGAATATGACCAGAAACTCTATGATCTCATTCGACGACGGACGCTTGCCAGCCAGATGGCTCCAGCGAAACTCGAGAAAACCACCGTCACGATTGCCATCAGCACGGCCAAACAGGCCTTTGAAGCAAAAGGTGAGGTCATTTTATTCGACGGATTCTTAAAAGTGTACGGCACCAGCAAAAAAGAAGATGCGATTCTGCCCGCTATGGCGGCGAATGATGCGCTGGAACTCAACGAAGCAACCGCTAAACAAACTTTTGCTCGACCTCCAGCCCGTTACACCGAAGGTTCACTGGTCAAAAAGCTGGAAGAACTGGGTATCGGTCGTCCGTCGACCTACGCAACGATCATCGACACGATCCAAACGCGCGGCTATGTCATTCGTGGAGAAGGCGAAGGCAAAGAGCGTGAAGCGATTGTATTATCACTAAAAAACAATACTGTTGACCGGGAAGTCATCACCGAAAAGACCGGCGCAGACAAAGGTAAACTTGTCCCGACACCAGCCGGTGAACTCATCGCCGATTTCCTTGGCGAACATTTTGATCGTGTCGTTGATTACGACTTTACCGCAGATGTCGAAAAGAAATTCGACCAGATTGCCGAAAACAAAATGGCCCGCAACGACATGCTGTCGGAATTCTACGGACCGTTCCACAAACTGATCGAACAGTCTGGCGGCATCGATCGTAGCAAAGTTGGCGCCAGTCGCGAAGTAGGGTCAGACCCTAAAACAGGCAAAACCATTACCGCTCGGTTCGGACGATTTGGGCCTATGCTTCAGCTCGGCGATACGGAAGGCGATGAAAAACCCCAGTTCGCGCCGCTACCAGCCGGAACAAAAATCGAGACAATTACGCTCGACGAAGCTCTCTATGCATTCAAACTACCTCGGCTTGTCGGCCAAACTGCCGATGGACAAGATATCAAAGCCAACATTGGTCGATTTGGACCTTATATCCAGGTTGGCAAACTATTTGTTAGCATCAAACCCGAAGACCCGCACGACATCACACTCGAAAAGGCGCTCGAACTCTATGCAGCCAAGCTCAAAGCCGAGGCAGAGAAGAATATTGCTGATTTTGGCGACGGCGTCAAAGTACTGAATGGTCGGTTCGGACCTTATATCACTGATGGCAAAAAGAACGCCAAGATTCCAAAAGAAACTGATCCAAAATCAATCACTCACGAACAAGCACTCCAGATGCTGGCCGATGCACCGGCCGCCAAAGGTCGCTTCGCTCGTCGCAAAAAATAGATACTATTGATTTTTTTCTAAAAAAGTATATTATATGCCTTACTGGCCTCCATTCCGGAGGCCCGCGTCTCCCGAAGGGAGGTGAAAAATGAAGGGTCTCGTTTGGGCAGTTGGTCTGCTGCTGGTGGTCGCAGGTGTTGCGGTCGTTTACCCGGCGGTTGTCGCGGTGCTCAGCACCGCAGCGTTCAGTGCATTGTGGCACTGGAGCGTCCTGGCTGGCTTTGTCAGCGTCGTTGTCGGCGCCGGTCTGGTGCGGAACTAATCCTCACCGCGAGCCATGATTACTGAGCGTCGACTTCGGTCGATACGCCAATGATCCTCCTTCATTTACAATTCAATACCGCCCCAAGGGAACCGCCTCGAGACAACGACGTCTCGGCACGCCCCTCGGGGCGGTTTTCATTTGCCATAGCTGCCTGGCTGGATCTATTTGACACCACCTGTGTTTCGACATAGAGTGATAGCAGATCAATGCCACGAGCAGATTGGAGGGGCATCATGATCCGTACCTTGCTTTACCTGGCGTACGGCGTACTGTTCGCCGCAACGGCTATATTTGCACTTAGTGCGATTATGATTCTCCTCCTTGCATACTTTACGGGAATCGGAATCGGCACCGTTGTCGTTGCGCTTGTACTGCTCGCGTTATCGTTTGGCAGTTGTGTACTCTACGAGTGCATCAGTATATTTCTCGATGACTAGTGTCATCGTCATCGTCAGCCTCAACCCGTCCCTACAATAGGGGCGGGTTTTTACTATATGTATATATGATATAGCCGTTGCATTATTTAATAAACATGAGCATTTTAACTATATTGTTGACTATATTTTAATTGTATTGTATACCTATACCTGTCCTACTTTTCAGAAAGGAAATGCCAGATGGCAAATATGCAGTCAGGCAAGGATAAAGTGTCGGCACCAGCGTCCCAAGGCGACAGTGGCGACTTCATCGAAATCAGTGTGTACGAGGCAAAGAAGTGGTTCAGGTCGCTCCTGTCCCCAGCGTCCGTCGCACCACACCATCAGGGGTATTAGGCAAACGCCCAACCCTTTGATCAGACCCGCCATATGCAACGTTGCACGGCGGGTCTTTCATGTTTACTGGGGTAGGGCACCAATATTGCGCCATTTGCGGTATCGTGGTATTTTGTGGGAACACCCAGTTATCCACAAAATAATAGGGGAAAATATAAAAGTCTCAAAACACTCTTTACTAACTGCGTCCACTTCATGCTATAATCGACGAAAGTACGAAAAATGTTTGACATTATAAAAAATATGTTTTATAATGGAACGTAAGTAAATATAACAATTTTAATACCTAACAACTGTGGTGGCAGAGAGGAATTACAGAATGAGCCAAGCTCCAACAAAAGATACCAGCACCGCAACTGTGCTCGATATTGATGCTGCAGTAGAATCAATCCTTTCCATCATTGACCAAGAACGCGAACGTGAAATTATCACGCGTCGTTTCGGTCTCTATGATCGCAAAGAAACACTAGAACAAATCGGTGAACTACTTGGTATTACTCGCGAGCGAGTTCGTCAGCTAGAAAAAGCTATCCTTATCCGTCTTAAAATTGCTGGCGAAGAGGGCAAAGTTCCTGCTATTCAAACCGTTGAAAAAGAAATCATTCGCCACCTAAGCGAATTGGGCCGCCTGGCAACAGTCAGCGACCTGACCGATGCACTGCTCGGTGACAAATCAACACCTCTTGCACGTTCACGTGTCGCTTTCGCTGCCACACTTGCACCACGCCTGACCGTTGTCGACGAAAACGACAACTACCGCGCCAGTGTTGGTATTGCTGAATACGGTGATGAAAAGAAAATCCGTGAACAAGTCGACGCCGTTGTCGCCGCAGTGAAAAAACACGGTCAACCTGCAACCATCGAAGAACTTCATGGTCTTTTGAACCACGACCACCCGTCACACGTTCGCGCACTTGCAACAGTGAGCAAACACCTCTCACACCTGAAAGACATGTGGGGCCTGAACAAATGGCCAACGGTGAACCCAAAGAACATTCGCGACAAAATCTACGTGATTTTGGCCGAAAACGGCAAACCAATGCACTTTTCTGAGATTGCAAATTCAATCAAAGACAGCAACTTTAGCCGTAAAAATGTTACGACCCAAGCCATCCACAACGAACTTATCAAAGACAAACGATTCGTTCTCATTGGCCGCGGTATTTACGCACTCGACAGCTGGGGATACAGCAAGGGTACTGTTGCTGACACAATCGCTGACATCCTTCGCAAATCACCAGAACCGCTACACCGCGACGAAATCGTCAAACGCGTACTGAAAAGTCGTCAAGTAAAGGAAACGACAATCCTGTTGAACCTACAGAGTAAACCTCAGTTCAAACGCGTTGCAAAAGCTACTTATTCACTTGCTGAACAAAAATAGCATAAGCTTCGCTTGCCTACAGGGGCGAGAGGTGGGACAATAGACATATGGAACTACTATCCTGGATTATCGGACTACTCTTGTCATGGTATGTCTGGTTGCCTGCCGTTCTCATCCTTGGATATCTGACATGGCGCAACTATCAGCGCATCGATGCCGTCAGGGCTATTGAAAGCACCCTGCTCGTCTTAGAGATCCCAAAAACCAACGACAAACCGGAAACTGCCGCCGAACAGCTCTTTGCCAGTCTACACGGTATTTTGCGCGATAAAGAAGAGTTGAAACAGGCAGGCGGTATCCAAGAACACCTCAGCTTTGAAATTGCATCGGTCAACGGACAGATTCGATTTTATGTTTGGGTGCCTACCGCACTGCGCAGTTTTGTCGAAGGACAAATCTACGCGCAGTATCCAACTGTTCAAATCCACGAAGCAGACGAAGATTACGTCGCTCACGAACGCAATCACACGGTGACATATACGAGTGAAATAACGCTCGCTGACAGCGAATTTCTCCCGATCAAATCATTCCAAAACTTCGAGGTCGACCCACTAGCCGGTATTACTGGAACGCTGGCAAAACTCGAAAGTACCGGTGAAGAGATATGGGTGCAGGTCCTCGTCCGACCAGTTGCCGATAACTGGCACAAAGCCGCTGACAACTGGATCAAGACCGTCAAAAACGGAGGTAGTGGCAGTCCCTTTGCATTCCTGACAGATGGCAAAGGCTTTGATGCCAAATGGTTCTTTGGGCTGCTCGAAGCATTCTGGAAACCGCCAGAGCAGGGTATGGGTGGTGCCGCCGCGCCAAAAGAATTATCGGAACGTAACAAAACCCGCATCGCCGAAGCAGAGAAGAAGGCAACGAAACTTGGCTATCAGGTCAAGATTCGTTTGGCATATCTGGGCGAAAGCCAGGTCAACGCCAAATTACAGATGCAAGCAATCGTCGGTACCTTCAAACAGTTCAACAGTACCAACCTGAACGGGTTTAAAATGTCAGGACCGAGCTTCCGCAAAGAAGACCTAGAAAAATACCGTGCCCGTCTATTCGCAGACAAGGGTTATATCCTCAATATCGAAGAGCTCGCGAGTGTTTTCCATTTGCCACACACCAACGTCGAAACACCGAATATCGTTTGGGCATCGACCAAAACTGCCGAACCGCCGGCAAAACTACCGGTGTTGACCGGTGATGATTCGATCGACGAAAATATCAGTGCATTTGGTCTGACCAACTTCCGCGGCATTAATCACCAGTTCGGTATGTTACGCGGTGACCGTTCACGTCATATGTACATCATCGGCCAGACCGGAGCAGGTAAGTCCGGTACACTCGCACTCCTCGCGCTCAGTGATATCTATCATAACCAGGGTTACGCCATCATCGACCCGCATGGTGATTTTGCGATTGATAACATGAAATTCATCCCTGGATCACGTGTGGAAGATGTCGTGTATTTCAATCCGGCTGATACGGCTTTCCCACTAGGTTTCAATCCGCTCGAAGTCACTGATCCATCAATGAAATCGAACATCAGTTCAGAGGTCATCGGCGTTCTCAAACGTATGTTTGGTGAATCGTGGGGACCACGTCTGGAATATATTTTGCGCTATACCATCCTGGCACTCCTGGATCGACCAGAAACAACCATGTTGGATATTACTCGTATGTTGACTGACAAAAAATTCCGCAAAGAAACCCTGTCGTATTGTAAAGACACTGTGGTGCTACAATTCTGGAACGTCGAGTTTGCCAGTTGGAACGACAAATTCCAGGCCGAAGCAATCGCGCCCGTGTTGAACAAAGTCGGTGCCTTTACCGCCAACCCGATCATCCGAAATATCATCGGTCAGCCAAAATCGACATTCAATATTCGCCAAATGATGGACGAGGGCAAGATCCTCATCGTCAACCTATCCAAAGGCCTCCTGGGTGAAGACAACTCTGGCATCCTCGGATCATTCCTGGTAACCAAGATACAGCTTGCTGCCATGAGCCGCAGTGATATCCCAAATATCGAAGACCGCCGTCCATTCTATCTGTACGTAGATGAGTTCCAAAACTTTGCGACCGATTCATTCGCGACGATTCTATCCGAAGCACGTAAATACGGTCTAAACCTCACGGTAGCCAACCAGTATATTTCACAGATGAGCGACACCGTGCGCGATGCGGTGTTTGGTAACGTTGGTACAATGATTAGTTTCCGCGTCTCTGCCGACGACTCGCCAATATTGGTCAAACAATTTGAACCACAGTTTGAGGCAAACGATCTCCTACAAATGCACAACCGCAACTTTGTCATCAACATGGTGATCAGGGGAGAGAAGACGCCTGCGTTTAGCGCGCGCACCCTCCAGTTGCCTCCGCCACAGGCTGACAACAGCGCCGCCATTATCGAAAATACCCGTCTGCATTACAGCCAGCGTCGCGAAGACGTTGAGCAGGCGATAAATGACATGATTCAGCCACCAGAAACGCTCCAGCGTAAAGGACCGGGCAATCCTGGGTTCAAACCCGTTCCGCATCCAAACGATCTCCAGCCTCGTCCTGGCGACCCAAATTACAAACCTGTACAGCAGGCGAATGCGCCACAAAAATCAAACGAACCGAATCGTCCAAAATTCATCCTCGAAACACCGCAGGGTGATGCAGTCGTCAGCGCCGAAGAACTCAAGGCTGCCGTGGTAGGCGAAACAGCAAAACCGGTTACCGAACAACCTGTAAAAGACGATGCCACGGAACAGCCACCAAAGAAAAAACGAACTCGTAGCCGTCGCAAAAAGACAACCGTCGCAGAAGGCGAAGACCAACCAAAGCCAGCAGAGCAGCACGCATCACAGCACCACCAAACACCCGCAAATGATACTCCACATCCTGCGCGTAGGGCATCACATGACCATACTTCGCTCAAAGTGAAACACGCACCCCAACCAGCGCCAACACCGTCACAATCACGCCCTCCACGCGCACCAGCAACCCAGCAAAATCCAGTGAAACGATCAGAACCAGACGACTCAATGGGTCTTCTGAAAATACGTTAACCCACTATGCTATGATGGTTATGAATACCCATCATGGAACAACAATCGAATAACACATTACAAGAAGGCGCGCAGTCGTCATCAACCCAAATGCAGCAACAGGCTGTTGATTCATTGTTGACCAACCTCCAGCCGCAACTGGAACTCATGCTGACAATCGGCACGTTACTGTCGGTCGTATTTATGCTCGTTGTGCTCATTAATGTGATCCACAAATGGCGCGTTGCACGTGCAATACTGCGCATGGATAAAAATCTGCAGACTCTCGTCGATACCAACAAACCAGCACCCACACCAGTTGTTACCGACAACACCGAATCGTAGTACCTTTGCCCTACGATCGGGTAGATTAGGGCTCTTTTTTTCGTTCGAAAGAATATAGAACAAAAATAGAACACTGGTTATGAGGCCGTAAGGGGTTGGCCACTGTTGGCATCTGTTCGATATAGCGATATCTACCCCTGTTGACCCCTGTTAATTTGGAAAATGCAAAAAGTGCACAGAACAATCTAGGAATAATAAAAGACTGGTCGGGCAGAAAATATGTACATGTACAAATAGGGGAACAAGAAATTTTGGAATCACAGGTCGGGAATCCGGCGGCAAACCGTGAGTATTTATATAATAGCGATAGTGTGTCTTAACGTCGCACAATATATCTTTTACGACATTAAATATATAAACATAAGATGATTCAGTATACGTCTATTTCAGGGGCATTTACCCCTCCAATAGGGGGACGCGTTCTACATATGCTCTCACGCTACGTATGCACGTATGTTTTATATATATTCTCGTTAAACGATTACACGCCCAAAGCCCCTCCGGCGCCGGAGGGGTCCCACGTAGGACTTGGCAGATTCTACAACAACCTGCCGTGGTGCTGTTTGACATTTCTTTGAATGCATTTGACTTTTATGTTTTTCCACAGCCTGAGTATGTTTTTTCGTCAATAATTTTTCACGACTCCCTCTTCCCTTTCTCCCCTACCTTTTCACGAATATTTGCATTTTTGCTAATTTGATATATTAATATAGTTTTTTTAAAAATTCTAGAAATAGAACAAAAATAGAACTAAACTAGGGAGGCGAAAAGAGTACCCTTGTGTTCTAGCGGTAGTATGCTTTACCCGACACGCGTACATCGATGTACTGCGGACGTAGTGAACGCGCGTCCATAAATGCAACTGCGCGCTGCATGTCTTCTACCTGTTCCCCTACCGGGCGATCCAGGGATAATTTTATAGGATAGGTATGGCCAGCCAGTCGTACCTCTATCTGTCGGGTTGTGCCTGACGGTATAACCGCCTGTTCTACCGTCAGACCAGCCCCACGAGCGAGGTCCACCGTGCGACCAACGAACCGCAGGAATCGGCTACTCGCAACAACACTTCCAGAGGTTTGCGGAACGCCACTTTGATCAACAATCTTTACCTGTGGGCGTGCAAAGTAGTTGGTCTGGAACGATACGCCGTCTTTATCGACATAGTATTGTTTATTACCGATTAACCATCCTGCAACAGGTTGGCGGAATGCAACATCAAACTGACTCGTTGCCAGACCTGCCGATCCATTCACGTGAACTGAACGGACTTCCGGATTTGTCTGTGAAACATAATTAGACAGTTGCCTTTCGTTAATAAACGGACGCAGTCGCTCGCCAGGACGAGCCGCAAAATAATCGTTAAATGTACGAGTGTACCTCTTGGTGTCAATCACGATACCACTGGTGGTAGGTGTTATCTGCGTAAAGGCCGTAAATTCGTATAAAAACCAGATCAACACACCAGCACCCAGCAGAACAATCGTCAGAATACCCCCCAACCGACGGCGATGTGCCGTCAAATGGTGGACATGTGCGCGTGGCGAACGCAAATCACCGCTCAGCTCATTCACGCTACTGACTGACAGCGATGATGTACCAACAATTGTTCGATTGCGATTAAATACTGTTCGGTTTAATTGTCCGGTCGGAACGTCTAGATTAGATGGTGTCGCATCGAGTCGACGTCGCGGAATGTCATTTTTTTTCTTTTTCCATGGTACGTTCATCTTTATTTACCACCATTTCCTCGCACCGCAGATTCAATCAATACCGCCATGTCTTTTGCCGCGTGTGGTCGTGCCATTTTATGGAGGTTCTCGGCCAGATACTGACGATATGTTGTGTCACTCAATATCCGTGTCACCGCCTCTACCAGCGAGCGATCTTTAGGATCTTCGAATGCGTCCTCATCGAGTGATATAACAGCATTTTCATACACATACAATTTGACGTGTTCTACTTGCCAAAGCAGACGTTTGCTCGGTATCACAATTGTCGGTATTGCCATTGCGGCCAGTTCCAGCAGCGCCGTAGCACCTGCTCGCGACACAACAACATCCGCCGCACCGAATACTTTTGGTAGCCCTGGTATAAAATCTTTCAGAACAAATCGTGAATCATTCTGCGGAGTCAAACTCTTCATCTCGTCATAGTGCGCAGCGCCCGACAGCAACAGCACATTAGTATGTTTGAGTAATTCTTGGAGATTCTGTGCGACGGCCATATTCACCTGGCGCGAACCTTGACCACCACCTGTCACAACGAGGAGCGGGCGGTCTGTACTGAACCCAAACTCTTTTTTTAATTCCTTTTTCTCGCCGCTACTGACCTTTTTATAGGCGGGATCAATAGCGACGCCAACGTGCTTTGCTTTGGCCGCAGGATAATGGAAATGATCAAGAGACAGTCCTGTACCAATTTTCGTTGCCAAAGGTGCCAGAAGTCTATTTGTTAGCCCCGGTACAGCATCGGCATCGTGAATAACAAGCGGAATCCGCAGTAGAGCTGCCGCCAGTCCAACAGGCAAACAAACATATCCCCCGTTTGCGAAAACAACGTCAGGCCGCCAAAAAATCATACGCAAAACACTCTGCCCTACTCCAACACCAACTAAAAATGCATCGCGTATGTTCGGCAATATAACCGATGGAATTGTTAAATGTTGTAATTTTGACAAATGTTGATAGCGTCGTAACTTACCCGATGCCACCGTCTGTACATAGATAGAATGATCATAATCTTCCATGATGCGTTTTGCCTGAGGCGCGTAATGCGTGTCACACCAAAATCTTACATCAACATGTGGATTGGTCTTGCGAAGCTCGCGCAGGATTGCAACAACAGGAGTTACATGCCCTCCAGAGCCTCCACCGACCGCGAGAATCCGCTTTATCTTCATATACGCCCAACCCCTCGTGCTGTTTGGCGTCGTGATGACCACTGCCTACCCAGTGGCGTCGTATCCATCGTCATCCGATTGCCAAAAATCGTATAGCGTGACAACTGGAACGCCAGTCCCAATCCTGCAGCGATAAACACCATACTTGTACCACCAAAACTAAGCAGAGGTAGTGTAATGCCCGTTAGCGGGAATATACCTATCATCGCTCCAACATTTAACATAACGTGCGCACCCAGCCAGCCAAATACACCAGTCACGATCAGGCGCAACCGAATATCGACGAGATGGTCGGCAATCTTCAATAATCGCAATAACAATGCGGTGAATAACGACAATATTGCCACTAGTCCGACAAAGCCAAATGTCTCACCCATAATGGCAAATACCGAGTCATTAATTGCCTCGGGCAAATATCCGGTAGCTTGAACACTGTTACCAATACCGACACCAGCAAAGCCACCAGATCCAATAGCAATCTTTGCATGCGTAATGTGGTAGGCACCGGCGTCGTCTACCGAACCACTATCACCCGACAAAAATGTTGCAACACGTTCCAGGCGGTGCGGTGCAATAACAATAAACATCACACCCACGAGTAGTAATACGCCGGCAATGGCCAGTCCTATTCGCAACTTCAGCCCCGCCATAATCAACATTGCAACCAACATCGCAACGAGCGTAATACCTGTTCCCATGTCTTTTTGAAGTCCAATGATGAATATTAGCGCGATCGCAGTGAGCACGCCCAGCGGAACAAGTGTCTGCGTACGATCATTCACAAGCCCCTGTTTTGCACGAGCTCCTAAAAATCCAGCGGCAAATATCAGTAATCCGAATTTCAAAAATTCCGCTGGTTGAATGCTTCCAAGAGGCCCCAAACTAAACCAACGACACGCACCCAAACTACACTGAGCGATGGCTTCGACATGAATAATATTACCGAAAAACACCAGCAGCGCACAGGCGGCAAAACCGGCAGCAACAATCTTGCCCGCATACTTTTGCAAAACGTTATACGGTAACATTGCAGCGACCGCAAATGCGACAAGCGCCAAAACCAAACTAATTGTTTGTTTCACAAAAAAGTATGTCGACCCGTAGAAATCCGTGCCGTATGCATTGTTCAGAACATTCGCACGTTGCGGTCCGATAGCATACATCGTAATGAGCCCGAGCATCATCAACAGCCCCATATAGAGCAAGATTTGGTAATCAGGACGATGGCGGCGCATCGACGATGTGCTGCTATTGACCCTGGCCACCCTTTGACGGCTCATGTTAAATGTAGCCTCCGGTCAGTGCAATCAGGATACCCCCTACTGCAGCAACCATCGCGACAACCCAAAAACGCATCGTTACTTTTGTCTCTGGCCAACCAATTGCCTCTAAATGGTGATGGATCGGTGCAGAGATAAATACTTTGCGATGGAATACTCGTTTGCTAAATATCTGGATTAAACTTGATCCCGCTTCAATAACAAATACGATACCGATAACAGGCAACAAAAAGAACGTGTTGGTCAACATCGCTACAACGCCGAGTGATGTACCAAGGGCAAAACTGCCAACATCCCCCATGAAAAATCGTGCCGGAAAAATATTGAACCAGAGATATGCCAGGAGCGCCCCTAATACGGTAAAACAAAAGCCTGCCAACAAGAAATGACCCTGGAGTAATGCAATTACACCAAATGCGCCAAACGCCGTTGCCGACAATCCACCCGCCAGCCCATCGAGTCCATCGCTGATATTAACGGCGTTACCTGCGGCGACAACAGCAAAAGCAAATAGTGGGATCATCCACCACCCGATCACCCAATCACCACCAAATGGCATATGAACGCTGTCGTATCCTAGTTTTACCGAGAAGAACCAACCTAGTGCTAGGCCGAGGACGGTAATCATGGCAAATTTTACACTTGAGCGTAGGCCAGCCACACCCTTGCCGCTTCCACGGATATTAATCACGTCATCAAGTAGTCCCACTGCCCCGCCGCCAATAAGCGCCGCCAGCGGCAACCATGTTTGTGCGCGGTCAAAATTCAATGCAAATGTCACGCCAGCAACAGATACCACAGTGATAATGCC
Organism: Saccharimonadaceae bacterium (SeqCode); assembly: GCA_041907345.1. Taxonomy (GTDB): domain Bacteria; phylum Patescibacteriota; class Saccharimonadia; order Saccharimonadales; family Saccharimonadaceae; genus UBA2112. Next base: position 100,172 of record JAYRHL010000016.1, on the reverse strand, counting down.
CGCCATAGTGGGAATGTTACGTTTAAATTTATCCTCGTGCAATTTGGTAAATACTTTGAGTACTTCACCGGTCGTGCTTGTTTCACGTTGTTTTTTCCAAAATTTATAACGATATGCCAGATAGGTATAAATTGGGGTTAATAAAAACGCCAAAACGAACGCAGCGCCCGCGAGCGTCAAACCCATCGTGAGTTCTTGTGGTGCCAATGTGATCGCTGTCTGTGTTTCCATGTTAGCCTTTCGGTTGTAGTTTTAAATAATCAATCATCCAGTTCGATAAATCGGTAAATATCGGCATTGCGTGTTTGTTTCCTTGCAGGTTTAGTCCTTTACCAGAAACTTCTACCATTATGACATATCGAGGCACACTGTCACCCCCATAACCCAAATATGTACCGATCGTTTGATTATCGACATAGCGTCCATTTTCAATTGTTTGCGATGTACCCGTTTTTCCACCAACATCGTAGCCAGGTCGATCCTGTGCAGCGTAAAAAGTCGATCGAGCCGTATGAATCATTTGGTGTATTTTTTCGGATGTTTTCGCGCTAATGACACCTCTACGCGGTTCTTTTGGCGTTGCCGGTCGTAGCGTACCGCTATTATCAACGACGCCATTGATCAATGTTGGGTAGTAATATGTGCCTCCATTGAGAAGCGCGCCAAATGCAGACGCTACCTGAATCATCGTCAGGTCCATACCCTGGCCGAATGTCATGTTCGAATACCGCACCGCATTACCCTGCTGTGATTCGGGTGACCAAATAGTGCCTGCTTGTTCACCAGCCACCTCGATACCTGTCAGGCGGCCAAACGCGAATCGATTGTGAAAATAGTCAAACAGTTTCTTGCGAGCATCGAGGGTGATTGTTCGCCCATCGCCCAATCGTTCCGCAACGGTGACGACACTCGTGTTAAGTGAATAGTTCAGACCAACTTGCATCGTAATATTGCCCGTATGTCCTTTTGTTGCATTGCTGATCGTTCGATCCTCGACGGTAATTGAATCCGTATTATTGTACGTCGAATCTGGTTCAATGACGCCGCTATCGAGGCCTGTCGCCATCGTAAACGTCTTGATGTCCGATCCGGGTTCATACGGACGTGTGACAACGTCATTATTAAATGCTGCGGCATCGGTTACTTTTGTGAACTCTGCGGGATTGAACGTAGGCAGGTTCGCCATCGCCATCACCTTACCAGACTGCGGATCAAGCACCACAACGCTCCCATTGGTTGCTCCAGATCTCTGTAATCCAGCAGCTAGGGCCTTTTCGGCGTAGGCCTGAATGTTTCGATCAATTGTTAGCGCAATATTATCGCCGTTTTTGGCAGGCTTATTGATATTCTGACTTCCTATCGTCAAAGGAACACCGCTCACGTCAGTTACTGATTTCAACAAACCATCTCGACCGGTTAATCGATCGTTCAACGCCTCTTCAATACCGTACTGTCCCTGACCCTCAGCATTCACAAATCCCAAAGTCTGAGCCGCCAAACTACCCTCGGGATATACACGTTGTGTCATCTCCTGAAAACCGATACCGGTCAAACGCTCCTTCTTAATCATCTCGGCCTGTTTGCGTGTCAGTTTTGTCCCCAAAATTTGGTAACGAGTATCCTTTTTTGCCAATAAACCTTCAAGGTTTTGACGGAGATTCCCGCCAGCGACGCGTCGAATAACGCTGAGGACCTTGTCTGTTTGGTTGACCATGCTTGGGTCAGCGAACAATGTATAGACCGTTTGGTTCATCACCAACTGTACAGGGGTATCACCGTCCATGGCATAGACCAAACCACGTTTTGCCGGAATAATCAGTGGTTTGATTTGTTCAGCCGCAGCCTGCTTGACGTAGTCATCATGTTTAATAATCTGTAGATAAAACAGCCTGGCGACGAATAGCGCCATAACAGCGAGCAATACAACAGCAAGAAGTATTGAACGACTACCCTTTTGAAGCGACAGAAGCTGCATTATCTCATTATACCTCTGGACATCGTCCTATCGGGCGTAATCGGTAGATGCAGGTGTTGTCATTGCCTTTGCAACGTTAGAATTCTGAACATTTTCGAGTGCAGTTAATCGTGCGTTTTCTACTTCTAGGTCACCCTTTTTGGTTGATAGTTCTGCAATCTGGCTATCGATCTTTTGTGCTTCATAATCGTACCCCGTCGCTCGTGTCGCTTGCGTCAAATAGACAAGTCCGAGGACGGTAATCATTAATGCAACGAGGACCGTATGCGCAACAGGGCCCAATTTAACACTTGATACGAATGCAACGGTATTTTGGTTGCGATTCCATCCGCTCGACATCGGTCGGCGTCGGCTGGAGTATAGCTGCTGGGTTGATTGATAAGACATTGTGGTGGTTTCTCTGTTTATTTTTGTTGGGAAAGCTCGCGTGACAGATTCTGCTCGTCGAAGCATCGGTCGCGCAAGCCGGCGAGCGCTCGGGGCACTCGCCTGCTTATTGATATTGTCCTATTTAACGCGGACGACGACAGTTGTGTCGACAGACTCGTTACGGACTGGAATGTGAATTGGCATGTGGTGATGCCTCCTTTTGTGTTTGTTTTTAAATTTTCACAGCGGCACGTAGTTTTGCACTACGTGATCGCGGATTGTGAACGTCATCAGTTGCTCCATCGATCGGCTTTTTGGTCAGTATCTGTAGTTCGGCTTCGAAACCTGCGTCTCGTTGTTCGGCAAAATACTGTTTCACCAATCGATCCTCTAGACTATGAAAGCTGATCACTCCCACCCTGCCCCCTTTGTTGAGAAGTTGAGGCAAGAGTGGAAGGATTGCTTCTACTTGTTCTAGTTCGCGGTTTACCGCGATCCGGAGCGCTTGAAAGGTACGCGTAGCTGGATGCACTTTTCGGTGATAGCCACGAATGGTTTGCTTGATCAACGCTGCGAGGTCTTCTGTCGTTTCCAATGGTCGCGCCAGCACGATTGCTTCCGCAATACGTTTGGCATCAGCAGGCGATTCCTCGCCATACTGCCGGATAATACGTGTCAATTCATCTTTCGATGCATGATTGACGATATGTTTCGCCGTCAGTTCTTGACGTCGATCCATCCGCATATCCAACGGACCGCTGTTTGTAAAAGAAAACCCTCGTTCGCCCTGATCGAGCTGTGGTGACGACACCCCCAGATCGATTAACACGATATCGTATCGCTTACCTTCTTCTATCAACTGCCTCGCGGCGCTGACAAAATCAGTGTGCAGCAATCGAACGCCCCGTTCTGCAAATTCCGCTAACTGCGAAATCGCAAAATCGTCGCGATCGACCAACGTAGCACTTTTTTCATTACCCGTTCGTCCGATAAACGCTCGTGCATGACCGCCATAACCCGCCGTCAGGTCCAGATAACTCTCGTCCTTTTGCGGATTTAGCAAATCCAGCGTCGCGTCCAGTAAAACCGGAACGTGTAAATCATGTGGTGGATGTGCATTACTCATCTCCCTCCTATATTACTACAGTCGAGAGCTTTAAAGGCATAAGCCTTTAAATTCGAGATCACCTAACTGATAACAGTGCTTTTTGTTTTGGGGTGTGTTTGTTTTAGATATAAGTTGGCGATGACTATTGTCATCGCGTGAGAGACTTATGTGTTGTGAGGTGGAGTTTTTTTGGGAGGTGTGTTTTTGAGGAAGGTGCAGTGGATCTTTTTTCACTAAATGTGGTTTCCACGGGTTTCCACGCACTGCTACCAGATAGTTGATCTCGAGAGTTTGAATTGTCAAAGAGCTGACAGGAATTAAAATTCAACTAATCCGGGCTGTCTGCGCTCATCACGCGCCAGTAACTACCGACGCGGACGCATACAACGTCCCGGTTGATTCCAGCATAATCCAGCAAATGTTGCTCGATTGTGACCCTACCTTGCTTGTCATCCAATGACACGCTGGTCTTGCCACGACGAAACCGAACATTCAGATCGGCAATTCGTTCGTCGAGTATACTGCCCTTTAGCTCTGGTTCAACCTGATTGTCCCATGTTGTTTGTGGGTACAGATGCAAGTACGAACCAAACCCTCGAGTTAACACGACGCCAGACGCAAATTCTGCACGTAACTCGACTGGTATCGTCAAACGACGCTTGTCGTCGAGCTTCCGTTCAAAATAATCTACGCTAGACACCTTGGTTTCCCTTCGGGTGGAGTTGATTGATTTTTTAATTGTGGTTTTTTGTTTTTGTTGCCACTGGATTTATATTACTACCCACATCTACCCACTACAACCCCCAATTTTGACAATTTGTAATAAAATGACAAACTTATCCACAAAACTGTGGATAACTAAAAAACGCCCCATATATGTGGGGTGTTTTTGCGCATGACAACACAATACTAATGCTTAAGTAATGGTATAAGTTCGTTTAAATTTGCAACGCGGACGACGTTTTCAGGAACACTGCCTTGCTGTGACGGCAATTCATTGGTTGGATCGAGCACCCAATATCCCTTCGACGGACCGTCGGGATAATCAGTAAAGCTAACCGCTTTATCATCGATCAGTACCACATAGTCGACTTCGCCCCGACCAAATGCCTCGGGGATACGAAAGGTGCCATCTGGCGTTTGCCAATTCGTGATGAACCTCCCCTTTTCTTTTTGTTCCAGAATAATGTGTCTGACATGTTTAAATCCCGCAGCGGTGAGTTTCAAACGCTGCCACAGTGGATCACCATAGGTCAGAATACCGTATCGCTTGCCATGCGCCGGTAACCATTCAAGTAGCTCGACCGCCCCCGGTAACATATAGTTCAGCGCACGTGATTCATGGATAAATTGTTTTTCAAGTTCATGCCACACTTCGAGTTGATTACTGTCGGCCAATTGGTCACGAACATATTTTGCTAAAAAGAATGTGTCCCCCCGCTGTTTGATATCGGCGTCGATTTTCTCAATGTGTTCTTTGGAAATATGAAAATGACTGTCTGCTATTTCAATAAATACCTCGAGCAGTTTATCCGAATCAACAAGCGTTCTATCAAAATCTACGATGTAGAATTCATGCTTGTTGTCTGCTTCGGATATCGTCATATAGTTCGATTATAGCATTAGCAACAACGCCGGAATCATGACGAATCAATGTTCGACTATTCGCAATGGGATCAGCTGTGCTGCTGTTTTGCCAAATTGATCCCGCTAACAGATTAGACCCGACCGCGACGTAGGATTTTCCGTCGAATTTTTCTTCATGGAATGCAACACTTTTCTCACCAGCTTTGGCATATTTATCCATCAATTCATCGGTAGGTTTTTCCGTGTTGTATAGCACCGCGTCCAAAAACGCACCGCCCGCTAGTCGCTCAATTTCATCTGCAAAATCCGCAACGTCATATCCATCAGTTTGTCCGGGTTTTGTCACCAAATTACAAACATATATTTTTACCGCATTTGATGTCCGCAATGCATCACCAATGCCAGGTACAATCAGCGCCGGTGCCAAACTACCATACAAACTACCTGGTGCGATCACAACCACGTCGGCAGTTTCAATTGCTCGAATTGCACGCGGGTTAGGCTCAGCCTCCGGCTCTAAATGAAAATCAGGCCGTTTACCGCCAAAATCATAATCACTAATTTCAAATTCGCCGCGTACCTCTGTACCATCATTTTCAGTCATCACCAATGTGACATTCGTGAGCGTGATTGGCTCGACGGTTCCCTTCACACCTAGCACTTCACTCGCCAGCTCAACACCAGCAGCAAAATCACCAGTCATTTTTTCTAGAGCAGTCAAAAATAGATTGCCAAACGCATGACCCTTTAGTGTTCCTTCATCAAAACGATAGTTAAACAGGTCGCGTACTTTTGGCGAATCACTGAGCGCTACCAAACATTGTCGAACGTCACCGGGTGGCAGAACGCCCAACTCATCACGCAGGACGCCAGTACTTCCGCCATCATCAGCCATGTTCACGAGTGCTGCGATTTGCGTTGTATGATTTTTTAAAGCACTCAGGAGAGTAAAACTACCCGTGCCACCGCCGATTACGGCGATTTTGATTTCTGTTGGTGTAAATGGTTCTTGCATGTTCTATCAGTATACCACCCTGTTATAATACAAATAGTTATGATCCCCTTTGTTCTACGGCTGCTATGGCGCTTCATTATTTTGGTTTTGGGCATTACGACGCTGTATCTGTTGTTGCTGATATTCTGGCCAGAATCCGGCAGTCGACTTGCCGCCTTTTCTGCACTACTCATCGTCTATTGTTTAATGGCGTACATCGTCATTCCCGCCCTCATGCGACTCTTTCATGTTTTTTTACAGCCCGACCATATTCCACTCTATGTCACGACACGGGACGGATGGCCCTCGGACCCAGTCACTTTAGCAGTCATTGCAAAAAACCGTAAAGAACTTGTTCGTGCAATGACCAAAGCAGGTTGGTATACTGCACAGCCGCTGACATTTTGGAATGGCCTCCGCGAAGTTATTTCAATTGTATTCAACACGCCCTACCCCGATTCTCCTCTATCAAATCTGTATCTCTTTGATCGACGACACGATATTGGATTTGAAATACCAACGAACAATGCCAACAGCGCACGCACGCGTCATCATGTTCGCTTTTGGCGACTACAGGAACCTCACACCGAATCGCGTAACGCATCCCATTACGATTTTTGGCGGGACAAATTGCGCCGCGTGCTCCATGTTGAGCGACAAATTTGGATCGGTGCCGCAACCGAAGAAACACATGCTATCGACATTCAATGGCGGACAGGACAGCTCACCCATGGCGGTAGTCACGAAGCCGAAAAGGAACGAGATTTTATTATTCAAACACTTCGTGACGCTGGTGTTACCAAGCGCGTCACATCAAGTGATCCGGGAGAACCATTTAAATTCCGTGGTCAGCAATTTCGAACATTTTATATTACCGATGGGAGTATCAAAATCATCCAACTAAAAACACCTATGACCGACGCGCTAAAAATCTCTCGATTTAAAAAATCGACCAGAGCTTAAATAACGATATCTTCACCAAAATATTTCTGTAGACGCAGAATAATACTTCGTTCGTGACGTCCGAACTTTTTACTCAACGTTTTCATATCAACGCCATTTTGAAAATCAAGTTTCAGCTGCTCATCATCACGTGCCGACCACGGACGATAGGCATTCGGGTATTCTTCGCGCATCTTTTCTAGGCGTTCCGCCCAGCTACCGTCACTTTTCTTTTTTTCTACGACTTTCATTGTCTGACGCTTTTTTGCCTTTTTTATTAAATGAGCAAATTTACCCGCAGCAGCATCGCTACTTTCTCGCAGGTGCGCATCTATATACTTCGCATCGTCACTCACACGTAACGCCATGCGATTCAGCCCAGCCAAATACAGATTGTTCAGATTTTTTACACGGCTTAAAGCGACGTATCCCATGCCTTCGACGAATGCCTTGCCCAAATCTATCCGGGCAGCGTCTAACGTCATACCTTGTGATTTATGAACGGTGATCGCCCAGGCCAGTCGTAGTGGTATTTGCGTTATGCTGGCACGTTTCTTGTCTCCGTCTCGGAGTTCCCAACTGTCGGGAATCATGTCGACTGTTCTGCCGTTATGAAATTTTACAATTGGATAGTTTGTCAGGACATCAAATCCCGTGACAATCCCCAAACTACCGTTTGCATACTTTCGGTCTGTCGCATTCTTGACCGCCATGACGAGCGCGCCTTCTTTGAGTTTTAATTCTGCTGGTGCCAGTACGGATCGTTGCAAATTCTCCACATAATTCACGCCGCCTGTGGTCGATTGTGAATAGGTATATTCGTCACTCGCCAGCTCATCTAACTTTGCTTGATTAATTTTATCTACGTCAATATTTGTGGTATGTAGTTCTGTTAAATTACTTTCAGGAGGTTCGACATCGCCACGTTCCAGCAACATTTCGGCATGATGTCGGCGCACATCTCCCGCGCGCATCGCATTCAGAATCTTCAGTAGATCTTCGTCATCTTGACGATATTGATCCACTAAATAGCAGATCGTCGGATTTAATTCCTGCCATACGTTGCTATACACGACAAAACGTCCTGCCCGTGAATCTCCCCTATTAATTGGCGGTAACTGAAAGAAATCTCCCGACATAATAACCTGAATACCACCGAATGGCACATCAGGATTTTCTCGTACTAAACGACATGCCATATCCACCATATCTAAACGAAAATCATGTAGCATACTAATCTCATCAATAATGAGAACATCCGTCTTTGTGATAATATCGCGTCGCCCTTTACTGACATGGTCAGCAAATCGATCAGGCAGTTCATCCATGACGCCTATTCCCGCCCATGCATGTATCGTCGTGCCTCCCAGATGCGTGGCGGCAAGTCCTGTTGTTGCGGTAACGGACACATGCTTACCGGCAGCTTTCGCGTGCCGAATAAATTGGTTGAGTACATGTGTTTTTCCGGATCCGGCGGGACCGGTCAGCAAAACACTTTCCCCCGCTAGCATAATTTCAAGTGCAAGTGCTTGATCCATCTGTCTATTGTATCAGCTTGTGCTAACACGAAATATTGCTTATGCTTAGTGTATGAACCGGTCATCATACGGCTATACGCTCGTCGAAGTACTCCTTATCGTTATCGTGGTTGGCATCATCGCCGGTATTACGACGGTGACTTGGAACGGTGTCACAAAAAACTATCGTGATAAAGCGCGCGAAACCGACACGCGATCATGGATGGCGAGTTTTGAAAACTACAAGAATCGTTACTTTGTGTATCCAACAAATCCTAACCCTGCGCTAGGCACTCCTGCAGGCGATGTCACTGCCTGTCTTGGTTCGTTCACCAGTTACAGCAACAAATGTGGCCAATTTCAGTCATCTGTTTCCACGGCATACGTCGACGCAACCGGCACAAACAGTACGAACGTCCTTACTGAACTCACAAAAATAGGCAACGCGCCTAATAACGCCGGTCCATCATTGAATGATGCGCTCGTTGGACCAATCGCCTTTTCGTACGTGACAGGCAGCAACCCATACACAGTGACAACACAACTAATAAACTTTTTTGAAAACAGCTGTCCAGCAGATTTCACAAATATCAACGCATCACTTCCTACATCACTGGCAAACGTACTCACTGCACTTCCGTCAGGATCAACCGCCAATGCTTGTGCACTCACAAAAACGTTTACTTACACCACAAGCTAGTAGCGATCGTTATTGTCGATTGGTTGGCCGGAAACGGTCGTGTCAGTTGATGGCAGAGGTGCCGGTGGAACAATTTGTTGCAATTCACGATTCTTTTTGCGGCGAATAACAACTGCCGCAACGATACCACCGACAACTACCAATGACCCTACAATTGCCAATACAATAACGAGCCAATTACGCTGTACGATTCCTGATGCTGCAGCGGTATCTTCCGGGTAGACAATTTTATTGTTGCCTAGTAATTTTGCAGAGGCATAAGCCCAGTCATCAATATATCGCGCATTACCCCACGAAGCATCGGCATAAGCCCAACGATGCACACCACCGATACTATCTGGGCAATCCCGCCCGTCCAATTTTGATGTCATCAGTGTTATATCCGCCAGCGGAGTCAATTCAGAATCATTCCAGCAAATTTTTGTCGTTGGCGCGTTATCACCATTCAGTCGTACTAATTCTATTCCACCCGTACGGCCCTCAACATCCGTTGCAACCAAATGGATTTCGGCTACTTTTGTGATCTCTACCTTGATTCCGATTTTTTGAGATATTGGTATCACCTGCCCGTCTTTATCAACGCCGGCAAATCGAATTTGTTGTAATCCGCTGGATAGTTTTTTCATTTGTTCATTCATGACGACATCGCTTTGACCATCAAAACTACCGTCGTTATCAACGTCAATTTTTATTTTGTATTGTCCAATAAAATTCCTCAGAAAGAAAGATATCGTACCAGACAGCTGGTCGGTTGATTTGTCTGATGTGAAATGTAATTCTGCAATCGATGGTCGATTAATATTCGGTCGAATCCAATCACTGGTATCATCCCAACGATTTGCTTTTGGCGGTAAATCACCAGATGGCTCCTCGAAAAATAATTTGTATGCATTACCGCAGGTACCCAGCGCCGGCGACAGCGTCGTACTATTCACATCTGCACTTTGATAGGCAGAAACGCATTCCGTTCCTTTTCGAATACCAATAGAGTCTGCCGACAGTGTTGAAATCTGACCATTATAGCCCGTATTAACAGCCTTGTAGATATATCCGTCTTCGCTGATGTAATGTGTCACAAAATCATCGAGATAACTGCTCGCGACCGGTTGACGTATCGCATATCGCTCGGTCCACACACGTCCTTGCTCTTCACCATCAGCACCCGAAACATCGACGCTCCAACTGAATAAATTTTTTGCCCAACGAACGTCAGGCGCAACTTCCTTATACGAACGTGCTGTCGCTGGCACTGCGAACTGAATCCGCCAAATACCGCTTTTTGTCGCTACCTGGGGTGCAAACGTACATCCTTTGCCTACTGCGACGTCCTTTGGAATCACGCAAGTTTTTGTCGCAAATTCCGGTCCATCCAGCGTCACGGTCACATCACCACGTACAGTATCAAATGGCTCGTCTTGGTTGACCCTGGTAAATGCCGCGCTAATCGATTCACCGCCCTTTACGTAGGCATAGAACGTATTATCAGCACTAATAAACTGTTTAGAACTCGATGAAAGAGCGTCGGCATGCAGTGGAAACGCAAATACCGCAATTAACAGTGTTACTCCCCCAACCAAAAGCCGACGTATCATATTACGTATAATACTGGAATCATGCTCAAAATGCTACAGCTTTACCGGTGTCGTTGCATGGCGCTCACGGGCTTTATTGGCCCATTCATCTGCCATCTCATTGCCTTCGTCACCTTCGTGACCACGTACCCATGTTAATATCGCGTTCGATTCGTTATATAGAGGATACACTTCACGGACAATATCGAGATTTTTTATTTCACCGCCCTTTTTCTTCCAGCCTTTCGCTTCCCATCCTGGCGCCCATTTTGTTATCACATTAATCCAGAATTCGCTATCTGTATAGATTTGGCATTCAGCACCATCGGCATCCTCTAAGGCTGTTTTGATCGCCAATCCTTCCATGCGAATATTCGTTGTTTCGCCACCATTCGGCTCGCCGCCAATCATATACGGAACGCCATCTCGTATAACTGCAAACCCCCCAGGTCCAGGATTGGGGCTTGCGCTACCATCTGTATAATACGTAATCATTCTCTCTAGTATAGCAAGTGTTCTTGTGTTTTATTGTTTTGCTTTTTTAGCATAAGGACTATAATGCCAACATGAAACGTGTCACGGATAAAAAAATAACACCGGCTATGTTTTATTCCAAAGACGACCCTGTACCGCCCCGGATTATTGGGGTTGAATGCGAATATAATATTCAAGCAACAGACAAAGACGGCGTCGATCATTATCCTGGCGAATACATCTCAAAACCAGCTATGGACCGTGCTGGTATCCGTAACCTCGGTGGCTACACCGAGCTTGGATCGCGACTGTACCAAGATGTCGGACACGCAGAATACTGTACCCCCGAATGTCTCGGACCCTACCAGGCAGCCGCAGCTGACATTGCCGGTGTGGCTATACTTTCAACGATTGTCGAAGCGTCCGGTATTGGACATCGTGGTATTTTTCGCATAAGTGGCACATCACTTGAAGACGACACTCCGGACAAAAGATTGCGTTATACCAACGGTGTGCACGAAAACTTTATGGCACCAAACCAACTACTTTTATCCTCCGACAGATTGCTCATTCATCTTCTCCCCACCTATTATGCGACGCGTGTCGCCGCGATGTCGGGTACTGTTTCTCGTAACAAATATGAATTTTCGCAAAAAGCCAAAGGCATTGGCGGCTACCCTATTGAGACGTATTTGGCTCGACGCACCAATGCTGGACAAAAACCCATGGCGCTCGCTTTATCAAACGAAATAGATACTGTTGGCGGTGGATGGTTGCGTGTAGAGACACGATTTGTTGACGCACCGTTTTCGCTTGCCGCTCGGCGTCATGCACTTGCTACGACATCACTCATGCTACGTATATGCGAACATGCTGATCTATTTAACAGCGGCGAATTCGACGATATTGTTATCAAAGATCCAGTGAAGGCCGCCCATACATTTATGGCCGACCTGACACTACGCCGGAAAACCGAAGTAGAATCAGGAAAAAAACGAAACATGCTCGATATTAGTGAGGAACTAGCGAAAAAAGTTCTTTTTCTGTGTGAACGCGTTGACCTTCCGGCCGATGAAGTCCATGCAGCCAATGAATGGCCGCTCATCATTGACGCATTCCGTCGCAGCAATCCTAAAAAGGTAGAGTATGATGATTACCTGTTGCGCAATTTTAGTGTTGCAACAAAACATTATTGGCTGGATAAAATCGGTGCGTTCGAAAAAGGTGATGCCGAATCAAAGACACGCTCCCTGCAGTGGGACCGCGTACTGCCAAAAGGTAATGGTCGATTGCTCATGGAGCGACTCGATGCTGAGGACCCAGAGGTTCAATTATTACAGCGGCAGGCGCCACTGACCCGTGCCGCGATACGCGCACAGTATATTATTGACTCCCAGAACCAACTAGGTGCCCATATTTACAGCTGGAATAGCGGTGGTCAGCTAGGTGGATCGTTCCCCTTCTCTGACCCGTACGGTTATCGTCCGTAGTTTATTGTCCGCCCTTTTGTCGGAATGACTGGATGAATTCCTCTGCGTTTTCTTCAAGTACATCGTCGATAAAATCTAACAGATCATCTGTATCATTTAACGCCTCGTCGACGACAGCCTGCTGATTTGCGCTCGCAATTGCCTGAGCCGCAGCTTCTGGACTCATCGATGTTTCATGTTCAGTTTCTTTGCCAGACCTTTTTTCACCTTGTTCTTGCGCCATGGAACCCTCCCGAATTGTTATAGCACCATTGTACTCTTGCTTATGCTAATTGCAACAGCACCATCACAAAGACAGTGGTAACGTCCGGCTAGGTACACGACCATAGCCACGAATCTCTAACCTATCGCCATACACATCAACAACCCCATAGGCATTCGTTTTGCTGCTTAACATACCTTCAATCGTGACATAGGGGACGCCATTTCTTATACCAAAATTACCCCCGTGATTATGACCATTGATGAATGCCACGACATTTTCATGACGATCAATCGTTTGCATAATTTCATTTTCGTTGAGCGCATTCAGCGCACCTGGAGGAAACACCGGATGGTGCGCAAACAGAATAACCCGCTCATCATTTTTTGCAGCTTCAGACAATTCAGTGTCCATCCATTGCATCTGCTCATCATCAATCCCCCCGTTCCAGTAGTAGGCATTGATCGCATTATTCTGCCGCATCGAATCCAAAAGCGCCCTGCCCTTTTGCCACTTTGGCGATCCTTCTGGATACTCCAGAACACCGAGATCACAGGTATCAAGCATAATAAATCGATATCCCTTTTTGCGCACAGAATAATAATTGGTCTCCATATTGTATGCGGCCAGTACCGTTTCCAGCGGATCATGATTCCAAAATTCATGATTACCCAGTACATGATAGAGTGGCGCCACAGCGCGTCCCACAATTCGGTGCAAACGTTCTGCGTCACGCAAATTCCTGTCAACAAAATCGCCCAAATGTACAATAAATTCTAGATCAAATTCATTGAACGTACGGACTGCTTCTTCTAATTTATACGGAGACAACCGATAGCAGTTGAGAAATTCATCGTTCGTACCGCGAACTCTTCCGGCCATATCATCAGCATTTGCCGCCTGACAATCCGCAACGACACCGAATGACATTTCTGGATTCATTATCTCTTTACCTTCATGGCGCAATTATATCAAACTACTTCGCCCAGATCGGTTGTTTCTGGTCGCGACCAACGACGTCGAATGTATGGCAATGCATCGAACCGTAGAAATCCAACAACAACCGATGTCATCGTAATCATGTCGCCAATTAGTCCCATATACGACCCATTGAGCACATCATATGCAATCCAAAATGGTACAGCCGGTAAAGACACGAGACGTATCATTCTCGGGTGTTTTTGCCATAATGCTGTTGTCGCAATAATCATTCCTATCAGCGCCAGGATCGTTGTCCCATTTTTCCACGTCACGAGCGTGGCAACTGCATAGATGACAATCGTCATTTCATAAATCCATTCGTGTTCACGATATTTCTCGAATAGATAACTTCGGATGCCCCCTATTGCTATCAATACCGCTGGCGTATAGGAACTCAGTAACGCATAGTAAAGCGCCCACACAATGCATGAAATAATCTGCAGATAAAGGATCGTTTTTCGATTGTTTACCTGAAATATAGTGAGCAGTAGCACGATGCCGACAAAACCCACAAATTGTATGAATAGATCCATCTGCCCTTACCTCACTCCGCTTATACCCTAGTGCTCCGTGACGTTACAGTACGTTATTGAGCGCCAGTGCGCCAATCACTTTTTTGCGCGATTCACCGGTTAAATGATGGGTACCGCCCTCGATATCGATCGTTCGAGCACCCGTGATGGTATCAGTGCGTATCGGCGAAAACATTTCATCCTCCAGACCACGTACAATATAAAGATCAGGTGATGGCATAGTGGCGATAGCACGCAATCTATCCATGACACTAAACGTATTCACTGAATCAACTTCGTACTGTTTTGAATGAATATATCCAGCAGTCACCACATAGGCACCCTGCCCTTCACGCGGAACCGTCCACGAACCGTCCTCGTGTTTTGTACCATTCCAGTTTGCTAATTGATACTCCAAAAATCGGTTACTCGTTCGCCACGGAGGATTAAACAAACAGAGTTTTGCGAGACGCCCAATGTGATCATCATCCATTGATATTACCGCGCGTGACCCTGCGCATTTCGCAAGCATTGTTATTTCACCATCGAGACTATCCATGTATTCCTGGATTGTTTCGGCATGATGCTGAATCGAATGAACAACGCGATCACCGTTTGGCTTTTCTTCATAAAACGGCAATATATGGAATTGGTAATCCGTAGAAAATGCATTTTGAATGTCAGTATAGAGCCCCCGAGCGTGTGAACTCTCCGCAAACCCCGGAAACGTGAGAACGTGTTTCATAACTGCCAATATTGTAACAGAGTTACGCGTCTAAATCTGCAATGGCTACGCGACGCTGTTCTGTTGTGTCGCGATCACGGATTGTAACAGTGTTATCTTCGAGAGAATCAAAATCAACAACCACGCAGTATGGCGTACCGATTTCGTCCTGACGGCGATATCGTTTACCAATATTGCCGTTATCATCCCACAGGACATTGCCATGTTTCTTTTTCAAAATCCGATACACTTCACGTGCTTTTTCGACAAGTTCAGGCTTGTTTTTCAAAAGTGGCGATACGCAATATTTTACTGGCGCCAAATGCTCTGGGAACTTCATGACGATACGTTTTTCACCGTTCACTTCATCTTCGGTGTACGCCGCAGCCATCACCGCCATAACAGCACGCTCGACACCAAATGATGGTTCAATCACATGTGGAACAAATTTTGTGTTCGTACCTTTGATGGTATATTCCATGCTTTTACCAGAATTGTTCTGAATATTCATGAGGTCAAAATTAGTGCGGTATGCGATACCCATCAACTCTTCTTTTCCAATTGGGAAATCGTATTCAATGTCGATTGTTCGTTTGCTGTAATGTGCACGATCTTCGGCAGGTACTTCTAGTTCATGAACTTTATCCTGCGGCAGACCCAACGCATCGAGGAATGTATGCGTATCGGCAAGGAGTGCATTAAATGACGCCTCCCATTTGTCTGGTTCAACAAAATATTCGATTTCCATTTGCTCAAATTCGCGACTGCGGAAAATAAAATCACGTGGACTGATTTCGTTACGAAATGCCTTGCCCTGCTGTGCCAAACCAAATGGTAGATCAGGATAAAAATTATCAACAACGTTTTTAAAATTCGTAAATATACCCTGAGCTGTTTCAGGACGAAGATAACTAATTGATGTGTCATCCTCAATAGCGCCCACGTGCGTTTTGAACATCATATTGAACTGACGTGGCAATGCCCAATATTTTGCACCGCACTTTGAACAAGTAACATTTTTATTCAAAAATAGCTGATATGCTAAATCAAGCCATTGATTATCGGCATAGCGTTCAAAATTCGCAGATAACTTAGCATCATTCAGACTATTACTGCTCAAACTGCTCATATACGTATTTTCTAATACACGCTGCAAATATAGCGCCACCGAGGAAACACCCCTCTCAAACTGTAATGCCCGATAGCCATTTGCAAATTCCTCTAACTTCTGTCGTTGAGAATCATTATGATAGAATTCTGCAATTAGTCGGGTCATTAAATGTGGAATACCCTCATCATTTTGAGCTTGAAAAAAATCTTCCCTAATCTGATCAACCAGAGTAACGTAATCATCAAACTTTTCACTACCAATGTAATCTTTAATCAAGTGGTCTGCGCGATAGCGCATATTACAATTACCAGTCGCGCATTCGATTAGTGGATCAGTGAATGTTGCCGTATGGCCACTCGCCTCCCATACCTTTTTATTCATCAAAATTGCTGCGTCAACACCATACATGTCGTCACGATCATCAACAAACATCTTCCACCATAGCTGCATGACATTGCGTTTCAGCGCCACGCCCAACGGACCATAATCCCAAGTACCCGAAAGGCCGCCATAGACATCAGAGCCAGGATAAATAAAACCTCGACGTTTCGCCAGGCTGACAATGTTTTCCATTTCGACATTCTTCTCTGTATTTTCGCTCATAATTACCTATTATTATAGCAGATTTGCCATTCTTGCTGAAAATAGACTGTACTTTTTCAAAATTTGTATTATGCTGATACACAACATAAGCCCTGGGACCAGCATCCCCCTATTTGATTGCTTGCTGCAACGACGCATGCTGACGAGCGACGAATAAACAGTCGCCAAGGTACTCATTCATGCCCCCCACCTGTACAATCACGCCTAGTGATTTCGCAGCCACCAAACGTAATATTTTTATATGATCAGACGTGATATTACCACGCGCGTCTTCAATAAATCCTTTTTCCTGACTATCGTAGCGATAGCTTTTGTCTACAGCAAGTGGCACTCCATTATAATCTCGGTCTGTATTCAACGCGTCACCCAATAATTCGGCGACACGTACATAAAACCATGTCTGCACCAACGGTAGTGGGATCGTAGCAACATCCAAACCTGCCAATATTTCGGCAGTGATGTCGTACCATGACGACTCCTCTAGACTGCTGCTTGCTTTGGCAACTTGTGCTAAAGCCTCGTAGGCAAATTGCAGACGATCATAGTCATCAAGAATATGACGGTAAAAATGAACTAACCTCGCTGACGTTAATATACCTAAATCACCCTTACCTTCACCTATGACAACATCACAGATAGCGAACAACTCTATCCCACCTGCAAGTTTTGATTTTTCTTTTCGAACACCGCGTGCCATTACACTCATACGGCCCTCTGGCATCAATAGGTCTAGGACACGATCCGCTTCACCAAAATTTGTTCGGCGCAGCACAATCGCTTTGCCACGAGTCGTTCTCACGCCAGCACACTCCGCACTGCTGCGGTCAAATCACTTGGCTGCATGGTTGTACTATCAATCAAACGTTTGACGCCATACGGTTCTAGCTCTTCTAAATTGACCGCCGGCAAGCCACTACACACAATGACTGGAATTTTTGCCGTATCGACATAACTTTGCAATTCATGTAACAATCCAATCCCTCCAGCGCCATTAAACAAAAGACTCATAATAATCGCCGATGGTGCATGATCGTCAATCATATCCATGGCTTCGTACGGATCATCGGAACGCAGCACCGTATACCCCTGACCCTCAAGTGTACGCTGGTAGTGATCCCCTAGCCATTGATCCGATTCCAGTACAAAAATTGACTGACTCATAGCAGACTCATTTGTTTTGACACACTCAGATCAATATAAAATGTTGCGCCGTCACGATGTCGAATTAATCCAACAGTACATTCCATTAATTCCGCCAGACGTCTTGCGGCCAGCAAACCTACGCCACTAGCATTTGGACGACTCGACAATGGTGCCGCAGCACGACGAGCAACACGTTTTTCTAAACGATCCCACATATCAATTGGTACGGGTGGTCCATAGTCCCTGACACCAATACGCACGCGGTCGCCCTTACTATTAATTGTCATCCTGATTGGGCGTTCCTCGGATCCGTAATGGAGTGCGTTATCACCGAACCCTAGCAGCACGCGTTCGAGCAGTTGCCTATTGGCAACAAGTAATGGGATACGTGAACGCTGTTGCAATGTAATTGCGCGACCATGTGCCGCAAACAATGGAGACAATTCGTGAATAACGTCCTGACAAACACTGACCGGATTGATAGGTTCTAACGGCAATGTTCGTTGGTTAGATGCAACCATACTGACACTCGCAGCTAGTCGGAGTGCGCGTTCACTGGTGAGCGTCAGTCGCTGCGCTAAATGACGACGTTCAGCATCATCAACATTATCACCAATCGCCAGACCAAGTTGTCTCAGCAATACCAGGGGTGATGTTAACTCACTTGCTGCAGCCATCGTTAGGACAGATTCGTCCCATATATCTAACTGCCTATCCTCCGGTTCCATAACTGATTCCAGTTTATCACGCCAACCTGCCGGTTTGCGGACTTTCATGCCATTGAATAACTATGAATTGAAGGAAATAGTTCGCTGTACAGCATCAAAATCTTTTTTGAATGCGTCTGCATCTGTTCGCACCGTAATCGTCTTGTCGCGGCATCGGTATATCACTGCATCACCACGAATATCTTTGCTGAAATCGCCCGTTAATCGTGCACCTTGGTTACCCTGCGAGTTAGCAGTACTTTCGCGTAATGCGCCTTTTTGTACTAATCCCTGATATTGGTTCAGCACGTCATCATAATCTTTCTGTTCGATTAACACGCGGAGAGCAAATTGCTGACTGTTACTAATTGGTGGAACAACGTCTGGATTCAAATATGCCTTGTAGTCCCCGCCATTGGTGAGCTGTTCTGATTCAAACGCACTCCAGGTTTTTGGATATTGGAACGACAAACCACAATAATCGTCAGGCGCCGTAAACTTCTTTGTTGGAGTTTTTTCACGCTCTGTGTATTTCTCTTCGTCCGCATTACTCTGGTCTTCTTTTGCTTGTGCAACCGCGATAGCAATTTTGTCATCAACGTTGCTCTGCGCGTCGTTAAACGACACGAATGCCCAAATCGCAAATGATCCCAGACCGAGTACCAAAACGCTCAGTCCGATAACTGCAACCATCAGTCCAGATATTACACCGGATTCACGCACGCGTTTATCAGAATATGTCATATCCGCCATTATACTTATGCTCACCCACGCTGTAAAGGCTTTAGCTTATAGAGATAAAAACTTCCATCATACCGATGTGGTTTTTCACCAGGCACATCAAACCCAAAACTGATGAAATAGATTGTTTTTTGATGAGCAATGGCAGTCGATCGAGCTTTTTCGAACATTTTTTTTATGTCGCGCGCTTCGCCAAATGTATAAATCACGGTTGTTTCAGTCGGTAAATCTGCATACCAAAAATCCATCAATCGTACAGAGATAAGAGGACTCCTCGATATAAATCGTGAGATCACAACGAGAATGGGATTAATCTCATAACCAATTGCCTTGGCGCCTCTATGCGCGGCGGCCCGCAGAACAACGCCATCACCACTTCCTATATCCACCAGGGTATCTTTATCACTCAGAGGATACAGTTTTGTAAACGCACGATCAAGCAGTTTTCTCTTTGACGGTACATATGGCGCACCACGTAGCACAACCAAACAAAATATCGCTATTGGGACAATAATGAACCATAGCCACCAACTCATCATTATTCGGTATCGCTAGCAAATGACTTTTTCACCAGCTGAATGTCATTCGCGACAGTATCGAGATCATGTTCAATGTCTGCGGCAAGTTTGGCGGCTTCTTTTAACTTAGCGCTCGCCTGCTCTAGTTCGAAATCGTCGCTTTCAAACCATGCAACAGCTTTATCAAGCTGATCGATCTTTTGCTGAATTGTTTTATTATCTTTTGTCATATGCCTCAACCTTTGCTTTTATTATAGCTTGTCGCGTCTCTATCTCTATTGATTCACCGACTGCCACGCGACCGCGTATCAACGCATAGCCCCTCTCCAGTACACGCTGTGGGTCAAATTCGGCCAGCAGACGACGGGTCTGTGCCAAGCGCTCGCGCCGAATATCGATCTGTCTTTCAGTAATGCTCATTGCTGAATCGATCCTTCCCTCCAGTTTTTGTCGTGTTTGTTCGACAATACTTAACAGTCTCGGCAACAAAGTTTGGACCTGCATTCGCACGCGTCGAATACTGTCGTTTTTATCTGGTACAACAATCTGTGCCGCATTACTTGGTGTTGCCGCCGACATATCCGCCGCCAAATCACTGAGCGATAGATCAACTTCATGACCAATACCAGTCAGGGTCGGTACACGACTCGCAGCGATCGCCCGCACGAGCTGCTCGTCATTAAATGCACTCAAGTCATCAGCACTACCGCCACCTCGAATAATCACCACTACTTCTGGTAGTTGCTCCTGAGTACTAAAATAGTTCAACGCGCGAATTATCTGGTCAGGAGCATCGGCACCCTGAACCTGAACGGGGGCCACATCTACCCTTAACCCACCCCAGCGGTCGTTCAATATTTTAATAAAATCGGCATACCCGGCAGCCTGTGGGCTACTGATGACAGCGATATGACGTGGTATAGACGGTAATGGGCGCTTGCGTTCCGAGGCGAATAATCCCTCTGTTTCTAATTTTGCCTTGAGTAATTCAAAACTTTTTTTGAGACTACCCTCTCCGCTAGGACGAATTGCACGCACCGTCAAACTAAATTTGCCCCACTGCGTTAGTTTTGGCGCTGCAGTCACAATCACCTTCATACCGTCCTCTACCGGTACCCGTAGCTGAAACAGCATCATAAAACATCCGACGCTTCCACCAGCATCCTTCAAATCAAAAAAGACGAATTTTCCCTGATTGACCTTAAAACTCGCTACCTCTCCCTCTATTTCAACCGTTGGATAAGCATATTCAAGGGTCTGATTGGTAACAGCGATAAAATCACTGACGCTGAATCTTGGTGCGTCCATCTTTGCCCCCATATGCATTTAGCGCGTGTTGATAGAATACATACCCAAAAATAACCGTACCAAGAAGAATCACGACGCGTGCCAAAAGCGTACCGGCGATCGCCACTCCGCTGGCGATGCCTGCAAATGATAGAAACGTCACCATGACTGCTTCGTAGGCACCAGCACCCCCTGGGGTCAATACGAACAAACCTGCGACCGTTGCGACACCATATGCGATCAAAATCGGCGCCGGGTTAAACACCTCGCCTAGTGCCCAGAATGCAATCATGAATAAACTCGCGTCACCCAATGTATAAACAATCCCCCATATCATTGGCTGTACCAATAATTTCTTGTCGCGTTTCAGTTCCAAAAAATCACTATGCATTTCCTCGAGGAAATTAATAATGACTTTTTCGCGTAGCCACTTTCGTTTTTTGCCAAATGTCGCGCGACGCACGACAACATTAATCACGCGGTACAGCCAGCTTGCGAATACATCGACGCGACGTTTGCTATTCAATAGATAGACAATTGCGACGAATGCGACAACGATCGATCCAAATATCATTGAGCTGGCCAAAATAATCCAGCGATTTAGTGTACCGTCAACTGTCACCGCGAATAATGCGATCAATAGCAGAACGGCGTATGCGGCAAATCCTGCAGCATGGCGAACAACTTGCGCCATCGTCGCCCTACCATACGGAATGCCATAGAGACCTAGTCGCCATGTCAGATATGACACACCGCTTACGCCACCACTCGGCAGTACGTGGTTCACGAAATTACCCTCTAATGCAATGCGGACTAATTGGTACCGACGCACCTTTTTCAGCTGGCCCTTGCCGCGCAAATAAGAAAAAATCATTTCGCCCCCCGCATAGTACACGAGGATCTGCATCGGGATCATAAGTGACAATATCCACAGATCAACTCGACCCAGTAATTCCCATGCAAGCATCAGTTCTTTTCGGGATGCAAATAAAATAACGGCCAAAATGACCACTGTTAATACACTCAACCATGCACGGAAAGACATATGTTCAGTATATACTAATGACATGTATATTGCGATGCTCGGGCGACAGCCCGCCCTCGGTATGGCCGAACTCGAACGAGTGTTCGGAAATGCACAGTGGTTTTCTCATGATTCCGCTCTGGTAAAGAGCGATGCTTTTGATGTACAGCGACTTGGTGGCACTATCCGCGCTGGCCATGTCATCGCCGAACTCTCGACTGCAGATTGGCGCAAAGCAAGCGTTCATCTTGTGAATGAATACTATAACAAGTGGTCGTCCGCATCGGGCAAGATTACCCTGGGCATTAGCGCCTACGGATTTAGTGTCTCACCACGGGATGTGCAGCATACAGGATTGATTCTCAAATCTCGCCTCAAAAGCAAAGGTGTCAGTTTACGACTCGTTCCTAACGACCAAGCAGTACTCAGTACGGCCACCAGCCACCATAACAAACTCGGCCTCTCGCCCAACAAAGTTGAGCTCCTCGTGATTCGTGGTCACAGCGGCAAAGTCATCATCGCAGAAAGCACCGGTTCACAAAACATCACCGCTCTCGCCCGTCGTGATCAAGAACGCCCAGCGCGTGACGCATTTGTCGGTATGCTCCCTCCCAAACTCGCTCAAATTATGCTCAATTTAGCCGTCCCTCAAACACACAAAGACTTCACTGTTCTCGATCCTTTTTGTGGCACCGGTGTCGTCTTACAGGAAGCAGCCCTGATGGGACTCAATGTCTATGGCACCGACCTATCCGAAAAGATGATCCGCTACACCCGCCAAAACCTTGACTGGCTACAAGATAAATTCAACGTATCAACCAAAGTCACTCTATCCGAAGGTGACGCAATGAAATTCACATGGGACAAACAAGTTGACGCAGTCGTGGGCGAAACCTATCTCGGCCAACCGTTTAGCGCTCCACCGTCCGACACCAAGCTCGGTGAAGTACGACGTAATTGTGATCATATTATATCTGAGTTCCTAAAGAACATCGGCTCGCAACTTCCATCAGGCACACCACTGTGTATTGCTATCCCCGCATGGAACGACGGCAAAGAAAACTTTGCCCACCTGCCGTTGATCAAAAACCTCGATGCGTTAGGGTACGAACAAGTTCATTTCAAAAACATCGATGCCAAAGATTTGCTCTACTATCGTCCCGAACAAGTCGTTGCTCGCGAACTACTCGTCCTCAATAAAAAATAGACCCGTTAAAATTGGGGTCTATGTGTGGCGGACTGGCTACTATAGGTAACCAGTCCGCCACGCCGAGCGTTTAGCAGGCAGTGATGCCAAGCATCAGATCGGCCAACGGTTCACCTGTGGAAGGCTGACAGTCAACCGGTCGGTCTTCTGGTGCAAACAGCTGAGCATAAAAATCCTCGAGGCTACTGGTATCGCTCGGTCCGTAAGCCCGTACAGGCACGGTCTTTTCTACAGAAACGGAATGTGGCTGGCTCGGATAGTCATCGAAAGCCTTGACTACCAGACCGGCGAACAGGGAAAGTCCCAAGACAATCCATGCCGTAAACACCCAGTTCTGTACTCGTTTGCTGTCACTTCTGTGCGACATTGGTTCACCTTTCGTCGAGTCCAATGTTGTATCTATCATACGCAGATTTTACATATTAGTCAATATTAATCAATAAAAGGCAATTTTCAGCTTGCCCTACTCTTTTCACTTTTTCGGCTAACAGGGGTTGACGTATAACACTATTTCCTATACAATTGTAGAGATTTTGATACTAATTAAGGAGTGTTTCCGTGTCACACGTTAAAGCTGGTGGATCCAGCAAAAACATCCATAACAATGCTGGTCAGCGCCTCGGCGTCAAACGCTTTGGTGGCCAAAAAGTTCGTGCAGGCGAAGTACTCGTCCGCCAAACTGGCAGCACAAAAATCGCTGGTCCTGGCACATACATCAGCCGTGACTTTACTATTCATGCTGCTGTTGACGGTGTCGTCAGCTTCGCGAAAGTGAAAAAAGCTAAATTCACCGGCAAAACCGTTCCACGTACACAAGTTGTCGTAAAATAATCGATTCCTTGCAAAAAAATAGCCCCATCGGGGCTATTTTTTATTACTGAGTAATTCCCAGATGATGTCGAACCCTGTCGACAACGTCTCCGATCACTACCTGTGATTTCACTAGATAATCATCGACACCCAGTGCTTCTGCGCGTTCTTTATCTTTTGGCTGTGAGAGTGCCGTTAGCATAACGACACGTATATTTGCGGTGTCTGGCGTGTGACGCAATATGTCCAACACATCAAATCCACTGATTTTTGGCATCATTGCATCCAGCAAAATAAGATCTGGTTTGAATTCTTTCGCCGCCTGTAGGGCGTTCTCGCCATTATTAACATGCTGTATTTCAAAGTCTTCGAGTTCGAGCCGTGATCGATAGACTGCAGCAAGTGCTTCGTCGTCTTCGACCAATAAAATTTTCTTTTTCAGTCCCGCACTTGCCTCGACAGGCTGTTTGGCTGGAGCTGTTTGTTCACTATCCATACTGCTTATACTATGCTAATTACCGAGGCGAGTCAACGCTGCCGCCATCTGAGGATCACGTCCCGCATTGGCGTCTTCGGCAGACAGTGCCACAGCCACATCTGGGCTAATGCCCTGCTTGTTAATATTCTTGCCATTTGGCGTATACCACCTGGCGACCGTTACCTTCAGTACAGATCCGTCGGGCAGCTCAATGAGTTTCTGGACACTACCCTTGCCATAGGTCTTCTCTCCGACTAGCGTCGCAATTTTGTAATCTTGCAGTGCGCCCGACACGATTTCGCTCGCACTCGCACTCGATCCGTTTACCAATACCACCGTTGGAACGCCCGCCAGAATCGCGTCGCTGCCCGATCGTTGCTCATCAGTAGTCTTCCCGTTGGTACGCTCGCTCACGACAATTTTGTCGTTCAACCAAATACCCGCAACATCACGAGCGGCCGTCAGCAACCCGCCACCATTTCCGCGCAGGTCCAAAACAACACCTTTTACTTTTTTATTCTTGAAATCTTGGGCTGCCTGTCGAGCAAGATCGGTCGTTGTCTCATCAAATCGACGCATCGTAATGACACCCACATTGCCAACGACCTTACTATCAACACTTGGCGAGGTAATCTTTTCTCTGGTAATATCAAAATCTTTTATATCGTTACCGCGGTAGACTTTGATTTTCACCGTCGTCCCTATTTCGCCACGGATTTTGCTCACTGTATCGTCAATAGACCAATTTTCCGTTGACTGATCATTCACCGATAGGATGACATCTCCCGCGAGCAACCCGGCCTTTTGCGCCGGCGTATTCTCGAGTGTCCGTATAATCGTCGGTTTGTTGCTGCGACTACCAATTTCTGCGCCAATGCCGCCTCCGATATCACCACTCAGATCTTTGTTAAAATCTTCAGCTTCTTTTTTATCCATATAGACCGTGAACTGATCGCCGGCGGCAGCTACCAATCCCCTGCTAGCACCGCTAATAAGTGCCTGCTCATCGAGAGATCCATCGTAATTTAATTTCAGCTGACGGTAGGTCGCCTGTACATTGGCCAAGTCTAGCGTGCCTGATGCAACTTTAAATCCTAATGCGGGACCGACCACACCGACAATCTGATCGTTACGTGTGCCGGCTGCATAGCCGACGATGACCGTACAGGCAAGAATCAGTACGAACGTACTGGGGGCAAAGCTCCACTTTTTTGGTGTCTCTGGATTTTCCACTGACACTTATTATAGTCGACAAAGCGTAAGAATAAAAGGAATGTTCGGCTTAGAAATAGATGTAAGTATCGTAGGTTGATGCACTCACGCGCATTTTACTGTAATTGCCCCAACCCGATCCACCAGCATTGTAATAGTTATACTGACTCACGTCGACCGTTCCATCGCCATTCACCGCCTCAACCCATACAACGTGTCCATACGCACCAGCTGAGATAACTCCGACTGAATTCACGCGTGGTGTCGATCCAGTACTATAACCAGCCGCCGCAGCACTGTATGGCCACTGATTGGCGTTGCCCCAGTATCGAGGGAAGTTACCGGTACGCTGACCAACTTTCCACGCAGTATAGCTAACACATTGTCGGCAACCATATCCCAGTGGATCTGTACCATCACCGTATATACCCCCGTATGACCATGCATTCGCATCTAACCAGCAACCCGCTTCCCATGGATATCCGCCCTTATTTGGATCTCCGGGTAGTATATTCACCGTTCCGCCGCCACGGCGCATTGCTGCTTCAATTGCTGCCTGTTGTTGCTTTTGTACAGCAAGTTTTTGACTCTGACGATCACTCACCAATCGTTGATAAGCGGCCTGTTGACCACGTGTTGCAGCGACCAGTTGCGCCTGTTGGTTTTCCTTTGCAGCAAGTGCATCACGAGCGAATTTTTGCTCTGCAATAACGCGGTCGACGTCTTTCTTCTGCTGCTCTAATTGTTGTTTGAGCTTTTTAATACTGGCGATCGTCAGTACTAAACTATCCTTGATGGAATTACGATAGGCTTCTTTGTCCACGTAATCCGCAATACTATGACTACTCGCCAGCATCTCAAGAGGGCTAACGTCACTAGACACGTACAAATCAGCAATTGTGTTACCAAGCGCGTCTTTGTTATCCTCGATCTTCTTCTGGTTGTCGGCGATTTGCTGTACGAGTTTGTTTTGCTCGGCTTGCTTCAGATCGATTTGGCTCTGGATAACATTTTTTTGTGCAGTCAGTGAACTCAGTTCCTTTTGTAATGAGTCCGCCTGTCCATTGAGCGCACTCGCCTGTGACTGGAACTGGTCTATCTCTGCCTGCAGTCGTGCGATTTGTTCATCATATTTATCAGCACTCACCATCTTTACTAACTGAAACGGCATAGTGACCGCCATCAGCACGCTGACCGTGATAATAGCTATTTTTTTCGCGGTTTGTTTGTTTTTGGAAACTGGTGCGATGAACCGTTTCATATTTAATATCATTATAGCATAAGCATAATGATTTGTCTAGATAGCGACCCCTAGGACGGGAAACGTAGCAAAATAATGCCAGAGTTCTTTATGAACATCGTACTGTATTGGCCTGTTCCGTAGAAATTATACTGGCTCACGAACAGGTTGCCCCCATCGACAGATTCAACAATCATGACATGTCCCACAGGCGCAAAACTGCCGCTTGCCGGGAGCACCACAACATCGCCAGGCTGAGGATCGTAGACTCGATATGCCCCGCTCCAATATGTTGCGCTTGAAGGCCACTGATAGGCGTTCCCGTCACCATGGAATGGCTGAACACTACGTCCGAAACGGTTTGCAAGTGCCCACGCGACATAACTGACACATTCCCTGTTATAGAGGTTCCATGGATCCGCATAGGTATCTTGGCCACCACAATACGGATAGCCGTCGCTTCCGCACGCCCTATTACCACTCCATCCCCAATAGGTAAAGCTCCCTACTGTTCCGCCGTTCGTATTACCACCGAGGCTAGCATAGTATGCCTGCTGCTGTGCACGAATTGATGCCATATTATTACGAGCATTCGTCACCAACTGCTGATATGCAGCCTCTTGACCGCGTGTCTCATTGACCAGTTGCTGCTGTTCAGCCTGCACAGCCCCTAGTTGCTGTTTTTGCAGACCCAGTTCTGCCAGAATCTTTTCAACGGCCTTTTTATCGTCTTCGAGTTGTTGCTTGATCTTCTTTACTTCGGTGATAGTAGTATTCAACTGATCACGTATCGCCGACCGGTACTCTTGTTTATCAACAAAATCACCAATATTCTGACTACTTGCCAACATCTCGACTGCCGAGATATTGTCATCAACATACAAATTAGCCAATATGTCACCGAGTCCGTCTTGTGCTTTGGCGAGCTTTACTTCATTCGCAGCGATTTCGGTCTTCAGCTGGTCGTTCTTGCGCTGATTAACGTCGATTTGTATCTGTAGCGCATTAACCTGTGCATTAATCTGATCTAGTTTTCCTTGTAGCGTCGTCGCTTTTTGTGCTAGTTCATTTGCCTGCGCCTGATATTGATTCGCCTGCTGTTGCAACGAGGCAATTTGACTATCCCACCGGTCTGCCATGGCTTTTTGCACGTATGCCATAGGCACACTCATCGCCAATAATACCGCCAACCCAATCAGTAATACCCGTCGTCCAAGAATCGATTTATGACCTGATGTGGTGGGTGTCATATTCATATGTACTTTAATGGTAATCCTACCCCGTTCTCACGTCAATATGCTTAAGCTTATACAAATTTTATATCTTCAAATATTTACGCGTCGCGAGCATCGAAGAAACAACACCGATAATGGCGCCTGCGACAATCATCAGTAGTACAACAAATGCAACATACCCTGTAACGAGTTCAACCGTGTGGCCAATTGCAATATCATAGGCCGCCAGTTTATCTTTGACCGCATACAGTCCAGCAATACCCAGTCCTGTTGCAATCAACGCTGCGATGAACCCATAGACAATCGCCTCAACAACGAACGGCCCGCGTATAAAGCCTCGATCCGCACCGATCAGTTTCATCATTTGTATTTCTTCTTTGCGGTTGAATATCGCCATACGTATCGTGTTAAAGATAATGAGTGACGAGATGATAATAAATACGACACTTGCAATCAGCCCGGTTCGCTCTGCAAACTGTACTGCCTGCCCAATTTTCTGGATAGCGTCACGTCGCTGCCCATTGAACGATGGTTGTCTGTTAGGATCAGCGTGTGCTTTGTAATCCGCGTTTGTTTTTACAAACTTATCGAGTTGCGATGGATTATTGATATCGGCAATATTCACACGGAATGTACCCGGGAATTTATTCACCGCCTCATTCAGCGCCTCGAGGGTTTGTGCATCAGTTTTATTATCGTTGGCGAAATCTTTTCGTGCATCGTCTGGACTGATATAGCGAACACTATTAACGCCCGGCAATTGCTTAATCGCATCCTGAATTTTTACTGCATCATCCGCCGACGTATCGGTGCGTACATAAATAGACATGTCTGTCTTGCCCTTGATCGCATCGACCGTATCAACAAGCACTTGGCGTGCAACTAATGTCATAAATATGATCAACAGCGTAATTGTCATCACTGCCGTTGCCGCGATTGATAGCCATGTATTGCGACTAAAGTTATTAACGCCATACCGGCACATTCGAACAAACGTCAACCATTTGCGGCGAGCTGTTTTGGTTTGCTGAAATGCCCTCGGGACTGAATTCTTTTTTGCCATACTATTGCCTATAACTTCCCTGTGCCTGGTCAGAAGTGATCTTGCCGTTCTCGATCGTAATCACCCGTCGTTTCAATTTGTTCACGATTTCCACATTGTGTGTCGTTAACAGCACCGTCGTACCATATGCGTTAATCTTCTCTAATAGACGGACGATGTCCCAACTATGCTTTGGATCCAGATTTCCCGTTGGCTCATCTGCAATCAGAATTTTTGGCTGTCGAACAACGGCGCGGGCGATCGCGACGCGCTGACGCTCACCACCTGATAGCTGGTGAGGAAATGCCTTTTCTTTACCCGCTAGACCGACCAACTCGATCACTTTTGGTACGGTATTTTTAATTTCGCGGTTCGTCATTCCAGCAATTTCTAGAGCAAAGGCGATATTTTCATAAACAGTTCGCTGTGGCAGCAATTTAAAGTCCTGGAATACCACGCCAATTTTGCGGCGTAGCAATGGGATATGTTTGTCTTTTAGTGTGTCGTAATCAATGCCGCCAACGACGATTTTGCCGCTAGTAGGTTTTTCTTCACGAGTTAATAATTTCAAAAGTGTTGATTTGCCTGCACCACTGGTACCGACAATAATCACGAACTCTTTCGGTTCGACGTGCAGACTAATACGATTCAGTGCAGCTTTACTGTCTTTGCCGTATGATTTTGTTACCCTATCTAGCAGAATCATTCCGCTCACGATTATAGCATAAATATCGCAATAACGCTTGTTGTTATAGATTAAAGTCGCACCCTTAAAGGATCCGGAAGTTCACGTAATTCTTCCCTGAGTTCTTTGAGGTGTTTGAGCACTAATTCTGCCGACTCGATATTGTACCGATGCTTGTATTCTTCGGGGAGTTTATTGTATCTATCAATCATAATTTCTAGGTGTAGAATTTTGAAATCGACTGCTTCAACTGTCAAAAAATCAACATACTTCGGCGCGAGTCGCACAAATGTTTCTCGTGATTCTTGAGCAATTTTTTCGACATATATTTCCTCGGGATTATTTTTATATGTCTCAGTTGCGAACTGATTCACGATATCATCCCCTCTCTCATCGACAATACGTTGCGGAGTGTTATAGATAAATGTTGCGAATTCTTTTTTACGTTTGTCGAGATATGCCGCTAGGATCTTTTGCAACTCGACGTTACCCTTCGCCACCTTATGCTCAATTTCATGAACTAAAGTTTTATTCAGATCAATTTCTTCGTACTCAGTATATAGCCGATATGGCACTCGAGTTACTTTACGCAGCGATTCGAGAGACAGCATCGTGATAACATCTTCATCTCTGTTATATGTACCTAGCGTGTCCACACCGAATGTCATACGTGATGTATCCGTAAACTCAATCGTCAAACTTTCGATGTCTTTATCTGATATGCCTCGCTTTCTTAAATAGTGAACAATTCCGACGACATCAACTTCAAACATTTCAACATGTTCTCCGTAATTGGTTGCGACACTAATAGTTGGAGACACCTCTGGCATTTTCTCGGACATATTGGACAATAGTACAATTTTATTTGTGTTTAAACAACGTCTATTCGCCCAATTGCGCCTCTAGGTACGCGTTGATGAAGCCATCAATCTTGCCGTCGAGTACCGATTGCGGGTCTTTTTCTTCGTATTTCGTTCGAGTGTCTTTTACCAACGTATACGGGTGTAATACATAGTTACGAATTTGCGATCCCCAGTTGGCGGACTCGCCAGCACGGAGGTCTGCGACGCTCGCCGCATGCTGCTCTAACTGTAATTGAGCCAACTTAGAACGCAATATTTTCATTGCGGTTTCTTTATTCTGCAACTGTGAACGTTCATTCTGAATTGCGACGACAATATTTGTTGGGATGTGTGTAACGCGCACTGCGCTATCGGTTGTATTCACCGATTGACCACCATGACCACCCGCCCGATACACATCAATCTTTAGATCTTTGTCATCAATATGCACTTCATCCGGCGTATCGATTTGCGGCAACACCTCGACGAGTGCAAAGCTCGTCTGACGTAAATTATCGCTGTTAAACGGACTCAGTCGTACCAATCGATGCACGCCATTTTCGGAACGTAATTTCCCAAATGCATACGGGCCGGTAATTTCAATGACGCTCGTTTTTATACCAGCTTCTTCACCTGCAGATCTTTCAACATTCGTCACCGTCATGTTATGTCTTTCGCCCCATCGCAAATACATTCGTTCCAACATTTCCGCAAAATCCTGCGCATCCGTACCGCCTACTCCGGCACTAATTCGTACAATTGCGTTGTGGTCATCATACGGACCGTTGAATAATAATTCTTTTTTTCGTTCTGCCAGTTCCAGCTCAAGCGCAATAATCTGGCCCTCGAACTCAGCACGAAGACTGTCATCACCCATACTCATGAGTTCAACGATGTCATCTACTTGCGCGCGTAATGTCTGCCAAGGCTGCACCATCGCAGCTAATGCTGCCTGCTGTTTGCTTTTGTTCTGTGCTTCTGTCGGATTATTCCATACTTCCGGAACGGCTAACTCATCATCAATCGCAATCAACTGTTTTGCCTTGTCATCAATCGCCAATTGCGTATAGGCAATTGCGACATCATCTTTCAGCGCTTGTACACGTTTTTCCAGTGGTTGCATAGTGTTACTCATTATAGCAAAGGGTTGCAAAATTTAATTAAAAGTTGTATTATATGCATACTTCATAGGTGCGGTATGGAGCACCTTGACAGAGTGAATGGAAAGGATTTGTTATGGATCCGATTGTTTATTATGTGCTGGCTGGAACTGGAGTACTCACCTATGTCTCCTCCGTCCTTTTATTGATGAACATGGTGTTCATTTCGACAAAATACTACAATGTCGTCGATACGCCCGTCGCGGGCTGCACGATCGCTTCGATGTTCCTGTTTATGCCGCTCGGATTTAACTGGGTACTAGACGGTAATGACATCATCGCATCTCATGCCGTAGTCTTCGGCTTTTGTATTGTTGCGTTTTCTATGGTGCCGCTATACGTCGCATCATACAAAATGAAGCAACGTTTCCAAAAGCCCATTTCCGTACGACCGTAACACGATTGAAGTGGCGGTTCACTCTGTCACTTCACTCAAGTTTTGAAACTATTCAAGATTTGGGTGAAGTCTAAAGACTGTTTACAGCAGCGACAAATTGATCACCGCGATCCGTATAGCTCTTAAACATGTCAAAGCTTGCGCATGCTGGGCTCAAAATCACGACATCCCCCGGTTCGGCTGCGTTCGCCGCGGTTTTCACAATACCGTCCATTGTCATTGTTGTTCCCAAATTCGTATAGCGAGCAATGCCGTTCGCCTTTAACAACGCTTCGATTTTTGGCGCTTCGGTACCAATCAGTACGACACGTCGAACGCTACTTTCTTTTATCTTGGCCACTAGTTCGTCATAGGATGCACCCTTGTCCGATCCACCCAGTATGATAACTTTTGGTGCATCAAATGATGCCAATGCGGCGATAGCACTTCCCGGTGTTGTCGCAATACTGTCGTCATAAAACTGTACATCGTTAACAGAACGAACGTACTTCAAGCGATGTGGCAAACCTTCAAACGCCTCGAGGCCTCGTTCAATATCATTACCATCACTCACCCATGACCATACAGCGTCAATTGCAGCACAGGCATTGTCACGATTATGATCACCCGGGAGACGTAACGCTCCGACAGAACACAGTACTCGGTCGCCGTTATAGAAAAGCCCGTCCTGTACATGCGTTGTCAGATTGCTCGGATAGGCAACTTTTACCCCTGGGGATAGCTGACTAATTTGCTCTGCATACTGATTACCTGCACGATAAACAACTATATCGTCAGCCTTCTGATAGCGCGCAATGTTCGCTTTTGCCGATATATAATCATTCAGATCTTTATGGACATCAAGGTGCTCAGGTTCAATCCCTAGCACGACGGCAACATGTGGACTCACGTCGCTATCCCACAATTGAAAACTGCTGAGTTCATAAACGACAACATCAGTCGGTTTGATTTGATCAAGAACGTCAAATGCGCCGACGCCAATGTTGCCTACCAACCATGCTTTGCGACCATTTGCATCGAGAATCGATTTAATCAAACTCGCCGTTGTACCTTTGCCCTTGGTCCCCGTGACGCCGATGATTGGCGCTGGGCATGCCTTCATAAATTCACGCGTCATTGTTGTGACAGTTCCGCTGACCTCAACCAGCCATGGCGCTATAGCGGGAGTCTTAATCGCTAGATCCGCGACAATTCCCTTAAAATCATTCCTACCGCCGACAAATTGTACGTCAGCAGGCAATGGATTTTTTGGTTGTGCGTTATTGTCATATGCCGTAATGATCGCATCGGGATATTTCGCACGATAATATTTATAGACGCTTTCGCCTTCAACGCCATAACCAAGAATAGCGATATTCATAGTATCAGTATACGTGCTTATGCTTGTTCAAACAATGTCGACAGCTTGTCGCTCAGTGCGACGACTTCTTTACGTTCACCACTGCTAACGCCTGCAAGTACGCTAATGTTATGACGGATAAATTCAGTTGCCGTTGAAATCATCAAATCGCGAGATGTTTTCATAATTGATTCGGGCACCTTGTCATATTCTTTAACAACACCATCAGCAAAATAGCGGTTTGTATAAAAATTACTAATTTGAGATACGGTTTGTGCGCCCATTTGGTGTCGGCCGAGTGCGTATGATTTTGCGGCATCAATTTCTGCCTCGGTAATTTTACCGTCCTGTACTGCTTTGAGTTCGCGAACAATAATATCAAACAAATCGCTGGCAGTATCCAAGTTCACTTGGCCACCAAAGTCCCAGCTACTGTCGTGGAATCCAACAGATGTGTCACTAAACATACCGTATGCTAGTCCCTTTTTGCGCGCTGCACCATAAATACGCGAATGCATGGTACCGGTCAAAATATGATCGAGGCAATTCATAGCATCTGATTCCTCATCGGTCAGCTCGCGTGGCAATATTAATGACCAAGCAAACGTCAGGTTTGATGCCTCTTTGCGGCGAATAAGTGTCGGTTTGCCTGAATGGAATTCATCGTGTGGCGCCTCAAATCGCTCGCCTGTTGGCAACTCCCATTCTTCTAGCTGACGTCGAATCTCTGCTTTACGTCCGTGCAATTTTCCGGCAATCACAAACCGCATATTACTCGCTGTGTGCGTACGCGCATGGTGCTCTTTAATGTGACGCAATTTTACTCGTGGAATTGTGCGTAGTCGCTGGTTATATGTCAGCACATCCTCGCCCAGCAATTGCTGAACTTTTGGCCACAATACACGGTTGTGATTATTCAGATATCCTGTCAGTTCTGAACGAACATTACCCTTTTCGGCCTCTAATTCTTCATTGTTGAAACGAGGCTGGCAAATCGATACACGCTGTAGATCAAAAATTCTCTCCCACTCAAAATCCGCACAGTCTGCGACATATACCATACTCATGTCGCTTGTATAGGCATTGTGATACGCGCCGTTTTTTGTAAATTCTGATTCAAATTCGTGCTCGTCTTTGAACCGCGCATTTGCACCAAATGCCATATGCTCCATTATGTGAGCAGTTTCGTAGATGTTTTTGCTCGCGACGTAGCGGTTACCTGCACGGAACTGGAACTGAAAACTCATCACTGTTGCACCCGGCACGTCAATCAACAGGCCTCTAGCTCCGTTTTTTAATCGCACTTCTTCAACAGTGTGTTTCATACTCGCCTATTCCTTACTTTGCTGCTACTACTTGCGGTTCTTTTTACGATTTTGACGCTGCACTTTCTTTTTCTTGCGTGCGTCATTGCGTATTTTATTTTCGTTTTTCTGTTTCTTTACCGATGAGAAATCCGCATCACGATTTGCTTCACCGTTCGTAATTTCGTTGACCCCTCGCTCAACGGAACTTGCGGCTAATCGTGTCAGTTCTGTTTCATGATCTTCTTCTGCAATCGCACGGAAATCACTTGGATGTACGTGCATGATTGCACCGAGCACCTCGTCACGCAATGTCGCCTGAAGACCTTCGAACAATTTCTGACTCTCTGAGCGATATTCTACGAGTGGATCGCGCTGGCCAACAGATCGCCAGTGAATTCCTTCGCGTAGATGTTGCATATTTTCCAGGTGCTGCATCCACAGGGTATCTAGTACCTGCATATAGACATCACGCTCTACCTTACGGATAACATCAGTGGTCAGTTCTTCTTCTTTTGCTGTATAAAGCGTTGCGACATCGGCAATCGCTTTTTCTAGTCGAGTCTTGTCTCGTTTTTCTGCACCGATCTTGAGAATATCAGCGTCATTCAGCGGAAATGTTGCACTAAATTCATCCAAAAACTTCGGATTATTCTTAGCAGGAACTTGAGTTAATTCGGTCAATTTTTCGCGAATCAAACGTTCAATCTCAGGTTTGATGTTGTCGCCTTCTAGGATCTTGCGGCGCATCGTGTAAACAACACGACGATGGCGATTAATCACGTTGTCGTATTGAACAACATTTTTACGCATGTCGTAGTTGTAACCCTCAACACGTTTTTGGGCTGCTTCCAAAGTCTTGGATACGGCCTTGTTTTGAATTGGCGTATCTTCGTCGACACCCAGACGAGTCATCAAACTTGCGATACGATCACCCTGGAAAATACGCATCAAATCATCTTCGGTTGATACGTAGAACTGTGTGTCGCCCGGATCACCCTGACGACCACCACGACCTCGCAACTGATTATCAATACGTCGTGATTCATGGCGTTCACTACCAATCACGACCAATCCACCAAGTTCTTTAACGCCCGCACCTAGTTTGATGTCGGTACCACGTCCGGCAATATTGGTTGCAAGAGTAATAGCACCCTTCTCACCTGCTTTTTCAACGATGGCCGCTTCACGCTCGTTATTTTTTGCGTTCAAAATCTCGTATTTGATGCCTTCTTTTTTCAGATAGTTTGCAATGAGTTCGTTCTTTGCAATCGAAGCACTACCGACCAGCACTGGACGGCCAGCCTGGTGATATTCTTTGATTGCATCAGCAACGGCCTTCAATTTGCCAGCCTCTGTCTTGAAAATCAAATCCTCGTGATCGATACGAGTAATCGGCTTGTTCGGTGGAATCTGGATCACGTCCAAACTGTAGATCTGTTGGAATTCTTCTGCCTCGGTAAACGCCGTACCGGTCATACCGGATAGTTTTTTGTACAAACGGAAGAAGTTCTGGAAGGATACGGTCGCCAGTGTCATGCTTTCTTGCAATACCGGAACGCCCTCTTTCGCCTCAATAGCTTGGTGGAGGCCTTCGTTATAGCGACGCCCCTGCATCAAACGACCAGTGTGTTCATCAACGATGATCACTTCACCACCGTTCGTGACCACATAATCTTTGTCACGGTGGAACAGTGTCTGGGCTTTCAGGGCTTGATCCAAGTGATAAACTGATCGAACATATTCTGGCGTGAACAAATTCTTTATTCCCAACATCTTCTGGACCTTCTCGACACCCTCGTCCGTCAATGCAACAGTACGACGTTTTTCATCCAGCACGTAATCGTCAGATACAAGTTTTGATGCAATCTTGGCAAACTGCAGATAGCTCTCAGGGTTTTCTGCAGCGGGAGCACTAATAATCAACGGTGTTCGAGCTTCGTCAATCAAAATACTGTCCACCTCGTCCACGATGGCAAAATTCAAATCGCGCTGACGTAATTCTTCGAGTTCGTTCACCATGTTATCGCGAAGATAATCAAAGCCAAATTCGTTGTTTGTACCGTAGGTAATATCAGCAGCATATGCCTCTTTGCGCGTGACAGGACGGAGACGACGCATACGAACATCGTCGTGCTTCTCATTGTCATAGGTTGGATCGTAAACAAATGATGCATCGTTAATGATGACACCGGTTTCAAGGCCGAGGAAATGGTATAGCTCACCCATCCAGCTCGCATCGCGCTGAGCAAGGTAGTCGTTCACCGTGACAACATGAACGCCCTTACCCTCTAGTGCATTGAGGTATGTCGGCAATGTCGCAACCAATGTTTTACCTTCACCGGTCTTCATTTCCGCAACGTTACCGTCGTGGAGTGCCATACCACCAATTAACTGCACATCAAAATGACGCATACCTAGGACTCGGTCGCTTGCTTCACGCACCAAAGCGAACGCATCAGGCAAAATATCATCGAGTTTCGTCCCTTTTTTCGCGAGACGCTTCTTGAGTACATCCGTTTGCTTTTTCAGCTCTGGTTTACTCATCTTGTGGTATTTATCGGCCAATTCGTTGATCGTACCGACTTTTTTCTCGAGACTCTTAAGGAGCCGCTTTTGCGGATCACCAAATATTTTTGTTAGCACGCCCTGTCTGGTCACCATAACAAGCAATTTCTCCTGCCATATATCTGAAAATAACTGCTAATTATTATAGCGTACAATCTCGGAAAAAGACATGTGTTTTGAGGTATTATTTACGCCGTTTCACGCGCATAGCCGCGCTTTAACCGCATTAACATCGTACCGCCACCACTATGATCCTTTGTAATCGACTTGTATTTATGCATCTGAGCGGCCAATTTCGCCTCTACAATATCGACTGCTGCCAGCATATTGACTGTCGAATCTTTCGCCGTCAGGATTTTGCCCGGGATATGAACAATCACCTCGGCTTCGTATTTATTGCCATGCGATCGGTTCACTTCCTTGAGAATAATTTCTGCTTTGACACTTTTACGTGCATGCCGCGGGAGATAGCGATCTAGCCGCCCAATCTTTTTGATAACATACTTTTTCGTCGTGTCATCAACGTGATATTTTACGCCTGTAATAGTGATAAGATCGATCATACGCACTCCCTCTCTCTTATATTCCTATTATACTGCTTGTGGCGCATGATGACAAAGACTACAGAACTTCACGGCCACCGAGATACGGCCGTAACACCTCAGGTATGGTGACCTGACCTTCGGCATTTTGACCATTTTCGATGAGCGCAATCATAATACGACCCAATGCAAATGCTGTCGCATCATTTGTATGCACCAGTTCAAGATCACCGCCCGCACGGCGGACGCGTGTTTTCAGTCGTCGTGATTGATAGTCGGTCATGTAATCTGCCGTGTGAGTTTCGCGGAATTTATCCTGTCCAGGTAGCCATGTTTCCATATCGATGCCGCGTGCATTAGGTTTGCCAATATCTGCAGTGCATTTTTGCAAAACGGTATAGTGTAGGCCGAGTGATTGCAGCAAATATTCCTGAATGGCAACAAATAACAGATGTTCATTCATCCCAGAGTCGCCTGTCGTAAAACTTTCCATTTCGAGTTTATCGAATTGGTGCATACGCAAAATGCCCTCCATGTCTTTACCGTAAGTACCTGCCTCACGACGAAAACTTGTTGCGTATCCTAGATAACGAAGCGGTAGTTGCGATTCATCAAAAATCTCATCAGCATGCATACTACCCAGAACGTGCTCCGCACTCCCCTGCAACCATAAATCTTCGTCTTCAATCTTGTAACGATCGTCGCTAGGTTCCAAACGATCCATTGCATCATAAAGTTCAGTTCGAATCATGAGCGGCGGAAGAATTGGAGTAAACGGCTTCAATGAAACATCCAGGCCAGCTCCTTCGGCAATTTCACGTATCTTATTTTCGTCACTCAATGTATTCACTACATAGCTGACAATGGCCAACTGCAACTTAACGAGATCGCCTTTAATATAGGCGAACCGAGCTCCGGATACTTTGGCAGCACGCTCTTTATCAATCCAATCTCGCTGTTCAGCGATGTCATAGTGATTGCGTGGTGAAAAATCAAATTCAGGCTTCGTTCCAACTGTTTTGACGATGACATTCTCATCCTCACTTGCACCAAGCGGCACATCATCTGCTGCAATGTTCGGAACCTTTTTGAATAGCTCGATAAATTCGTTTTCAACACCGTTCAAATAGCCCTCGCGTTCGGCTAATTCGACTTTAATCTGCTTGCCTTCATCAATCGTTGCTTGATCAGGTTTACCGCCCTTCATGCTGGCGGCGTTTTGATTACGTTTTTCACGAAGATCATCGACTTGTTGTTGAAGTGTTTTTCGTTCTTCATCGAGTGCAAGTAATTTGCTTACATCGATGTCATAACCTTTATTTTTGGCATTTTGAGCAACCAGATCGGGTTGCTCGCGCAGAAGTCGAATATCTATCATATTATTTTCAGTATACCAGATATTCAACCGCAGGTTATCACTGCTTTTGTATCGAACGGTGTCTTACTCTACTCTGTTCTTAATGCTTCAATAGGATTAAGCTTGGCAGCTTTGCGAGCTGGGAAATATCCCGCAATCACCGCAACAAGTATCAGCCCGACGACCAGTCCTGCAATTGGCAGTGGCTGGAATATCAAAATATAATTACCGTCACCAAGACTCAATTGTTTCGAAATCCATGGATTGAGTGACGAACCCAAAATCCAGGCAATTCCGGCGCCTATCGCACCGCCTAAAAATCCAATCCACGCTGCTTCATAACGAAATAGTCGCGCAACGTCACGTCCCCGCATACCCAGCGCTTTCATAAGCCCAATTTGGCTCGTGCGTTCAAGTACGCTAATGTACTGCGTGTTAATGATGCCGAACACACTCGCCAGTAGTGCTAATACACCGAATCCTGCAACAATTCCCTGAAGAATATTCACGATAGTAAATAGTAAATTCTGGAGATCTCTTGCCGTACGGGCACCGTACCCCTGACTTTCTAGTTCCTTTTTGATAGTCTCCGGATTGTATCCTGACTTTGCACGTGCAGATACCGCATTATATTTCTGATAACCATTTGTCCCTTTGGTCATGAACTCTGC
Source organism: Saccharimonadaceae bacterium (SeqCode) (assembly GCA_041907345.1). Taxonomy (GTDB): domain Bacteria; phylum Patescibacteriota; class Saccharimonadia; order Saccharimonadales; family Saccharimonadaceae; genus UBA2112. Next base: position 59,803 of record JAYRHL010000016.1, on the reverse strand, counting down.
CAACTGTTTCGCCTGATCTGCAGACACCATCATCGCGTTGCTCGCCGTCAATGTCGTTGCTGATTTTTTCGTTACAGCGCTGATTGTATACGTGATTTCCCCAACATCAGCCTTGGTCAATTTTTGCAGACCAGCAGTACCTTCGGTCCGAAGGATGTTGTTAATTTCCACTTGTGTCGGTGCTTTTGCACTACGCTCCAGTGTAATTGTCAGTTTTTTACCAATAAGTTTTTCCGGGCTGAGTTTCAGCGTGTCCGCAAAACTTTCCGGCACGACAATATCACTATCGCTGATTTGCTGACCCAGTGGCGGCAGTGACCCTGCGGCCGTGTCTGTGCGAACGCCATCATCATACGTCGACAATTCTGCCGTGTATTTACGGCTATCGCCTTCAATCGTAAAGTATTTAAAATTGATATTGTATATCGGCTTTACCGCTTCTAGATCGGATCGTTTCTCTAATTTATCAACGTCTGCTTTGCTCATTTGTTTCACCGATTGACCGAATCGACCGCTTGATACCGTCGTCGTATCATCGTATTCCTGCACTCCGGTCGAAGTAGTACCGCCGTTAAACTGCTGTTTGTCTTTGACAATAAACAGCGCCTGCGGATTAACATTCGATCCGATTAATTTGTCTGCATACTGCCTCGATCCCTCACCCGCCGCTATACTCAATGTCAGCGTAAACGCACCGACCGCAATTGCCAGGCTGGTTAGTAGTGTTCGTGCCTTGGCCTGTGCCAGACTACGACCCGCTCGTCGAACAACATCACCAAATCTCATGATGCTACCTCCGTTTTACCGCCTCTTATTGCCTGAATACGACCGTCTCGGATATTAATTGCCATGTCACACTTTGATGCGAGTTCGCTGTCATGCGTCACAATGATCAATGTCGCTTTGTAGGTCTTGCAGTAGTCAAATAGGAGATTTTCAATCGTCTCACCCGTCGTACTGTCCAGATTGCCTGTTGGCTCATCGGCAAACAGCACCTTCGGCTCAGACACAATTGCACGTGCAATAGCTAACCGTTGTTTTTGACCGCCGGATAAATTTTTTGCTCGAACTTTTATTTTGTCTTCTAGTTCAACGGCGCGAAGCGCAGCTAAAATCATGTCCTTGCGCTTTTTAGGTGCGATTCGAGCAATCTCAAGTGGTAAACCAACGTTGTCATAACACGTTTCATTGCCCTGGATGAAAAACGATTGAAAGATAAAACTCATTTTTGTCGCTCGAAAATGATCGACCGCTTTTTGTTTCATCTTGAGGATGTTTTGTCCGCCTATGATAACCTCGCCTTTTTCAGGACGATCCAACCCGCTCATGACGTGCATTAATGTTGATTTACCACTACCGGACTTACCAACGATAGCGACGCTTGAACCACTTGGTATCTCAAAGCTCACATCGTCTAGTGCGACAAATTCGTTATGCTTTTTTCCATACGTCTTTGAGACGTGTTTGACTTCAATCATTATGCCCCTTTTACTCATGTTAATCATACCATGTTGTCACTACTGTTTGATAGAGCATGCGCTCAGCATGAAGATGGTATAATAAATACTAAGTATGCGAGTGAAAAATACAAAGGGCTATTCTCATAGCTATTAGTCATGAAAAAATTAACATGTATTATTCCCGCGTTCAACGAAGAAAAGCAGATTGCCAACGTGCTTGATGCCGTATTGGATTTAAAGCAAACACTACCACTTGAAATCATTGTTGTCGACGATGGATCAACCGATCAGACAGCGACGCTACTGAAAAACTATAAAAATATTCATGTCATAACCAATAGACCCAACCTGGGAAAATCGTACTCGATTGCAAAGGCGTTAGAGGTTTCCAAAGGTGACTATATCCTCCTCCTAGATGCAGATCTCATCGGACTCACTGCTAATGACATACGAAACCTCCTCCTACCGATCCAAAACAATACCGCAGAGGTAACGATGAGTGTCCGACGCAATTCTTTCATGCATATGCGTATCATGAATCTAGATTTTGTTACCGGTGAAAGGGTCTTTCCGCGCAAACTTGTCGCCAACAAAATAGATGAAATGAAAAAACTACCACGTTTTGGCCTGGAGGTCTTTCTCAATAATCTCATTATTGAGCACCGATGCGTGGTCAAGACGGTGTACTGGAAAACAGTAGCCCATACAAAGAAAAATATTAAACGTGGCTTCTTCTCATCTATTGTTGCGGATATAAAGATGGCCCGCGATATACTCCAGACCGTTTCACTGCCGAGAATTGCAATGCAACATGTTGCGCTCATCAAACAATCAACGAGGAACAATGACTAGTACGAAACGAATCAATAAAATCACCTGTATCATTCCGGCTTTCAATGAGCAGGAGCAGATCGGTGATGTACTCAATGCGGTGCAACAAGCAAAAAACAAAATTCCTATGGACATTATCGTCATTGATGATGGTTCGACCGACAACACCCCACGACTGCTGCAACAGTATCGAGATATTCGCGTGATAACAAATCAATCTAATCTGGGTAAATCTCACTCGGTGGCCATTGGCCTTGAAGCCTCACAGACAGACTATATTCTTTTGCTTGATTCTGATTTGTTTGGGATGACAGCAGAAAACATCTACGATCTTTTTGCACCCATCCAGAACGGCGAAGCACAAATTACCATGAGCATTCGGAGAAACTCAATGCTTTTCGATGCGCGTCATGATAGGCTCGACCTCATGACTGGCGAAAGGATTTTTCCACGGACACTCATTGCGGAACACATTGATGAAATAAAGGCGTTGCCAAATTATGGGCTCGAAGTATTTCTCAATAATCTTGTCATTTCCAATCAATATGACATTAAAGCCGTCCACTGGAACAACGTATTAAATAAACCAAAATCGAAAAAACAAGGTTTTTACTCTGGTTGGCAGGCAAACATCAAAGCCGCCAAAGACATTTTTAGCGTCGTATCCATCCGTGATCTCGTACATCAGTACTTCGCATTAAGAAAATTGCTTATCAAATAATTTATCTACTCTGTCTCGTCACGGAGTGCATCGATTGGATCCAACTGAGATGCCTTTTTGGCAGGCACCAACCCCGCCACGGTCGCGACGATTGTCAATACAATAACGATAATGATCAGATTGAATGGTGACGCTGACAGAATTTCTGTATTTGGATCAAGACCAGATGTCTGAACAAAAATTGGATTTAGCATAAATGCCGACAGAGCCGCAAAGGAAACGCCAACGGTTGCGCCAAAAAACCCGATCACCGCCGCCTCTATTCTGAAGAGCATTGCAACATCACGTTTCTGCATTCCAAGCGCTTTCATCAATCCAATGACATGAACGCGCTGCAGGACGCTCATATACTGTGTATTGATGACTCCGAACACGGCAGTAATGATAGACAGCACGCCAAAAATTAACAATACTAGCTGAAACACCATGACAAATCCGGTTAATCCTTTGTCCCTATCGAGTTTTGTTTGGGCCTCAAAACCCTTATTCATTAATAGTTGTTTCGTTCTTGCTATGTCATCCATGCTGACAATCTTTGCACTCGCACCAAGATACAATCCCTGCATTGGCGTACCCTTTGTTGCATAATCGTACATTTTTTCGATCACATTTTGCGTCACTCGCAAAGACGACGCCCTTAGAATATTTCTCGACTCCTTCACTACTGCGACAACACGCAAAGGAAACGCCTTTGTTGTTACTTTCATATTGCTCGAATTGCGAATGTGTATCGTGATTGTTGTTCCTATTGCTTCGTCTGGCGTGACATACTGCAGCGCTTCCCTAAACCCATCCGGCAAGATGACTTCATCATCACGTAAATTATCGATACTACCGGCTTGTAAAAAACCTCCATCGTTCGAACGCTGCGAGGTTACTGATAGCTGGTAATTTTCCTGTCCAGGTCGGGTAAAATAACCGTCGTCGATAATAATTGCTGGATCAGCACTCTTGACACCCGGTGTTTCACGTATAGTGTCGATATCTTTCTGGGTGAGAGGCTGGACGTATGCGTAATTAAATATAAGTGGCGGATTGCCGGTGTATTTACCAGGACGAAACGTCGTACTATCTTTGTCTAATTTTCTTAATACCCACAATGACTGATCTTCAGTATTGGCATCAATGATATTTTGGACGTATGCGCCGCCACCATTATTAATACTGATTGCAATCGCGAGTGAAAATGATGCAACGCCAATTGATAATGTCGTCAGAACAGTACGAGACCGCGCACTTGCGAGACTGTCGATAGAACGAACAAAAAGGTCAACGACTTTCATACTTGCGTCTTCCCATCTCCTTGCAACTGCTCTTGTGAGGCCGCGATGCGGACCGCTTCTGCAAATGCGTGCTTTTTGTCTACCAATGTTGGAGTCGGCTGTACCGGCGCTATTTTACTTCGTATTGCTTCCACCTTTCCATCGGTGATGTAGATTTGCATATCGCATTTTTCGGCCAGTTTCGGGTCGTGCGTCACAATTACCAGCGTTGTATTCAGATTGGCGTTACACCAAAATAACAAATTCTCGATAGCCGCACCCGTCGTCGTATCGAGGTTGCCGGTTGGTTCATCAGCAAATAATAGGCGCGGTCGGCCAACAATTGCCCGAGCGATAGCCAGACGCTGTTTTTGACCACCCGATAGATCGCGTGCGCGGACGTGTTTTTTATCGTAGAGTCCAACCGCCCGAAGCGCCTCGTCCACCATCTCTCTGCGCTGTTTGCCGCTGATACCCATAATTTCTAGCGTCAGACTAACATTCATCGCACAACTTTGATGACTTTGAACAAAAAACGATTGAAAAACGAATCCAATGGTTTGATAGCGAAACTTATCCGTCTCTTTCGGAGACATTTTTAGGATATCTTGTCCGTTGATGATAACTTCACCCAAATCGGGCTTGGCGAGGCCGCTCATAACGTGAATAAGGCTCGATTTGCCACTCCCGCTTTTACCAACAATTGCCACGCTGGCGCCATCCGGAATGGTAAAGCTAACGTTATCAAGCACCATAAACAGTCCACGACCGCTTTTATATGCTTTAGTGACACCCTTTACCTCTATCACGCCATCCCCATCCGTAAAGTATAATTCTTATGCTTATTCTAGCACATGGATGAAATATTCCGGACTATAACAATGACTTATGATCGTTTATTTATTGCTTCTTTATAGATTTCTTCCAACTTTTTCGTCTGATCTAATTCACTGTATTGACCAACGATTTCTTTACTCGCTGCACCAAATTTTTTTCGAATTTCCGGATGGTCAAATAGATAGGTCACCTTTTCAGCAATGTCGTTTGCAGAATTCTGCGCAATGTAACCATTCGTGCCATCAATAACAACTTCGGTAACATACTGATCGACATACACAATTGGCAACCCAGCATTTGCAGCCTCATGGATCACCAACCCCTGCGTATCCATCACAGATGAAAACACAAATACATCAATCGCCGCATACGCAACACCTAGCTGATGTCGAGGGATCTGTCCGGTAAAGATAATCCGATCACCCACGCCTGATTTAGCGGCCATTTTTTTCATTGCCTCCAAATAATCAAAACCGCCGACGAACAGCAGACGTGCATTTGGGTTCGTCTTGAGAACTTTTTTCAATGTTGGTATCAAAATAGCCAAGTTTTTCTCGGACCCCATACGACCCACATTGCCAAAAACTTGATCATCGGGTGATATTCTCCACTTTGTTTTAAATGCCTGTACCTCTTGTGCATCAGGAGCAGGAAGCGGATCTACTCCGGTCGGTAACATCAATACGTCATAATAGTAATCCTTGCGCCAAGACTCGAGTTGTAATTTGCTTTTACGCGAAACAGCGATGACCGCATCGCAACGGCTGTAAAAAAGTGCCAAAAGATTTTCTATAAAATCACGTCGCCACTGCGATATGCCTAGTCGTGGACGATAGCTACGTAACATACCCCGTGTATCGACACCATTAAATTTCACCGTAAACGGCAGTGTTAACGTCATCGCTACGACGCCCGGCATGACTTTCGGATAATGTTCTATGTATTGATAAAAATCAGTACAGTGCTGTCCAACCAAAACGGCACCCGTTCGCTGTGCGGCATAAATCCCCATTAACCCTATCTGGAATGGCGTAAAAAAATGAATCACATCAAGATTGAGGCTGCGAATCTTGCGCATTGCAATCGGTGGGAAAAACACCGACACGCGACTTTGATCAAACAATCCCGCCGGAACGCTTGGAAAATGAATCACATGATCATCGTATTGCTTTGTGTCACGCCGTACTTTTGGACAAAATACATAAACATCATGGCCAAGAGCCTCTAGCTTTTCACGGGTAATATCGACGACGTTCACGACCCCATTTGTCGCGGGGTGATACGTGTCAGTGAATAGACCGATTCGCATAATACAGGCTATACTATACCAGATACCCTTTATATAATCTCAGTCTGCGCATGGCACGTTTTAAATAGTCATTACGCATACTAACGCGATCAAGATGAATACACCCACGATTACAGTAGAAAATTATGCGAAAGTCTATGAATACTTTCGTGATATTGAATTGCCCGCGACACGTCTGAAACGATGGTACGGTGCGATGAATTTTCTACTAAAACCACGCGTCCACTATGCCGATGGTGCACGCAATGACCTAGACCTTGTTCAAGATAAAAAATATCATCACATTTATACATTCAATCACCGTGGAGATTGGGACGCATACGAATATTTCTCTATTCTCGACCATGTTGCTCCGTATGATGTCGGAAATATACATGCGCTGGCAAATAGCTTTTTATTCGAAGCATCGCACCTGAGGCCTCTTGGTAAACTCATGAGAGACTTCGGCCTCATACCCGTATTCTTGAGGTCATATTACTCTCAGGACAAACCTCACAAAGACCACCCCGAACGCCTCAACTTCATTCCACAAGCTACTGCTGGCTTGTTAGATTTATGCACGTACATCTTACTCGATAGGCATAAAAAACTCCTGATATGCCCAGAGGGCGAATACAACAAAGGCCCCGTTGATACTATTCTACCGATACAAAAAGGTACCGCAGAAATTGCACGTCGCGTCGCTGAAATTGACGGGCCAGTTGCCATCACACCTATTGGATTAGTGTACGGTAAAAAACAACGACGATTTGTCCAACCATTTCGCGTTAGTGCATTCGTAGAGCGTTCATTATTCGTTGAATCCGGTATGTCCAACAAAGATATCTCTCAAAAGCTGAATAACCTCCTACTCTCATCTGTTAAAAACGCAGCGGAACGGTATTAGGATACACCCATGCAGATGCCCAAAGTCACTATCGAGAATTACAAGCAAGTTTATGACTATTTCTGTGATTTTCAGCAAAGCACAAAATTTATTAAGCGCTGGTATGCGTTCACACAGTTCGCGTTTCGCCCACGGCTACATTATGCTACCGGCTCGCATAAAGATTTAGATCTTATTCGTGATAAGGATTATCGCCATATTTACGCCTTCAACCACCAGGACAACTGGGATGGTTACGTCTTTTTTTCCGTCATTGGCACGATCGCTCCGCACGATGTTGGCCGGATACGTGCCATGGCCACCTCTGCATGTTTCGAAACACCATTCCCAAAAGCATTTAGAAACACCGGCTACATTCCCGTTTTCCTGAAATCACATCACGCGCAGTCCAGAAAACACAGCAAACATCCGGAACGACTCGCATTAGTGCCGACAGCCACAAAGGCTGCATTTGAATGCTTTACATCGGTAATGGTCAACCATCACCAAAACATCTTTATCTGTCCCGAAGGCACCTACAACAAAGGTGCCCCCAACACACTACTACCCCTCCGCAGCGGGACGGCAGAGATTGCACATCGCGTCGCCCAAATCAATGGACCAGTTGCCATCACAGCTATTGGACTCGCCTATGGGAAAAAGCGACAACGATTTGTTAACCCGCGCGGTGCTAGCGTCTACGTCAACAGATCGATTTTTATTCGCCCCGAAATGACCGTCGACGAAATTACGGAGCTACTTCAAAAACGTTTGCAATCATCCGTAGAACGCGCTGTAGAGCTCTACTAGCTACATCCGAGACACATTCTCTTCCATCATGAAACGAAAGGGTGGCTCATCATCATTTCGAACAATAATATGACGTGCTGTCAGAGACCCATCGTCTGTCTTATTGCCGATAACAACCACCGTATCATTCACAGAGACGTCCGTCTTGTCACCCGTCACCGTCGTATCAGACGTCCGTTTCACCGTTACTTGCTTACCGTGACCGCTCACCGTTAGTGTTTCGCCATCCACCGATGTCACAACACCACTCGTAACCGGCGATGCCTTACGTGGCGTATCGAATGCACCATCATGATATATCGAGATATGGCTGGATCCATCCCTGTCGATACGGCTCATCGTCATCATAGGATTATCCGAATAACGCAATGTGCTGAATGCAAACCACCCCATCGCAACGACCGCTAGCGTCACCACTGAAGCGAACACACCGACAGTGATTAATGGCCACGGTGGCGCACTTTTTACTGCTTCTTCCTGCTTTACTGCTTTTACTGTACTCTTCTTGTCTTTCTCGGGCATACTCTTCTCCTTATAGTTGCAACATTACAGAAATATTCTGACATCAAGCTGAGAAAGAATTTTTATGCATGTGTATTGACTTTTTATCAAACTTATGCTATATTTGTAACAGATATGAACCACGAATCATCTTCACCACGACATGCCGCAAAACCAACGTCTCACCGCTGGAAAGCTGGTGCTAATGCAGAAAACCTCAGCGTTGATAGCATTATTAATCGCATCGCTCTTGAGCGACAGGCAGAAGGTGGTCGTCACCGCAAAGAAAAGATCGTCGGCAGCCACGCAGTTGCAGATGTAGCCTCAGCAGATTCCATCCCCGCTCGTCATCGCCCATATTCTTTTGAAAATGCTTACCGTGAAACACTCGATGCGCTCAACGCAACAATAGAACGTGAAACGGGCAAAAAGTATTCTCCAGAAGACGAAGGTCTTACCCTTTCAAAACAACTCGATAAGGCACTCGACGTTGCCAACGAGTATCTCTCGACATATCCTGCACCAACCGCTCCAGAAAACAGCGATTATAGCCTCGTAAACGGTGACCACCTGAAAGATCAACCAGACTACGTATCAGGTGAAGCATGGAGCAACGCACTCAAAGAAGCAGGTCTCAACGATAGCGATAATATTGCTTCTTCTGAAGTTACCTCCCCTACAGACGACAATGACGATGAACGCGCCGTTACTGACGACATAGTCAATGAAACTCTGGCAGCAACATCATTGTTTGATAACGCTCTCGAACAGGTTGATGGCGAAGAATTCGAACCGGTCGTCGCACGTGCGGAGTCATCTGAAAAGAAAAAGAGTATCAAAGAACGCATTAAAGGTATTTTCAAACGACGTGACAGTGCCCTAAAGCGCATGAATCTCCGTGCTCGTTCACGTAACGTTATGAATAGCGAAGGTATTAGCTCTCGCATCAGCGCCCTTAAAATAAGCACCAATCAACTTGGACGCCGAATCGATAGCTGGTTCAAAAATCGTCAATATGTGTCTGGTGAAACCATTTTCTACAATGACAACCGTTCAACACTCGCAATTACCCGTGAAGGCGCCAACGTCCTTCTTGGTCAGGATGCAAAACATCCTAACCGTGAACATAAATACGCACGTGATTTTACCAAAAATGGTAGCGACATGGCGTTTATCCTTACCGAAGACGGTCGTCGATTCGGTCTAGGTCGTGGCTATATTATGGACTTTAATAATCCCGACGGTGGACGTTACTACTATGACGTACACGCTGACGATAGCATTGTTCTCACGATCGGCAAAACAGGTTACATTCCAGGAGTCGGCAATATAGGCAAAGTTGTAGCTGTTGAGCTAAAGTACAAGACCGGTCAGCCTGAACCTGGCAAAAATCCAGAAAACGTCCCTAGCCCATTCGCAGAATTTGATGAATTTATTAATCAAATTGATACCGAAGAAGCAAAAGAAGCGCTCAAATAAACTGGTCAAAGGAAACAAACACATGCCAAGCACCCATATTAAACCAAACGATCTGCGTAACATCGGCGTCGAACTTGACGATGCTGAACTCGAAAAAATCGCCAGCGAACTAAGCGACAAAGTCGACGAAGGTATTGGTACGGAAATTGTCACTGCCCTCACCCCCGAAGACGCCCAGACACTTGCCGACATGCAGGGCAAAGCATCAGATGAAGAAATTGGTGAATGGATTGCTCAGCGCGTACCCGACCTCGAAGATATTATCGAAGATCACCGCGACATCGTACTCGGCGATTTTGCCGAAAACAGCGACCTCGTCCCGTCTGACGATACGCTATAAACTATCGCCGTTTTTCAGAAGCTCGCCGTGTAATGCGGCGATTTTCTTTGTAATTGGATTGTCTTTGCTCAGATGACGGCCGTCAATTTCAGCCACGCTGGCAACAAACGCCGATGTGCCACAAACGAACACTTCATCGGCAATATACAGTTCGGTGAGATCAACGGTGCGCTCTTGTGTTGGAATACCGGCTGCTTCTGCCAGTTCCAGAATTGCACGACGATTAATACCCTCTAATAGATCACTGCTCGTGTCGGGCGTGATGAGTCGCCCGCCCCGTACCATGAATATATTTGCCGCAGCTAGTTCACACACGTGACCTGACTGATCGAGAAATATACAATCATCATATCCAGCGTCCAGTGCATCCTGGTGTGCTAACACGGAATTCACGTATGCACCATTCACTTTCGCGCGCGATGGAATACTGTTATCCGGGATGCGTCGCCACTGACTGGTTTTTAACCGTACACCCGTTGGTTTGACGATTGGTGTCGCCGTATACACAAATAGGCTGAGCTGCGTCGAGACACCTCTTGTCCGCGTCCCGGGCACCAATCCATCGGCGTGTAATGTCGCACGCACAAACACTGCTTCTGTTGGCTTATTCGCTTTGATCAGCGCCGATACCTTATCGGTAAATGCCTCAAATGTTATCCCGTCAGGCCATTCAAGACCAATGATTTTCGCCGACGAACGCAATCGTTCGTAATGCTGTTTCAATTTGAACGCACGGTGTTTTGTTTTGTCGTTATAGACATAAAAAACGGTGTAGACACTCAGTCCATATAACACCGCGCTACTGGCAATGGATAAATTTGCATCAGCAATATCGCCTATCTTTCCATTGAAATAGGCTTTTTTGTATATGTTTGCCATTACTTACCTCCCTAGTTTTATGTCAGGATAAACAGACTTCGTTGTCTCATCGATTTCGTGGCGCAATTGCGGGAATGGCACGCCTTCACGTGCGCTGACGCCTTCGAATACCCAGAATACACGTTCAGAAAAGCCCAGACCACATGCTGGCGGCATGCCGTATTCCAACATTTCAACGTAATCAATATCGAGCATCATTGCTTCGTCGTCACCGTCATCGCGCATTTTTTGCTGTTCAGTAAAGCGATTCAACTGATCGATCGGGTCGTTCAACTCAGAGAAGCCGTTTGATAATTCGCTACCCGCAATGACCGCCTGGAACCGTTCGACAACACGATTATCCTCGGGATTCGTTTTTGCGAGCGGACTAATAAATAGCGGCGTATTAATCAACCATACCGGTCCCACGACGTCTTTGCGGATATTTTTCCATAGCTTATCGATACCACGCGCGCGGTTTTCGGTTTTTTCAACTTCCAACTTGTTGTCGGCCAATGCCTTTTTCACTTCATCGAGAGAACTTTCATAGACGTCGATGCCGTAGCGATCTTTGATGACCGTTGCGTAGTCCCACACTTCCCACTCTTTACTCATATCGACGGTCACGTCGTTAATAGTGAATTGTAGTGTACCAAATGTTTGTTCAAGGACATGTTTGAACATGCCTTCTTGGAACTTCATACCATCACGCCAGTTCGCGTAGGCCCAGTACCATTCCATAGCAACATGTTCTGGCAGGTGTTCGTCACTGTAGTTTTCGTTGCGGAATCGTGGACCGATGTCGTATACCTTTTCAAATCCAGCACCCAACAGACGTTTTAACGGCAATTCGTGACTAATACGTAGATAAAAATCTTGGTCCAGTGCGTCCATATGTGTCACGAACGGATTCGCATCCGCTCCTCCCGTTGTGTGTTCGAGTACTGGAACGTTCACTTCCACGAAACCGTCTTTGTTCAGATAGTCGCGCGTTGCCTGCCAGAATTTGCTTCGGCGGACGAATCGTTCGCGCACATCGTCATTCACACTCATATCAACATATCGTCGTCGGAGGCGCTGCTCTTTATCGGTAAGTTCCTGTGGTAGAGGTCGCAGACTTTTCGTCAGCAGGCGAAGCGTTTTAACACCAACGGAAATCTCGCCCGTTTTTGTCTTGATTACCTCGCCAGTTGCTTCGACAAAATCGCCAGTATCGAGTAGTGGTAGTTCGCTCATGCCCACTACACCTTTCGCTGCATCAAGTGGTGCAACATCCGGCCCGTGCAAAAAGAGCTGCACTTGGCCCGACTGATCACGAAGCACGATAAATGCTAATTTGCCGAATTTACGAAGTCCGGCAATACGACCAGCAACCGTGACGATTTGCCCTTCGAGTTCATCAAATTTATTCACAATGTCCGCCGTGTTGTGCGTTCGATGGGAATCGGCAGGATACGGATCAACACCCAATTCTTTTAATTGGGACAGTTTGCGCAGTCGTTCATCTCTGTAATCCTGAAGTGTTGCCATATGTAAGCATTATACACTACCCGCCCCTAACAGGGGTAATTTCAGCAATTTGTAAAAGAAATTACAATTGATTAGACCATGGATGGTATATGAACATTGACTTTTACCGCTTAATTTGCTATACTCAGACCATAATAAAATCGTAAATATAGCATAGATGGTATCAGAAAAAAATCGAAACCCTATCCATGATTCAGCCGCTTACGAAACGACTACTGCTACCTTGCCCCGCCATAAATTGACGGGATTTTTTAATGCCAAAATCGAGGCGTCTCTGTGAACAAATCTGATACGCCACCACTAGAGTCACGACCACATTTTGATGAATGGTCTCATGACGACTATAACGACACGGCTCATTACTACTCAGACTCAACAGACACTTCATCTGCCGACTGGAATATACAGTCTCAACAACTCGTACCTGCACCCGAAGTGGACACCGTCCCCATTACGGTAGAGCGTGAAGATCTCGCTGCGGTTGAAAAAGCACACACACTCGCAGAAGCTCTCCAGGCATATGATCATACCTATTCCCATGAGGCGATCGATGCGGGCCAACAGAGTCCGCAACTCTGTGCGGAAATGCTTCTCCGCATCTCAGACAAGTTTGAAAACGAAATGACCCCAGAACAACGCCAAGCAATTGGTCTTGAGGCAATTGCTGTAGGTCACGCTATCGGTCACTTGGCAGACATTCCGGCCGGTCAATCGGTCGACCGTACAAGCCTGAAAGGCCTTACGTCTCTCGCCGAAATAATGAATTTCGTCCAAGCTTATTCACCTGAAGAAATCACTCAGTTTGAAGATGAAATCCGCAAAGTTGCTGAAAAAATCGACAGTCGCGCTGAGACGAATATTGAAGCCCTCGGTCCAGTCAGTCGACCAATTCGCCGAGCACTCGATGTGTTCGACCAGTTACCGGATGACCAAAAACTGAAAACGCCATTTACGGCGATCCTCACTGGTATCGCAAACGATGAGCTCAATAACTCAAATTCACGTCTTATCGAAAAACTGAACGTTGACGATGAGTTGTTCGCCAAATTCTCAGGATCAGACTCTGCGCCAAACATGAATCCTAATGCCGAACCTATCCTCGAAAAAACATCTACCCATTCTCGTGATACACAAGACGATGGTGGCCCCAAAACAATGGCAGCCTAAAAAAAAGCGGCGATATAATCGCCGCTTTTTTATAGAACATTGTACGTTGGACTAGCCAACTTTAACGACTTTGTATTCAATACTGCCTTTTGGCGTTGTAATCGTTGCAGTATCACCAATTTTCTTACCCATCAGGGCCAGGCCAATTGGAGATTCGTTGCTGATACGTCCAGCGAGAGGATCGGCCTCTACGGGCCCCACGACGTGGTAGACGACTGTCTTCGAACCGGTTTTCAGCTCTACTTTGCTGCCCAATTTGACACTGCTACTTTTTGTCGCAGCAATAATTGTTGCGTTCAATAGGATATCTTCAATTTCTGCGATACGACTCTCTACAAGACCCTGCTCTTCACGTGCTGAATCATATTCCGCATTTTCGCTCAGATCACCGTAATCACGAGCTTCGGCAATCTTATCAGCAATAGCGCCACGACGGCTCTTCAATTCAGCAAGCTCTGCTTCTAGCTCTTTTTTACCCGCATCAGTAATTTGAAACAGTTTTTTCATTCTTTTTACCTTTGTTAGTTATGAAATGCGCTTATTGGCGCACCCCTCCTCCCTAGTTATTCGGTCGCCCCAGTTTAGCAAGAAGCTCATGCCGTGTCAATTCGACCACTTCACCACCGTTACGAGCAACATATTCATACGCGCCAGACTCAACTAATCGATCGCTCACCGTTACGCGATGTGGTATGCCTATTAACTCTGCGTCGGCAAATTTCGTACCAGGACGCTCGTCGCGGTCATCGTATAATACCGTGATACCGAGACTGGTCAATTCATCGTATAGTGCATCAGCATGCTTGATCGCTTGATCACCACCAATTCGTACCAAATACACCTGGAACGGAGCAACATTTTCAGGCCACACCAGACCCTTGTCGTCGCTAAAGCGCTCTGCAATAACGCCCATCAATCGACTAATTCCAATACCGTAACAACCCATAATTATCGACTGTTTGTTGCCCTGGTCGTCCACATAATAGACATCGAGTGCATCGGTATATTTACTTTCCAAATGGAACGTGTTGCCAACTTCGACGCCACGTTTTTCGATCAGCGTATCTCTATTTAGTCCTAATTTCTGGAGATTTTCATCAGTTAAAATTTCTTCGTTGATTGCAATCTTCTTTTCTTCATCAACAAATAGACGGTCCTCACCTACTTCACTGAGCGTCTGGAACTCATCACTAAACCGGCTGGTAAAAATACCTCCGTCAGCATAGGTGCGGTATGTCGTATCACCCAATCCAAGACGTTCGTACACCCTGTAGTATGCCTGGACTGCCTGTTCGTAGAGCTGTTCATGTTCTTCTTGAGTACGAGCAAAACTGTACATATCCTTCATCAAAAATTCGCGACCACGAAGTAACCCACTCTTTGCGCGTAGTTCGTTTCGGAACTTTGGTGCAATTTGATAGGTAAAAAATGGCAAATCTTTGTACGAATGTACGAAATTACCAGCCATATCGACAACCGGCTCTTCGTGAGTCAGACCCACACCAAGTTCTGTTCCGTTGGCTAGCTTTGTTTTGAACCAGTTATCAACTTTTTTATCATCCCAACGATCGGTCTTTTCCCAAATATCTCGCGGTTGCAATGTCGTCATGGAAACTTCTTGCCCGCCGATCGCGTTCATTTCTTCGCGTACGATATTCTTGATATTTTCTAACACGCGCAGACCAAGTGGTAGATACGCGTAGACTCCTGCCATCTCTTTATGAATGAATCCAGCCTGAATCAGCAACTGAGCATTTCGGGCCACTTCGTCGCCAGGGACAGTTTTGCTTGTTTTTGTGAATAATTGACTACTTCTCATTGCTACCCTCCAATCAGCGGACTAACGAATAGTATGTAATACGCGACGCCGTTCTTGATCATATGGACCAATACGCCCGCCCAGATGCTTCCCGTTAGGCTACGGAGCCCGCAGAGGAAAAGACTCAGGACAAATACGTCGAGACCAACATTCAGCTGGAAATGCACAATCGCAAATAACAAACTTGTGACCACTGCTGCTAACACCGCTGGTATGTATGTCTTCAGTTTACCATAGAGGTAACCTCGGAAAAGTGTTTCTTCGGCGAGCGGCGACAAAACAACAAGCGTTAAAAACGCCAAAATATTATCAAGGCGCGAACCGAGTGCTTTGAATCCAACATCCTGTGTTTGGTCCAAAGGAAATGCCGGGAACCACGATGTAATGAGTGATAAAAACATTGCGATCACAATCACATAAACGAAATATGTCAGTGGTGCGAGTCCAATATCTGTCCACGACGGCAGACGTGTCAGACCCAGGGTTTGCAGGCTCACTATTGGGCGTTTGAGTAGAGAGGGACCTGCAATAACAATCCCTAATGTCAGTGCATAAACAACTACCGCTAGCACGGTTTGTAGTACCGCAGGACGAACGTAGCTATCAATTGGTAGATTCAACCAATTTACGATGAACAATACCGTCGATACAACGAGACTACTCGCAACAAATGCAGCCAACACCCACAGTGGCAAAATACCTGCCATGCGCCAATTCCAGCCCCCGTCCGGAGCACGTCCTATCACGAGATGGCCCACCTTGTTAAGCCTTGTTTGCAGTAGTCTATTGGATGATTTTGCCGACATCTGCGATAGTCACCAGCACGACAAGTGCCATTAATACCATGAATCCGACAGCCTGGATTTTTTCTTCACGTTCACGAGTCAGTTTCTTTTTAAACAAGCGGAACCCTGCCATCGTAAACCACCGACCACCGTCAAGTGCCGGAATCGGTAGGACGTTCATTACTGCGAGTCCGAGGGATATAAACGCAACCAGGAATGTCAGTTGCGTCAGACCAGATTGCTGTGCTGCCGGGAATAGGATTCCAAAGATACCCACTGGTCCTGCGACGCTATCACGAACCGTCGCTACCTCTTCGCTACCCTGTTTTCGCACATTCGCGTCCGGACTTAGTTGGTTCACGACTCCACTAGCAAGACTACCGATCATTGTTCCGAGACCCTTAAACGTCTCGATAGTGAGTTGTCCAGTCACCACAAACCCTACAATTGGTGCAGACCACGTTGCTTTTGTTTCGCTCAACTGAACCAAACTTGCGCCCAATAGGACATTGCCGTCTTTCTTGAGTTTGACCTTCGCTGTTGACTCAGAACCGCCACGACTATAGATTACCTCAACGTCTTTACCGGCGTATTTACGCGTCAAAGCAATGAGGTCTTCAGGTGTCTTCACCTCTTGTCCGGCAAATCGTACAATTTTGTCTCTCGTTTGTAGTCCAGCCTTGGCTGCAGGATAATTTGCGTTAATAGTACCGAGCTGTACCGGTTGCAGTACTTCTTTGGTGTCACTTTGAACAACAAATTGGTTCGGCAATGCTTTTGGCAAACCGGTAATTGCAAGAATGGTCAATAAAATTGCAGCCGTGATCCAGTTAATAGCAACACCTGCTAGCAAAATTTTTGTTTTTACCCAAAAACTTGCTGCACCGTAATCACCTTTTTTAGATGCCTCGTCGTGTTCACCCTGTAAACGAACGAATCCACCCAGCGGCAACCAGTTAATGCTAAAAAGTACCTTATTTTTTAGTTTCCTGCTCCATGCGCGAGGCGGAAATCCAATACCGAACTCTTCAACAACGACGCCGTTGCGTCGTGCGGCGATTGCGTGACCTAATTCATGCACAACCACCAAAAGCGTTAGCGCAATGATACCGACAATGATACCGAGAAGTAATGCCATAGTATCGCGATTATACCTTCAGGATATCCTGCTCTTTTGCTTTGAATGCAGCCTCGATTTTTGCCTGATATTCAGCAATAAGCTTATCGATTTCCTTCTCAACTGCTTTGAGGTCATCTTCGGTAATCGTCTTGGCATCTTTTTGACGCTTCGCGTCTTGCAACGCATCCTGACGGACCTGTCGAAGCGATATGCGCGCCTCTTCTACTTTTTCGCTCGTTTGTTTGACGATTTGTCGACGGCGCTCTTCTGTCAGAGGTGGAATTGGCACACGCACAATTCGGCCGTCATCCGAAGGATTGAGTCCGAGGGCCTGATCATTACGAATCGCGGCCGAAATAGCGGAAATATTCGATGGATCAAACGGCGTAATCTGCAGTGATTGCGGTTCTGGCGCATTCACGTTCGCCACTTGGTTCAGCGGCATCACCGTTCCATATACTTCAACTTTGATACTGTCGAGCATGCTCGGATGAGCACGTCCGGTTTGCACTTTGCGTAGCTCGGATTCGAAATGATCGAATGCGGCTGTCATTTTTAATTCATAGGGGTCTGTATTAAACATATCTTGGTATAGTATAGCGTAAATTCTTGGTGAAATCGATATAAACAAATACCTCCGCACGTATATGCGGAGGTATTTATAAGATGATGATTAATTATTCGTTCACGCCCAGTTCAATACGTTTGAACTGAGAAATACGGATGTTTTCACCACTCTTTGCGATTTGTTCTTTGATGCGTTCGCCAACAGTCATGCTGTCATCGAGGACAAATGGTTGCTCCGCAAGAACTTGTTCTGCAAAGTGCTTCTTCAACTGACCCTCGACGATTTTCTCTGCCATGTCAGCTGGTTTGCCTTTTAGTGAGTCACTCTCAAGAAGTTCTTTTTTCTTTGCCGCGTACTCTTCAGCAGGAATATCTTCAACTGTTGGATACTTCGGTGCCATAGCTGCAATCTGCATAGCGATTTGGTGAGCAAATTCTTTGAACTCAGGTAGACGTGCCACGAAGTCTGTTTCACAGTTAACTT
This sequence comes from Saccharimonadaceae bacterium (SeqCode), assembly GCA_041907345.1. Lineage (GTDB taxonomy): Bacteria > Patescibacteriota > Saccharimonadia > Saccharimonadales > Saccharimonadaceae > UBA2112. Next base: position 41,058 of record JAYRHL010000016.1, on the reverse strand, counting down.
CCACAACAACACCGATACGGTTACTGTGAACGTAGCTTTCGATCAGACCTTCACGAGTTTCACGATCGCCTTTTTTCTCAGCCTTGGTCAGACCTTTTTTACGAAGTGCTTCAAGCGCTTTATCAAAGTCGCCGTTGGCTTCAACCAACGCTGTTTTTGCGTCCGTCAGACCGATACCGGTTAGTTCTTTGAGCTTTTTAATATCATCAACTGTAATTGCCATTACGCATCACCTTTCTTTGCGACACCTTCCGCAACTGCTGCACCAAAGTAGTCAAGCAGAAGCTGAACGCCCTTAATTGCATCATCGTTACCAGGAACAACATACTGAATTGGTGTTGGATCTGCGTTGGAATCAACGACACCAACAACAGGTACGCCAAGCACACTCGCTTCTTTCACTGCATTGTGATCAGCCAATACGTCGACCACAACAACAGCACCAGGACGGCCGTTAAGGTTCTTGATACCACCGTATTTTTCGTTCAATTCAACGATTTCTTCGGCAAAACGCTGTACTTCCAATTTGTTATAGCGTTTTTCAAGATCACCGTTTTCCATTCGTTTTTCAAGATCTTTTAGTTTCTTTACCTGCTGATTCACGGTGGCAACGTTTGTCAGCATACCACCGATCCAACGTTCAGTAACGTATGGTTGGTTGACCTTTTCAGCAGTTGCTTTGACTGCATCCTTAGCTTGTTTTTTCGTACCAACAAACAGTACTTGTTTGCCACTTGCAGCAACGCTGGTCAAGAATGGCAATGCCTTGTCCAAACCTTCAACAGTTTTTGTCAGGTCAATAATATGTGAATCCTGGCGTTTACTGTGAATGTATGGCGCCATTTTAGGGTGCCAACGGCTTGTTTTGTGCCCGAAATGCACGCCGGCTTCGAGCAATTGTTTAATATCGACTGTTACAGCCATGTGTTTTACTCCTTTTTCCTCACCGCTAACCCTGAGATTTCAGGAGTTTGCTAGCGGTTGTGTCATTAAAAATAGTTACTGAACTACATTAACAGAGGTAATAATAAATGTCAACAGGGCTAGAATACTAATAAGCTTTAGTGCTATACTATGGCCACTATGAAAAACAAATTCCGTATCGCCGCCAACCGCATATCAGCCTGGACCGGAACCGCAACCGTCTTTCTTGGTGCCGTCCTCATTATCATCGTATGGGCCGTCACCGGACCCGCATTCCACTACTCTGACACCTGGCAACTAGTGATCAACACCAGCACCACCATCGTGACATTTTTGATGGTGTTCTTGATCCAAAACACCCAAAACCGTGACACAAAAGCAGTCCAGCTAAAACTCGACGAGCTCATTCGTGCCACCAAGGGTGCACGTAACACCTTCGCAGGTCTCGAAGACCTCACCGATGAAGAAATCCAGCAACTCGACAAAGAATTCAAGATATTAGGACAAAACCCAAGTACGCTGCGCGCGCTTAATAAACTTCGTGACCAAATTGCCGAAGAAAAAGCACGGCGTTCAGGTATCGCCAGTGCTGCATCTCGCATGCTCCAGCACACACTGACGATCGCCGAACCTGCCGTCGCCGTAGTCACTGCCGAAGAAAAAGCTGACAGCGCCCACAAGAAATAACCCCTTTGACTTTTCTCTCTGGAAGATGTACAATATTCCAGATATGAAGAGCAGTATACACCCAACAACATACCGACCCGTCGTATTTAGCGACGAACAAGCCGGTTTTGCCTTTTTGACTCAGTCAACTGCTGCGACTGACGAAACTATCAAATGGGAAGACGGAAACGAATACCCATTGGTAAAGGTACACATCAGCAGCGCTTCTCACCCGTTCTTTACTGGTGAAGAGAAGATCATCGACACCGAAGGTCGTGTCGACCGCTTTAAGGCTCGTGCAGCTGCCGCTGCAGCCCGCAAGGAACAACTTGCCAACAAAGCCAAAAAAGCAAAAGCAGCCGCATCAAAAAAGGTTGCAAGCGAAGAATAGCCTCGCACCAATAAAGAGACCCCGATTTATCAGGGTCTCTTTTTGATACAATAAGGATACATATGCCAAAGATTTCACTCGATATCAACGAATTACAGTCCGAGAAACAATCGCTCGGTGATTTTTTGGCGCGCCCCGACGCCTATAGTGACCCAGATTTTACCGCAAAAAACAAACGCTTCTCCGAGCTTGAAGGCATCATCGAAAAAGTCACACTCCGCGAAACGCTCGAGCAGCAGCTCGTTGAGGCAAAGGAACTCGCGACCGGCAGTGATGAACTAGCAGAACTCGCTAAATCAGAAGTCACCGAAACAGAGGTAAGATTAGCCCAACTGGAAGACGAACTGTTTGTCATGTTGGCACCTCGTGATCCTAACGATGAAAAGAACGTCATCATGGAAATCCGCGCCGGTGCTGGTGGTGACGAGGCAAGTCTATTTGCTGCCGAACTTTACCGTATGTATCTACGCTACTGTGAAGCAAATGGTCTTCGCACCGAACTGCTCAGCGAGAGTGCCAATGATACCGGCGGTTATAAAGAGGTTGTATTCAAAATTAGCGGCGACTCGCCATATGCGAAACTGAAATTTGAATCAGGCGTCCACCGCGTCCAACGAGTACCCGCTACCGAATCGCAAGGGCGTATTCATACAAGCACGGTCACCGTTGCTGTTCTCCCTGAAGCTGAAGAAACAGATATCGAGATTAATCCGAGCGACCTCCGTATCGATATTTATCGCGCCAGTGGCCATGGTGGACAGTCGGTGAACACGACGGATAGTGCCGTCCGTATTACCTACCTACCCACCGGCCTGGTTGTGACAAACCAAGACGAAAAATCTCAGCTCAAAAACAAAGAAAAAGCGATGAGCGTCCTACGTAGTCGTCTCTTGCAGCAAAAAATTGATGAAGAAAACGCCAAACTTGATGCTGAGCGACGCGGACTCATCGGTACTGGTGACAGAAGTGAAAAAATCCGTACCTATAACTTCCCGCAAGATCGTATTACCGACCATCGTATCGGTTATAGTCGTAGCGCAATACCCGCAGCCCTGAACGGACAGATCGATGACATTATCGAACAATTACAGGCATATGAACGTGAGCTTGCCGCAAAAAATGCAGACGTATGATGACTGGCTCAATGAAGCCACTACACTCCTAAACAACGCCGGTATCCCGTCAGCCAAGCTCGATGCCGAACTTATTCTCGCCCATACGATTCGTCAACCGCGCACGTATCTCCACGCTCACGGCGATGAGATACTCGATGCTCGACGGAATACTATTGCGAGTGCACGATTAGAATTGCGTCTTGATCACACACCCATTGCCTACATTATTGGACACAAAGAATTTTACGGACGAAGGTTTAAAACAACACCGGCCGCCCTCATCCCACGACCAGAATCCGAAACTGTGATCACTATCCTAAAAAATATCATCCCAAAAAACCTTACTCTCCTTCCGCAGCAGATACATCTCGTCGATGTTGGCACCGGAACGGGATGTCTAGGTATTACTGCGAAACTTGAGTGGCCCGAACTCGACGTCACGCTGACAGATATCGATAACTATGCGCTCAATGTCGCGAGACAGAATGCAAAGCTTCTACATGCCGATGTCCACTTCCTGAAAGCCAACCTACTCCATGGACTTACTATGCCAATTGATATTCTGATAGCCAACCTACCTTATGTCGATCGTTCATGGGACGTATCTCCTGACACCAACGCCGAACCAGAACTTGCCTTATATGCCGAGGACAACGGTCTGGCACTCATCCACGTACTCATTGAACAAGCGGCAGCGTTGTTACCCTCAGATGGTCACCTGGTGCTTGAATCGGATGTCCGTCAACATGATGCAATCATTGCCTTTGCGAAAGATAACGGCTTCATACACCGGCAGACCGATGGTTTAATAACCCATTTTACACATCGTTAATTCTGTGACGTATATGGTTGCAGCACAATATTAACGGTCATTGTTTTACCACCGCGCAATACTGTTAACTGAACCGTGTCACCTACTGCATATTCTGATATAAGACTCGCAAGACTGCCGTGATCGCCCACTTCGAGGTCACCAACTTTTGTGATAATGTCTTTGTCTTTGATGCCTGCTTTTTCCGCGGAACTACCACTCATCACGCTCGGTCCACCCTGACCATTGGTGATGTAGGCGCCCTGTTTCACCGGAAGATTGTACTTGCGAGCAGCTTCAGGCGTAATCGTAATATAACTTAGACCCAAATAAACTCGTTCAATTTTGCCTGTTTTGAGCAAAGTCTTGATAATTCCTTTTGCCGAATTAATTGGTATGGCAAATCCAATACTCTGAGCGTCTTGAGCAACAGCGGTGTTAATACCGATGACCTGCCCGCTGAGATTTGTGAGCGGGCCGCCAGAATTACCCGGATTAATCGCGGCATCTGTTTGGATTAAATCGGTCAAACTCTCTACAGAGTCACCTTCCTGTGCCGAAATAGGACGACCTGTTCCAGAAATAATGCCGCTTGTGACGGTGTTCTGAAACTCACCAAGCGAATTTCCAATTGCAACGACACTTTGTCCTATACGGATAGAGCTTGAATCACCCAGGGTAGCGGGTTTAAGATTATCAACCCCGTTAATCTTCAGAAACGCGAGATCATTGAGCGGATCGGTACCGATGAGACGTACGTTATCGTATTCCGTTCCATCACTCGTTATCACAGAAAGTTGCGTACTGCCCGAAACGACGTGTTTATTCGTCAAAATATATCCGTCACTACTGATAATAATGCCCGTACCTGCGCCTTCTTGGGACTGTGTAGTGTAAGGAGAAGACTGCTGTCCTTTTGTCGTAATAGACACGACACTAGGTCCAACTTTGCTCGCAACCGAAGAAATGTCCCGTTCCTGTTTGCTCACGACAGCGTTGCCGTCTGTTGCCGAATTACGATCAATCGTTGTCGGACTGAGGCCCAGCTGTGTTGCGACATAGCCTCCACCGAGACCGGCCGTAAAACAGCCCGCAAGAAGCAAAAATATCAGTGCTGCATATTTAGCTGTTTTAGAGCCCTTACGACGTGAAACTGCTTTATAACTTGCGGCCGATTGTTTCGTGCTGTCTGCGTATTTTCTTTCCATATCCCCACTCTACTGGATTTTGCTGATAAAACTCTTAGACTGATCCGATGCTTGCCTGGTTTAATTGCGTAAGCAACAAAACAACAAAGAGCCCGATAGTAAATATCAACGGCATCAACATATCACTCTGACGCACGACATCGTGTTTGTGGTACGATGCGTACGCACGTTCAGCTAAAAAGCTGACGCCCAGGACCAACAGTGTCATTTGCGGCAATTTAATACCCGGCAAGAAAAATAATGGATACGCGATTGTCCAATGATACGTCAACCATCCTAACTCTGCCACCAAAAAACCCCATACGAGACTGAGTAATCTGATGTCATTGTCAGAATATGCAACAAGTACGTGTCGCGCGCTAGAGTAGCCAATCAACCACATTATCACTACTACCAGCGATGACGGCCATTCATATGACACGCTTGCGAGCGCCATGGTACCTACTGCAATAGCTGCTGCCGCCTGACCAGCGACAGCACCACGACGTGTACGTGGTTTGAGCAACAAGAGCCACGCCGCATAGACAACTGTGAGAACCAATTGGACAAAAATACCCTTACCAGCAACCTGCGTCTGACCAGAGAGATACATCAATACCACCAGACCAACACTGACAATAATATCCACCATGTTTGCTTCGATATGAGCAAACCAATACCTTGGTCGTACTGCCAGAACACGCCATTTGCTTAGCAAGACCAATGCAATTGCCAGCCATGGTGAACCCGTAGCCCATATCATCACCAATGCAGCAACGGCAAGACCAACATTCAATAGAATATATATTGTCTCGCTTAGCAGCGATCGCCGTTTGTGGGCGCGTAAGAATTCCATAATCTACTTTATTGTATCACGTTAATTCGTTGATGTGTCTGGTGGTACAGGACCAAGTATCAGTACGAATCTCACAGACTTATCGACGGTCATTGGCGGATTGCCCTTTGTGATTTTCACACCATATTTTTGCATGAGTCGTTCGGCCGTACCGGCGTTTCCGTCACCAATCTGATACAGCGTATACTGGGCATATGTTCCCTTTGGTGCGTTTGCCGCGCCATCCACCGTGTAGCCTTCAGCTTTTAGTTTATCTGCCTCTGCCTTTCCTGCCCCAGCAACGCCCGATCCATTATAGACAGCAATCGGTGCTGCTTCCTGAATCACAGGGTCTGATGACAAACGTTTTTTCAACAAAGCTCGCAAATCTGTGTAATCATAAGTGCCGGCGACAGGCTTGACGACGCTCATACCGTTCACATTTCCAGTCGTCATGATAGGTTCATCACCATCAATCAAACTGATCGATTTAATGTCGTCATTTTTAATGTTCTGTGCCAACGAGACTAAAGTTCGAAATTCTTTTGTTTCAAATGTAGTTCTGAGGTTATTACCCAGGGCATCGATAATGCCAGAAACCTTGCCGAAGTCCGCTAATACACCGGCGCTAAGCGCCTTCTCGCGAAGTGCCTTAATAATCTTTTGCTGATTCTTCTCTCGGTCAAAGTTTGATTGTTCAAATCCGTAGGTTGGTGCTGCATCACCACGCGCTTGTGCCAAATACAATGCGTGTTCAGCATCAAGCGTCACAGGACCATTTGGATAATCAATAAAGTGACCGTTCGGCGGACATCGCTTGAGTATACTCGTGCGAGTTGATTTACGGTCACCAACACCACACTTCCAGTCGAAATTACTATCCATCTGACCACGTGGATCGCGGCTCTCGATTGTCACCGTAATGCTACCGCCGACCGCTTTGACCAACTCACGCATCACGGTATAGTTCACATTGACGCCATACTGAATATCCAGACCGGTAATATCACCGATAAACTCTGCTTCTTTCGTGAGTGCTGCCCTGTCCGCATCCACGCCCTTACCCTCATGAATACATCCGTAATATTCGTTAATCTTTCCAGCATAGCCCGCGTTACATGCCGTACCGCCATATTTCACATAGAGATCGCGTGGAATACTAATCATAAATGCGTTCTTCTTGGTTTGATCAAGACTCAATATCATCATAGAGTCTGTAAGCGTGCCGCCTTCATGACCAGGATCGTCTTCAGATGTGCCCACGATGATAATGTTGCTACGCCCGTTGGCATCCTGTTTCAATGGAACATTCTGAAATACATCAAAAATACTTCCCTTGAATACATTATTGCTTGCAACAATAGCCTTGAAACCGACGTAACCGCCGACCAATACGACAAGGACCGTCGCAAAGATGAGAAAACGTTTAATCCACTTGCGTCGCGGTGACGGTGGCTGCTGAGGATCTCGACGTCGTCGACGCGGGACTTGCTCTTCAGACTCATCGATACCACGAAGTGATTCATCAATCTCAGCCTTACTAATTCCCCCTACGGATCGTCGTGGTGGCTGTGGTGTCTGGAGTGTTTTCTCCTCTGCTAGTGGCTTGGGTTTTTGCTCCGATGACTGCTCGCCACCAATAATACCGCCCACTCTTCGATTTGGGCGACTCGGTACAAAACCGTCCATAGAAACTTGTTTTCTCGCCATAAATACTCAATCTATCATACAGAACTTTGACGCTTATGAATAGTAAAAGTTACTTTCTACTTATACACAACTCGACTTAAAACCAACTTGGGCCTTTGTAATCAGTTCCTTATTCGTTTATAGTAGATATGATGGATGAATCATTTAGCCAACGCCACCCGTGGTTAAAAGACGCAGCTGGGCTGCTTCTTTTTGGTCTTGCCGTACTTATTGGCACGATCCTTATCAATACATATATTTTCCGCAGCTTTAACGTTGAAGGACCTAGTATGGAACGAACGCTCCTCACGGGCGACCGACTGATTGTAGATCGAATCCCCGTAACCTGGGCACAGCTGCAGAACAAAGAATATATTCCCTCTCGTGGCCAAGTAATCGTTTTTAAAAATCCCCTATTTACCGCAGGAAACCCTGACGAATTTATCGTGAAACGCGTCATTGCTTTTGCCGGTGAGCGCGTCGTTCTCAAAGATGGAAAATATACTGTGTATAACGCCGAACACCCCGAGGGCTTCAACCCAGATGACGCAAATCATGGTGAACCGGGCAGCCCAACCACAGGTAGTGTTGATGTCACCGTTCCGGACGGAACATTGTTTGTCAGTGGAGATCACCGACAAGGCAACTATTCATATGACTCTCGTAACGGTCTAGGTTATATCCCTCTCTACGATGTTGTCGGCCCTGTCAGCATGCGAATCTTTCCGTTTACCGGAATTCGAACATTCTAACCAAGTAGTTTTGTAATACGATCAAAGTCTTCGTCATTTTTAAATGCAATGACAATCTGACCGGCACCTTTGGCGTTGGTGCGTATTTGAATTTTTGTCGAGAATCGTTTTACAAGTTTTTTCGTTGCATCATCATGACCCGATCGTTGTATGGGACCCTCTGATGGAGTCTCTTTTGCCTTTTTCAGATCAACGACATATTGTTCAATCTTTCGAGCGCTCCATTCGTCACGAAGAATTTTAGGTAATACCGCCTCAATCGCCTCTGGATCAGCGTTGATTAAAGGACGTGCTTGTCCCTCCGTTAATTTACCTTCCTGTAGCGCTTGACGGACGCTGTCAGGCAGCCGCAAAAGTCGCAATGTGTTACTAACGGCGCTCGTTGATTTTCCGCCAACACGTTTGCCTATTTCATCCAGAGATAAATTGAACTGATCGCGCAGTTTTAGATATGCCGTTGCGGTTTCAAGTACGTTCAAGTCGCGACGCTGAATATTTTCAATGAGTGAAAGCTCGAGTTTATTTTGATCGCTCAAGGTCCTCACAAGCGCCGGAATCGCCTCAAGACCCGCTATTGTCGCCCCGCGGAAACGACGCTCTCCGGCGACAATCTGATATTTATCACCGACAGGTGTAACGATAATCGGCTGAATAACACCATGCGCAGCGATTGATTGCGCAATCTCTTCCAGCGCCTCAGGATCAAAAGTACGACGAGGCTGATCAGGATCGGTAACAATGTCGGACAGTTTAATTTGTCGCAGATCGCTCAATTTTTCGTCTTGATCTGCTGTAGGATCGAGAGATTCATCAATCAGATCCATAGGAATCAGCGAATCAAAACCCCGACCCAGGCCCATTTTTTTAGCCGACACGATCAATCACCTCCTTGGCAACTGCCTTGTAGGCGCGCGCGCCTTTACTCCAGCGATCGTATGCACCAATTGGCACTCCATGACTTGGAGCCTCTGCTAAACGGATGTTTCGAGGAATTGTCGTCTGAAATACTTTATCTGCAAAATGCTTGACGATTTCCGCATGCACCTGATTACTCAGCGTTGTCCTCGAATCCATCATGGTTGGCAACACACCAAGCAATTCCAGACCTGGGTTCATGCCTTTACGAACAAGCTTCATGGTCTCTAGGAGCTGCCCTAGGCCCTCAAGCGCGTAAAACTCTGCCTGAACCGGCAACAGGACATATTTTGCTGCAATCAGTGAATTTACCGTCAATAGGCTCAGACTTGGCGGACTATCAATAATCACGATATCGTACTGCTCATCAACCGTCTGTATTGCAGCCTTCAGCCGAGTGAATTTTCGCTCGCCTTTTGCCAACTCAACCTCGACATTAGCCAAATGTGACGTTGTCGGCGCCAAGAATAAATTGGCATGTTCTGTAGGGACGACAGCTTTTTCCAGCGTTGCAGTTTGCAGAAGCACCTCGCCCATCGTTGTTTCGAGGTTTGTTTTGTCGATACCCAGGCCGCTCGTCGCGTTGCCCTGGGGATCAAGGTCGATGAGCAACACTCGCTTGCCTGCTTTTGCGAGATAATAGGAAATATTGACAGCACTGGTCGTCTTTCCGACGCCGCCTTTTTGATTCGTTACAGCAATGACCTTCGCCACTTACTTGATTCCCTCGCTCATTTGCTCTTATTGTAGCATGGAGACAACCAAAAAATCCCCGTTTTTCACGGGGATTTCATGGATTTTTCACGACTACTTGATTGATGTAATCTGAATTTGGCTGTACTTTTGACGGTGGCCATTTTCTTTGTGAACGCGCTTTTTGCTTTTGTAGCGAATAACGCGGATTTTGTCGCCTTTTACTTCAGCTTCGACAACTTTCGCGCTTACTTTCACACCTTTTACTACAGGTGTGCCGACTTCGGTTTTGTCACCGTCAATCGTCAGAAGTGCATCAAGTGTGAGCTCTTTTGTTCCATCTTGGAGGCGGTCCACCAAGAGGGTCTCTTTTTCGGTGACAATATACTGTTTGCCACCAACCTTGACTACTGCTTTCATAGGATCCTCATATTATTAATACAATCAATAGCTGATTGTAACAGATAAGGGGTGGATTTACAAGGGTTACTGATGATTCACAATCAACTGATTCGCGTGGAGCCATCCATGGACATTGCCACAATCTAGGTACTCACCCAATGCTTTATGTACCGATACAACACCCTTATCGAGTACATACTGACTGATTGGATCGACGATATAGTATTCACCCGAAATCTCGATCTGACAAAAATTATAGATTCGCGTTAACATTTCGTAGTTGAGTATGTAATTACCAAGGTTAATCTGATTGCTCGGCGCTTGTTCGGGAGTAGGTTTTTCGACTATACGCTCAAATGCGCCTGTCTCTTCATTAAAGTCGATGACACCGTAACGACCGACTTCTTCGATAGGTACTTCAGATGACATAACGCCCACTCCACCATCCGGCGTTGCCTCAATCAGTCGCATCGCTTCAGAGCTACCATCGGTATTGTAGACAAATGCATCACCCTGTATGAAAAGTACCGATTCGCCTTTTTTGATTTGAGGAAACGCTAATGCAATTGGAACCGCTGTGCCATATTTTGCATTAGAATCTTGTTCAATATAGTGGAATGTCACCGTGCTAGGTGGTTTCGCCAACTCAATTAATTCCTGCTTTCGATTGTATTCCAAAAACTGATTCAGTCTTTCGTTATCTGAATAGTATTGTTGAATCTGCGTACTGCCCTTGTTAATAACAAAATATATATCCGTAATACCCGCCTTGATACAATCTCGTACGACGTAATCAACGATCGGACGGTTACCCACTGGCAGCATACATTTTTCAATAGATTTGGTGATCGGTAGCCGGCGCGTACCCCAGCCGGCAACAGGAATAATAGCTTTTGTAACACTCATAATCAAAATTATACGCTATTTCTTATGTTTATTCTGCAGCTCATCCATGTGTGCATGGTTCAACCCATAATAGTGCGCTATTTCATGCCATAATGTACGTTTGATTTGCTCAAACAATTCATCATCACTACGAACGACGCGCATAATTGAATGTTTAAACAGTGTAATTTTATCGGGCAATACAAATGTATACGAGTTGCCCCTCTGTGTTAACGGTATGCCTTCATAGAGCCCTAACAACACCGTATTCTCACGTAATTTCATTTTCATTTTTTGCTCTTGGGTTGGCTCGTCCGCCATAACAATAGCAACATTGTTAAGACCCTTGATATATTCCTGGGGCAGCTCATCCATCGCTTTTGTGATAAGCTTGTCGAATTCTTCGTCGGTAAGACTATACATATATTTACTATACTATATATAGTGATTAGTCTTTAGCGAAATCAAACCAATCAGGGTCTTTTTCAATATCTTTAACGATTTTATTCCACTGTTCTGCCAAATCATCTGCCGACAAATCTTCAAGTGTAAACGCATCGGACTCTCGCTGTTCTGCGGCGATTTCATCGCCCAATCCATTCGCGAGTGGATCGTGCTTTTCAAAACTGATATTGCGGTGGAATAAACTCATATTTTTGTTTTGTTTACTTATGTTTATACATTAGCATAAGTTTTATGAAAAGTCAATATGATACACTTGGCTATATGCTTGGATTTAATCACGTACTCGCCGGATCAATTACAGCGCTTATTGTCCCCGCACCCCTCGTACCGTTCGTTGCTGTCGCGTCGCACTTCGTTCTCGACCTGTCGCCACATTTTGGTTTTCCAGAAGGTGCCAATCCCTATGCAAAACCCTACCGCTACGTATTAATTCTCGACGGTATCCTCTGTATTATCGCGTTGACACTGGCTCTCGTCATCTTCCCAGAAAAATGGTTTATCGTTGGTGTCGGTGGCTTTTTCGGTATCTTACCCGATTTGCTATGGCCGCTTCATCACCGCATTAACAAAACACTCGATAAGTTTCTCGATTGGGCAAATTGGATTCAGTGGGGCGAACGCACCTATGGATGGATATTCGATGCCTTCTACGGCATGTTAATGCTTATTGTACTGACCCAATTCAAATTCTAGTTGGCTTTTTCAAGCGAAACTGTCAGCCGCGCATCTTCGACTTTTACCTCTGTCTGGTAATCGTATGTCTGATCACTCACACTATTCGCCAACGTCTCGTTAGCAATGGTTGCTTCATGTTCAGTGATAGCTTGTCGCAAATCGCTGTCATCCGTCGCAAGACTCAGTGCGATCCTATCGTCAACATTAAGACCCGCGTCTTTTCGGGCAGCCTGAACGTGACGCACCACCTCGCGAGCCAATCCTTCCCGATGCAACTCTGGCGTAATGGTGAAATCAAGCGCCAACTCATCACCTTGAACAACTTTTTTAACGTTGAGTTCGTCCGTCAAAATGTCTTCAAAATTGACAAACTCACCGAGCGTTGGGACGGTCACACTAGCAAGCGGCTGACGAATTTTCACTCGTTCTTTTGCACGTAGGCTGAGTGCTTGGTTGACATACTCACGGACCGTTTCCATGTCTTTCACGACCAGTTCATTCACATGACCAACAGTTGGCCAGTCGAGCAAATGTACGCTCTCTCCACCCGTCAATTTTTGATAGAGTTCTTCTGCCAAAAACGGAGTGAACGGTGCCAAAATGACACTGAGACGAACCAATACATAATGAAGTGTCTGGTACGCGTTATTTTTGTCGTTATCGTCCTCGCTCTTCCAGAAACGGCGACGGCTACGACGAACATACCAGTTACTCGCATCTTCGATAAACGGCAGAATTGGTTTTAACGCATTAGGCAAATCATAGGCGTCCATATGTTTCTCTACCTCGGCAGTCAGCTGATGAACACGACTGACGATCCATTGATCAAGAGGGTTATGGAGTTGTTCACTCGGATCCTTGATCTCACCGTCAAACTCCCAACCGTCGACTTCGGCATACATTGTAAAGAAATCATACATGTTCCATATCATACTCAGTTTGCGCGCAACATCACCAACATCTTTGTCTAGTAGTGAAAAGTCTTCTCCGTTCAGGACCGGAGACCCCAGCAAAAGGAACCGCAAACTATCTGCCGAATACTGATCCATCAATTCATTAGGATCGGTAAAATTCCCGTAGCTCTTGCTCATCTTGCGGCCGTCATTACCCGCTAGGGTGCCTGTCGTGATGACATTTTTGAATGCATTTTGACCGAACAACCCAACGTTCACCGCATGGACATAGTAAAACCACGCACGGACCTGCCCAACATATTCAACAATGAAATCACCAGGAAAATGCTGCTCGAATTTCTCTTTATTCTCGAACGGATAGTGGAACTGGGCAAACGGCATACTACCACTTTCGAACCAACAATCGATGACTTTGTCGATGCGTTTATAATGCACTCCGTCTAGATCAAATTCGATTTCATCCACCCACGGACGGTGATAATCTGGGAGTTCTTCTCTACCGCTCAGTTCTTTGAGTTCGGCGTAGCTACCGACAACTTTCACATACTCTTTGCCGTCAGCATCAACACCCTTCCATACCGGCATCGCCGTTGCCCAGAATCGGTCACGAGACAGATTCCAATCAGGTGCTGTTTCAATCGTTTTTTCAAACCGACCGTGTTTGATATGCGCCGGAAACCAATTAATATTTTCGGTGTTTTGTTCTAGCATTTCAGTTCGCTGGCTATCAATATCCATGAACCAACTAGGATGCGCGCGATACATCAAACGATTGCCGTTACGCAGGTTATGCGGGTATTCGTGCTGGATGTATTCAATCTTCCACACAATACCATTATCGCGTAGAGTTTTCGCGATTGTTTTATTGATCTCCCAAACGTTCTCACCTTTCCATTCAGATTCAGTGTAAGTTCCGTATTCATCAAGCACATGAACAACCGGAATATTGTGTTGTCGCGCCAGAACAAAGTCCTCTTCACCATAGGCGGGTGCGATATGAACAATACCCGTACCTGAATCTGTCGTAACATAATCAGCCGCCCAAATCTTATGAGCATTCTCGCCATGATTTTCAAATAGTGGCTCGTAATTTTTCGTTACTAAATTGCCGCCATCAATATCTTTAACAATTGCGTATTCCAGCGGCTGGTGTTTTTCGTTAACGAATACCTTTTCGACCAATTCCTTCGCCAGAATAAATTGTTCGCCCTCATGTTCAACTTGTACATAATGAATTGTTGGATTGACCGCGAGTGCCGTATTCGCTGGCAGTGTCCACGGAGTCGTTGTCCAGGCTAGCAGATACGCATCGTATTCTGGCAACCAGAACTTCACATAGACCGATGGATCTGTCACGACCTGATAAGCACCGGCGTCCATAGTGACTTCTGCCTTTGATAGAGGCGTTGCCCATTTCGTGTCATACATTAACACCTTCTCACCTTCGTATATTTTGCCCTTTTCATATAGTTCTTTGAACGCCCACCAAACAGACTCCATGTAATCTTTATCCATGGTTTTGTAGGCACCCTTGAAATCAACCCAGCGACCGATACGATCGATTGTCGATTCCCATAGGTCCCCAGTCTGGATCATGCTTTCTTTTGCCGTCGTGATGTAGTCCGCTAGGCTAATCTTGGTACCAATCTCGTGTCGATCAGCGATACCCAGTTTTTTCTCGACAAAGTTTTCCGCAGGAAGCCCATGAGTGTCCCACCCCCATACACGCTCAACGTGTTTACCCTTCATCGTTTGATATCGCGGTACTGCGTCTTTCACGATACTTGATAACAACGTACCGTGGTGCGGCACACCCGTAATAAAAGGAGGACCGTCGTAAAAAACATAGGAATTCTCTACCGGACGCTGATCGACCGATTTTTCGAATGTCTTGTTTTTCTTCCAGTCTTCGACGAGCGCTTTTTCATACTCTAGTGCTCGACGACGGGTGTTGGCTTTGAATTTCATTGTTTTCCTTTCAAAACAAAAAGTCACTTCTTTTGTCTGCCAGATCCCGTAATGGGAGGTACCATCTGGCTTCCAAAAGAGGTGACTCTTTCAGCGCTTGTTTGATCGCTTTGACGTAGCGTTCACGCCCGATTCTAGTTTCGCTTGTGGCAATTTCTTTCGGGGGCTTGCGGGTGATAACCGCTCAGGTGCCTCTACCCTGAGATTATAACAGATATCATTAGCTAAATAAACTGTCGCCGTACTTCAGGAAAATTGTCGCAATAATCGCAAACACGATCAATGCCATGGCAAATTTATCGTAGTCTTTTTCAATCCATGCATGTGCCTTCTTTGCGACGCTTTTTGGCAAATACAGATTATCTTCTCGAATATTAATCCTGGTTATTGAGAACCACACCAATGTCGTCGTCAACGTCACCAACAAACACCATGGACATAGCGCCTGAATAACAAAGAGGCTGAAATATAGCAGGACAAGGGCAAATACGAATCCAAGTGTATAAAATCCTTGCGCAACAAACATAAACAGACGAGGGAAACGGACACCGGCAAGACCCGCTATCGCCACCGTGATGACGACCGGTTCTGACATTAATCCAATAAAGCTGTTCGGAAAACCAAACATCTCATTGATTGGGTGCTTCGCGACCGTTGCACAGTTAACGATCGCGTTCACGCTACAGCTGAGTGTCGCGTTAGGATTACGCGCCAGGTGTAATACCTCTACAGAAAGGACGAAAGCAGCCAACAAACTACAGAGGGCGCCGATCAGCATGCTGCTGAAAATCCAACGATCATCGCGCATTTTTTTATCACTGTGCGTAAAGAATGTTTTTACATTACTGAACATAATAGTTTACCTCATCAATTAATGGCAGTGGCAGCCCCCGCCATGTATTACGTAGCTGCCCGTCTTCTTTTCGTGCTAATACCGACGGATATTCAACGATGTCATACATACGACACATATCTGCACCTTCGCGAGTATCAGGATCAAGAGTCTCTAGCATCACACCGGTACGTCGCTGAAATTCATGCAAAAACTCCTCGACAGTTCTCGCATGTTCACTGACCGGTTTGTATATCACTACAACGCTCATTTTTTCGCTTTGTCCTTGCGACGTGACGCCAAGATAGCTTCAAACTCATCAAGTGTCTTAAAGTCGTAGTAAACGCTCGCAAAACGAACATAGGCGACTTCGTTGCGTTTTGCTAGCTCATCTAGCACAAACTCACCTATTGTCTTTGACGGTACCTCGGAATCACCAATACTGTAGAGATTTTCGTCGACATCATTAACGATTTCCTCAATCTCAACTTCACTCGCAAAAAACTTACCAACAGAGCGACTAATTGCTGTTTTTAATTTGTCGCGATCATAAAGTTCCCGAACGCCGTCTTTCTTAATGACAGCCAAATTAGGTTTCTCAATTCGTTCATAGGTTGTAAAACGACGGCCATCAGGCGCTTCACGGCGACGGCGTATAGTAACACCGTCTCCAACTTCACGCGATTCGATAACACGACTATCGCCAATATTTATTGGAGTACTCATTGTATTCTCCTAGGATTCGTCATCGGTTTTTTTGTGCTTTTTCCTACGACGCAAAAATGCAGGAATATCAGACTCATCATCTTCTTCAACAGGGGTGTCCCAAATATTATGGGTTGGCTCTTCAGCAAAGTTTGCTTCTGGATCTGTCTTGTCCAGTTCAAGATCTACACCATCAACAGCTTCGTCACTAACACCACGCGCTTCGACTTCATGAACTTTATCGGCAGCGGGGTTCAGCGAAACATCCTGGCGGTGGAAGAATTCGCTATCAAAACCAGTGGCGATGACGGTAATAATCAGCTCGTCTTCAAGTTCAGGTTTCAATGTTGCACCAAAGATAATGTTTGCATCAGGCGATACAGCACTTGTAATGATTTCGGCCGCTTCTTGGATCTCGGACATACTCATATCGTAACCACCGGTGACATTGAATAGAACGCCCTTCGCACCATCGATCGAAACTTCAATCAGCGGTGACTCAATCGCTTGTTGAGCAGCCTGTGCGGCGCGGTCATCACCACTTGCGCGACCAATTCCCATTAATGCGCTACCTGCATTGCTCATAATTGCCTTAACATCGGCAAAGTCGAGGTTGATCAAACCGTGTTCCGTAATCAATTCGGAAATGCCTTGCACACCCTGGCGCAAGACATCATCGGCAATTTTGAATGTTTCCAACAGTGGCGTACGTCGGTCAATCGTTTGCAACAAACGATCGTTTGGAATGGTAATCAACGTGTCGACCTGTCGACCGAGTTGATTAATCGCCCATTCTGCATTAACGCGTCGTTTTTCACCTTCAAAGCTGAAAGGTTTTGTTGCAACACCAACGACCAAAATACCTAGTTCACGCGCCACCTCGGCGACGACGTATCCAGCGCCACTTCCGGTACCTCCACCAGCACCGATAGTAACAAAGACCATATCTGCACCTTCAAGTGCTTTTCGAATTTCATCTTGAGATTCTTTTGCGGCAGCTTCACCAACTGATGGGTCAGCGCCAGCACCTAAACCACCCGTTGTCGTATGTCCAAGATGAAGTTTTACATCGGCTTTACTGTTATGTAGAGCCTGGGCATCGGTATTCATTGCGATGAACTGAACGCCAGCTAAACCGGCATCTTTCATACGGTTAATCGCACTGCCTCCGGCGCCTCCAACGCCGACGACTTTAATACTGGCAAATGTCTGAATCTCGCTTGGTGTTACTTCTGGCATAGCTACTCCTACGTCATTAATCTTTTCTAGTATAGCACCGATTGGTACAAAACAAGACCAGGGCTATACTTTTAGGCGACCAAAGAATCGTTTCAGTATTCCGCCGGCTTGATCGGTCACAGCTTTTGTGCGCCCATTACCCCTGACATTACCACGTGAACCTTCCGCGTCAATCATCATCAATCCTGCAGCTGCAGCAAACTGTGGCTCATCCATATGTTCTGCAACACCCCCTAGACCGGTTGCCTTACCAACGCGCACAGCAAGTCCTAATGAGTCCTTTGTATATTCAACAATGTGCCTTAATTTTGCACCGCCGCCAACCAGAACGACCCCACTCGGCAATTTTGCATGGCGACCGGCCTTTTTGAGTTCTTTTACAATCAATTCATAGAGTTCTTCAAGCCGTGCACCAACAATTTCATCAACATCAGCACGCGAAAACTCCAGATCGTCTTTCTCATGTTTAACACTGACAGTATCACTACCAGTTTGAGGGATAGCTGAACCATGTGTCACCTTCACTTTTTCGGCAATCTCAGGATCAGTCTTTAGTCCAATCGCGAGGTCATTGGTGATGTTATTACCGCCGACAGGGATGATACCCGCATACTGCAGATCACCTTCTTCAAAAATAGCCAGTCCAGTGGTTGCACCACCCAAATCGATAACAGCGACACCGTTCTCCAACTGCTGTTCAGATAGAACCGCCCTGGCTGCCGCGACGACACTCGGGGTGACAACGCGCGGTTCAACTTTTGCAAGCTCTAAAGTACTGTGAAGTGCACCAACATGTGGCGCAAGAGCAGAAATAACGTTCGCATTAATTTCAAGGCGAGTTCCTGTCATGCCGACTGGACTCTTTATATTATCCTGACCATCAAGACTATATGAATGTGGTACAACAGCTAGAATTTCCCTGTTCGCAGGGACCTTCCCGACAGTAGCAACTTCTTCTAGCCGCGCTACATCATCATCAGTAACAATGTGATCTGCCGATGCGACAGCAATCATTCCATCGGTCGTCGTACTTAATATATGCGCCCCGTTAATACTGATCGTTGCAGAATCAACCTCGTAGCCACTCATACGCTCAGCTTCACCTAGAGCTTCATCAATCGCCTGGGCTGGACCACTGAGATTCACAATTGAACCCTTGCGCATACCAGAATTGACCACCTCACCTACACCAACAATCGTTGGCGCACCGGTTGTAGCGTCTAAATGGCCCACTACGCATCGAACAGTAGTAGTGCCAACATCAATTCCTACAGCATATCGTGCACTATCTTGCATACGTTGTATTATACCCCATGACAAGTGCAATTTGAACAGCCATAAGGACTTTCGTCTATCAATCTCATCGCTGGTATAGTAATACTATGAAACTTGGCATTTTTGATAGCGGTATTGGCGGCGAAGCGGTTGCAGCCGCGCTGCGTGTCACCTTTCCAGAGGCGTCGATTATAACAGTCAATGACCGTCAAAACGTTCCGTACGGTAATAAATCCCAGGATGAGGTTATACATCTCACAAACGCTGCCCTACAGCCACTCCTGTCAGAACGCTGCGACGTGATTATCCTTGCTTGCAACACCGCCACAGCACTGGCTATAGACTGGCTTCGTGATCAATACCCTCAACAACTATTCATCGGCATCGAACCCATGATCAAAACAGCTGCAGAACTAACAAAAACAAATAACATTGCAGTGTGCGCAACCCCGGCAACACTAAAAAGCGATCGGTATCACTCGCTCCTCACTAAATATGCGTCTCATATTACGATAACCGAACCCGATTGCAGTGATTGGGCGTATTTAATTGAAAATAATAAGATCAACCGCCAGCATGTTCAAAAACAAATTATGACCGCCTGCAACCAAGATGCGGACATCATTGTACTAGGATGTACCCACTACCATTGGATCAAAGACCTCATTATTGATATCGCCGCAGATCGTGCAACAGTTATAGAGCCTTCAGACGCCATTGGACGACGAGTACGCCAACTATTAGGCTTGGGTTAGGATTTCTGCGCCGTCTTCAGTAATCAGGACAGTATGCTCAAAATGAGCGGCTAAACTACCGTCTTTTGTAGAAATCGTCCAATTGTCATCAGGACTAACATAGATCTTTTCACCACCCAATGTAGCCATCGGTTCAATAGCAATGGTGTCCCCAGGTTGCAATACAGTACCGCTACCTCGACGACCATAGTTCGGCACTTCAGGACTCATATGCATTTCATTACCCACGCCGTGTCCAACCAATTCACGAATAATACCGAGTTTACCGTCTTCCAGCACTTTGCCAACCGCAGCCCCGATATCACCTGTGGTTGTTCCCCTGCCTTTAATCGCGTCAATGCCTGCATAAAGACTTTGTTCGGTCAGCTTCACGAGGTGCTTGATGGCACCACTTGGCTCTTCGCCAATCACCATCGTAAATGCACTGTCTGTCTTCATACCTTTATAACTAATGACCAGATCGAATCCAACCACATCACCTTTTTCAAATGCGTAATCTGTTGGCACGCCATGGACTATGGCATCATTAATACTGATACATATCACACCCGGAAAATTAGGCACCGGTTCCTTATATGTCGGTGTCGCTCCAGATTGCAAGATTTCGTTTTTTACCCAAGTATCTACTTCCAGTCCGGTCATTCCTGGTTGGACGTATTGTTTCAAACGACTCAAAATACCTCCGAGGATTTTCCCACCTTCTCGCATTGCATCAATTTGCTGCTGTGATTTTTCAGGTTGACCCATTAGACCAGTCCATGTGCCGCTAGTTCTTCCACGATACGATCATGCACCTGTCCCACTGTTCCTACGCCATCGATGTGTACGATATTGATATTTTGTTCTGTGAGATACGTCAAGATTGGATAAATTTCTGTACGGTATATTTTGAGCCTCTCATCAATTGCGTCTGGTGTATCGTCGGCACGTCCACGTACACTAAGACGTTTTAAGAGTTCACTTTTTGGCACTTCAAGAACAACGACTAGTTTAATGTCGCGCCCATGATGCGACTGACTGTTCACCAACCACTCTGCTTGCGAAAATTGTCGTGGGAATCCATCCAAAATCACTCGATCGATATTTTTCGAACGCGCAATGGCCTCTCCCATTAAACGGTTCACGGTATCTGTATCGACAAGTTGACCATTCTGCATCTGTTGCATAACACCAGCATCACGTGAATCACGCAACATTTGCCCTGCGCTCAGCCAACGCCACTCATTTCTTGCAGCCAATATTTGACCCTGAACACTTTTTCCTGCTCCGGCCGGTCCAAAGAATACGATCATATACCCTCTTTCTTATTTATTTCAATGTTTCTTTGACGATCTGTGCAATCAGTGCACCGTCAGCACTATTGCCAACCTGTTGTTTAACAGCAACAATGACTTGCCCCATCGCTTGTGGTCCTGCAACGCCCATCTCTGCAATTTTCTTTGCAACAATTTCTCGTAGCTCAGTTTCGCCTACTTGTTCGGGCAAATAGCGTGCAATAATCTCCGCTTCTTTGCGTTCGTTTTCTGCAAGCTCCGGGCGACCATTGGTTTCGTAGATTGAGATACTCTCGTTACGCTTTTTCACTTCACGCGCAATAATTTTTTCAATTTCTTCATCGCTCAATCCTTCTTCGCGCTTGCCTTGAGCAACTTCCTCGTTCAGGATTGCCGCCTTTAGATTCCGGAGAGTATCACCCACAAAACGATCGCCGCCCAAAAGAGCGGCTTTAGTATCGTCTTGGATTTTATCCTTGAGAGGCATTGATTAACGCAACCCCAACCGTACTTTGGCTAGTTTCTCTGCTTTGCGCTCTTTGCGGATAATTGCTTTCGCACGACGTTCAGTTTTACTGATGTCCTTGCTGAATCGCATAGATGCTTTGGCCTCAGCCAAAATACCGCTCTGCAATACTTTGCGGTTAAAACGGCGAATGAGGTTCTCGTTCGCTTCTTTCTCGTCTTTACGTGTAACTTGTACCATATGGCTATTATTGTAACAGAGATGCGCTCAATCTGCAATAGATAAGAGAGCACACTCATTACTTACTTGATATAACAACAGACGAGCGGTCGTTACTATGCTCGCTCTAGTCTCAACAAGTAACCCTCTATACTACGACGACCTTGCCATTCATTTATAGTAGGTCTATACCAAGCCGTTACCCGCTCATTCGTCTCTACAAAGAAATGATCGGGGGCATTAAATGCAACAACATATATTTTCCGCAAGTTGATATCTTGTAGTCCAAGTTTTATATGCTGACCATCTGCACCCATACGCTTGCGATAAAACACTCGAAGATTCTGTGAGCTGAGTATTGGTTCCGGATTGCCATTACCAAAAGGCTCGAGTAAAGCGATGTCATCAACCAGGTCTTCCGTGACGCGCTCTAGTGATGCGACAACATCACTTTGAGGTAAAAGAAAACTCTCTTGGTTGAACAGTTTTTTTGTTCGATAATACTCGTTCACCTTGCTACGAAACCGGTGGATATTTTCCGTTGGTAACGTAACCCCGGCAGCAAATGTGTGACCACCGCCCTTCGTGATGATATCTTCCGCATAGCGAATTGCTTCCGCAACGCTAAAGTCACCATAACTACGTGCCGATCCTTTTGCTTCATCGCCCATTTCTTCCAGAACGAATGTAGGTTTATGAAACTTTTCCATGAGCTTGGCCGCAACAATTCCAATAATTCCGTGACTCCAGTTTTCCCCACTCACGACAAGGACATTATCGTTGACGAAATGCCCCGCCTGCTGGACGGCTTCCTGGAAAATTTTTTCTTGATTACTTTTTCTCGTTGTATTAAACACATCGAGTTTTTGCGCTAATTCAAATGCTTCGCTCGCATTCCGGCTTCTCAAAAGATCTAAAGAATACTGCGCTGTTTCCAATCTTCCAGAGGCATTCATACGTGGCCCGAGTGCGAATCCTAAGCTTTTTGTGGTAATTTTATCACTGTTAACTCCAGATACTGCCATCAGTGCTTTGAGACCAGGTCGATGAGTTTTTGCCATCACCTTCAAGCCCCAATAGACATTCGCTCGATTTTCATTTGTAAGATTTACAACGTCACAGACGGTTCCAAGTGCTACTAAATCAAGTAACCACTTTTCCTGACCGTTGTCCAAACCTGTCATTTTTTCTTGCATTGCCTGTACTAATTTAAACGCAACTCCAACACCCGCAAGATCAAGAAATGGATAGATTTTTCCGTTATATTTGGATGTGCTTTTTAGCACGAGATTTTCATACTCTTCTGGATAATCAGCCAGCAACCTTTTTGGATTAATGACAGCAACTGCCGGTGGCTGTACTGGTGCGACGTTATGATGATCAGTGACAATAATATCGACCCCTAGTTCGTTTGACCTCTTAATCTCTTTCGCACTTAGGCTTCCGCAGTCTACGGTGATAATCAATTGAGCACCCGCTGCGGCAATGCGTTCGACTGCATCTGCTGTTAGGCCATACCCCTCAACAAAACGGTTTGGAATAAACGCATCAACGTATTGAAAACCAAATGAATGAAGTGCATCGAGCAGTAACGTCGTCGCAGTCAGGCCATCGATGTCATAGTCACCATATATTGTAATTTTTTGTTGTTTTTTTCGCGCCAATATTAACCTGGCAACTGCCGCCTCCATATCCGGAAGCAAATAGGGATCGTGTTTGTCGTCATAATTCGGGTGTAAAAAAGCATCACGTGCCTGTCCTACCAATCCACGTGATGCCAATATTGATTCAAAGACTTCCATCTACAAATCGGATTTTGTGCGCTTCGGTCGAGATGATTGCTGTTGTGATTTTATAACGATACTCTGCAGCTCTTTAAAGATGATAAACTGCTTATTTGTAGAGTAGATCTTTGTGTTACCTTGTTTTTCGCTCGTAAGAAATCCAACCTTCTCAAGTCGCTTCAGCTCACGTTGAATATTGCCCGGATCTTCCTTGATCAATTTCGCGAGGCCTCGCACATGAGTACGAAAATCAGGATATTTCGCATAGACAACAACAATTTTGCGCCGCACTCTTGAAGTAATAAAAACGTCTAGCATAATCTCCCTTTTCTAAGCAAACTCTCTCTTTCGTTATTCCTAATCTTACACTTTCTTACAACACTACACAAGTATTTTTTCGATTTTAGCGCCAATTTAGGACAATCTTGTTAATCTTTGCAATCGTTTCTTCGTGTGTCGGTAAATCATTTTGATCATAATAGTGATTTGTATCGAGGTAATTGGACTTGACGTCTAGAATATGAAGTTCATCTGCCACCATATGTACTTTATCAACCATCTCAACACTTGCTATCGGTGCTGTGATCACTAAACGCGCTATACGCACAGGTTTTAAAAATCCTATTGCAGCATCAAGCATGGATACGTCATTCAATCCGTCGCTTACGAGAATAATCGTATGGTCTTGTAACAATGCTTCGTCAATCACACCGCCATCACCTATTAAGTTATTGATGTGATGAAACGCTATGCGCTTTTGCTCCTCCAGATAGCCATGAAATTCATTGGTGTACTCACTAATTTCACTAGGTGCAAGGCTACTGTTATAGGTGAAATCCCCAGAAGAAGATATTGCTCCAAATGTTTGACTTTCACCAGGCACTTCGACTTTTTCAGCAATCAACAGAGTAAGTATACAGTGCAGTCTTTCCGCAATAGGCTCACCTACCGCAACACCTCCATCGCCCAGTGCAACAACGGCAACATTTTCATAGCGATATTTATCGAACAATTGTCGCGATAGTTGTTCGCCGGCTTCAGCCCTACTGTGGAAATACATCATACAAAGCAAGTATAATGTATCGCATGCGCTATTACGAGGTGGCTCCCAATCAGATAATCCGTGCGACGAACCACGTATTTACATATGCCTCTGAAAAAAAGCTACTCCCCGGTCATATCGTTAACGTAGAGGTTGGGAAAAAAATGTTTATTGCGGTTGTCATGAGGGAAGTGGAGAAACCACAGTACGCCACAAAGGTAATTCAAGGTACCGTAGAGCACACCCCACTCCCCTTGCCGATACTCCGTCTTGCCGAATGGCTAAGCTCCTATTATGCAACGCATTTTGCACTAGTACTCCAGACCATTCTCCCGCGAGGTATTAACAAAAAGAGGCGCGAGCGTCCATCCATCGACCGTGCGCCCATGAGAAGTCGAACAAATTATTTACTCAATAGTACCCAAAAAAAGGCAATAACAGATATAGAAGGTACTTCGCCAGGAACAATTTTGCTGCACGGTGTGACCGGATCTGGTAAAACGGCGGTCTATATTGAGCTGACAAAACGAACATTAGAGAATGGTAAATCTGTCATCGTTTTAGTCCCCGAAATCGCCCTAACATCACAAATCGTGGATGAATTTGCATCACACTTTGATAACATTATTGTTACACATTCCAAACAGTCAGAGGCCGAGCGTCACCTAGCCTGGCGAGATGCGCTGACATCATCTCAACCGCGTCTCATCATTGGGCCTCGATCAGCGTTATTCATGCCTCTGTCATCAATAGGACTTATTGTCATTGATGAGTCTCATGAACCAAGTTTTAAACAAGAACAGTCCCCACGGTACTCGGCACTACGAGCGGCAAGTATTCTTGCCAAAGGCCACGATGCAAAATTAGTTCTTGGTAGCGCCACGCCCGCTGTGGCGGACTATTTTTTAGCTAGTCACTCAGGCAGACCAATAGTGGAAATGACCAAAACAGCCCGAAATGCCACTCCTCCAAAAATCACATTAGTCGATATGACAAAACGTAACGCATTCCAACGTCATCGATTCCTTTCAAACGCATTACTAGAAGCTATTGAATCTTCTCTCGCAAGTAAAAAGCAGGTACTTGTTTTCCACAATCGTCGCGGAAGTGCAACGACCACACTTTGTGAAACTTGTGGCTGGCAGGCGTCTTGTACCCGGTGTTTCGTACCCCTATCGCTCCATGCAGACAAACACGAACTTCGCTGTCATGTCTGTGGCCTTGTTGAAAAGGTTCCTGTTTCCTGTCCCGTTTGTCATGACCCTAATATTATTCATAAAGGAATTGGTACAAAACTTATCGAAAGTGAGTTAAAAAAATTATTTCCAAAAACAAACATTGGACGATTCGATGGCGATAGTGACACCGATCAAACGCTCGAATCGGTTTATAAGGATCTATACGACGGGACAATTGATATCATTATAGGTACACAGGTGGTCGCAAAAGGCCTTGATCTGCCGAATCTACGCACAGTAGGTGTTATACAGGCAGACGCCGGTCTTAGCCTGCCCGATTATGGTGCATCTGAAAGAACATTCCAGCTACTCGCTCAGGTAGTTGGTCGGGTGGGACGCAATGATCAACAAACCTCGGTGATTGTCCAAAGCTACCAGCCAACCCATCCCGCCATTAGCGATGGACTTGCACAAAATTATCCTGCATTTTATGAAAAAACAATCGTCGAGCGTCGTAGAGCGCACTATCCTCCTTTTATCTTCCTTATGAAAATAACCTGCGTCTACAAAACTGAGTCAGCTGCTATACGAAATGCACGAGCGCTGGCCCAAAAATTAAAACAGTATGCACCAAAGACAGTTGAAATTCTCGGTCCTACTCCCGCATTCTACGAACGACAACGCGATACATACCGATGGCAACTCATACTAAAGTCTCCTAGACGCCAAGATCTGACCGATATTTTGAACCAAATACCCGCTACGCATTGGCAGTTCGAGATCGACCCAATTAGTCTGCTCTAAATCTCATTTCAATCTGTTATACTTAGAGTGAGCTATGAAAAAAGAAGACATCATCACGCTACCGAACAGTCACCTGCGCGAAAAATCGCAAAGGATCCATGTTATTGATGATGTAGTGAAACAACTTGCGCACAATATGACGAGTGCCGCCCTTGATTGGGAGGACTCGCGACCACATGAAATTAGTGCCGCTCTCGCAGCCATTCAAATTGATGAGCTCAAGCGCGTCGTCATTATTCGAAGTGATTTCGAAAATAAAGAAACACGAGACTTTACAGTACTCATTAACCCCGAAATTGTTAAATATGAAGGCGAAATCAAATCAGATTACGAAGGCTGCCTAAGCGTGCGGGATATCTACGGTAACGTACCACGCTATACAAAAATACGTGTAAAGGCATTGAGTATAGATGGTAACGAAATCCGTTTTAAGGCTGATGGTTTTCTAGCGAGAGTCATTCAACACGAAATAGATCATACCAATGGCATTCTTTTTGTCGATCATATCAAAGACGACAAAGATGCGTTCTTTGAACTTGATGACAAAGGCGAACTTCGCAAACTGAAATACGACGAAAGTATCGCAGGAAGCGATCTCTTTGATGACTAAAGTAGTCTACTTTGGAAATGAGCGCCTCGTTAGCGGTCTACAAACAACTGACGCACCAGTATTACGTGGTCTTATTGAGCGAGGATATGATGTCGTTGCTGTCGTATCTCATTTCTCAGAAAGCCAATCCCGCAATAATCGAGTGTTGGAAGTTGGTGAAATCGCTAAACAGCATAATATACCCCTATTAATGCCGGCTAAGCCCTCCGAGATATTGGACGAACTTCGTTCTCTACAAGCAGACGTAGCCGTACTTGCTTCATATGGCCGTATAGTAAGCCAAGAAATTATAGATGTATTTCCAAAAGGAATTATTAATATTCATCCATCTCTGCTACCGCAATACCGTGGTCCCACACCCATAGAATCAGCCATCCTCGATGGTGCAAAAAAGACAGGTGTTTCAATTATGAAACTTAGCGCGGGGATGGATGAAGGCCCGGTATATACACAGCAATCTTTCGATCTCCTCGGCAATGAAACAAAGTTTAATCTATACCATCGTGTCGTAGAACTAACCAATAGCCTCTTTTTTGATATCTTCCCAAAAATTATAGAAGGGACGATTGATCCGCAACCGCAATCGCAAGAAAATGTGAGTTACAGCAAACTCATTCAAAAAAAAGATGGAAATATTAATTGGAACAGTACCGCTATCGATATAGAACGGCAGATACGGGCGTACCAAGGATGGCCTCAATCCCGCACCACAATTGGGGGAATTGATGTCATTATTACGAAGGCGCATGTAGTCAGTGGCAGTGCGGAACCCGGAACTTTTTCTCTTTTCGACAATACCCTTCTTTTTGGTACAGCCCAAGATCAAATTGCAATAGATACCCTTAAACCAAGCGGTAAAAAAGAAATGCCGATAGAGGCATTTCTTGCAGGTTATAAATCACGCCTGTCTGTCCGCTAGACGGCAGCCGATGGTGGAGTCGAGGCTTCACCCGGAGCATTTCCTAAAATTGCATCTCGGTTAGAGGCAATTTCATTCTTCAACTCCTCAAGAACTTGTCGAACAACATCTCGATAGTCGGGACGATTCACTTCTAACCATTTTGTTGCAGCGTACTCAGCCTTCAAATTTGGATCAGCTGGATCTAAATTGAGTGCTTGCTGCATCCGTTGAAAAACCTGATCTGTCGCATAGTCTTGCACGTGCGCAGCCAACCAAGCGTCAATAACATCGTGATTGCGATCAATAATTTTTTCGAATTCTTCAAGCTGCTGGTCATTAAGACCTTCTGATAACTTCGTGCCTACCCGAAGTTCCAATTCTTCATAAATATGCTGCAAAAATGCCTGTTTTTGATCGTCTGGCAGTGTACCCAGACCAATATCAGCTAGAAATTTATCATCTAATTGAAACATGTTATCTCCTTACACTCAGTATACACCACCCGCTGATTGTATCAATCAAGCTAATGTTCTTTTCACGAGTTCACGCGTAAAGAATTCTAAATTATCACCAACCTCAAGCAAAACTTTCTTATCTGTTTTGAGACTAAGACCGCACATTTCTCCCTCAAACACCTCTTTGGCTTCTTGTTGCTGACGTTGGACACTGGTGACCTCTGCCTCGGCGACTTGCTCGTCACCGCGCTTAACGCGTACCAAGAGTCCTGCGGATACTTTTCCTTTTGTCACTTCTCCACCGGCAATAATCGTATCCTTTAGTGTACGGAATACACCTTGTACGTTCAATGCTCCAACCTCAGTCTCGACAACTTCTGGAGCTAGTAATTGCTCCATTGACTGCCGTGCGTCATCGAGCAACTCATAGATAACTTTATACAAGCGAACCTGGATCTTGTCACGTTGCGCAAGCCTTTTGACGGCTGGCGGTAGTTCAACGTTAAACCCATAGATAATCGTCTCCCCATCCGCCGCTAAACGTATATCGTTCTCGGATATATTTCCAACGCCGCTACCAATAACGCGAAGTGTCACTTGGCCACCGGTCTCAACAAGTTTTAGACTATCAACAACAGAGGTTAATGACCCCTGTACGTCCGCCTTAACAATGACCTTTAGTTCTTCACTTTCGTGTTTTTGGCTCATCATCTTTAATAGATCAGCTCCAGTAACATTCGTACTTGCCGCAGCCCGCTCACGTTCAATGCGTGCTTTTTCTGTCAGATGTCGGGCTTCTTTTTCATTCTTTACTAAAACAAATTCGTCACCAAACTGCGGTAACTCTTTAAAACCTGTCACCGTTACAGGTGTTGAAGGACCGGCAACTTTTAGTTGTTTGCCCTTGAAATCCAAAAGTGTACGCACCTTACCGTATGACGTACCGGCAACCAAAAAGCTGCCTGTCTTTAGTTCGCCCTGTTCGACAAGCAATCCAACAACTGATCCTCGCCCCTGTTCCATGTGCGACTCAATAACGAGTCCCTCAGCAGGAACATCGATATCAGCCTTGAGCTCTTCCATATCTGCAACAAGCAATACGAGATCAAGAAGCTTGTCGATTCCCTGACCTGTTTTGGCACTCACCTCAACCATGACGGTATCTCCGCCCCACTCTTCTGGATTTAGATCGTGTTCAGTAGCGAGCTGTGTTTTTACAAGCTGTGAGTTAGCGGTTTCTTTATCAATCTTATTTATTGCAACGACTATCTTGGCATTCGCCGTTCGAGCAAATCGGATAGCTTCAACCGTCTGTGGTTTTACCCCATCATCGGCAGCGACAACGATAACAACAACATCGGTGAGTGTTGCACCGTGTTGGCGCAGTGCGGCAAATGCCTCATGACCTGGTGTATCGAGCAATGTAATTGTTCGATCATTACGGACAGTTTGATAAGCACTAATGTGCTGAGTAATTCCGCCCGCCTCATCGTCAACTGTTTTCGTCTTTAAGATTGCATCGAGGAGACTCGTCTTGCCATGGTCAACATGACCCATAACTGCGACAATTGGTGGTCGATCAACAGCATTTGCAGAAAGCTCATGAACTGTTCGACCAATAGTGGCCGCTTCCTTTTTCTGGATTTCAACATCCATGCCCAGTTCTTCAATAATAATCTGAGCGGTTTCAAAATCGATTCGCTGGTTAATTGTAGCGACAATACCGTTTTTAAATAGTTCGCCAACAAGTGTCGTTACGGAAATGTTGAGCGTTTCCGCTAGCTCGCCCACAGTAATCGAATCGGCAATTACAATCACTTTTTCTGCCATGAAAAACGCTCCTTTCCATATCTGTTAATCGTTGTTACTTTATCATCAATCGTTGTTAACTTAACATCGATTGTCTTTGTGCTATTTACTCAAGCTGAGTGATATCTTTCGGCTCTCTTTTTCGATATCGAGGATAACGAAATTCTTTCGATCGTTGAGAGTAAAGACTTTTTCAGGATCAGCATTTTCCCCACCGCCCAGTTCACTAACATGAACAAGTGCTTCAACGGCAGGACTGATTTGTACAAAGGCGCCAAATGGAGTAATACGCGTTACTGTTCCTTCAACTGTATCGCCAGTCTTGAACTTAGCAACTTCGTCGAGCCATGGGTCCTGAGTTAGTTGCTTAATAGAAAGGCTTAGGCGATCTTTATCGATAGAGATGATCTTCGCTTCGATTGTCTCACCAACCTTTACGTAATCTGCAGGATTGCTGACACGCTCCCAGCTAATTTCGCTAATGTGTACGAGGCCTTCGATGCCGTCTACATTCACGAATGCACCGTAATCAACAACACCGGTTACAACACCTTTTACAGCATCACCAATCTTGAGGCTTTCGAATCGTTTTGCGAGACCATCACGGACTGCCTCTTTTTCACTAAAGATAAGCTTGTTAGCCTTGCGATCACTGTCTAAAATACGAACCTTCAGAGGGTTACCAATCAGTGTGTTGAGACGTTGTAGAATTTCGTCTTTATCGCTACTACCAACACGTGGGTAATGTTCAGCCGAAAGCTGCGAAACTGGTAGGAAGCCGCGAACACCTTCGTATTCAACAAGCATACCGCCGCGATTAGCGTCGTATGGTGTTACTTCAATGATTTCACCACTTTCCTGTTTTGCAGCAACTTCTTCCCAACCGCGATCCTTTGCGGCTTTACGAAGGCTCAGAAGTGAATAACCGTTATCGAGTTCCGCATCAACGACACTCGCAGTTACTTCATCGCCTTCCTTGAGTGCTCGAGAAAAGCCTACCTCACGTCGCGGTACGAAACCGACACCTTGTGCACCGAGATCAACAAGAACCTCGTGTTTGCGTAGTGAAAGGACCTTACCGGTTACCATATCACCTGCGATTAATTGTTTAACACTTGCATCCGCCTGAGCGAGCAAGTCATCCATTGTTATTGTGGCATTTGCCATAAGTCTAAAAAGACTCCTTCCTAAAAAATATTTCTGAGGACACTCAAAGAGTACCCGAGATTACCTTAATTGTAACACTAGTGAATGAATTAGTCCACCTGTTGAGAGTAGAAATAAGTAGCTCGGTGCGTTCTTGACCGACCATAGGCAGTCACCATACCGACGAGAATGGCAAACATGACGATACCAACCATATCATCACTGGGACCTGTTTTTGGTAGAGGCTGCGAAGGAGCAGTTCCGGTAACAGGAGGTCTAATAGTGGGTGCCGGAGACGGCTTCTGAGTCTTTTTGGGCGCTGGAGAGGGAGATGGTGACTTTGCGACAGGAGTTGACGG
Organism: Saccharimonadaceae bacterium (SeqCode); assembly: GCA_041907345.1. Taxonomy (GTDB): domain Bacteria; phylum Patescibacteriota; class Saccharimonadia; order Saccharimonadales; family Saccharimonadaceae; genus UBA2112. Next base: position 8,918 of record JAYRHL010000016.1, on the reverse strand, counting down.
CTGTGGCGTTGCTCCTGGCGGTTTAGACGGTGATTCTTGACCGCTCTTCTGAACAATGAACACTCCTCCAATAACGAGCGCTGCGAATACGAGAGCGACAACAACAAAAGTAGCCACCGACCCACCCTCTCTTGTCCGCGTCATTCTACCTATCATGTCACATAATACCTCTGTTGTTACTTACTATACAGACTTTTGATACGTGAAGCAACTATGCGTACAAATCTACAGACAATCATGTTACACTAAATACCATGATCGTTGCGGTGGATACTGGAGGAACAAAAACACTCATCACACTTTTTTCTCGTGATGGTGTTGCGGGTAAAAAAATTAAATTTCCCACCCCTCCTAGAAAAGAAGATTACCTAGATTTGCTCAAACAAACACTGCGAACAGAATATGGCGGCCAACGCATTGAAGCGATCGTTATCGCCCTTCCTGCTACTATCATTGACGGAGTTGCAGTTTGGTTCGGTAATCTCGACTGGAAAGGTCTGGATATCACAAAAGAGCTAAAAAACATCTTAGGATCAGCGCCAATATTTGTTGAAAATGATGCAAATCTCGCCGGTTTAGCCGAAACCCGGTCCCGCACACCAATGCCCAAATCTTCATTGTATGTGACGATTAGTACGGGAATCGGAACCGGTATCACAACAAACGGTAAAATTGACCCCGGTCTGCGTCTTAGTGAGGGCGGTCAGATGCCGGTAGAATTCCAGTCAAAGATTCAAACCTGGGAATCTATGGCAAGTGGTAAGGCAATACATAATATCTATAATAAGTACGCTCGTGACATCCACGATCAAAAGACATGGAATGAAATTGCTGACCGCATTAGTCGTGGCTTCCTCGCCGCTATCCCTCTATTGCAGCCAGAAATTATCATTATTGGTGGTAGTATCGGAACATATTTCAATGAATATTCCGACGAACTCAAATCTATTCTCAAAGAAAAACTTCCGGACCATATTTCTTTACCGAAAATGGTATCTGCAAAACACCCCGAAGAAGCCGTAATTTATGGATGCTATTACCATGCAGTTGACCAACTCTCTTCTGAATAGTCTTGAGCGTGACTTCCCTCAGTTCATTTTCCAATTAGATAATCAGTTTTTATGGTCTGCACGTCAGCAAACTATTTCTATTGATGCAAACGCTGACCACTGTGACGAGTTCACCCTCCACGAGCTAAGCCACGCCGTCCTAGGTCACAAAGGCTATATGTCCGATATAGAGTTGATCAAACTGGAAAGAGATGCCTGGGACTATGCAAAACAAAAATTAGCCCCCAAGTATAGTCACACGATCGATGAAGAGCTCATTCAGGATAATCTTGATACCTACCGTGACTGGCTTCATGCACGAAGTAAATGCCCCGATTGTAATACCGTAGGACTTCAGACAAAAACGAGACACTACCGTTGCCTCTCATGTGGTCACACATGGCGTGTGAATGACGCCAAACTTTGTGCATTACGCAGATACTCACTCAATACAAAATAGCCCCATATGCGGGGCTATTTTGTATGAGAAAGACAATTATGAAGCTTTTGCTACACTAGTCTTTTTAGTACGACGGCTAATGCGTCCACCCTTTGCACCAGCGATACGAGCTAGATCAGGGTTGGCAGCAAATCCACCAGTGTGACCGTTACGGCCACCTTTTGCGCCGATTTTTGCGTAAAAATCAGAACCGTGTTTGCTTTTGTTTGTTGCAGCGGCTTTCATGCCACCAATCTTAGTACCTGCCATTGGTATAACTCCTTTACTTAAAAAGCTCGGCCACAACAGTGGTCGAACCCTCTCAATACCTCACATATGCTATGTGGTATGTATTCATATTATCATAGCATAGCCTTTTTGTCAATATTTACAATAAGCTTTTTTATTGTGTTTATGCTATTGCATTTATTCGTTGGGTGCTATATTATAGGGGTAGTTCGTTGTCCAAACGAATGTGAATCCAAAATAGATTCAAGGCACCTGTTTGGTCTTATCAAACACAAATAAGTCCAACGAATAAAAACGACCGTCTCTGCGAGAGCGGTCGTTTTTATAATGTCGCGTATGATACCAGATATCCACCAAAAGAAAGAGAGCTCCCTATTCGGAAGCTCTGCTTTATAATTCGGCACCGTGCTAGTTTCCCACTTGTGGCAGTATAATCGCCGCAGCTAGGCTTGACTTCTGTGTTCGGAATGGGAACAGGTATTTCCCTAGCGCCATGGGCACCGAAGTAAGGCTTCGTTCGACTCTTGGTCCCGATATTCGATCGGTGGGTCAGAAGCCTCGCTTCGATGTCCAAACCATAAAATGTATGGCGTTAGACACGGTTGTAAGTTAATTTTTAAGATCAACGTCGGTGTGATACACACCAATTACTAGTTAAGTCTACCTCATCACCCCTGTTAATAATGTAGATTATTAACGTCGGTGACAAGGACATAAAAAGGCAATGGGACTATTAGTATACTTCAGCTCCATACGTTACCGCACTTCCACCTTGTACCTATCAAACAGATCGTCTATCTGTGTCCTCATAGGGAAATCTAATCTTGAGGTTAGTTTCGCGCTTAATATGCTTTCAGCGCTTATCTAGTCCGAACGTAGCTACTCGACAATGCAGCAGGTGGCCACAATCGATACACCAGAGGTTCGTCCACCCCGGTCCTCTCGTACTAGGGGCAGATCCTCTCAAATTTCCTAACGTCCATACCGGATATAAACCGAACTGTCTCACGACGTTCTGAACCCAGCTCGCGTACCACTTTAATCGGCGAACAGCCGAACCCTTGGAAGGTGCTCCCCCTCCAGGATGTGATGAGCCGACATCGAGGTGCCAAACAGCGCCGTCTATGTGAACTATTGGGCGCTATAAGCCTGTTATCCCCAGGGTAACTTTTATCCGTTTGCGCTATCGATCCCACATTCATGTACAAATGTACGTATAGCGGGTCACTTGCTCCGACTTTCGTCTCTGATTGGAATGTACTCCTCACAGTCAAGCTGGCTTTTGCGCATACACTATCACTTCGATTTCCATCCGAAGTTAGCCAACCTTTGAACGCCTCCGCTACTCTTTAGGAGGCAACCGCCCCAGTTAAACTACCCATCATACACGGTCCCGGTACCAGATAATGGTAACGGTGAGATCAAGATCACAACAAGGCTGGTATTTCACCTGTGGCTCCACAAATACTGGCGTATCTGCTTCAAAGCCTCCCAGCTATGCTACACATGTTGTAACCCGGATCAATGTAAAACTGTAGTAAAGCTCCATGGGGTCTTCTCGTCCTGGTATGGACAGACGGCATCTTTACCGCCAATGCACTTTCACCGAGGCCTTCGCTGAGACAGTGCCCACATGATTACTCCATTCGTGCGGGTCAGAACTTACCTGACAAGGAATTTCGCTACCTTAGGACGGTTATAGTTACCGCCGCCGTTCACCGGGGCTTCAGTTCGCACCGTAAAGCGCTCCCCTTAACCTTCCGGCACTGGGCAGGAGTCAGCCCCTATACATCCACTTTCGTGTTAGCAGAGACCTGTGTTTTTGATAAACAGTTCCGTGGGCTCTTTTGCTGCGGCCCCCACATCGTTAGATACGAAGGATTCGCGTGTCAAAAGAACATTATTCATGTTACTTATCTCAGAAAAAATCTATTGGTTCATAAAAAAGGATTTTTCGACCAGCAGTTCATCCGAAGATGAAAAGTGGCGTACTCATGCGACATCGTTACTTGTCGCGTTTTAACCTTGTTATCGTTCAATACTCTTGCTGAGTGACACGACAATTCATATCCACCGAAGTGGGGGCAGACCTTATCCCGAAGTTACGGTCGCTGTATTGCCGAGTTCCTTAGCGAAGGGTCTCTCGTAAGCCTGAGTCTACTCGACTCGAGCACCTGTGTTGGTTTGCGGTACGGGCGGCTATAACCACGCGCACATCTGCTTTTCTAGCCAGTGCCTTTTCCAGAATCGTCAGTCCGAAGACTAACTTTCACTCCCTTCGCGTTCCCGCTAGGTTGGACGGATAAACCATGAATCCGCTCCGAATATCTCACCGTGAACAGTGTGCAAATTATAACCGGTTCAGGAATATTAACCTGATGTCCATCGCCTACGCTATGCGCCTCGGCTTAGGCCCGACTAACCCTGAGATGATTACCATGGCTCAGGAAACCTTGCTCTTACGGCCGATAGGATTCTCACCTATCTTATGGTTACTCATTCCAGCATTCTCACTTCCTAACGCTCCACAATACTTTCCAGTACTGCTTCACCGCAGATAGGAACGCTCCTCTACCACTACGTATTGCTACGCAATCCATGTCTTCGGTATTACACTTTAGCCCCGTTACATTTTCCACGCAAGATCTCTTGACTAGTGAGCTGTTACGCACTCTTTAAATGAATGGCTGCTTCTAAGCCAACATCCTAGCTGTTTAAGAAATCTCACCTTGTTTCCCACTGAGTGTAAATTTAGGGACCTTAGACGATGGTCTGGGCTGTTTCCCTTTCGAGCGCCGAGCTTAGCCCCGACGTTCTAACTGCCAATGTACCACCAACGGTATTCGTAGTTTGTTAAGGGTGGGTAGGATTGCTCCCCCCAGTCCTTTACAGAGCTCTACCCCCGTTGGCTAATTAATTGACGCTAGCCCTAAAGCTATTTCGAGGAGAACCAGCTATCTCCGAGTTCGATTGGCATTTCACCGCTAACCACAGGTCATCCAAACACTTTGCTGCGTGTCCTGGTTCGGTCCTTCACGACATGTTACTGTCGCTTCAACCTGCCCATGGTTAGGTCACCCGGTTTCGGGTCTAATCCCTAGTACTAAATCGCCCTATTCAGGCTCGCTTTCACTGTGGCTCCGTCACTTGACTTAACCTTGCACTAGAAATTAACTCGCTGGATCGTTCTACAAAAAGCACGCCGTCACCCCGAAGGGCTCCGACTCCTTGTAGGCACACAGTTTCAGGATCTATTTCACTCCCCTCCCGGGGTTCTTTTCACCTTTCCATCGCTGTACTAGTTCACTATCGATCGAATATTATATTTAGCCTTGGCTGGTGGTCCAGCCGGATTCAGACAGGGTTTCTCGTGCCCCGCCCTACTCGATAAAACACGTATAAGGTCAGCGTCGTTTTCGCGTACGCGGCTTTCACGTCCTTTGGCTAGTCATTCAAACTATTCTGCTAACCACGCCGATTTTTTACCTTATCCAACAAGTGATAGCTGTTGGTCGCAAATCAGATTCCTCGAGTAAACTCGAGTACTCTGACTTGGTCTCGTGTAATATCACAACCCCTTAGAAGCATTGGCCTATCAGCCGTATCTACCTGCGAACAGGCAAAAACTTGTAAGGTTTGGGCTCTACCGATTTCGCTCGCCACTACTTTCGGCATCGTTATTTACTTTCTTTTCCTTGACCTACTAAGATGTTTCAGTTCAGTCAGTTCCCGCCAAACTCCCTATATATTCAGGAGCAGGTGACATGAGATGAATCATGCCGGGTTTCCCCATTCGGACATTCCCGGATCAAAGCTTGATGACAGCTCCCCGAGACTTATCGCAGTCTTCCACGTCCTTCGTCGGTAATATTCGTCTAGGCATCCACTAGTGTGCCCTTGAGTACCTTTTTATGCATTGACTTAACTAGTAATTGGAATTTACCAATTACTTGCCGTCAATCTTTAAAAAATTTTCTTACATTGAATTGTTAAATTACAGCTCTCCGTATTGAGAACACATTCGAAGTCATCACCCGTGATGCATTCTGTCTGTTCTCAAGGCAGTTTTATTATCCTAACACTCGTAAAAACTACTGTAAAGGATAATATTGTTGTATTTCTTGCATTAAAAAGACTCTCGCAATATCGTCTCTTTAATTTCTATTGCCAGAGGTTCTCCACGAACATTCGCTTAACTAAATACGATTGTAGCTGAATTAGTCTTTTTTTGCAAGAGTAAATTTCAACAAAATACCCCATAAATGGTGGGCGATGAGGGACTTGAACCTCCGACCTCGTCATTATCAGTGACGCGCTCTAACCAGCTGAGCTAATCGCCCCCAATTTATGGGGTATTTATTATAAATTCTGGTGGGCGCTGAGGGGCTCGAACCCCCGACCCTCTCGGTGTAAACGAGATGCTCTAGCCAACTGAGCTAAGCGCCCGACTGTTTATTGGTGGAGTGATCTGGACTTTCGCCCAGTTCACCCCATAGGAGTTCTGGATCGCTCCAGGATTTGTCTCTCATAATTTTATGAGCAACAAATCTTGGTGGAGACACAGGGACTCGAACCCTGGACCCCCTGCTTGCAAAGCAGGTGCTCTAGCCAACTGAGCTATGTCCCCACGAATAATCTTGGCCAATAAACTAGTCTATTTTACCCTAGTTTCGCATGATATTCAAGAGGTCATTTATTGAAAGTGTTTGTGTTTTATGGAGACATGGCTATATAATACACCATATGGAATATACATTCAGCCCCGCATGGTTTGTTGTCGGCTTTTTAATAGTGGTCGTAGGCGGTTTGTTTATGAAGTATCACCAATGGGTCGCTGATAATTTCGGTGGCGGTATTGGTAGCTATGATAGATACAAGCTCGCCGCGCTCATCACCATTGTGTTCGGCCTAATCTCCATGGTCAATCTCCACACTATCCTCCTTGGCTGGATCCTTGGTGGCCTATTCAGTGGACTAGCAAACCAATAGCGTCGGATACAATACCGTTAACAATAAAAACTACCCCCTGCATAGGAGGTAGTTTTTATTTAACAATTTAGTTGTGCATATCATCGCGTCATCGTCTATCCAATTTTTGAACTTAGTCTTATCCCGAAGGATAAAAATTGGTAAGTAAGCTCGGCTTACCAACAAGACCGACCTAGCTTCAGCAAATGATTTCTCGATTTGCTGGCGTAAACTCCTCTAGAAAGGAGGTAATCCATCCGCACCGTCCGGTACGGATACCTTGTTACGACTTAACCCCAATCATGCCCCCCACCTTAGGCCGACGAATCGGACTTCGGGTGTTGGTCACTTTCATGGTTTGACGGGCGGTGTGTACAAGATCAGTGACGTATTCACCGCAACTTGCTGATTTGCGATTACTAGCGATTCCGGCTTCAAAGAGGCGAGTTTCAGCCTCTTATCCGAACTGGGACCGGCTTTGATGCGATTTGCTCCACATTGCTGCTTCGCTGCGCATTGTACCGGCCATTGTATTATGTTTCTAGCCCAGGGTGTAAGGGTAATACTGACCTGACATCATCCCCTCCTTCCTCCCTATTACTAGAGCAGTCTGAATAGAAAAATACAACTATTCACAAGGGTTGCGCTCGTTGATGGACTTAACCAAACATCTCACGACACGAGCTGACGACGGCCATGCAACACCTGTCACAGGGTTCCAAAAGGCACACTCTACTTTCGTAGTGCTTCCCTGGATGTCAAACCCTGGTAAGGTTCATCGGTTATCATCGAATTAAAGAACATAATCCACCGCTTGTGCTGATCCCCGTCAATTCCTTTATGTTTTAGTCTTGCGACCGTACTCCACAGGCGGGATACTTAACGCGTTAGCTTCGCTACTGAAGGGGTCGATACCTCCAACAGCTAGTATCCATCGTTTACGGCGTGGACTACCCGGGTATCTAATCCGGTTCGCTCCCCACGCTTTCGTGCCTTAGTGTCAGAAATGGTCCAGTAACCTGCCTACGCCATTGGTGTTCCTTCTGATATCTACGGATATTACCCCTACTTCAGAAATTCCAGGTACCTCTGCTACTCTCGAGTTAGCCAGTTCGAATAATAGTCTGTATGGTTGAGCCACCAGGTTTCACTATTCGCTTTACTAACCACCTACGCAACTCTTTACGCCCAGTCACTCCGGATAATGCTTGCACCCTACGTATGACCGCGGCTGCTGGCACGTAGTTAGCCGGTGCTTATTCATGAGTTACCGTCATATTCTTCACTCATAAAAGCAGTTTACGACCCGAGGGCCTTCATCCTGCACGCGGCGTTGCTCCATCAGGCTTTCGCCCATTGTGGAAGATTCCTTACTGCTGCCTCCCGTAGGAGTCTGGACCGTGTCTCAGTTCCAGTCTGACTGATCATCCTCTCAGACCAGTTAACGATCGTAGTCTTGGTGAGCCATTACCTCACCAACAAACTAATCGTACGCGGGCCGCTCCCAAAGCGGATAAATCCTTTAATCCGAAGACCATATGCGGTATTAGCCTCGATTTCTCGAGGTTATCCCTCACTTTGGGGCACGTTCCCACGCGTTACTCAGCCGTCCGCCGCTCGTGTACCCCGAAGGGCCTTACCGCTCGACTTGCATGTATTAGGCACGCCGCCAGCATTCATCCTGAGCCAGGATCAAACTCTCCATAAAATGATACATATAGCTGTATCAAGCTCAAATAAACTGACGATGATATTGCACAACTAAATTGTCAAAGGACATTACATATCTTCACAATCTAATGTGTCGGTATGTTCACCATCTGTTCAACTCGCATTTGTTGGGTATTGCTCTTGTCCCGTAAAGGTGACTGGCAATCAGACTGTGTACAATCATACCTTTAATTAGAGGTCGGGTCAAGTGTTATTTTTACTATTTTTACTAACGAGTAGCAAAAAAGGCAAAAAGGCCCACCAATAGACCGACGAGTGCACCCGCCGCCACCTCTAGAGGCTCGTGTCCTTTCGCAACTCTAGGTAGACCTACTTCACTCTTTCTTTCCCTGATAAGAGCATGGATCGCATGGCCTTGTTCGCCGGCAGAACGACGTACCATGACAGCATCATACATAACAATTGCAGCGAAGAGAGTCGCGATTGCGAACGCGCTACTGGCAACTCCATCAATCAGACCGACAACGGTTGCGAGAGATATC
>JAYRHL010000015.1:0-1840 GCA_041907345.1 Saccharimonadaceae bacterium (SeqCode) | reverse complement strand
CCCATGACGGCTTCGGCCGCGTGGTCTGTGCCGATCACCATTGCTTTATGTTCACCGGCATAGTCGTACTGCGCGCTCATGCGTTCGCGGGCTTTTTTGTTGCCTTTCAAAAAATCAGACAGTTCATAACCTTCATTTGCAGTAAATTCTGCTAGGGCGGCATCAACGGCTGGTTTGATATTGTGCGTGTGGATGACGTCTGGGTTGATGGTTTCTAGTGCCAGCTCGACATCGGCGCGGTCAGCCTGGACGCCATAGGGTAGTCGCATAGCGTGGAACGTGGCATCGAATCCTTCAGCGCGACGTTTTTCGACAGCACGTTGCGCCAGGAGACCGGCCAGGAGAGAATCTTGACCACCGGAAATACCGAGGACAAAACCTTTCAGGCCCGTTGATGCGAGGTGCTGTACGAGGAAGTCCGTACGATCTTCTATTTCTTGCAGGGGGTCAATTTCTGGTTTCACCCCCAGTGTTGTAATGATTTCTTGGCGAAGTGTATTCATAGCACGTCCTTTCTTATTGTTATAACTACACAAAGTAGCTATAATTGAGAATACGCATTAGTTAGTGTAATGTCAACACTAACAAAACGAAAGGATCATTATGAAAGAAACAATCATCTACGGCGGCGCTTTTTATCCACCAACGCGGGCGCATCAGGCAATACTGCAGGCGTGTGTCGACTATGCGGATGCGCGCGATGCGGACGTATGGTTGCTGCCATCGGCCAGTCGTATGGACAAGGATATTCATGCATCGGTCGAACGTCGACTGGAACTTTGCGATGCGCTGCGCCGTGATGTGATCAGTCGCACCGTACATGTTGCTATCTGTCGAACTGAACTCGATCGTCGCCTACCAACGGAAACGTTCGATACGGTTCAGGAATTTGCCAATCAGTATCCCGAACGGTCATTCACCTGGGTATTTGGATCGGACGCGGTTGCAACGATGATGTCATGGAATCATGGCGAATGGCTGTATGATCATTTGCCAATACTGGTTGTGTCGCGGCCCGATACACCGCCAGTTGTGCTTGGGAAAAAGGCAGTCTGGCTGCGTGTAGAAACGGGCGATGTCAGTTCGACCGAAGTGCGTCGTCGCATCGCTGCAGGCGAGGATTATTCCGATTTAGTTAGCGGACGTGTCGCAGAACTGCTGAGTGGGACGATGGTATGATAAATGTATGTTGATTGATACGCATTGCCATATTCACGAATCAGATTATCCGTTACTGGTGAGTGATGTATTGCAGCGTGCGCACAGTGCGGGTATTGATCGAATGATATGCGTTGGGACAAGTGAACAAAGCTCTGTCGAGGCGGTACGATTTGCTGCTGAACATGACAATGTTTTTGCATCGGTTGGCGTCCATCCACACGACACCAAAGACGGCTACCAACAGATTGCGCATCTTGCAAAACAAAATGTCGTCGCCGTCGGAGAAATCGGTCTCGATTATTTCTATAATCACAGCCCTCGCGACGTACAGATTGCCGCGCTCCAGGCGCAAATGCAGATCGCTCTCGACCATGACTTGCCAATTATTTTTCACGTTCGTGAGGCGTTTGATGATTTTTGGCCGCTATTTGATAATTTCCACGGTGTTCGTGGGGTGCTCCATAGTTTTACTGATTCGCAGGAGAATTTGGACCAAGCATTTGCGCGGGGACTGTACGTCGGCATTAACGGCATTAGCACGTTTACCAAAGACCCTGTCCAGCAAAAAATGTATGCTGCGATTCCTCTCGAGAGAATGTTGCTTGAAACAGATGCGCCTTTCTTGACGCCCACCCCATATCGTGGTACTATAAACGAGCCTGCATTTGTGAGTGAAGTT
>JAYRHL010000014.1:0-12011 GCA_041907345.1 Saccharimonadaceae bacterium (SeqCode) | reverse complement strand
GGATGCCAGGCATCGCCTTCGGGCCAATGCGGCGTTTTGGGCGGGTTGTCGACATACGGATCCACAAAGGCATTCGCGTAGGGATCAATCAACACACACTTTGCCTGACGAAATATCAATCCTTTGAACACACGCTGCAATCGTTCATCTTGATCAACAAATGGCAAATATGGCCACAGTTGATTTGTCGAATCGCGTAGCCACATTGCTGGAATATCGCCCGTTGCAATAAATGTATCTGGCTGACCGTCCGAATCAGTCCGAAGGTATGTCGTTGTGTCGAGAGTGTTTGGATAACATTGTTCAAACATGCGGCGAATGTCCGAATCGTGGATATTTGCGGCTACAGTCTCGATTGTCTGTTCAATAATGTCGCTATGAAACAACCGTTCACTTTCGGGTGGTCGTTCTGTCAGATAGGAAAAATCTCGTGGCAAATCCGACATATCGTTACCTACGGCGTCTTGTGTACGTTACCTTGTTCGGCAGTCCAGTAGCGCACACCAGCATAGTGATCGTCTGGGCTAACGATTGTTTCGTCGGATTCTACCGATCGAGTATCTTTGGAGTGCGTATAAATAAAGTTTGACTGATACAAACCAATTGCAGGAACATCTGCTGTCCACTGTCGGGCAAAGTTCATGTACTTTACTGATCGCAGCATAGGATTAGATGTTGTTCGCGCACTCGATAGCGCATCATCACTCACCTGGCTACCATATCCAGTAAAGTTCAGTAGGCCACGAGAATGCCAGTACGCAAACACATCTGGGTCACCACCGATAACGAGTTCATCAAGCAGCACATCATAGTTGCGATCATGCAGGACATCTTGCGTAAACGTACTTGGTTCAACAACCACACTGTCAACTTTCACTCCCAACTCTCGCCATTGTCCAGCAAGAGATTGAAGCGCTACCTCATAGTCACTGTTTTTGCGCGTCACAACACGGAGACGCAATTCTGCGCCGGCCTTCGTGCGGACGCCAGTAACCATTTGCCATCCGCTTGTCTCAAGAAGCTGTTTCGCCGTACTTTTATCGAACACAGGAGCCGCTATACCACTGAGTCCATTCACTTGCGATGCAAAGAACGGCAATGACAGCGCCTGTGGATTGCCATATAGTTTCTTGCGAATTGCCGTTGTGTCCGTGCCCATTAGTAACGCTCGGCGAACCACCTGATCTTTCAATGCTGGTTGTGCCAGGTTGAATAGTGCATATACACCGCTATTTACGGGGACTGCAACTGTAGTAAATCGGTTACCGTCGACATGTTCAGCCGTTGTACTGTCGATATCGCTGGCCGCATTTACCTCGCCAGTACGCAATGCTTTTCCCATACTGTCGTTATCACCATATGTGTGTATCTGCAGGTGGTCCAGACGTGGTGAACCAGCATAATAATCTCGGTTTGCATCCATATGTACCACTTTGCGATTTTCGTTCACATTGACGCTTTGTAATAAACGTAATTTGAACGGACCGCTACCAATTGGAGCTTTGCTGTAACTACTCTCACGAATGATTGATTGATCGACAGTCTTCAGGATATGTTCTGGCAGAATAGAAAACGTTAACGCCTGAGGGAATGCGGCATACGCTGCCGGTAGCGTAAATTGCACCGTATAGTCATCGATACGACTGACAGCTACACCCTGCCAACTCGCTGCCATGACCGAACGGACAACCTGACTACGCATCAATCCAACAGTGTAGACGACATCGTTAGCCGTCAGTGGCTCGCCATCATGCCAGCGTACATCTGGTCGTAATTTCACCGTAAAGACCTTGTCGCCTTCGATATTCATTGTTTTGGCAACGTCACCACGCAAGTGCCCTGTGGTGTCATTTTGATACAGTGATGAAAATAGCAAATGACTCGCAGCTAGTTCAGCAGGTTGCGTTGCGTACAGTGGGTTCAATGTATCAATCGAACCCTTAATTGCTTCGGCATATGTTCCACCGTTCACCGCTGCCTTTGTCACATAACTGCGCTGGAACCACACCATCTGAAGCCCGACAAGTGCGATCAATACGGCAACACTACCCAACCACACAATAATATGGAGGCGGATTTCACGGACTTTATCCCAACGACTCACCAAGAAACGATGCGCATGACGCATCGTTGCTCCCTCTACTTTGCGGGCTTGTTTTTGCGCGCTTTTTTTCAGCGTTTTTGAACGCTTTTTGAGCTGTATTCGCTCCCGCCACGCAGGTTTATTTTTGTCGTCCATATAATTTCTCAGCCACCCTCCTGGGTATTATTGAGGAAGTAATAGTCCTGTCAAAATTGACAATACAAAGATTACGGCCAAAACAATGGTCGCTTCATATAAATTCTTGTCGAGACCACGACGAGTTGTGAATAGCTCACCAGAACTACCAAAACCAGCACCCAAGCTCGCACCACGTTGTTGCAGCAAAATACTCGCCATTAGCAATACACCGGAGCCGATTGTCGCAAACTGCAAAATTCCATCTAATGTCATACACTCTCCTTACGGCGCGTATTCATTTCAAATACGCTACTTACTATATAGTTTATCAGACTTAGTATCATTCCGGTAAGGATTGAGTTCCAAAATGACATTTGCAACCCTGGCGCTAGTTTTAATGATATATAGACCATAATCCCGTTAACGACAATGACGAAAAGACCAAGCGTCAACAAAATCGCCGGAAGTGACAATACGACGACGATTGGACGTAACACTGCGTTGACGATAGAAAATATCAAACCAGCAACCAAAAACGCTGCGGCACTGGCATCAACCTGTGCGTTACTATATCCGGTACCAAGCAATCTCACGGCTATCCAAAGACCAAAAGAGTTCAGTAGCCAGCGGACCAAAAAGATGGCAAATTGTCGTTGCATTATTACCTATTATTTTAGCATGTTGCTAAAGATTTGTTGAGAGTTTGCCGCTCAGATTGCGGTGGCCATCATCGGTGACGAGAATATCATCCTCAATACGAACACCAATGCCTTCTTCAGGGATATAAATCCCCGGCTCGACCGTCATAACCATACCCGTTTCGAACGCGCGTGGGCGACCCATCGCATCATGCACATCAATACCTAGTCCATGGCCAATTGAATGTGGGAAATATTTGCGATACGCAGGATCATCAGCGCTCTTGATCAGGTTCAGACCTTGCAAAGCCTCTTGCATGACCACGTCAACATTTTGTTGATACTCTTCCATTGTGACATTGGGTGCAATCATGGCAATAATTTTTTGTTGCGCATCGCGAACAGCATCGTGCACAGCCTGTTGGCGTTTTGTCAGCTTGCCGATTGCATATGTGCGTGTGATGTCAGCGGCGTAACCGTGGTATCTCGCACCAATATCGATCAGTAACATCTCACCTTTTTTCAACTTGTCATTGTTATGGGTATAGTGCAGGGTGCAGGCATTGGCACCAGCAGCGACAATCGGATCATAGGCATGGCCCTGGGCGCCGGCATGACGAAAATCATAGGTAAAATCTGCTTCGACTTCATATTCATGACGGTAGGTGTCAATGTTTTTGCGCACCTTCTGGAAACTCTTGACCGTCAGGTCAATTGCCGATTCCATAGCAGCAATTTCTGCTGGTTGTTTGATGGCTCGTAGCCGCGACAGCTCCAAGCGGAAATCACTTACCTTGGCAAAAATTCGTTCCAATTTTTCACGCAAGTCATGCGGAGCGGGATTAAGAACAAACCCGAAATATTCAGAGTATGCCGGAATGTCGACTGTATGCACCAGTTGGTGCGTGCGTGCTGCCTGTCGAAGCCAGCTGTCAGCTTCTTGACGATCAATAATCTCATCAACCCCACTGATTGCCTTTGCATCGTCAAGTGTCAGACTACCATCAAAGATTTGGTGACGTTCCTCAATATTGGGCGCAACCAACCATGACCGTCGCCGTTTTGCATCCATCAGCAACCACCAATCGGGATGCTCAACGCCCGTTAGATACCAGAAATTACCTTCCTGTTCGAATTGCGCCGCTACATCATTACCACGTTGCATCTGCGTATAAGCAGAGACAGCCAATATGCCGCCCTTTAATTCATCGTAAACGCGTTCACGATTTCCTGAGAAAAAAGCCTTATCGAGCCCTACCATACAACTGAATATATCACAGATATGGTTGGATTATTTTTGCTTTTGCTTCTCCGATCGCGGACGCGATTTGTTCTGGCGTCGCGGATTTGACCGCACGCAGGCTACCAAATGTTCGAATCAATTTGCGTCGGGTTGCTGGACCAATACCGGGAATTTCCTCGAGATCACTGGCGGTTTGCTTTTGTCGTTTGAGTACCGTGTGGTAACTCACCGCAAATCGGTGCGATTCATCACGAATACGCTGGAATAATTTCACCGCGTCCGAATGGGCGTTCGTCAGTGAACCGGCACGGAGATTTTTCGAATGAGACCCGGCATTACGCTGACCAGGATGCAGATTCACAACATAATACTCGCCCGATCGTTCAACCCATTCATCGTTTGTTGGATTTTTGATCAGGCTCTCGAGAACCGTCGAGTCAATATTGGACCGTGTACCGTGAACGATGATTTCTTCTTCGCGTTTGGCGATACTAATGACAGGAACGTTGACGTTCTGACTTTCCATCGCTTTGATTGCAGCATCTAGCTGCCCCTTGCCGCCATCGATGAGTACCAAATCAGGCATGCCCCAATCTTTGATATTTTTTGGACTAATCCGACGGGTGATCGTTTCGCGCATATTACCGGTGTCATTATTCTGTTCGATCTTGGTTTTGAATTTGCGATATTCACTGCGGTTACTGACGCCATTGGTGAACACCACCATACTGGCAACGACATTCACGCCGCCCATATGACTAATGTCATAACCTTCGATACGCGCAGGAATTTTTGACAGTCCTAGTAATGTTGTTAAATCACTGAGGGCGCGATCTTTACTAATGTCCAAAAATTCACGATCTCCAAACATAATTTTTCGCTGCAGTTCCGACAAATCAAATAGTCGGTTTCGTAACCGTGCGGCCGTTTCAAAATCGTGACGAGCTGCGGCCGATTTCATGTCCTTTTCGATTTCTTTGGCCAGTGATTTGCGGCCACCCTCAAAATATCGAATCAATTTACGGAGTGTCGCTTTGTATTCCTCGCTCGTCGTTCCCGATGCAGGACTCAGTCCAATATGCGCGTCCAAATCAACGCGCTGACCCGGTTTGGGCGGACGTGTGTAATAGGGAAAAACTCGTCGCAAATAACGAAGTGCCTTTTTGATCGCAAATCCGTTGTAGTAGGGACCGAAGTAATCAGCGCCGTCATCGGCGGGATTGCGAGTGAACGATAGGTGCGGCCATTCAGATTTCATATCTATGCGCACATACATTTGGGATTTGTCGTCGCGTAACAAAATATTAAATCGTGGTTTGTAGCGTTTGACCATTTCCGATTCCAGAAAGAGCGCGTCTATCTCAGATTCTGTTTCTGTCCAATCGGTATCATCAATTTCGGCAACGAGGGCACGCGTTTTGACATCCATATCACGTTGCGACTGAAAGTATTGGCGAACGCGATTTTTTAGCACCGCCGCTTTGCCAACATAAATAACCTCGCCCGTCTGACTTTTATGAAAATAGACGCCAGGACTGGACGGCAACTGTTTTAATTTTGCCTCGAGTTTTTTATTCATCTCTATTATTGTAGTACGTCACCATAAGGCATCAAAATCTTTTGCCTTGGTATTGATAAGTTTTCAGCGTCTAACCAATTGCGGTGCCAAACAAATGACCGATACCATAGGTAACGACAGCGGCAAAAACAACTATCAAGAACTGGCGAACGGCACCGTATACGACGCTTTTACCGCTCGATTTTGCCGTATAGCCACCGACAAATAGTCCGCCAGCTGATGTCAGAATAATCGCGAGAGCAATACCCGGTACACCGTGCAGACCGATAATCCATGGGAACAATGGCGCGATCGAACCAGCAGTAAACAGTAGGAACGATGAGAACGCAGCGACCCATGGCGAGCCAAGTTCGTCTTCATTGATACCGATAACTTGGGATGAGTACATAGACACAAATTTATCGTCACTTCGTGCCACATCGGCAGCTGCCTGTTCCGCAGCATCGCGATCAATACCGTGATCTTCGAGGTTCTGTGCCAAGTTTTTTGTGAGAAGTTTGCGGTCACTATCGATCGCGAGTTTGAGGTCATTCAGGACGCCTTCGAACAGTTCAACTTGTGCCTTGACTGAAATCCATTCACCGGCCGCCATCGAAATAGCGCCCGCAAGCAATCCGGCAAAACCGGCAACTAGCGTTGCTTTGGCGTCAGCACCTGCAGCGGCGACACCGACGACAATACAGAGCGTGCTGACGAGACCATCGTTGACACCCAACACCGCAGCACGGGCAGCACCACGCTGCACCTGTGCGGCACGTTGCGCCAGACGTCGACTCGTTTCATTTACTTTTTCTTGCATAACTATTATTAGTATATCATTTGTCTTAGCTGTAGTGCTGCGTATCAATCAGATTTTCTACGAGCCCCTGGATACAAAGTAACACCTCTGTATCATCGTATCGGAACTGTTTGCGTGTACTGCGCTGCATGTCATATTCACGATACATACCATGTGAATTCGGTTTTGCACAGTGTAGTTCATACTGTTCGCCACCATGTGGAATATGACCAGTTGATAAATCTTCGATACGATGTTTTTCGGCCGCAATTGATACCGTCCAAATAAGTGCCGATCGAGCAATTGAAAATTCTAAAGTTACCTTGCGTCCGTCTATCAAAAATTCAGTATCCACACCGGGTACCGCTAACGATCGATGTTTGTATTTTTGAAAATTACCCGGCTGTCGTGCAAAGTCTGACGCAAAATCCATTGGATCGTTCTTGCCAGCAAAATTATCAAATCCCAACAAAAAACGACCAATAGGCCGCGGATCGCGCTGTTCGTTTTGTTCGGACAAAACTTCAGTCATCTTGTCCAGCCTATCACCCGGCACCATAAGCGTCAACGACGAAATTCAGTAACGCGCCAAGGATTAATGTTTGCTTCGGTGAGCTTCAGATACACGGGGGTTATCAGATAGTTCATTTGATCAGGGATGTCTTTGAATGGTAGCGAAAAAGGCAGTTTCTTGTAATGCTTTTCGCTGTAGTTTGCTTCAAAATCATCCCATTCAATCGGGCGAACATCACCCTCTAGTTGCACTGTCCAGCGTTTTTCAGCATCGGTGATCGTCAATGAGACTTTGTTATTTCGCGCAAAATTCGCTGCCTTTCTCGATAACGTGCTGGTACCAATCACAAATTCTAAATCGTCATTACTCGAAAAGGCGACTGACGCCGCATTGGGATAACCACCTTCTCCAATAGATGAAACTGTACAGAGTACCTGGCTGTCCAGAAACGCTCGTAAATCATCTTTGGTTGGAAGTGGTGTTGAGTCCATAGTAAAATTCCCCGATTAATTATTCCTATTATACGGTATGTGCCGGGGTATAATACTGATATGCAACGACTAGATAGTCATTCTCAAAATTTTCTTCGTAGTCCACGACTCGTCAAGGAGTTGATCGGTCATAGTACTATCAAAAAATCCGATACCGTACTAGACATTGGCGCCGGTAGCGGCGTTATCTCTTCTGCACTAGCATCCCGTAGCAACAAGGTCATTGCCTATGAATTAGACCCACGCATGGTTCAGAAACTACGTGATAATTTGGCAAAATTTGATAATGTCACTGTTGTTCAGCAAGATTTTTTGCAAGCCGAACTACCCAATGAACCCTACAAAATATTTGCTAATATCCCGTTCCATCTCAGTTCACCGATTTTGAAAAAACTCACCGAATCGCCACGACGTCCACGCGCAATCTATCTGATTGTGCAGAAACAATTTGCGAACAAACTGTTGATTGACCGTCCTGGATTCACCGGTATGTTAGGTGCGCAGATTGCACCACTCTATGCTGCCCGCGTCCGTCGCCGACTGCAAAAAACCGACTATTGGCCTGCTCCCGCAGTCGATACGGTCTTTATCGAACTGAAACGTCATGACCAACAAATCATTGCCGAGGACAGACTCGCTGCGTATCGAGATTTCATTGCAGACTGTTTTGCTGATCCAAAAATTTTCACCAAAATGCCTCTGGATAAAGTTGGTGCAGTCGGCAAACGTCCGTCAGAATTATCGACGGGCGAATGGGTTGATTTGTTCAAACTACAGCAAAAATATTAAACTTTTGCAGCCGCGTGTGTTTTGGCAAGTTCTTGTTCGCGACATTGTTCGGTGTGGAACAAAAGATCAGGATTTTGTTTGCAGTTCAGACAAATGAGCACTAGGTCATTACACTCAGCGAGTGCGCAGTTTTCGAAATTATTCGTTGGACCACCGCAGTGCGTACATTGACCAATTGTTTTTGCGTGATCAGAAAAATCAACTGTCATACGATTATCAAACACTCGAAGACTACCTTCCCACAAACCATCGTCACCGTAGGCTTCGCCGTATTTCACGATGCCGCCATCAATTTGATAGACGTCTTTGAACCCACGTTTTTTCATCATCGCACTAATCACTTCGCAACGAATACCGCCAGTACAATACGTAATAATTTTCTTGTCTTTGATGTCGTCGTATTTATCACTTTCAAGTTCGGCAATAAAATCACGTGATGTATTTGTATTTGGAACAATCGCATTTTTGAATTTGCCGATTTTTGCTTCGTGCTCGTTACGACCATCAAAGAACACGACATCGTCACCATACTTTTCGATCATTTCGTGAACCTGGCGCGGCTTGAGATGTTGACCGCCGCCAATGACACCATTTTCATCAACATCAAATTCGTCATCACTATTTTTGAAACCAACTAATTCACGACGATGTTTGACACTCATTCGTGGGAAATCTTCGCGACCGCCATCGCTCCATTTGAAAACGATATCTTTGAATCCGGGGAATTTTTTTGATTCTTTAATGTATTTTTTGAGGTCATCCATATCGCCACCAACAGTACCGTTGATGCCATGACGACTAATCAAAATACGACCACGCAAATTCAGGCCATCACAAAGCGTCTTTTGCCATAGTTTGACCGCTTCGGGATCGCTGATTGGCGTAAATTTGTAATACAACAAAATCTTCTGCATGTGAGTGATATTATACTATTTTTTATGCCGTCTGGCGAGTCACTGTATACTATCAATATGGACCACGCCGTCACCGTTGATAGTTACATCGCTCGATACGAGCCACCAATGCAAGAACGCATGAATGAATTACGAACCGTAATACGCGAAATTTTGCCGACTGCTATTGAAGACATTAGCTATGGCATGCCCGCATACCGTGCACAGCCCAAAAAACGACCGATTGTGTTTTTCGGAATGGCCAAAAATCATCTAGGCCTCTATGCACTCAACGAAAAACTCAGCCCCGAATTACAAAAACAAGTAGCCCCCTATGTCACGGGTCGCGGTACGTTACAATTTGCCCATAGCGTTCCTCTGCCTCTAGATTTAATCCGTAAAATCCTCGTCGAAACCAAAAAAGCCTACGGTTTATAACCCCTCACAGTAGTAAGCACTTGCATTTCAGAGGCATTTGTGCTATAATGCATGCCAGAATTACAAAGCGTCCCGATGGCGCGACTGGTGGAAACACCAGCAAGTAGTTGCACATTTACGAGGGAGTTCAGAAATGGCAAAAGATATTCGGGATATTCGTAACCTGAAAGCATATCTTGCCTTGACTGAAAAGGAAAAAGCCAAGCGAGCGACTCGCTTGCAGAAGGTTCAGCACGGCGTAGAGGAGCAAGCCGCAAAGGAGCGGTTGCCCCATATGTACCTGGCAGTACAAGTGACCGACTATGTGGCAGCCAGCAATGGTGCCATCTGGGCGGACTCCATCGAAAAGCTCTATGAAGAGCTGGCCGATGAACTACTGCATGATGTCACCGAGCCTGCCAAGCGCAGGATCACCAACGCTGTCGCATTCGCCTGCTCAAGCGAGTGGCTGGAACGCCACGAAGACAATGCTCGTTGCGCCTACTCCGTGCCTCGGTTGAAACCGAATCGCGAACCAGCGCCACAAGCAGCCGTCCTCATGGCAGCCTGATCCTTTCCCGCAAAAGGCCGGTCTATCACACGTCCAACGACGTTCGTGTGATGACCGGCCTTTTCCTATGGACGACGTTTTTTGTTAGAACGACGTGATGCACGATTGACGCCTGTGTAGCGATTCACCGCATCTTCGAGCCGTTCGTAGTTTTTCGATGTCGTACGAACATAGACAACTCGATCGTTCAGCTGATCAATAGCATTCGCGAGGTTACGTACATGATGAGGGTCGAGTACTATATAGGCCTCGTTATTTTTATAGGTGACCGGTACTTCAACTAATTCGCCGTTAACTTCGTAAACTACTTTTTCTGGCGCATTACGTCGAATTTCCTGTGCCTCAGGACTATCGTATGGCAACACGTTTTTCAGCCACTTCGTAATAGAACGACGCTGGAATATTTTCATCAATTCGTTTGTCTCAACCGTCTGAATATTCTTCCATGACGATACGGTATCAGCAAGCATTTTAATTGTTTCTTCATATCGATGTGCATTGTCTGATCGATCAACAAAATATTTGTAGACATTATCCAACTCGGCATAAAATTCGGCGGTTTGTTCGGACATGCCATCGAAGCGTTTGCGTTCGTGGAAAATTTTCTCGACCAGCAAGTCTAATGTTTCGTGATTTGGCTCGGCGGATACATAGGTCGCGCATTTTGTCGGTACACCATCATAGTAAAGGTCGCGGCTCGTCACGACATTACCGTTTTTGTCGAGTTCGATATGCTCGTTGGTATACGTACAGCGCCATGGTGTATGGCGTTCCAGCTGTTCAGGTGTGACAACGGTCGCATTCAATACAATATTGTGTGATTTGACGCCGCTGTTACGCATATGTTCTAGTTCAAACGGAGTCCCAACAAGCAATTGACCACTCGCCTGTACGGCCGTCGATCGGGCAAGTCGTCCCTCGAAACCTGTACCATCCGTTACTCCGCCCCAGCGATTTGAAACGAATAAACGGTTAGCACCGGTAATAATACAGCCGATGATTTCTTGACGCTCTTCTTCTGTTGGTAGTGATAATTTATTGATATCGAGACCGGCGTCATCGCAAAGGCGTTTCAACGTTTGGATCGCCTTGTTACGACGTTGGCTAATGATGTTGTAATGTCGCAGTTCTGCCTTGCTCATGCCGATGCTTTTGATAAACACATCGAGTTGCACCAGCATGTCTGATCGATTTTCTCGACTCAGTTCACGCCATCGTTCTCGGTCTCGTTCAGTCATTGTGATGCCCTCGTACTGACAGACGCTCAACATAGCAGCCGTCTGCAACTGTACATCGGTGCTATATCGACGCGATTCCACCAACATACGTGCGTAATGAGCATCCAGAGGAATGCCACGCATATGTTCACCTATTTCTAGCGCGTGCACACTACCGAGTGCCTGTACACCCAATCGAACAAGTTTTCGATGTGCGTAGTCGATCTCACTCGATCGCGGCATATCCGGCAGATCAAAATCATCAATTGTCATTTTGACGCCGGTGAGTTTTAACGCGATCGACGAAAGGTCTGTCCGCAAAATTGCCGGTGTATCATAGCGATCGACCAATAAATTCCCGTTGCTGTCTCGTTCGATTGGCGGATAGCCTTCCAGCTGGGCTCGTACATAAACCCCTGGTTTGGTCCGGCCAACACGACCTTTACGCTGTATCGATGTCGCCTGTGAAACAGGACGCACACGTAGTGAACGAACGCCTGCGCTGTAATCACCGACACGATCCCAGCCGCTGTCGATCACGACATCAATATCTGGAATAGTGATGCTCGTTTGGCCCACAGATGTCGAGACAATAATTTTACCTTCGTCAGTTTTTTCAAAACACGCACTTTGCTCTTCGATGGTCTGATCACCGTTTAG
>JAYRHL010000013.1:0-13413 GCA_041907345.1 Saccharimonadaceae bacterium (SeqCode) | reverse complement strand
TATGTTGCGATGGGTTTGAATGAATTAATGAATCGAACGCCACGCCGTAAACACGACGCAAAATAGCACCATCTTTATTAGCCAGTCACCGGCATAAATAACAGCCAGTGCCGTCGGGAACTTTTCATGCACTACCATTCCGACGAGTAACACAACAGTAAATCCAACCCACAGCCAGAGCGCGACTGTTAATGCTTGGTCAACAAACCATATATTTACCGCCGTTACTGCATATGCCACAACGAGTGCTAGTACGAACGTACGAATCAAATCGACGAGGACTTTCGTGAACGACACTGACGATAATTCACCATATTGATTGGCAACATATTGCCTACGAATTACCTTAATGCGTTTGTTGAATCCGAAAAAATACAGGGAACTCAGCAAATAGGCCACAACGGAAGTAACGACAATAACGAGATAACTTGTTGGAATCATAATTTCTCCTTAAACAAATATAAAAATACCATGACTGACAGCCTTGAATCTGTACGATATCTCACACATGCAACAACTGCATGATTGTTCTGTTATAATTTATTGGATGGCGCGTTGGCGGAGCAGTTACGCAGCGGTCTGCAAAACCGCGTAGATGGGTGCAACTCCCATACGTGCCTCCACGTCGGAATTGATTCCGGCCTTGGGGCGAACAAAGACGCAACTTTTTGTTCGCCACTAAGGCCTCTTTCATTCCTCCTTTCAATTTTGCAAACAGATAAATCTTGGTTCACAAAATTGGAAGATAACATGCATATGCGCGGGTGGTGGAATCGGTAGACACGAGAGACTTAAAATCTCTTGGCCGAAAGGTCGTGCGGGTTCAAGTCCCGCCCCGCGCACCATTCGAAACAGTCAGCCTTGCGCTGGCTTTTTTGAATGGTATATGAACAGGTTTTGAAGCCGCACGACAGTCGTGCGGGTGAGAACTGCCTGTGGCAGTTCGCAAGGCGACGTCACAAATGGACTATGTTCATTTGCCTGACTCGCGGGGCCGCGAAACGTGGCCAAGTCCCGCCCCGCGCACCATTTAGAAAACGTCAGCCTTGCGCTGACATTTTTTAATTACGGAGTGCGTCTTCGATCAACTGTTCGATCAACTGCGGATAATTTATGCCCTGTTGTCGCCATAATTTTGGATACATACTAATGTTCGTAAACCCTGGAAGTGTGTTTACTTCGAGTACGTACAGCGTGCCACCATTATCCAGAATGAAATCAACGCGCGCCAAACCGCGGCAATCTAATGCCTCGAAAACTTTTGCCGCTATAGTACGGATTGATTCTTTGACCGCATCGTCCAACTCAGGATCAATGACAACTTTTGCGGTGCTGTCCGCAGCATACTTATCGTCATAGGAATAGAAATCATCACCCGCAATCACTTCACCGACACCACTTACTTTATGATTCGGTGGCGTACCCAGTACGGCAGTTTCCAGTTCACGACCGGAAATTGCCCGTTCGATCAATACAATCGAATCGTGTTCATGCGCACTTGCGAGAGCCTCGCGGAATTCACTTTCGTTACGTACTTTACTAACACCGACTGAACTACCCGCTCGGGCGGGCTTTACAAATATCGGGCTACCGAGTCGCATGGTTAATCTGCCAAAATCAGGTATGTCTTCGTAATCGCGATGGGTTTCAAATGGAATAACCGGTATATCATTCGCGCTGAGGATTTCTTTGGTTGCGAGTTTATTCATTGCCACACCGCTCGCAGTCACATCACATCCGACCATCGGGATATGTAGTAATTGTGCCAGTCCCTGAACGGTACCGTCCTCTCCATTGCGTCCATGGAGAATTGGCAATATCACGTCCGGCTGAATAACATGGTGACCAGGTAGAGTCACAAAACTCTTTCCACCCATCACGGGCAATAGTTGTGGCGCATCATGTGTCGAGACATTTGCGTCAAATGTGTCCAGTAGCCACCATTTTCCATGACGATCGATATACCCCAATCGAACATCATATTTGTCGTCATCAATCGCAGCGTAAACGTTGCGTGCAGAAGAAATTGAGACATCATGTTCAGATGATTCTCCGCCGAAGAGCATGAGCACTTGCTTGCGGTCCATGCCCTCATTGTACCATTGTTTACAATCTTTCATTCTGGACGATGTAACAGACTATAATAGGTACTATGGAAAGAATCCCGCTGGCAGAACGGATGCGTCCGCAAACATTGAAAGATGTTATCGGACAAACACATCTTTTGGGTGACGGTGAGATACTGCAACAAATTATCCGTAATAAAGAACCGGTCAGTTTGATTCTATGGGGGCCACCTGGTAGTGGCAAAACAACACTCGCCCGAATTATCGCCAACCACGTCAATGCAGAGTTCGTTGAACTATCGGCAGTTACTTCCGGCAAAAAAGATGTCGAAAAAGTCATCGAGCATGCTCGCCAAAACTGGAATCTGCAAATACGTACCATTTTATTCGTTGATGAAATTCATCGATTCAACAAAGCACAACAAGATGCCTTTTTGCCACATGTCGAATCAGGACTGATCACCCTGATTGGTGCGACAACCGAAAATCCAAGTTTTGAAATCATCACACCACTTTTGAGCCGTAGCCGTGTGCTCGTTCTCGAACCACTCGCAAAATCTGAAATCAGTGCCATCATCAAACGTGCCCTAAAAGATCTGAAACAGACCAAAAACGTCACACCTGCTGCGATTGATTATCTAGCCGAACTATCTGGCGGCGATGCACGGGTTGCGCTAGGCAATTTGGAATTAGCTCTCGGTATGCGTGAAACAAAAGTCACACCAGATGTTATCAGAGTCGCCGCGCAAAAACGCATACCCGGCTATGACAAAAAGGGCGAAATGCACTATAACGTCATTTCGGCGTTTATCAAAAGTATGCGCGGGAGCGATGTCGACGCAACGTTATATTATTTGTCCCGCATGATTGATGCTGGCGAAGATCCAAAATTTATCGCACGGCGAATGGTCATTTTTGCATCCGAAGATATCGGGCTGGCTGGCAACGGAGCACTGGCACTTGCCGTTGCAGCATTCGAAGCGGTTGAACGTGTTGGTCTGCCCGAAGCAAACTACACTCTCTATCATGCCGCCACTGCGTTGGCGCGTAGCCAAAAATCGCGCGAGATACCCGACCTGATGTACGCCGCCAAAGACCTTGCCAAACGCTATCCCGATGCGCAAATACCACTCCATTTACGAAATGCACCGACCAAACTAATGAAAGACCTCGGATACAACAAAGACTATAAATGGGAAGCAGACTTTAAACACAAAAAAGGGTTTTTACCTGACGAAATTCGTTAATTAGCACAGACTAATAACGACTGCTTCGTTTGGTCGCAATTCGATACCGTCGGAATAGTGGATGCTCCGAGGATTTTGGTTGACATCGATACTCGACAGAACGATATCGCCTGTATCGAATGTCGCTTCGGGACTAACGTGCTGAGGTTGATTGCTAAAATTCACAAGTACAAGCGCGCGTTGTCCATTGCTATCCCGAACAAACGACAGTACATCACGATTATTTGATGCGACTGCAACATATTTACCTTCACGAATTGCGGGCAGTTCATCGCGCAGTCTTATGGCACTTTTATAGAGCGATAGGTATGAAACTGGGTCATTCTGCTGACGCACAACCGATAGATGCAAATCATCTTCGTTAATTGGTAGCCACAACTGTTCTTTGTGGGCATTTGAAAATCCGGCATTCAGCTGACTGTCGTCCCAAATAATTGGCGTGCGCTGACCATCACGAAATGCCAACTGGTCCATACATTTTTCTGGCGGAATATCTGCATTGTGCAGGCCTAGTTCTTCGCTGCTATAAATAATATTCATACCTGGTGCCATCAGACCCATAACCGCCATTGAACGCGCGACGTCGTCACCGAATCGTGTTGCCAGTCGCGGATTATCATGATTGCCAAAGACTTGATTCGGTATACCACCCTCTGGGAAATTCGCATAATAATCGTCCATTTGTTTCTGACGAACCTGTGCATCCCACGGCATATAGAATGGACCGAAATTAAACGTAAACGTGTGTTCGGGGTCAATGTTATTAATTTCGGCCAGCATGTCATCGTCGAGATATGATTCCAAGACCATCTGAAGATGACGGTCGCGGTATTTTTCGTCGCGAACCACCGAGCATAATTCACGTACATAGAAAAACAATCGATCAGGATAGTTACTACTATTTTTATGTTTGAACTGATAATACGGATTGTGTGAATGTTTCGTGCCTTCATTTTCATTAAATGTCGGGTCGCGCTCTTCGTCTTCGAAACTGCGATTTTTCGCCATGTGATTGACCGCATCCATACGGAACCCATCAACACCACGATCAATCCAAAATCGCATGTTTTCTTTCATTGCTTCACGGACATCTGGATTCTCCCAGTTGAGGTCTGGTTGTTCTTTAGAAAATGATCCTAGATAGTATTCGCCGCGCAATTCATCCCAACGCCATGCAGAAATAGCAGGCGTCAGCTCGTCATCTTTGAGCCAAGGCATTTTTCCCTCGTCGCGTGCCCAACGGTTCGGTGCTGAAAATATCGCGGGCCAGTTGTTCGGCGGAATCGGATTGCCGTCAGTATCCTTTTTACCCGGATGCCAAATATACCAGTCATCGTAACCATCCAGGCGACGGCGAGATTTCTGGAACCATTCATGTGTTTCTGACGAGTGATTTGGAATAAAATCCAGCATAATACGAATACCATGTTCGTGACATGCATGCACGAGCGCATCAAAATCATCCATACTCCCCAATTCGGGATGGATATCAATAAAGTCAGCGATGTCGTAGCCGTTGTCATACATTGGACCAGGATATGGAGGACATACCCAGAGTCCAGTCACCCCCACATCAGCAAGATAAGGAATTTTTTCAATGATTCCACGAATTGATCCGTGGCCCTTTTGAGGCGCACGTTCTTTATCTTCGTTAAAACTCCATGGATAGAGTTGGTATAGAACGACTTGAGACCATGGTGTTTTTTGTTTTGGCATACGAATCCCTACTGAAAGTATTATCTGATATTGCAATGGAATTGTTAGTAGTGGCAATTATACCATAAGTACTATTTATTGTTTTTGTGTCGTTTTATGACTTCTTTGTAACGAGACAAATATTCTTTGGCCATAGTATCAGCCGAAAATCGCTCCCTGACAGATCGTCGGCATTCTTTTGGATTGATTTCATCAATCCGTTGCATATAGTCAATAAATTCATTTTCGTCATCTGCAAGAAATCCGGTTACCCCATGTTCAATAATTTCTGGCATAGCGCCGCGATTCATCGCGATAACGGGCGTACCGCAGGCAAGCGCCTCAATCACCGACATACCAAATGGTTCGTCCCATTCAATAGGAAACAACAAGGCCTTTGCCTCGGAAAGAAATTTTATTTTTGCTTTACCACTGAGATTACCCGAATAAGTAATGTTACGGTGTCGTAAAACAGATGGTAAAATCTTGTCGCTATAGTAGCGAAATTGTGGATCACTTCGATAGTGACTGAGGGGATTTGCCAGTTCTATCAACAAACGTCGGCTGGATGTTATATCGGCGACAATGCCCGCCATACGCAGCCGTTTTTTTAACTTTACAGCACCACGCACTGCGATATGCTGGCCTTTATAAGGTGCAAATCGTGCCAACGTAATAAAATATTGCCGTTTGTCGGCAACAAATGGGAAATCATGTGGGTCAACAGCATTATGCACCGCCGGAAGCATTCGAGGTAGGATGTTTTTGGGCGCCGTCGCGGTCATAGCATCAGAAATACATACCGCATAGTACCCATGAAAATCCTCAATCTGCTCGAGGTCTTCGGTATTATACGTCGCTCCGATATCATGCGTTGTATTGGCCGTAAAGGGAGGACCATGAAACGTTCCAAGTATTGGGGGTAATTTGCGGTTTTGAGAAGCCATCGACCAAAAAGACGGACCGACGTGCGGAACATGGCAATGAATAATATCAAATTTTCCGTCTTCGAGAATCTTGTTATAGGCATTTATCAAATGTGCCTCAACAATAGGATACGATTCGTAGAATGGTTCGTAGATATGTTTGAATTGTTCTGATTTGAACAGTGAATGCGTTTTGACGCCCCTCATTTTTGTCGCGCCATTCGCAAATAATTCCACCTCTACACCCTGTCTTCTCAGACCCCCAATCAAACCCTCAATGACCAGTTCGATACCACCGTAACCTTTCACGGGAAGTGGCAACCACGGAGGCGCCACCACAGCGACTCGCATTTTCGACATGATCTAGTACCTTTCTGTTTCGGTCACTATCTCATTATAGGGACCGGTTACAGATCACTCCGTAAGGTTTACAATAGAATATATGGGAGAAATCCAACAACGTGGAGAATATATTGAACATCTCAAACTCCTCCCCGGCGAGAGTATTATTGAAATTATCGTTCATGAACCGCGCGAATTTGATCATGCGCCGTCCAGCCTCCAGCAAATGATGCGCCTGACCGGATCTGCACACCCCCACGAAATCGGTGCAAACGGACCAAGTATTGCATCACTAGCATTTAACATATCGGTTCGGACATCAGTGCCAGAAGGACACTCTCCTCTCGAAGAACCAACGGAAACTGACGCAGCACCAGATCACCTGCGTCTCTATGAAGTACTTTTTGGACGTGATTCATTACGCGTTGCGATTGATTTGATATCCAGTTATCCGCAGCTGGCACGTGTCACGACGCTTCGTCTCGCCGAGTTACAAGGTACGTCATACAATCATAGTCGCGAAGAAGAACCGGGCCGAATCGTCCATGAAGCTCGCGATCAAGATGACCCAATCGCGCGCGACCTGAGCGAACGATTAGGCTGGGGATGGCCGTATTATGGATCTGTCGATGCGACACCAGAATTTATTCGTACGCTGACTGCATATTGTAGGCAAACAGAAGAAAACCAGGGATTTTTGTCCTGTCAGTACACCGACAAAGACGGTGAACAACGATCTATGGCATATGCACTCGATCTTGCTGTCGATTGGATATTAGGGCGACTATCCAACAACCCGGAAGGTCTGTTGGAATTTCATTCTGTCCTCGAAAAAGGAATTGAAAATCAGGTTTGGAAAGATTCCTGGGACGCATATCATCATAGCGACGGAACACTTGCTAATCACCGTCAGGGCATTGCATCTATCGAGGTGCAGGTCACCACCTACGATGCACTATTGGACGCAGCGTATCTCTATCGTCATGTACTCGATGACCCACAAAAAGCCGATAGTCTGGAGAGGTATGCTGAACGACTAGGCGCTACGATACTCGCTACATTCTGGACAGAAGATAAAGGAGGCTATTTCGTCCTCGGCACCGATCGTGATGATGACGGTCATTTACGACAACTCAAAATTCGTACATCCAATATGGGCCATGTCCTCAATTCACGTTTGCTCGAAAGTGACGATCCCGCCATACAACGCAAACGTGACGCAGTCATTCGTCAGGTCTTGTCACCGTCAATGCTCAACGTGAGTGGTATTCGAACGCTCGCCAATGATGAAGTTCGATTCCGCGAAGGCGCATATCATAACGGTAGCATTTGGCTGTGGGACACGCACCACATTGCAAAAGGCCTCCGGCGCCATGGCTATACAATCGAAGCCGACGACATTGATACCAGACTATTGAATGTCGTGAATACAACCAAAATATTTCCCGAATACGTTCGCGGCGATTCGGCAGACACGCCGTCAATTAACACAATGACGATTGTTCTATGGGATTCAATATATAGTCGCGAAAACAAAGTTGAGCAGCCTCCGCAAGAGGTACAAGCATGGACAGTTGCGGCGATACTGGCAATTAAAAAACGCCTCGAAAGAGCGTATTCAGTCAAAGATAAAATCAATAATCCCGAGACCTAGTGTCTTCGTCCAATAGTGCCGCCAGTACACCGTTCGTCCATCCGAACCCATCCTGTAGCACATACTCGCCGCCACCGCCAAGTTTAGACGGTTGCACAACATTGTACTTTTCTACCATCTTGCCCTCTGTTTTATAGACATCGACACACGTTTTGACCCATGCTTTTTTGATCTTATCTGCGAGATCATAAAACCCGTATTCTCGTAGTCCCTGAATAGCCACCCAATGTAGCGGCGCCCATCCATTTGGTGAATCCCACTGCTGTCCGTTGTCAATAAGTGTCGTGATTAATCCACCTTTTTTCAAAAAATCTTCTTCAATGCGTTTTGCCACCGCTTTTGCCTGAGACGGCGTTGCGATCTTTACGAATAGCGGATAGACGCCAGCGAGCGTAATACGACCGGTTCGTTTACGACGCTGAAAATCATAGTCAACGAAAAACTGTTCATCACTATCCCACATATATTTTGTTATCGCTGCCTTGCGACCATCAGCCAATCGTCGGAATTTACGTGCCAACAGTGGCTGCAACATCGCTTGGTATGCTTCGGCGATTGTCATTTCGAGATGATACAGCAAACAGTTTAAATCTACAGGGACAATATCGGTTGTTCGTATCGAGCTGATTTCATCCGGGTCGTCGAACCACCGACTACTAAAATCCCATCCGCTTTCGGCACCCGCACGAAGGTCAAGATAGATTTTTTCCAAATCAACTCCATCGACACCGTCTGCAGTCTCAACATCTTCGCGCAAAGACTCTGGCCGAGGTGTCGATTTGTTATCATAATATCGCGCCAGCATCGATCCATCCGTCATGCGCACCAGTCGTCGTATCGATCCCGGTTCGTCCATCGCCCCCAGCGTTCGCCTACCCTTGATCCAGAATTGATATTCAGTCAGCATATAGGGTAAATACTCAAGCAATGTGAGTGATCGATTCCCCCGTCTCGCGAGCAATTTCACCATGTGTGAAAAGTATGGCGGCTGGCTACGCGAAAGATAGTACGTCCTATTTGCCGTTGGGATGAATCCAAATTTTCTTATCATAAAACAGGCGTTTTTGATCATGTTCTCGATCATGTCCCAGCGACCGTCCGCGGCCAATCCAAGCATCGTGAAATAACTATCCCAATAGTACTGTTCCGAAAATCGTCCACCAGGCACAATATAGGCATTCGGTAATGAAATGAGCGACCCTCTGTTGAGACGATTGCGGCGTTCCAGAATATCCCACAACTCAACGATATGCTCACGTGGCGTATGATTTGGGTTGCTTTTGTAGTGTGGCGAAGTGTGCTGGAATGCATAAAAGTGACGTGCAACAAATTCATTCAGATTGAAATTCGGGTCTTCTTTTTCGATCAAATATTCTTTTTTGATTTGTTTCATTCTGCCACGAGGAATCAGATCAACAAACGTTTTTCCGTCATCATAAACCTGGTGTTGCTGTACTGCCAAAAACAACTCCCCCAATGCTTCGTCTGGGCTGTCTTTGGTCAAAAGCAAAGCTCCCGCGGTGTTGACGAGTGCGGCTTTAATCGCATCGTCACGCGGGAACTTCATCGATTTCAGTTTTGAGATTCTTTTCGCCACCATTTGCGAACATTATAGAGGTTCTGCCCACCACGCGCAACTTAGCGGGATGTTGGAACGTATAGTCCTCGTATTGCATAAAAATCTTGTGGCATCAGACCCTTTTTGCCAGATAGCGATTCGACAATCGGTTCAATTGTCATCCAATTACCATCACGTAGTACCGTCATACCAACCGTTGCAGCGGCGTAAAAATCAGGGTGCGGATTGTTCACCATTTCTTCGGGATGAGAGGCAACGACATAGACACTTCGTTCAGCGATTGCTTTACCAAGTCGTTTGGCACGTGCCTGGAGTTTTTGTTCACGAACCGTATTGTAGTCGTTGATAATCGATCGCAACCTACTATCGAGTCCAACGATATTATAGTCATCGTCATCCTCAAAAGTCTGTGCTCTATATTCTAAATCTTCAGCAACATGGTCTCCGTCGACAAAGGTACCAAAATTCATATGGCGAACCGACAAATGGGCACTTTGCAGCATTTTCAGTCCGATTCGTGCATTGTTATAGATATGCTCGTGTTTGGCATTTCCATGGTTATCCTGATAGACAGGAGTAAATAGTCGCTCATCGACTTGTGGAATGCGAACCAGATCAAGTCCACGAAGATTGTCGTTACCTACAGGGAGAGCTAACGCAAGATCTCTTTTTTGTAACCTATCAAGTTGTTCTGCCATCAATGCTCCTTTTCCCCATTAAATCACTTTGCCCACCCCTTTCAAAACATAAGCTATGCTTTGGCGGCGCGTTTGCGTTCGTTGGCGTCGAGATAGCGTTTGCGAAGTCGCAAACTCTTTGGTGTTACTTCTAGTAATTCGTCATCTTCGATGAAGTCAATACACTGTTCGAGGCTGAGGTCGGTGAAAGGCGTAAGTTGCACGACACCGTCACTGCTGCTTGAGCGCATGTTAGTTAGGTGCTTTGCCTTACAGACGTTAATTTCCATGTCTTCTTGGCGTCGGTTCAGACCAATAATCATACCGGCATAGACTTCAACACCTGGACCAACGTAGAGTTCACCACGTGCTTCTGCAGTTTCCAGTGCGTACGGTGTCGTCGTTCCTGCTTCGAATGCAATCAATGCGCCGTTACGTGTAGCGGCCAGTTTGGCACCAAGTGGCTGGTAACCATGCGGCAAGCTGTTCATAATCACCGTACCTTTGGTCGCTGTCAGCAGTTGGTTACGGAGCCCGATCATTGCGCGTGTCGTAATGATGTATGTCTGACGAGCAGCACCCGATGACGTTGCTTCTTGGTGTGTCAATTCACCACGACGGATACCCATTTCCTGGCTAACAGTACCGACAAATTCATTGCCGACTTCGATAACGAGTTCTTCGACTGGTTCTTGGGTGACACCGTCCTTTTCAATCGTAACAACTTGCGGACGACCGACTTCGAATTCGAAACCTTCACGACGCAGTGTTTCAATCAGCACCGAAAGGTGCAATTCGCCACGTCCGCTAACGACAAATCCGATACCATCGTCTTCGACACGAAGTGCAACGTTTGTTTCCAATTCCTGTCGCAAACGATCACCGATCTGACGACTGGTCGTGAATTCACCTTCGCGGCCTTTCATTGGACTGGTGTTTGGACCAAGGTACATGCTGAGCGTTGGTGCCTCAACTTCAAGTACTGGCAATGCTTCAGGGTTTTCTTTGTCAGCGATTGTTTCGCCGATGTGCGCGTCCGCGATGCCAGTCAGGGCAACAATATCACCGGCACTAGCGCCATCAATCTCTTCGCGTGATAGACCACGGTAACCGAATAGTTTATCTACCTGCGCAGAAATTTTTGTACCGTCGCGTTTCACCAATGTAACTTGCTGACGAGGCTTGATCGTGCCGCGTGTAATACGACCAATCGCGT
This sequence comes from Saccharimonadaceae bacterium (SeqCode), assembly GCA_041907345.1. GTDB lineage: Bacteria > Patescibacteriota > Saccharimonadia > Saccharimonadales > Saccharimonadaceae > UBA2112. The sequence continues at coordinate 2,011 of JAYRHL010000013.1, read as the reverse complement.
ATTTACCCAGGAACGAATCGTACTGTAATGATGTGACGAGTAATTGTAGTGATCCTGTCGTATCAACGTCTGGAGCAGGAATATCATGAACGATGGCGTCAAAGATCGGTGTCAGATCAGCGTGTTCTGCAGGGTTATCAGGAAGTGTTTTCCATGCTTTGCCGTCACGTCCAATCGCAAAATAGGTTGGGTAATGTAGCTGCGAATCATCAATAGCAAGTTCCAAAAATAGATCGGCGATTTCGTCTTCGACTTCATCAACACGTCGTGCTGGTTTGTCGATTTTGTTGATGACGACAACTGGTTTTAACCCAAGTTCGAGAGCCTTCGACAGGACGAATTTGGTCTGTGGCATTGGACCTTCCTGTGCGTCAACAATCAATAGGACGCCGTCGGCCATGTTCAGTGTGCGTTCTACTTCACCAGAAAAGTCAGCGTGACCTGGCGTATCGATAATATTAATTTTGTAATCACCATGATAAATAGATGTTTGTTTGGCGGTAATTGTGATGCCGCGTTCGTGCTCTTGGTCGCCGCTATCCATGATCAATGACTGAGACATTTCTGCCTGGTTCTCACGGAATGTATTTGATTGTTTTAGTAGGCCATCAAGAATCGTCGTTTTGCCGTGGTCGACGTGGGCAATAATAGCAACGTTGCGGATGAATTTTGGATCTTTCATAAAAATAACGCCCTAATTAGGGCTCCTTCTTGGTCCAAATTATAACAGATATGGTAAAGATAAGCAATGTCATGTATAATAAACCAAGATTTGCGCGCGTGCTGTAATTGGTAGCCAGGCTAGCTTGAGGTGCTAGTGTTCGCAAGGACGTGGAGGTTCAAGTCCTCTCGCGCGCACCAATTTAAAATCCGGTCCCTATGACCGGATTTTAAATTGGTCGGAACGTGGCCAAGTCCTCTCGCCTATATATCCCTTGCCAACAATTCGGGTTTTCGCTCTGCTAGATCCAAAATCATCTCGCCAAACAATGAATTCGCCCATCCAAACCATGGTCGTGAATAATCATCAGGATTGTTCACATTAATCGATTCGTGCATGAAATACGTTCCTGCGTGTGATTGTTTCAATGTTTTTAGTGACGCAATAATTTCCTGGTCGTCATCAGTCGTCATGATGCGCATGATGGAGGCAATCGGCCAGAACCGATTGAGTCCAGTATGCGGACTGCCAAGTCCTTCGTTTTTTCCCTGGGCATAGTAGGGGTTGTCCCGACTAAACATAAAGTCGCGAGTGTTTTGATAGACGGCATTGTTATGGTCGATATATCCGAGGTACGGCAGACTCAACAAACTCGGGACATTTGGATCATCCATCAATTTTTGTGAACCAAAACCATCTGTTTCGTAGCGGAAAATTTTGCCATACTTTGGATGATTGGTATACCCGTGTTTATTGATGCCATTATGTATGTTGCGCGCCAACACGGAAACATTCCACGCCAACTGGTTATCGGCATTTGTCTGTTTCAATACCCGGGCGATACCATTCAGTGCAACAACGGCCATTGCGTTTGCCGGAATCAGGTATGGTAATTCGGCTTTGTCATCGGAAGGACGAAATACGTTACGGCTCAGACCATCCCCGCGACCCGGTTCGCCGTAGCCAAAGTTTGCTTCATACCCAACAATAAATGGTTCGCCGTTTGGCATGATGGCCCTATGAATATTCGGCAGATTTTTTGCAGTGATGGGTTGCTGTTCGGATTTAATGACATCGTGCACTGTCTCGATTGCATGCAATACTTCTGGTGTCAAAATCGAACCGTCACCAGTCTCGTTATAATAACCGTTCACGAGTCGCAAAAATGCTGCCAAACTATCCAGTTCGTATTTGCGTTCCCAAACACCCGGATGCCAGGCATCGCCTTCGGGCCAATGCGGCGTTTTGGGCGGGTTGTCGACATACGGATCCACAAAGGCATTCGCGTAGGGATCAATCAACACACACTTTGCCTGACGAAATATCAATCCTTTGAACACACGCTGCAAT
>JAYRHL010000012.1:0-61753 GCA_041907345.1 Saccharimonadaceae bacterium (SeqCode) | reverse complement strand
GGAATGGTAGTGCATGAAAAGTTCCCGACGGCACTGGCTGTTATTTATGCCGGTGACTGGCTAATAAAGATGGTGCTATTTTGCGTCGTGTTTACGGCGTGGCGTTCGATTCATTAATTCATTCAAACCCATCGCAACATATGGCGCATGTTCTTTCGGGTGGGTGTTCGGGTGGACATGGTAGGCATCGGGTACATAAATAGCAGGCGTATCAAAATACTGTGCGCTATTCGCGATTACTTCGTCAGGATAAAAAAACTGACTTTTTTCATAAACTAATGCACCGTATTTAATACCGCGGTCACGGACACGTTCGACGAGAGGGCGGACGTCTGAATCGTTCATGATCTGCAAACCTTCACGGGCTAGTCGTCCGAGATCGCTCACGATGTGGCGTAGTGCTTCTTCGTTGAGGTTTGTCGGTGATACCTCGATCATTTTTGGAATGCCCTGAGCGATTTCGTACTTGAGGATATCAGGCAGGCGTTTAATAACTTTGCACATTTTCTTTTCGCCGTCTAAACCGACGCCATCGTCAGACAAAATGTTGCGAACGACAGTTGATCGGGATGGATGCACAGTTGTGCGGTTGTCTGCTGCGCCGAGTGCTATGCGGTTGCCAAGTGAATGGCCGACTAAATCGAATTCTTCGATACCAGTAAACTGATTGATTGCTTTCATGGTTGCCCGAACGGCTTGTTCTTGCAGTCGCAGTGCATCGCGCAGGTGGGATGGCGACATTGCTGCGCGTGTACTGTGTTCACGTGGTGGGGCATACAGACCAATCGTGTAACCCATAGTTGCCAATTCTTCAGCGAGCCGTTCGTATACGACACGTGATGCAGCAAAACCTGGGATGATTATCTTTGCAACATCATCAACGGATTCGTCGGGGGTGTAGAGGATCCAGTCGAGGTCAAAATTATCAAGTTCGGTAATGAGGTGTGTTTTTGTGTATGAATATCCATTTTCCTTTGGTGTATCAACAAACTCAGGACGATCCACGAATAGTGGCTCTGGAAACTCTCGGTATGAACTCAATAGGTTGCTCATTTGTGCAATTATAATACCACTTTGTGACAAATTTTACAAGTACTAGCGTTTTGCTATGCAACGTTGCGTTTACCCTGTAACGGGGTATGATTCACTGCATATGTCGTTTGACGGCCGTAACGTGCAGTATGGCCCGATGAGTAATGTCCTGTCGGTGATTCAAAATAATGAATATGCGATTGTCGGTCGTGTGGCGCATCGGCGCGCAACTGATGCACGATTTTGCGCATTGATTTGACAGGCGTACCGATATTGCGCGTTCCGTGCCACCAGAATACTTCTGCATCTGGCTGTGTTTGTAGCATATCGGCAGCGCTCTGACCCAGTCCGGCACGGGCGAGGCCTTGTAGTAGCCACCATTGTCGCTGCGCTTTGTTATAGGCAGTTTTCCAGTCTTCACCGTCCATGGTGACTTCTGGTATTGCACTCATGAGCACGTCTTCTTCGTCCTTGGCGGACAGGGCAGTCTGATCACCGTGCATAATATTGTCGAGTACGCCTATGCGCACCACGAATCCAGTTGCCGTCAGATAACTTTTGGCTCGAGGCATATCGATGAGGTTGATGGTCGATACCTGTGGCATGTCGGGATGTGCGGCCAAATAGGTTTGAATGACACCGCCACGTGAATGTCCACTGAGCGTATCGAGATCATCCAATCGATCGTCGATGGCGTACATATAGTGATTGGTGTAGGGTCTCATATTTCCACGCAGGGCATTGATTTTGTGTTCCCTCGGTACATGGCGCAATTCGTCGGCAGTTCGCACGACTTTGTCCGGGTTGAGCGCCGCCAGAACAGTTGCCCCGCGTGCGCCGCCGTTCCATCGATTTGTGACACCCCATCCGGGTAGCCAAAATATCGTTCCGCCAAGAGCACGGGTGTTAAATGTCAATGTATGAATTTTTGTTCCATCACGTGTTTCAATTGAACGCTGTTCGCGCTCATCCCACGTGCGCTGTAAAACCTCGCGATCTGGTAAAGGATAATCCTGCCGCAAATCGACAGGCGACAATGTTTGCCTGTTCAAAGACCCCAAAAACATTGTGTTTTGAGGTATCTCGAACCACTCGTACCCCGGAGTTATCGGCTCTTTAGACATGCCAACGTTATATCACATTTCGGCATGCGGAGCCATAGCGTCAGTGGTGGTTATTTTTTGAGAATATCGCGCGCGATCGAAATTTCTTGTTCGAGACTGTTTTCTTGGGGTGTTGCACCATAGCCGTAACTTACAATAATCCATCGTTTGCCATCGAGAACGTTCAACTGTCCCTTCTCTTGATCAAAATATGCGCTATCGCCAAGACCCTTTACGGATTCGTATGCTTTGCCCTTTTGACTAATTGTAAACGCGGCTTTATTTTGAGCTACTCCCTTGTCATTGATGCCGTTTCTTACTGCAACTGCAACGACCTTCATTTGTCCTTCGACTGCATTTAGGTCACTATAACTACACTTGCTAACAGCAGTATTTCCAGTAATGACCGGTTTTTTTGTATCTACACCGTTGATCCTATCTCCTAGTAAATCGTGTGCCATATCCTTGGTTAAAATTTCACATGCTTGGATCGGTTTGTAGACGATGTTAGGAGCATTTTTAATAGTAGATAGAACGACCAGACCAACCAAAACAACCGCAATAACAACAATTGGTATCGCGATTTGTAAATCTTTTTGGTGATCGCGGAGATATGTTTGGACGGCCTGGTTATATTTCTGGAATTGTTCTTTCATAATTCGTCTAGTATAACAGCTTATCGTTATCCGTGTCTCGGGCTGAACGGCTATTCGCTGAATAGAATTGTTTCGAACAGATCACCACTACCGGGTTGTGTCACGCTGTATTCTGCGAGTTTGATCACCATAGGTATGATTCGAACAATTTTGTAATCACCTGCATTGAGTTTTTCTGCTGGAGCAAGTGGCTCGACGCTCATTTCTGCTGATGAACGTTTCATATTTTGAATTATTTGTTCACGAGTTGCTTCATCTTCGACGAATTCAACGCGTCCCATAATCTGTACTGTTGTTTGCGTTGGTTCGTCGTAGACGACGAATGCCGCTTGTTTGTTTTCTTCGAGGTTTTTGAATTTTTGCGTTTCGCTACGAGTACCGAATAGAACAGACATGTCGTCATCTAATTTGTAATAGACGACAGCAGCGTGTGGATTGCCGCTACGGTCGGCAGTTGCCAGGACACCGCTACGTTGATTAGTCAGAAAAATACGGATCAGTTTTTCGCTTTGGTCTGATGATGTCGATTGGATAGTCAGTGACATAGGATTCCTTTTACTGCTGTTGCTTATATTTCTATTATAAACAATAAAGACCAGCTATGCGAACTGGTCTTTATCAAGTGGTCTGGTGACTATCGTCGGATCAAAAACTGTTCACGGTCAGGTTTGTTCAGTTTCTGTTTGATGCTCGCTGCCAGTTCATGCGGCGACGGCATCTCGTGGAATACGAGGTCTTGGCCGAGGAGAGGTGTATAGAGTGTAATGGTGCCAAAATTGAACATCTTGCCTATGACAGATTGTTCAACTGTCACGCGTTGGATGTTCGCATACGGGTAGGTTGATACTTTGGAATTCAACACGCCATTTTTGTAGGTAATTTCTTCGTTATCGACGGATATGCCTTCGTTGATCCATAGCGTCACGATGATAATGAATAGTCCCAGGCCTATCATGGTCATCAGAACACCTAGTGAAAACCGGAGTTGCTCAACGTTGATGCCGGGCGAACTATTGCCCACATAGGTGATAACGGCACCCAATCCTAAATAGACAATTTCTGTTAAAACTTCCGCCAAAACAATCTTGAAAAGTAATGTATAGGTACTTCGTCTGATCATCTGGTGCTCGTTCATCGTCCCCTCTCGTATTAATTGTCTCCATATAATAGTAGGCAAAACTTAAACGTAGCTTATGTTGTCATCGTAGCAATGCAAGAAGACCGGGTATAGACCCGGTCTTCTCTTAGTTCATGAGATTAATAAATGTAAGTAAATTTACTTGCAGATACGGTACGTTCGTGAACAACACCAACGCCACCGTTATAGTTCATCTCAGAGATTTTGACTGTGCCGTTTGCATTGACTGCTTCAACATAGGCAACGTGACCTGGCTGTTCGGCGACAGCGCCGACCTTTGGAGTTTTACCAGTTGAAAATCCACGTGCAGCAGCGTTTTTAACCCACTGGCCACCGTTACCTAAACGGTTCGGCAGGTCAGGGCGCTTGTTTTTCACGTACCAAGTACACTGTCCTTTAACGTAGGTGTTGGTTGTATCAGCGGCAGGCTTGGCTGGTGCTGCTGCGGGTGCAGATGCAGGAGCCGGTGCGGGTGCTGCTGGTGCCTGCTGTGGAGTAGGGAACGATGGGGCAGCAGGCATTTGTGGTGCTGATGGCATGCTAGGCATGGTAGGCATTTGAGGTGCCGTCGGCATGTTTGGCATAGCCGGTGGAGTTGGCATAGTCATCTGGCTTTGGGGGCCAGGATTCTGCGGGTACCCAGCAAAGTTGGGAGCCTGTGCGTGGGCGGGGTGAGCGAAAAAAAGCACGCTCGAAGATACTACGGCAATAGCCGCGATGAATGGTTTGATTGTCATAAATTTCTCCTTGATTCCTTCCGTGCCGTATCTAATATTGTTACGGACATGTGTGTTTTAGCACGGTCGGATTTGTGTAATGTATTTCACAAAACACAAGTCCCATCGTAACAACCCACGATGGTTTGGGTCAATGAAATACGGGCGAATATCTCACCGTGCGGGTCTGTATCAGAGAGAAATCTAACATTGTGTCAAATACAACAATATATCATATGATTTGTGGCCAATTATAAGAGGTGGAAAGGCATTTGAGGCATGCCAAAAAATAAACTGAAAATTGTTACTTTTTGGGACTGTATTGTTAAAAAAATGCTTGTGCTATACTGCCGGTATGAGTAATCATCATCATGAATTAACGGATCCATTTGTCCAATCAGCCCGTGCGCGCCAACAATATGACCGCAACGGGTTTATTAAATTCGAGCAAGTCATTCCGCACGACGAGGCGTTGCAACTCGGCGTAGAACTAAAGGCGCTCATTGAAGCGCGGAACACTGATGTTCAGTGGGAAGGTGAATTTATTAGCGCCGAAGAACGTGCCAAATCAAAGATATTTGATCTTCACGAAGTCCACGAATCATCCGAAAACTTTCGCGATCTGCGTCAGGACCCACGTATTCTGGCCCGTTTGGCGGTATTGTTGGGTGGTCCGGTGATATTTCATCATGACAAAGGTTTCGTCAAACCAGGGGCCAAGGGCGACACGTATGGCGGCAAATTCCCGCCACATCAGGATTATCCGTTCTTTCCGCACTATAACTACAATATGCTGGCCGCGATTGTCTATCTCACCGACATTACCGATGACATGGGCCCAGTCAAAGTATTTCCGGCTAGCCACGCCGAGGGTCCGCGTCAGACAGCCGAGGGACGTCCGTATATTAATCCTGACGAATTCCCTGCGGACGACGCAGTGACGCTGACGGGCAGAGCAGGTGATATGATGGCGTTTAACATCAATACCGTCCATATGTCCGGTCCCAACAAAAGTCTCTTTGACCGTGTATCGTGGTTGATCCAGGTCACACACCCGGATTCGCAGCCACTGACAGACCATCGCGAACCCCACCAGGGCGAGTTGCTCTGGGATTAGGCCATTAAAAACGACGTCTTGTAAACATCGCCATATGATATGATTCCTGTATGATTAATGCTTATGCTCAAAATCAGCGCGGTAGTGCGCATATGGTGGTTGCGATAGCCATTTTTTTGATTATTACCGGAGGGATAGGGTATCTCTTCTTGCAAAATATTGTTAATAAACCTGTAGCTACCGATGGTTATAAAAGCGATAGCGCAGTAACGTCAAATGGATGGAAACAGTATGTTTCAAATAAATATGGCCTTAGTTTTTATGTCAAAAATGACTGGAACGTAGATGTAACCGATACCTCAAATATTGGCAATACTAGTGTATCTTTTCAGCTTTTGACCCCAAATATGCAAGATAAGGCTTATATGCAATACATATCTATCGAGACGGATACACTTAAAGACCTGAAGGGCCGGTCGGAAAATCTTATGCCACCACCTAACAAGAGTAAAGCCTATTTTGCTGCTCAGAAATGGTATGGTTATGATGCTCTAGTGTATACAGACCCTGAAAATGATGGAGTCAAAATGGGCGATCACTACACTTCAAATATTTCAAAAAAATTGTATGTCCAGGTTGGAAATAAAGTGTATACGTTACCATATGTTGTTAAAACATCGGACATGACAAGCGATATAGATGATTACAATCGTTTTGTTGAATTAATAAGGATAACAAAAAAATAAATATCAGCCATCGCGAACCACATCAGGGTGAGTTGCTCTGGCCGTAATCTAGATTATTTTTTATCTTGCCACAGTATGTGATCAATTGGTCCGTGTTGGTACAGTGTCGTAATGTTGTCGTAGGACTGTTTGATAATTTCTTTGAGTACTTTTATGTCGATATCGCCGAGTTGTTTGAAATAGATACAATAGCCCGTGATAGTATGTTTGCCGAGTTTTTCTAACAGGTCCGAGTAGCGCGCCGTGCCATCCATCAGATAGACAGTAATTTTGCCTTTGCGCGGATAGAATCCGAGTGTATGCGCTTCGCCCTTGCGGCCACTAGTGTATTCGTATTTGTACACGCCATAGCCAATTGTGCCGATACCGTAGAGGATTGGCTCTTCGTTGCTGACACTCTGCATGATATCCATGATTGTTCGGGCGTCGTGCTGTAGCGCCGTGTCATCGAGTGATGCAATGTATTGTTCAACGTTGATGTCGTTTCGTTCGTCAGCTTTGCTCATGCATTCACTCTAACATCAATAGGAAATCAAAACGCCACCGATAGAGCTGTCTGCTCGTCGGTGGCGTTTTGTTGCTGTGTTGCTAGTAAATATACACGAATTCACCAGGCATGACGGTGCGGTAATGCACGACATTGATGCCACCGGCATAATTCATTTCAGAAATATTCACGGTGCCGTCATCATTGATGGTTTCGACATACACCACATGCCCATAGTATCCTTCGGTTGTCACGCCGATTGCGCCGACACGTGGTTCTGTACCAACGGCGATACCAGCGGCTGCCGCGACGGCATACCACGTGTTCGCGTTGCCGAGATTATTCGGCAAATCTGGTCGCTTGTTTTTGGCGTACCATGTGCACTGACCCCATGCGTAACTGTTCGTTGGATCAGTAACGGGATGGGTGATTGGCGCCGGCGGTTTAAATTCCGCGACGACTTCTTTGGGTTCTGGAAGTTTCTCAACTTTTTCTTTGACTGCTGCTAGTTTCGGTGTCTTCTTTTTGGCGACTGGCTTGATTCCGATAGGTGTTCTGATATCGGTGGCGCTTTTTTCAACGATCTCTGCTTTACCCAATACGAGGGCCTGCGCCGTATGTGAAGAATTCGCCAAAAAAAGCACAGCCGAAGAGACCACGGCGTATGCCGCAATTCTAAATCTGGTTGACATTATTTTCTCCTGTAGGTGTCCGTGCCGTTGGGTTATTCAAATGTTGAATGTTTGTGTCAGTGGCACGGAATATGTGGTGTGAGTTTTTTCACAGTCACGATGACCAGCCTAGCAACATATCGACGCGTAGGTCAACGAATATACGGGCTATTCGAAACCATAAAAACTATCACTAGATGACGAATAATGTTGTCCGATTCACAATGTAAAATTTCTCACTTTTATAGAGGTGAGTGGGCATTTTGTGCGGGATTATTTTTGGCTTGGAAAATCACATGGTCGGGACGGCCGACTAACACACTTCGTTATAATTAATATATGACCTCACCGCAAAATACGCTCAATACCAAACAAGTATTATTCAGAGAAATGGTACTGGGTACGTTGGTATATGCGGTCGTGTTGGGATTTTTTAACGATTACACAACAATACTCCATACAGACTCATACTCAACGACCTTTCTTGTCGCTGTTGTCATGCAGGTTCTGACGTACCTGACGCTGTTGCTCAAAGATCGCGTAGCCAGCCGCTTTAAACGCAAATCGGGCAAATGGAGCAATGTTGGACTGGTTGGCGGTGTATGGTTGGTGTTGTTTCTTTCCAAGTTCGTGTTCTTGGCGGCGATTGAATTTGTGTTCAGTTCAGAGGTCCATATCAGTGGCTTTGTCGGACTGATCGCGATTATTGTTGCGATGACGGTGGCGAAGGAGGGGATTGATTATATTTTCGAGAGGCTTGCTGATTAGAATTGCAATCTTGTGACCAATAAAAAAACCGACACAAGGTCGATTTTTTTATTGGTGCGATTCTATAATCTACTGATTACCCATCATGTCGTGGTCCATCATCATCGATGAATAGCCCCAGTCCATTTGCCATTGCTTCATTTGTGCAATTTCTTTTTCTTGAGCGGCTATGATGTCGTTAGACAAGTTTTTAATCTCTTCATGTTTTGCATTTTTCGCAGACAATTTCGCCATCTCGACTGCGCCTTCGTGATGAGCAATCATACTTGCAACAAATGCTTTATCGAATTCGTCACCTGTTTTGTCTTTAAGGCCCGTAGTCATATCATCCATAGACAGACTACTCATTGATGTATTTGTATTAGTTGTATCATCTTGAATTGGCTTATTGAACGTCGTAGCGGCGATTGCAACGAGTAATCCTCCTAAGAAAAATCCTATCAGTCCGTAAAGTAGTGGTTTAGTTTGCATCTTTGTACTCCTCTAAATTATTTAAAGCATTCTACCGATTGCACTCACAAGCTCGTCTGCTTTGTCGTTTTCGCCTTGTGAATGAACGTGATCATTAGATAAACAATGTCGCGCGTGATCGCGGAGCAGTTCAAGTGCTACCTTGTCGAGCGCTGCTTTTGCAGCGCTGACTTGTGTCAGTATGTCTATACAGTATTTATCTTCTTCTACCATTTTTGATACACCACGTACCTGTCCCTCAATACGGTTAAGCCGTTTGAGTAGTGCGGGTTTATTTTCCGAATATCCATATTGCTGCATACATATCTCCTTTAATGGTGCTTATGACCGCTCAGCGCGTTCATTGTTATAGCGTGCCCTTTGTTCTTACTTAGTAAGTATTTGTTGACGGGCAGCGCCACAAAGAACGCGACAGTTAGCGAGATTGGTGTACTAATCCAAAACAACGGGTCGATCAGTGTGGCCCGCATTGCACCAGGAATCATGTACATTACCAGGTTGTCCACAATTTCCATTGTGGCAATTGATAGCGTATCGGCGGCAACTACGATTGAAAGTGCTGCCATAAAACCCATACCGGCCTTTATGAGTGGTAGGGTTGAAAGACCAAAGCCGAATACAAATGCAAGAGCGATAGCGATTAATGTTGTAATGCCGTTACCGAGACCGAACGCCGTTCCGATAATAAGTCCTAGTACTTCACCAATCGCGCATCCTGTTAAACAGTGTAGGGTTGCGCCTACAGCCATCGCATTGGTGCTTTCGTGGTGATGAGAGTGATTATTAATCATATACCCCCCTAGGGTATATGATTTTTGGAGTAATGTCAATTGATGAAAAAATAAAATAGCCCGGACTAGCCGGGTGCGGAGCTATATAATCTATTTAAACTTTTTGATGCACTGGTGAATGGTCAGGTGTTAGGTGTCCCCGCCATTCCGACCAGTAATATATCTGAAAACTTAGTAATTTATTGATGCTATTTGCCAACATTTCCAGTTTCAACTGCTCCCGCTCGCGCGTACCGGGCGACAATAACACCGGACTTACCAACATGATTTTCGATGAGTGTGAATGTTCTTGGAGCTGCACCATCACTAAAAAGTTTTTTTCCTTGACCAAGAATAATTGGATAGGTCATGAGACAGAGTTCATCTACAAGATCGTTAGAGAGGAGCAATTGCACTAGCTTACTGCTGCCCCACACATGGAGGTCAGGACCATCCGAGTTCTTCAACTTTTGAATGTCTTCAACGCTTCGCAAGAATGTAGTATTTTGCCAGGTCGTTTCGGTTTTTGTCGCCGATAACACATATTTCATATTGTCATTTATGAATGGCCATACGTCACCGTGTTTGGGCCAATAGTCAGACCAGATCTCGAATGTGTAGCCCCCTAGTAGAAATTCAACATCGGCTTTGAGAGCTGGACCAGTCACCGCATCTGCTGCCTGGTCGTCCATAAAAGGTGCTTGCCAGCCTCCGAATTCAAATTTCGCCGTCGGATCTTCCTCCGGGCCGCCCGGTGCCTGCATTACACCATCGATTGTTACGAATTCAAGAACGATAATTTTTCGCATGACACTCCTCCGCATATAAACGTATAGTATCAAAAAAAGACCTAGAGGTCTCTTTTTTATAGTGTTTATGGTTGGTGCGGGTTAAGAGACTCTCACTCTCGGGCGCTTGGGGCGCCTGAGAATTTCTCTCGACTATTTTTATCTTTGAAGAGGTCGAGAGTTGAACGCAACACAAACCAATAAAGAAACCCCGGATAAACCGAGGTTACTTTATTGGTGCGGGTTAAGAGACTCTAACTCTCGACCTCTTCCTTGGCAAGGAAGCGCTCTAACAACTGAGCTAAACCCGCGTATATATGTAAATTGTAACGTGTTGGCGGTTCTTCGTCTAGGATGGTTCGCTTCCTTGGCCTGGCAAGGATAGGTCACGTTCCGCGACCCCGCAACTTCGCTGGTTGAAACAAGTTTCAACCGGAAGGTTGCCTTGCGAACTGCCGCTGGCAGTTCTCACTCTAAAACTGAGCTAAACCCGCATAATTACTTGAATCATTGTATAGTAACGGTGGTCAAAATTCAACTAGGCAAAAGAAAATGCCCTGTGCGCCGGGTATGGCGCACAGGGCAGGGGTGGTTATTCGGGGAGTTCCAGACCGTCATAGATGGTCCGGGTCGCTGCAATCAGCTCGTCGACCGACGCATAATCGCGCGGGTTGATCGGGCCACTGAACGTTGCGCGCACCTTGGCTCGCCAGTTCTTTGCCTGGGGGCCACCATCGTCAGGATGCGTCGGCCAGAAATCATCCGGTCCAACAATCTTGAAGATATACAGCGGTGCATCCATCGTTTTTGCGAACCGGGCAAACCCGGGATACCACGGAGCATCCTGATCGCCGCGTCGGACTTGCCGACCTTGTGCCCACAGCACGAGCATCTGCCCGTAGGCCAGCGCATGTTTGCCGTGTTCGAACACCAAATCACCTGACGCCGAGTTGCCGCGCACGATCGGAATGTGTCCGAGCAGCTCGAAACCCTTGCGGATGATCCACGGCCATTCATCGGACAGCAGTTCCGCCATGCCGACACCAGCGTACGAACGTTTGATCGACGCAATCATGAATATCGCATCAGCCAGCGATGTATGATCGCCACACACCAGGACAGCCGGTCCCTTTTTGGGGATGATGTCTTTGTTGGTGACTTTGAAATCAACGCGCATGATCCACAGCAATAGACGCACAAGTCTATGCAACCAGAAATTAATGAACCGCGCAGTCTTGGTGAGACTTTGCGGCCGTACGGCAAAATCGGGCTTGTCCACGAAGCCTCTCCCTTCAACGGTAGGTACGACATTCAACGGCGAATGTATTTCAGTTGTACCATATTTCAATTGCGTACCAAAGAAAAATACCCTATCAAAAGACAGGGTATTTTTCTTTGGTGGCTCCTCCCAGACTCGAACTGGGGACACGCGGCTCTTCAGGCCGCTGCTCTACCAACTGAGCTAAAGAGCCACATTGGTATACATAGTTATGTACAACTCACTTATTCTACTAGAGGTGGACAGTTTATTCAAGTTCATGGGGCCAGTCGATTATTACAGGGAAATTTGGTATAATAGAAGTACTAAAATAATTGCAATACAAAGGGGAATCTCAGAAATGGAACTAGTATGGATCTTAATCGGCCTTGTCGTCATCGTAGGTCTGTTCCTGTGGGTCACATATAACGGATTAGTGACACTAAAAATCCGCGTTGATGAAGCATGGAGCGACATCACTGTTCAGATGAAACGACGCGCAGATTTGATTCCTAATCTGGTTAACACGGTGAAAGGCTACGCAAAACACGAAAAATCAGTGTTCGAAGACGTCACCGAAGCACGCGCAGCAGTCGTTGGTGCTGGTTCGCCAAAAGAAGCAGCTAAGGCTGACAACATGTTGACCGATGCGCTCAAAAGCGTGTTCGCAGTTGCCGAAGCATATCCTGACCTAAAAGCCAGCGATAACTTCCGTGAACTGCAACAAGAATTGGTCGACACCGAAGACAAAATCCAGGCTGCACGCCGTTTCTATAACAGCGGCGTCCGTGATTTTAACACCAAAGTTCAGGTATTCCCGAACAATGTATTCGCAGGAATGCTAGGGTTCACACAACGCGAATTCTTCGACGTTGACGAATCAGAGCGCAAAACTGTTGAAAAACCAGTTGATGTCAATTTCGACAAATAATAAATAACGAACGAGAGCAAACGTATGTACGGAGCAATTGCTGCTAACAAACGCAACACAGTATTGATCATGGCTGCATTCATCGGCCTGATCGGTGCTATTGGCTATGTCGTCAGTTTGTACTACGGCCAATCATCGGTGACCTATTGGGCCATTGGTGGCGCCGGTGTATATGCGTTGATACAGTATTTTGCCGCCAGCAAATTGGCGATCATGGCAACGGGTGCGCAGGAAATCCAGAAAAAGGACAATCCGCGCCTGTACCGTATTGTAGAAAACCTGGCGATTACCATCGGCATTCCGACGCCGAAAGTCTACATCATCGAAGATCCTGCGCCGAACGCGTTCGCCACAGGGCGCGACCCGAAACATGCCGTCGTTGCTGCAACGACAGGTATATTGGAGGTCATGAATGATCGAGAACTCGAAGCAGTCATGGCACACGAAATGGGTCACGTGCAGAATTATGACATCCGCGTCAGCATGATTGCATTCGGTTTGGTCAGTGCCATTGGCCTATTGTCTGATATGGCGATGCGAATGTTTTTCTGGGGCGGCAGCGGTGACGACCGCGATCGCAACGCCAGCCCTGTGATTATGATTGTTGGTGTGGTGATTGTGATTCTCGCACCGATCATGGCTGCATTGATCCAAATGGCGGTCAGCCGTCAGCGTGAATATTTGGCCGACGCGACCGGCGCAATGACAACCCGTGATGCCGAGGGCCTGGCGCGCGCATTGGAAAAACTGGAAAAAACTGGTCGTCCAATGCAACGACAAAGTTCGTCAACGGCGCACCTGTTTTTCAGCAACCCGCTCAAATCCGGCGGTATTTCTTCACTGTTCAGCACACACCCACCACTCGAAGAGCGCATTAAACGACTCCGCAACAACGAAGGAAAATTCTAATATGCCCAAAAAACAGCCAGCGCCAGCAAAAGTAACTGCGATGAAATTACCAAAAGTTACCGTACCGGTTCCGGCTGTCGTAAAAAAATACGCAGGCAAAGTGTCGCGGCCTGTCGTCACCCGTGTAAAAGATTTGCAAAAACGTCGTCCGCATCGTTCGTTCCGATTGACGCAGCGACGTGATTACAAACGATCGTTTGCCATGCCTGGATATTGGTCATTCACGAATCACGTACGAAAAGTATTATGGAAAAACTGGCGTTTGTTTGGCGGACTCGTCCTGGTCTATATGGTAGCAACAATTATTATCAGTGGATTTGGCGCCCAAGAAACATACAGCACGTTGGCGCAGGCACTCAAAGACGGTAGCGGCGATTTGTTCAAAGGTAATTTTGGCGCGGTCAGTCAGGCCGGTCTGTTGTTGCTATCAACCGTCACGACAGGTCTATCACCCAATTTGACCCAGGCGCAATCAGTGCTAGGTGGATTGGCGTTGTTTTTTGCATGGCTAGCGGTGATATGGTTGTTACGAAATACTTTGGCCGGTCACAATCCACGTCTCCGTGATGGACTATACAACAGTGGATCGCCTGTGTTATCAACCATCGCCGTGGGATTCATTATTACACTGCAATTACTACCTGCTGCTATAGCGGTGATTCTGTATAGTTCTGCACAGGTGTCTGGACTGATGGAAGGTGGCGCGAGTGCGATGTTGATTTGGGCGGGCGTGACACTACTTGGCCTATTGTCGGTGTACTGGGTAACGAGTAGTTTTATTGCGCTGGTTATCGTCACGTTACCTGGCATGTACCCAATGCACGCGATACGTTCTGCCGGTGATTTGGTTGTAGGCCGACGGCTACGCGTACTGTACCGTATGGCATGGTTGTTAGTTATCGTTGCCGTGACGTGGGCGCTCGTCATTATTCCAATTATTTTGTTTGATGATTGGATCAAATCGGTCGTTCCTGCAATCAACTGGCTGCCACTCGTGCCACTCGTCATTATTGCGATGAGTTCTGTTACTTTGGTTTATGTTGCGAGTTATATCTATCTGCTGTATCGGAGGATTGTAGACGATGACGCAGCTCCAGCCTGAAAAACGTGTCAGCGAACTTCGCCGTTTGCTGAATCAGTATAGTTACGAATATCATGTTCTCGACACGCCAACTGTCAGTGACGCTGTTTACGATAGTTTGTTCGGTGAACTAAAAAAACTCGAAGCCGAACATCCAGAACTCGTCACGCCAGACAGCCCAACGCAACGCGTCGGCAATGAATTAAAGGGCGGGTTCGCCAAAGTCGAACATCGTACGCGCATGTTAAGTTTGAACGATGTGTTTGACCCGGATGAAGTGCGCGCGTGGGTCGTACGCATGGACAAATTGTTGCCCGGTCACAAACACGAATTTTTTGCCGATGTAAAAATGGACGGATTGGCCTGTGCGTTGATTTATGAAGACGGCCTATTCGTGCAGGCAATTACACGTGGCGACAGTTATGTCGGCGAAGACGTGACGAATAATGTTCGTACGATTGCCAACGTACCATTGCGTCTGCGCGAAGAAAAAGATTACGAACATTTACTGCGTGGACGGACAGAAATTCGCGGCGAAATCGTCATGCTGAAAAAAGATTTCGATGCATTGAATGAACAACGTCGCAAAGAAGGCGAACCAGAATTCGCGAATCCGCGTAACCTTGCTGCGGGCACGATTCGCCAGTTGGATCCAAAACTGGTTGCTGCACGACCGCTCCATTTCCGTGCCTATGATTTGTTCCGCGATGATGCCGATGAAATACCGACGAATATGTATGCGTATAAAGCATTGAGTGCACTCGGTATAACGCGTAACCGCGAGGCGGGTGTGTTTAATAGTCTGGACGATGTGATGAAATTCGTTGATCATATCGGTCAGATTCGCCATGATCTGCCATTTAATACGGACGGACTAGTTATCAAAGTAAACAACCGCGCGCAGTATCGTGACCTAGGCGTAGTGGGCAAGCAGCCACGTGGTGCAGTGGCGTTCAAATATGCTGCCGAACAAGCAACGACGGTCGTCAAAGACATTGTCATTAGTATTGGTCGCACTGGCGCAGCAACGCCTGTTGCCGTGTTTGATCCGGTGGTCGTTGCTGGAACAACTGTTCGTCACGCTAGTTTGCATAACGCCGACGAAATCGCACGACTCGATGTTCGTTTGGGCGATACAGTGGTGATATTCAAAGCAGGTGATATTATTCCGCAGGTTGAAAGCGTTGTGACAGAACTGCGACCGAAAAATGCACAGAAATTTAATTACGAACAGGCGCTAGCTGACCAATATCCAGAACTGGAATTTGAACGCCAAGGTAAAGATGTGGTCTATCGTGTCAAAGGTACGAGTGGTGATTTGATTCTGAAACGATCAGTCGAATACTACGCATCCAAAGGCGCACTGGATATTGATACATTAGGCGAGAAAAATGTTGTCGCACTTGTAGATGCAGGATTGGTGCGCGATGTTGCCGATATTTATACCCTGACTGTCGATGATCTATTGAAACTTGATCGGTTTGCCGATATTTCCGCGAACAAATTGATTGATGCTATCCAGGCAAAAAAGAATCCGCCATTAGAAAAATTTATTTTGGCACTCGGCATCCGACACGTCGGTGCGCAAACGGCAATTGATTTGGCAAATAAATTCCATTCGATAAAAGCATTGCAGGACACGACGATCGAAGAGTTAGAGCAGGTTGATGGTGTTGGTAAAGTTGTCGCCGAATCAATTTTGGCGTGGTTTGCTGACGAAGATAATGAACGACTGCTGGCAAAATTCGAAGACCTGGGGGTCCGCCCGCATTACGAACAAAAGTCAGGTAAGTTAGTCGGCATGAATTTTGTCGTTACTGGTACATTAGAATCGATGGGTCGTGACGAAGCGGCGGATAAAATTCGTTCACTTGGCGGAACATTCCAAACGAGTGTCGCCAAAGACACGACCTATTTGGTGGCAGGCGGCAAAGTCGGTGCCAGCAAACTGAAAAAAGCCGAAGCGTACGGTACGAAAATTATTGACGAACAAGCGCTATTAGAATTGTTGAATTCGTAATTTATTTTTTGCGCCAGACAAATTTGAGACCGGAATAGATATCAGATACAGAACATACTTTTGTATCGACCAACCCGATAGGCAATAGTGCGTCACGCAGATCTTGTTCGTTGACGTCGGTTGGTACTTTTGATGCTTGTTTTGGCCATGATATCCAGACAATTTGTCCTGGCGCCTGCAGGTGTAGTAATGATTCTGCAATCGGTGCTAGTTGTGCGCGTGTTGTGACAAAATAATGAAAATAGTTCGCTAATTGTGGGTCGTGTACGACGGTTGTGTCGTCATCTAGATCACCAATCACCGTATGTACGTCGGACGGCATTCGTTCAAAATATAATCGCATTCCAGCGTGTATGCCAAGTTTGCCGCGCAGGGAACGATGAGAATAGTTGGTCATGTATTTATTATATAACTTGACGCAACAATGTGCATTTCGGTTATACTAAAATGCATGCGAAGAAGAATGAGAAAAACATTTATTACTGTCATCGGCTCGATCGTTCTTGTTGCCGGTATTATTATGATTCCGTATCCAGGACCGGGCTGGCTGACCGTGTTTGCCGGACTAGGCATTTTATCAACAGAATATGTATGGGCGAAACGTTTGCTGGGCTATGCGAAAAAGCGATACGATGCCTGGACGGAATGGGTGGCAAAACAAAGTCCGTTATTCAAAGCGACGCTATGGCTCGCGACAGCTGCAGTGGTCGTCGGAACTTTGTGGATATTGAACGCCTACGGTATCATTGATAACGTTTTGAATCTTGGATGGGATTGGGTGCATTCACCGCTGCCACTATTTCATAAATAATTATGCGCATTGAAAATGGCCTGAGCGAATTGCTTCGCTCAGGCCATTCCTGTTGGTTACCTTATTTGATGAAATCGAATGACTTGCGGTTCGGCCGCCGCGTCTTCAACACGTACGTCCAGGTGAAATCGGGCCAGAGGGTTGTCACCCTTCCATGCTCGTCCTGGTAGTAGCTCTTGTTGTAGTCGCCGGGCGTTACCCAAACGGTTCGCTTCATCTTTTGCTGAGCCCACGCGACGAAAGCATTAATTGCTTCGCGGCGCGGCACTACTGCCTTGGCGCCTGATTTTTCAACCAGGTCCATCAGTTTATCGATATAGCGCACCTGAGCCTCGCTCATCACGAGAATCGACGTGCTACCGACACCGGTGTACGGTCCGAGGAGCAAGAACAGGTTGGGCATGTTGTCGACGGTAACGCCGAGAAGTGCCTCAAGTCCATTCTGATCCCACATGTCCACCAGGTTCGCGCCGTTCAGACCGACGAGGTCGAATGCCTTGTACGAGTCAGTCACATGGAATCCGGTTGCATAGATGATCACATCCACGGGACGTTCGGTACCATCAGCGGTAACGATGCCCTTGGGGGTGACACTCTGAATCGGATCGGTGATGACCGAAACATTCGGTCGGTTGAGCGTCTTGATAAACCGAGGATGCTTGCCGAGTCGTTTGAACCCAATTGGGTACGACGGGGTCAGCGCACGACGCAGTTCGGGGTCGGCGATGTTCTTGCGAACGTGCAACCGAGCCCACCATTCCAGCGGCTTCAACGCTTTTGGACGACGAGCCACACCATAGGTGAGGTATTCGTGTACCCAGTAGAGCGCGATGCGGAACGCACGCATGGTCCAAGGATGATCCTTGAATCGCTGCTGCCAACCCTCGGGGATTTCCCAGTTCGGCAACGGCAACACCCATGCGGCAGTCCGCTGATAAAGCTGCAGGTCGGCGACTTTGTCGGCGATAGCCGGTACGATTTGGAGCGCGCTTGCTCCGGTACCGACGACTGCCACTCGCTTGCCCGTCAGGTCGACATCGTCTCGCCACTCAGCAGAGTGAAAGACTTGGCCGCCAAAATCATCCATTCCCTTGATGTCCGGGAATAGCGGGGCGTGCAGAGGACCGGCGCCCCAGATCAAGTAACGAGTAACATACTGGTTACCATCACTGGTGTAAACGGTCCATTCATTGGACTTTTCGTTCCACTCTCCGCGAACGACATGCTGGTTGTAGCGGATGTGCTCATCCAGCTTGTAGCTCTTGATCACGTCACGTTCGTACTGCAGGATCTGCGACTGATGCGCATACCACTGCGTCCAATTCGGATTGAGAGCGAACGAAAGCGAGTAAAGCGGAGCGGGAATATCGACCGTGAGGCCCGGGTAGTGGTTGTGATACCACGTACCACCGGACGCAGGTGCTTTCTCAAGAATCACAAAGTTCATGCCGCGCGATTGCAGCATGACACTCGCAGCGATGCCGGAGAACCCCGTACCGACGACGAGCGCGTCATAGCGCACTGTATCGATTGTCATTAAGGAACTCCTTACAAAAAGGGACGTACTTCTGTGTACGCCCACCGACAGGATGCCCGTATTATGTCACCATTCGTACTAGATTGTCAATTGAATTATCAGAGAATTCCGACAAATAAAATAACCCCGCGAACGGGGTTATTTTACCGTGCTGGGATTACCAGCTGCGTTGGCGGAAAGAATCACCGCCACCGTTGTTGCGGGGACGATCTTCTTTTGGACGTGCGAGGCTGACGTTGATTGGTCGGCCATCGAGTTCCTTGCCATTTAGCTGATCAATTGCGTTCTGGTTGTCTGAATCGTTTTCGAATTCAACAAAACCAAAACCTTTTGAACGGCCAGTTTCACGGTCAGTGACAACACGCGCGCTAACAACAGGACCGACTTGCTCGAAATGAGCTTTTAGACCATCGTCGTTAGTAGCGTATGCCAAGCTACCGATAAATAGATTTTGTGATGCCATTGAAATATGTACTTCTCTCTGGTTACTGTTATGTCAGATCGACCAACTGCTCGTTATTACTGTATCCAAAGAGGAACACGTATTTCGGCGCATGCTTCTGAACATCATTATTAAAGCATACTTAAAATAATAAAGCTAGCACTAGAGAAATAGGATGCGTACGAGAGCGACCAAAGCCAACAGAGAAAAACAGACATTTAACACCATTGGTTGGAATACGCGGCGGATGTATGAAATGGTTGCGATAAATATGGATCCCACTAGCACAAGTGCGTGGTATACCCATGAATTGCCGTCAATAATGTTGGTCGCCAACAGGCCATAGCTGCCGAGGACAAATACAACGCCCGCCCAGCCGAGGATTTCGTAGATTTGTGATTCAGACGGGGTGGATTCTTTCATAGATGTCCTATTATATGCATATATTAAAATTTTGATGCAAAATTAAAACCCGCCAGTGACCGTTTCCGGTATGGCGGGCTTTGTTCCAGCAGATTTATTGGATGTTCGCCACCGCTCGATATTTTGTCGGTTAGCTCAGTGCTCCATGCCAAGCGGCGGCAGCCCATGATCCGGTCGGATAGGGGCATTGTTCACCTTCTGTTGTAGGAGGGCATACCGAATGCTGACCGGGACTCGTAGGTGATTCCGAATATGAGAAACCGCGAGGCTTAAATGGCTCTCCGCATTTGCGACATGTGTCCACATTAGATCCTTCCATTATGATTGCCATGTGATGATCAGATCAATTAAGGCTTTTGAGATTGATTTTTCGCCGCGCGACGCAGCTCTCCTAATTTCCAGGCATCAACTATGTCGCACAGTGTTTGATCTAGGTTTGGACGACCTTCGGACATAGAAGAAGCCAACGTTCTTTGCCGTTCCTCTTGATTTCTAATCGCCTCAGCTTGCTTGGGCATTGCTTTTTCAAGCTGCTTGATTTCATCTCGTACTTTCTGCATGAAATCATCGGCCATGATTCTATACTCTCTCCTCAACTTTGGCGTGTGGTGCCTATCGACTGAGTCGATCGTGTATTCCTTTATACACAAGATGAGGCTTCGGTTCTGTAACGAGAAACGAAGTCTCATCTTGTATCTATCTGCTTGTTAAAGATTTCGGAGGCATTGCCTCAACGAAACATACTGACTCGTTAATGATCAGCATATATTATTTCAACATAAAAATGATTAAATTACAATGTTCGTAAGAGATTGCAGGGGATGATTTGAAAAGACGGATCTTCAAATTTAAAACCCGCCAGTGACCGTTTCCGGTATGGCGGGTGTTTTAAGGCAGGGAACTACGTTAGTCGGCGTCGTTGTTGTCCCGTTTGCCGCAGTTGCACGGTCTGGCATCCCACCACCGACAACGCAGGCTGTGACCCTGGGTAGACATCGTCTGTTCGGGAATTATGATCGATTCGTCATTTTCGTCACTCATCGGCTCACCTTTACTAGGGTCGTCCGAGGCGATCAATGGTTCCGGCATGCCTCACGGAAGCGACGAAGTCGTCGTTCCGCGAAAGGTCATACAGAAGATCAATGACCACATCGGCTGCAATCACGGCAGCTTCCGAGTTGTTTCTGGTTCTTGTGCCCAGCTGGCCATCGCTATCGTACGAGATAGTGCTTGCCAACTCGGCCTCACCGAGTGCCTGTTCGAGGCGGTCACGAAGGTTGGCCATTGTGTCCCTTTTCTCCCTGCTGATCACCGCTTGCGGACAATCCTTCGTCGGATGCCCAATGGATCAGCCGTTCGCGTTCGCGTTGTTTTCGTTCGGGATCTTTTTCCAGTTCGCGTTCGGCGGCTTTCGCCTCATCCCACGCACGTTGCATGTCCTCGTCATGGAACCGCTTCATCAGCCGTTACCTTTTCGCGACATCATCTGCTGCGCGATGTAGGCCGTCATGGCCTCTCGGCAACATGCATTCCAACCCGAACCGGTAGTGATGGCACAGGTGGTCATCGTTTTCTAGGACGTGTTCGCGCAGTAGCCTTGCAGCAAGGTCGCTGCCCGGGCTGAGTAGAGAACTGTTTGCTCCGCGCGGTATGTAACCACAGGAACAAACTTCGACACCATGTCGATCTTGGATAGAATGTTGATTCATTCTTTTCCTGCCTTTTCAAATTGCAGAATCGGTATTCTACAATACTCCGTCATCACAACTGATACGGTATGAATATATTAAAATAAATATAAATATTAAGCAAACTAAAACTCCCACGCATACGACGTGGGAGTTTGATCATTACTGGTGGAGATAGAGGGACTCAAACCCTCGACTTCTTCCATGCCATGGAAGCACTCTAATCAACTGAGCTATATCCCCTCGGACGTTCGCCGCCACCCGAAACCAAATGAGCAACGTCTGGGGACTATTCTACCAACAAAAACACCTGTCGCCAAGGCAACGACAGGTGTCCATTTTAGTTTGATTAGTCAATCGATCGATTGAATTGGATCTACGACAATCCAGAACTAGTCATGCATACGGCTGGCATATGCCAAACCGACTGAGCCTACGACTAATGCGTAAAGGCCAAGCAGACCGACAGCGTCCACGAGGAACCATGCTTCTGGATGACGCCAGAGCATAATACCGGCGACGACGCCGACTACTCCCGAGATGACCCATAGCAAACGGTTGTCGCTCTTTGTGCTGTAAAAAGCTGAGACGAACAAATCCGCTACACCACGGGCAAGCACGACTGCGCCCACGAGAACGAGGAACGAATCCATGCTGGTTACCGGGTTACGAACAAGTGATACACCGACGACTAGCATGACAACGCCGACAAGTAGCGAGAACCACCAGGAACCGCTTTTGCCGAGGTCACGCAAGCCGTGTACCAGTTCGACGACGCCGACTACGGTAACGTAGACAGCAAATAGTGTTACGAGGTTGGCTAGTGTCAACCCAGGTAAGAACAACGCAACGACTCCGAACAATACTGTTACGAGGCCTTGCAATACGAATAGTCCCCAATGGTGACCATCCACATACTCTTTTACGTTAGAACTCATTTTCCCTCCATACATTTGCCTTGTGCTTATATGTATACTCCCACGTTTATAAAAACACAACGGTTTTTTCTGCATTATCTCAGAATTGTATGTTACACCTCTGTTAAATAAAACAAAACCTGCAATTTGCAGGCTTTGTTTTTGCTGTTGCGCGCCCACCCGGGGCACCTATGTTTGTGGTGGATGTTTGTTTTAATTTCCGCGCAAAACGGGTTGCCCCTATGAACCTGGCTAAAGGCTCTTTTGCGCACCAGCACTGATGACTATTATGGCGCAAATTGAACATAACCGCAAGCGTAATCGGTCAGCGGGTGCTATAATAAAGCAAATGTTTTCATCTATTCGACGAAAGTATAAAGAACGCGTCCAGCGAAAGTTGGAAGAAGCCGTGACTGCATATTTAAATACCCACCAGGACATCAAATTGGTCGTTGTGACTGGTAGCGTCGGCAAAACCAGTACCAAAACGGCAATCGCAACGATGTTGTCGCAAAAATATCGCGTACGTCTGCACGAGGGCAATCACAATACGCCGATGAGCGTCCCGGTTGCGATATTGGGACTGCAGTATCCCGATAACGTGCGAAGTTTTTCGGCATGGCGCAAAGTCCTCCGTGATGCACAGGCACGCATATTGCAACCATCTGATGTTGATGTGATTGTGCAGGAACTAGGTGCCGATCGCCCAGGCGACATTGTGGAATTCGGACGATACCTCAAACCGCACATGGCAGTGGTGACCGCTGTTACGCCCGAGCACATGGAATTTTTCAAAACAATCGATGCGGTTGCTCGTGAAGAACTGGCGGCAGCGAATTTCAGCAAATTCGCACTTATTAATAGGGACGATATCGACGGCAAATATGCTGAATTTTTGACCAACGCCAATATTGACACCTACGGCACCAGCGCTGCTGCAGAATATCATTTCGAGCCAACGAATTTCACTGTCGAGGGTGGCCACACCGGATCACTGGTCGGATTGGAACTGCAAGAACCGTTAGAAACAGCAATTCATGTGGTTGGTGAACACAATCTGCGCCCAGCGATTGCCGCGGCTGCCGTCGGATTAAAATTTGGGCTGACACCTGATCAAGTCAAAACAGGACTCGAGGCAATTCGACCGATTCCGGGCCGTATGAACATATTACGCGGCCTGAATGGCAGCACGATTATTGACGATACGTATAATTCCAGTCCTGCAGCGGCGGCCAGCGCAATCCAGACATTCTATGGCATGGACGCGTCACAACGAATCGCCATCATGGGTAGTATGAATGAACTGGGTGATGTGTCACAGATTGAACATGAAAAAATCGGCAAAATGTTCAACGTCGATATGGTCGATTGGGTGATCACGGTAGGCGAAGATGCCGGTAAATATTTGGCACCCGCGGCACATTCGAACGGTTGTCAGGTGAAATCGTTCCAAAACGCCGTCCAGGCCGGGGCATTCGCACACAGCGTCCTGCAAAAAGACGGCCTAGTCCTGGTCAAAGGATCGCAGGGAAATGTGTACTGCGAAGAAGCAGTAAAGATATTGTTATTGGATCAGAACGATGCGACGCAATTAGTTCGACAGTCGCCGGCGTGGTTGGCGACCAAAGAAGCATATTTCGCCAAGAATTTAGTGTAATACGCTGATTGGCGCATTGCGGCGTTAGTATCTGCGGTGCTCATTTGCCGTATGTTGAATACGGCCGCATTTCACTCCTCATTGTCGCCTTGCACTCCATCCGATCGGAGCGTTACATACAACATCGCTAAGCAGTGCAGCTAATCTGTTATACTGTATCTAATGAAACGATACGATCCGAAAAGTATTGAGCCCAAATGGCAGCAAATTTGGGATGAGAAAAAGGCGTTTGAAGTCGCCGTAGATGATACGCGCACCAAAACATATACGTCTGGTATGTTCCCATACCCTAGTGGCGCTGGTATGCACACTGGTCACGCATTTAGTTGGGCGATTGTTGACGCTATCGCACGATTCAATAGGGGTCACGGTCATAATGTATTGAACCCAATGGGCTGGGACACATTCGGACTACCTGCTGAAAATTACGCAA
This sequence comes from Saccharimonadaceae bacterium (SeqCode), assembly GCA_041907345.1. GTDB lineage: Bacteria > Patescibacteriota > Saccharimonadia > Saccharimonadales > Saccharimonadaceae > UBA2112. The sequence continues at coordinate 37,243 of JAYRHL010000012.1, read as the reverse complement.
TCAAAACGGGCACCGCACCGGCAGCCGCAACGGCAACCAATATTGCGAATTTCAAAAACCAGTTCAAACGCATGGGTGTCAGCATCGACTGGTCGCGCGAAATCAATACCAGTGATCCTCGCTATTACCGCTGGACTCAGTGGATATTCACGAAATTATTCGAACGCGGTCTGGCGTACCAAAAAGAATCCATGCAGTGGTGGTGCGATATCGACAAGACGGTCCTGGCGAACGAACAGGTCGTTAACGGCAAATGTTGGCGTCATGACGGTCCGGATGATCCGCTGATTTCAAAGAAAAACATCACGCAGTGGTTTTTCAAAATTACCGAATACGCTGATTCATTGCTGGAAGAAATCCCTAGCCTCGATTGGCCAGAGAAAATCAAAACTGCTCAGACTAACTGGATCGGACGCAGTGTTGGTGCCGAGGTGCGGTTCGCTATTGATGGCCACGACGATACGGTCACGGTATTTACGACTCGCCCTGATACACTATTCGGCGCGACGTTCCTGGTCCTGGCGCCAGAACATCCGCTGGCACGACAACTGGCGACTGATGATCAACGCGCTGCCGTTGAACAATATATTGATGATGCCGTGAAAAAGACTGAAATGGATCGTATGAACGACACGAAAGAAAAAACAGGTGTCTTCACCGGCAGTTATGCAATCAACCCGGCGACTGGCGACAAAATTCCCGTATGGGTTGCCGATTATGTCCTGTACGGATATGGTACCGGTGCGATTATGGCCGTGCCTGCGCACGACGACCGCGACCGCGCATTTGCTGACAAATTCGACCTATCTATTGTTCCTGTTATTAATGACGACAACGTATTGATCAGTTCTGGCCAATTCGACGGTTTGAACGCCAACGACGCCCGTGATGCGATTGTGAACTGGCTATCCGAACAAGGTATCGGTACCGCCAAAGTCACCTACAAAATGCGCGACTGGCTGATTAGCCGCCAGCGATATTGGGGTGCGCCGATTCCGATTATTCATTGTCCCGAACACGGCGCTGTTGCCGTACCGGAAGATCAACTGCCGGTTGTTCTGCCGGAGGTCGAAGATTTTGCGCCAAAAGGCGATGGCAAATCAGCCCTGGCGCACGTTGCTGATTGGGTCAACACGACCTGTCCAACCTGTGGCCAGCCTGCACAACGCGAAACCGACACGATGGACGGCTATGCCTGCAGCAGCTGGTATTTGCTGCGATTCGCTGATCCGCAAAACGATGACCGCGGATGGGATCCTGCACTGGTGAATTACTGGGCGCCGGTTGATTTCTATGTTGGTGGCGACCACGCGGTTGCGCATTTGCTGTATGTTCGATTCTGGACACACGTATTCCACGAAATGGGCCTGACGTCGTTCAAAGAACCAGTCAAAAAACTGGTTTATCACGGTTATATCAACGCCGAAGACGGCACCAAGATGAGCAAATCAAAGGGTAATGTCATCGATCCACTCGATATTATTGACCAGGGATACGGTGCTGATGCACTGCGTACCTACGTACTGTTCATGGGTCCGGTTGAACTGGACGCGTCGTGGGATTCACGCGGTATCGCCGGTGTTTATCGATTCTTGAACCGTGTCTGGACGTTGGTCCAAGATTACCTGGATTCAGACAAAACGTTTACTGGTAATGACGACGCCGTTCTGCGCGCTCGCCACAAAACCGTTCGCAAAGTAACGAATGATTTCCGCCGACTGAGTTTCAACACCAGTATTTCGGCGCTAATGGAATACGTGAACGAACTATACAAATACAAAGTCGACGGGTTCTCCGATGAAGCTTGGCGCAGCGCCCTCGAGGCATTAGTGCAGTGTATCGCACCGCTGGCGCCGCACATGGCAGAAGAACTATGGTCACAACTGGGTCACGAGACTCTGGTCCACGAAACACTGTGGCCACAGTGGGACGACGCATTGATCGTCGAAGACACCATGACTATCGTTGTCCAGGTGAACGGCAAATTGCGTGCGACACTAGAACTACCGAAAGACACATCTGACGACGATGTCAAAGCGCAGGCACTGGCAGCCGAAAACGTCGCTCGTTTCATTGGCGACAGCGAACCGCTAAAAGTCATCTACATTCCTGGCAAAATTGTTAACGTCGTCGTTAAATAAAACCCCCGCAACGAGTACGGGGGTGAACTGATAGGTTATTGTCTGGGTGCACGATGCATCAAATGGGCCCATATGGACCATCCGGCACTGGCCGCGATGCTCGGTAGATATTCGAGTCCCAGCCGCAGGAGCGCTATAATGGTCCAATTGCCAACCGCTAGTACGCCAAACGACGCAACAGTTAGGACGGAGTACAGACCAAAGTAGAATCGACAAATATTCCATAGTGACGGAAATTTTGTTGACGCCATGACTCCCAATACAAAGCCGATACCTCCTCCCACCAATAGGGAGTTCATGATCAGATTATGCATGCCAATTCCTCAAAGTTCGGATAACATGACGTTCATGTTAATCGTACATTCAGTATACCGCAGGACAACAAATCTAGGCAAAGGAAAACCCCCGTTCGCAGTTGCGAGACGGGGGTTAACCACAGTGATTACCGACGCGGCATCGAAGTGCGCACGTGGGTGAACCAGCCGAGAGCGAACAGGGTGATGCCGAAACCGACGAGACCGAGACCGGTATAGATCCAAGTCATGTCGTTCTGGCTGACCAGTTCGTCCGGAACGCCCGTGGTGAGGTGGACTCCCCAGAAGAAGTAGCCGGTGCCAAGCAGTGTGGTCACTGTGGCGGGGGCGTAGATCTTCTCGTCGAAGCCGATTGCAGCACCGAGGGCGAACAGGGCGGCGATAAGCAGGAGCACGTAACCGTATTCCATATCATCAAACCTTTCTGTGGTGTACATAGGCTGTTTGGGGGACCCAAATCAACCTGTAATAAACATTATAACATAACCACGATAAAATAGCAATAGCTATTGAGGTAATCCGCTAATTCTGCTATAATAACTTCCAAGTTTATATAACGCCGAATAAGGAGAACATTCCCATGGCACAACCAAAGAAGCAGAGTAGCCCTCGCAAGACGGGTTTGCGTCGCAGCCACCTAGTGCTGAAACTAGCGCGCCGCGTCAACGGTACATCACCGGTGAAAGTCAAAACGACGAAAAACGAAACGGGTAAAAAACTCGCAAAACAAGCGTAACTACGTTACACTGTAGAAAACCATTAACATTAAAGAACTGAATGTGAGCTAAAGGGCAATGGCATCAAATCGTCATCTGGGCAGGATCGTCGCACTTCAAACGCTGTACGAGTATGAATTTCGCGTGCATGCTGAAGATAAAAGTGCTACGGTAGACGACATTCTTCATCGCAATCTGGAACGCTATGAACAAGAAATCGAGGACACTGAGTTCGTCGATGAATTGGTCAAGGGCGTTCTGGAACATCAAGACGATCTGGACAACCAGATCCGCCCTCTGGCTCCTGAATGGCCCCTGGAACAAATCGCACGTATCGACCGCAACATCTTGCGGCTCGGTCTGTACGAATTGCTCTATCGCGGTCAGCAAGTCCCGCCAAAGGTTGCGATCAATGAAGCGGTTGAATTAGCAAAAGCATTCGGTTCTGACAACTCAAGCAAGTTCATCAATGGGGTACTCGGTACCGCATTCCGAACTCTTGTGGAGGAAGCACCTAATGCCGACGCCAAAGTTCAATAAGTTCAAACAATACTTTAATCGCCAGAAACCTTCTATACAGGAAATTGTCCGCGAGCCTACGGCCGGGGGCATTGTGTTTCGTAGGGACAAAAACAATCAGGTTGAAATCCTGTTGATTCAGGATGCCAAAGACCGCTGGACGATCCCAAAAGGCCACATCGAAGAAGGCGAAACAGCACAGCAAACGGCTCGTCGTGAAATCGGCGAAGAAGCCGGTCTGAAAAACGTCGAAGTTCTCGGATGGTTGGGCAAAATCCATTTTCGTTACCGTCGTGTCGATAAATTAGTCCTGATGACGACCCAAATCTATCTGGTCCGGGCGATGGGTGATACAAATGCCATCGAAAAAGAAGAATGGATGAACGACATCAAATGGTTTAAATTCCACGACGCGCTGGATGAAATCGAGTACGAAGACATCGGTAAACTGATGCTTCTGGCTATGAAAAAAATCCGTCAGGAGAATTTGTAATGAGTGGCATGCAAATTGCACCATACCAGGAATTTGCGCGAGAAAAATTGGGATTTGAATTCCAAAATATCGATTATTTGATAACCGCATTGACTCACCGTAGCTATGTGAACGAACACCGCAAAAGCGTGTCTGAACACAATGAACGCCTAGAATTCCTCGGTGATGCCGTGTTGGAACTAGCGGTGACTGATTATTTGTTCAATCACTTTAGTGAACCAGAGGGTATTTTGACCAGCTGGCGATCGAGCCTGGTCCGAACTGAAAGTATCGGAGAGGCGGGCGATAAATTAGGCTACGAATCACTACTACGTATGAGTCGTGGTGAAAAAAACGGTAGTACACGCGCACGTCAGCAAATTCTCGCGAACGCATTCGAGGCGGTAATTGGCGCGATTTATCTGGAACGCGGGTATGCAGATGCCGAAGAATTTATCAAAAAACATATCTTGTCGAAGCTGGATTCCATTCTCGAAAGTGGTAGTTGGCGCGATCCTAAATCACATCTGCAGGAAGTATCGCAGCGTGTTGATGGCCAAACACCAGTCTATAAAGTCCTCAGCGAAGAAGGCCCAGACCATGACAAAGTGTTCACTCTCGGTGTCTATGTCGGTGAAAAACTGATGGGCAAAGGCAGTGGCAGCAGCAAACAGAATGCGCAACAAGAAGCCGCTCGCGCCGCTCTCGACGCCTACGAACAACGTAATTAATTTGATAAATATTGCCTAATATGTTTTAATAATTGTATCCGTCTATCGAAAGGATACGGTATGTCAACAGATGGGCACATCAAGGCCTATTCGGACACAACGGAACAGTTGCGATGGCAGCTGGCTGGTCTAGAGATCGTGGTCAAAATACGTGACATGATCGAAAGAGAAACGAACAAGCGATCCTATCGCCGTGGTATTTACAGTAACGATATGCAGCTGCACATTGAACGAACGGGACTCCAAAGTTACGGTCGTCGTGCATCAAATCTGCACCTGTTGCTTGCGAACAAATCGCTGGCAGAGCAAAAAATCTTGCTGGAAACGATGTTGCAGCCATATGCAAACAAGGGTACTGTGCCGAAGTTTCATATCGGTGAAGCATTCCATGTTGGCGAAAGCGTACCGCACGCAGTAATCAAATTTGATTATTCGCTTGGACAGCCTTCCGTTTGATAGAGCGTTGTACCTTAAGGAGAATCAGTGGGCAGTAAAAACGAGGTATCTCGGCAAAATTGGATCGATTATGGTCGACGTAGTCGTGAGTTGTTGAACCAAGGTGCCGCGTTGGTGCTCGTCAACCCTATACGCGAGGAAATCAATAAACATGTGACGCTACAGTCATTCGGTGACCCGCGTCCGATCGGTCCTCTGAAAGTATCGGTGCATGTCCTAACCAGTGATTGCTCAACGGCAATTGGTTGGGCGCTGCATCAGTATGCACATGACGAACAGTTGCGGATTATCAGTAATCTGTTACGTCCATACATTGATGCAGGTGATATCCCTCAACTGCATGTGCAATTGCATGACGTGACCGAAGACCGATTACTGGTTGATATCACGTTCGATTACCCGTTTTAACCCCGCCCTGTCGGTAGAGCCCCGCTCCCGAAAGGGGCGGGGTTTTTCTATAGGGGCAAAACAGATTGACATATGGGGTGAAAATGTGTACAATTGTCCGAGAACTATAGAAATACTCTAAGAGAGAAGTAAAGGAAGTTTAGAAAACATGCTCGCAATCCGTTTGCAACGTATCGGTCGTGCCGGTTACCCGGTCTACCGCATCGCCGTACAGGAATCTCAGCGCCACCCATCAAGCGGCCGCGTTGTTGCCTATGTCGGTAGTTACAACCCACACACCAAACAAGTTAACGTCCAAACAGAACTTGCCCAGAAATACCTGGACAACGGCGCTCAGCCAACACCTCGCGTGGTAAAACTGCTGAAAGCTGAAGGCGTGAAATTGCCAAAGTGGGTAAAAGAATTTGATACAAGCAAACAAGGTGCGATCAAAAACGTTGAAAAACTTCGCAAGAACCAACCTGCCGAAGAAGTCGTTGAAGAACCAGCGGTAGAAGAAGCAGTCGAAGCTCCAGCAGAAGAAGTAGTAGAAGCAACTGAAGAAGTCACTGAAGCTCCTGCCGAAGAAGCTGCAGAAGAAAAAGCTGAATAAATAAAAATCTGGCCAAAAGGAAAGACCCCGCACGATGCGGGGTCTTTTTACGAGAGGACGTCTCGTGACGTTTGTTCAGGCGTTCTGCCGACGGGTTGCGACCGTGGCGGCCAGGGCGCTGCGGTTCCGCTGACGCTGCTGGTCAACCATAGCGGCGTGACCGGTAGTGCGCAGCTGCTGCGCCACACCGTTGGGGATGGCCCTCGGGTTGCGGTTGCGGCGGTTGGCGGCCTGGCGCTGACGATTCTCCTCGTCCTGCTGCTGCTTGTGCTCCAGCAGGATGGCGAAGAAACGCTGCGTGCGTCCGCGGATGGCCTTGTTGCCGTTCTCGGTGACGACGAACTCGGAGTCCGGCGTCAACATGCAGGCGTTGAAGAACGCGATCTGCAACTGACGGAGCGTCAGCTCGTCGGCACGATCGGCATCGGTCGGCTGTTCCAGTTCGGGGTGCCGCATCAACGGCTCCTCGTCCAGGAACGGCTCTTCCCGCGTGCCACAGAGCCACTTGATTTGCAGTTCCATGGCCATCGTGACGTTGCCTTCGCCCAGACGGGCCTGGAGCAACTCGATGGTCAGGTCGAACACCCGCTTCTGGGTGCCCTGGACGCGCTTCCAGCTGGTGATCTCCGGGGTGGGCGGCTTGCCTCCACCACGCCGGTTGACCGGCTTGGGATCGGCGACGACACGGCGGTTCTTGCCAGCCCGCTTGACCTTGGGCGACGAGCCCTGCTTGGCGGCCATTGTTTGTCCTCTCGGTTGTATGGGTGCGTTGATAGGCGAATTCCTACCAATCTTGGTTAATATTATAGCACAAGTGGTATCAAAAGTCAATTATGTTTGATCAAAGAAAAGACCCCTGTAGATGGATTCTACAGGGGTCGGGTGGATGGGGATTAACCGGTGAACGGAAACAGGTGAATCACCTCGGCTAGTTGTGCTTCGTAGACCTCAGCTTCTGCCTCGATGACCATTTGCTTGGTTTTCGGATTGCGGTTCAATCTGGCGGCCGTTTCGGCATCGGCGGATTCCGATGCTTGTTGCTTGGCCTTGGTGGCGTTACGGCGTTTTGCTTCTCTCAACTCTCGGTTGATTTTCGCTCGACGAACGTTATGTAGCCATAGATTGATCGATGCTGTTAGATCGTACTTTGCCTCACTGGCAATGATGTCGGCCAGATCGATCAGATCGGCGTACCATTCATGCTGCATGCCAGGTAGGACAATGTCGTATCCAGTATCGAGCGATCGTCCCTTTTGCATCTCGCAGACACATACGATGGTGAACACCATGCGCAATGCCACTTGCTTGGGCATAGCCAGATTGCCGAACCACAGTTCTTTGCGGTTGGCGTGGGCTGCCTTGCGATGTGGCTGGTCTGTCGGATCGGCCGGGTTGCCTAGATTGCCGTAGGGTCCGTAGCACCATGATTCGATGCAACGCAGTCCTGCGGTCGTCTGTAGGTTGGACCACTCCATGATGCTTCGTTTGCCGAGATATGATCGTTTGCGGTCGTATCTCATCAGACGGATTGCTTGTTCGTGTGCCAGTTGGTACACGACGTCGCGGGGCGGTGGTTTTGTGACCGACCGCTTGCCGTTATTCTGTGCCAATTTTCTCCCCTTAGGTGCCTTACCGGGCTATTGTACCGGTAACGTATGGGATAATTTTAGCATAAAATCAATGAAAAGTCAATGTACCGGTAATGTTTACCGATGTGTATATAAGCATAACCATGTTGTTTGTACAGCACGTCCGCGTGGTATAATAAGAACACGATATTACTGATACGACCGCAAAGGGGGCACACATGTCGACTACTATAGACCAGCAATTTGTTGAATATATCGTAAAATCACTGGTGGGACATCCAGATGACGTATCCGTTGAACGGATCATCGATGAGAAAGGCGTACTGTTGTCGCTGACGGTTCATCCCGAAGATTTGGGACGAGTCATCGGCAAACGCGGTATCACTGCACAAAGTTTGCGAACATTGTTGCGTGCTCTTGGCACCAAAAACGATGCGCGCTATAACCTCAAGATCGTCAACACCGATGGACGCGGCGAAGACGTCCTCGTTAGCAGCCACGATGCCGACCCTGTGGAAAATGTTTCAGAGGCAGTTGTGGATAACCAGGACGAAGAATCCGATTATGCGAAAAAGTCTCGAAAAGAGCTTGAAGAATTAGACGACCTTGATATATAATCATAAACAGTTCAAACACAATCTGAACTGCGAGCGAAACGGATATAGCACCACCTATACCCGTTGAGAGATTTATGTGTGAAACCGACCCAACACCAAGGGTCGGTTTTCATTTTGCCACTTTAAAGGAAATGAAAAGCCCGCACAGCGGGTCCGGAGATATCGTCTCGACGGGCGGGCTTTTGCGGGCAATGTGGTGTTGTATGGAACGATTAGGCCGCGTGTGACGCGACAATGAGCCATCGGTCGCTGACCGTTTGACGGCGCTCGCCCAGGTCAATCAGGTTGAGGGGATGGCCTTCGGGCGGCAGTCTGCGGTTGCGGTAACTGGTCTCGACGTATTTAATGACCGAATCCAGCTGCTGTTTGATGTGGTTCAGTTTTTTCAGATCGTTGCAGGTATTCACCGTCTCGATAAACGAATCAAGACTCATGTAGACGTACTCATAGCCGGACATGTGACTCCTAAGATTTGAAGACTATGTAATAAATACTATACAAATTATTTACATTATTGTCAATATCATCTACACTAGTAGCAATGAGAAAGTTCCAAGTCATCACTCTGTTTCCCGACATGTTTTCGGGTGTGTTCGGTAGTTCCATGATGTGGAAAGCGCAAAAGGACGGCATCGTTGAACTATCCACGATTGATTTGCGTCCGTTTGGTATCGGTCCACGCAACCAAGTGGATGATACGCCCTATGGTGGCGGTGACGGAATGCTATTAAAACCAGAGCCATTGTTCGCGGCAGTAGAGGCTGCGAAGGCGAACGATCCAACTGCGAAAGTCGTGTTGATGACAGCACGTGGCCAGCGCTGGAAACAAGCAACCGCACAGAAATGGGCAGATAGCGGCAATAACTACATATTCATTTGTGGTCGTTACGAAGGCTATGATGAGCGGATTGTGACACTGGTTGACGAACAAGTCAGCGTCGGGGATTATGTCCTGACGGGTGGCGAACTGCCAGCTATGACAGTTGTTGATAGCATTGTGCGTTTGATTCCGGGTGTTCTGGGGGGCGAGGCTAGTGCGGCGATCGAAAGCTTTAGCGACGGCGAAACGCTGGAATTTCCGCAATATACCAAACCCGCTGAATTTAATGGTATGAAAGTACCCGACGTGTTGTTGTCTGGCAACCATGCTGAAATCGCCAAATGGCGCGCCGAAAACTCGAAAAAAGCTGAATAATTAAAGACCCGCCACAATAGTGACGGGTCGTTGGTGGGTTGGAGGTTGGGTCAGGTGTTGGGATCTGTTAGGATGTCCTGATAGTCGGCGATCGAGAGTCCCAAAAACTGGGCCATCTTGATATCCGCAGCAAGCATGTAGTTGCATGCATCTCGATGGGCTTTGACACTCTGATTGCGATAGTGCTCGCAGGCACCCATCATGTCCAGTTCCATCTCTAACAACGAACGTTCGTTGTCGTACGACAACAGATCTTGGGCCGGTTCAGGGAAGAGCCGTCGGATGAAATCCGAGGGCTTGCCACTGGCTTCGGTAAAGATCTGGCAACAATACACTGCGTTTTTTGCCACACTCACTCCTAGTTTGGAAGGTACGAATTGGTATATTATATCACACTTATGCTAAATTAGCAATATCACCCCAAATAACAAACCCCGGGTTATGGATCCGGGGTTGTTATTTGTTGTGGTGGATGTCGTAGAGCGATGAGTCACAACATATTTTGTACCGAAGTACTATTTTTTTGTTTGGAGCTATGTTTGTTTTTGTAACTTTCGCTGACACTACAATACATTCTGAAAATAAAAAACGCAAGCGTTATGTAGAAAATAACAACACTATAGAAAAAATAGTGTGCATCTGTTGTTCCATCTATTGTACAAAGATTATGTATACTGGAGGTATGAGAAAAGTTGTCGCCAAACCTGCCACTGCACCACGATCAACATTAGGACGTAATGTCGCATGGGGGTATGCCGGTATTCTGGTTGTTATGGCGGTTGCCCAGCTGTTTGCGTTTGAAGCATTCATCCCGCTGATTGATAACTATGCGCTAGCGGGTGGTTATGGAACAGCAACATTGGTCGCCAGCATTGTTGTGTTGACCGAAATATTCGCAGTGCCGTTTCTGTTACGCATGCACGTATCCGATGCGATGCGATGGTTTAGTCTGGTATGTAGCGTCATTGCTCCCCTGATATGGTTAAAGCTTGCTCTGGATAGCGCGGTTCGTGGAGAATCGTTGATTAACGGAGGAATGTTGGGCGAAAAAGTAGCAGTTGCAACGGGTGCGCAACTAGTTGTTTCTGCTGTTTTGGTCGTCGTTGCACTATACGTAGTGCGGTCTCTGTGGCCACTGGCAAAAAAATAGTAGTACTTCTGAAAACCTTTTAGTATAATTAAGCCAGGTTTAAGAGGAGTTGTATAGTAGCGATGAACTACAGTCGACGCGTAGAAGCCAATTTGGCCGAATTCTACGAACTGGTTCCGAATCTCCCCAAACATGTTCGTGTTTGGCTAGCCAATAACACCTGGCGTATTACTCTTGTGGGTATATTGGCGTGCGTAGTTAGTATGATTTGGATGATCCCTGCATTCGTAACCGCAGTCGTACTGAGCTCTGGTATGGGTGAACTGCTATCACCATCTGTACCATACGAGAATCCCCAACTGAACATGACATGGCTTTCGATGCTGATTACAATCATCGTGACGTTTATTACCTCGTTGATACTACTCTTTTCATTAAACGCTATTCGTCGTAAGTCGAAAGCAGGATGGGATGGGTTATTCGGGGCGATCGTGCTGAATATCTGTCGTGCAGTGGTGGTAATCGTGATAACGCCAACTTGGACGTCATTTGCAACCTTGGTGGTATGCGCGCTGGTAACGGGATATCTGCTATTCGAGATTCGGAAAGAATTTCATCACACGATGAATACTCGGCAAGAGCATATCAAACCATAGTCAAAAGTGTTTTCTATCTCCACAAGCACCTTCTATCTCATCGTCAGAGTAAATTCAGAATGTGTCGCCTATGGGCAACATGAAAGATACCTACTTCTTTGTTCGGGAAGGTGTTTTTGAATCTGTATTTACATCGGAAGTTTTCTGTACTGCCCAATGTGTGCCCTTGGTGATTGCGTGGCGCGAGTAAAAAATGGTCATTGCTATGCCTGTGATTGTGATGGCAATGACGTTTTGGGTAGTAAATGATGCCAATAGCTCATTCATCAGTTGATTGACGATACCACGGAGTTCTGACATAGGCACCTGCGCTACGATTGGCGGCACTAGTGTAGGTCCTACGAATAGGCCGATGATTGATGCCGTTATGATGACACCGCCCAATATGTAGACACGACGTGGGTAGTTATGACGTCCAAGATACACATAGAGTACGCTGAGCACCAGAAAGCTAAGCCAAAACAGCGGGCCTAGCCATAGCATCGCTACGCCATATGAGTAGAGATCCGGCAGGTTTGAAGGATTAAACAGGACAATCGTGTCGGGTATCTTGCTTGCATCGATGGTGACATCTGTGCCGCGTGATTCAAGCACTTGTGTGACTTTCTCTAGCGGAACTTTGATTGGCTCAAGATTAATCGCAATCGGTTTGGGGTTGTCTGTTGTCAGATAGGCATAGGATCTGTCGATCAGGTTAGATTGCAACTGCTGTCCCAAATCCGTACCGAGTATTCCCATAATCAACGCGGTGACATTTTTGCCAATCAGACGTTCGACAACAGGATTGTCTGCTAATATTTGTGACGTAATTGTACTCGCGATGGCTTGATGCGACGCGTCGCTTTGGATTACTGGCGTAACAGTTGAAGTGAATGTTTGTTTGTCAAAAATAGTGTGGTTCAGCCAGAAGGCAGACTGGGCAAGCAGTAGCAGGAGTCCGGTGAGGACAAGAATAATGGAATCGCGTATCTTGTGATGTGTCGCTGATTTTGCCTCTGAAACCATAAAATCTCCTTTTCGACCACACGCTATCTATATTTAGTATAACAAACCTTGGTCGTTTGATCTGTTTCACTCTGGTCAACGGAGTAATCAGATGGTATAATTTGTCAGAGTAAATCCAGAACGCAATCTATATATTGGGGATTGGCCAAGTGGTAAGGCAGTGGGTTCTGGTCCCATGATCGGGGGTTCGAATCCCTCATCCCCAGCCAAGAAAATGAGAGTCCTTTGGGCTCTCATTTTCTTGTCCGGGGATTCGGTATTCTCACGCCTGAGTTCGACTCACAGTAAAATTCTTTCAGAATTTTCTGCGAGCCCGCCTCAACTCGGGCGTCGTAAGACGCTCCGGGTTTCCGGCCTTGCGACGTGCCGCTGGCACGTCTCACCCTCATCCCCAGCCAAATGCTACAGTTGAATTTGAGACCTATTTCCCTTATTCTACTTTTGCATATGGCAGAAAAATCTCAGAAAATTTCACTTAATTTTTCATATCCACATGGGAGGTGGAGCATTTTCAACGATGGAACTGCGTATGGCAAATTCCTAGAACGGAACTCATCTCAGATCTCCCTTTTAAATGAAATAGAAAATCAATTTAAAAATACTGAAGAGAGAGACTTTGCGCTTTTTAGACAAAAACCACTTGGCGCGACAATTTTAGCTTTGCAAGTTGCTGCTTTTGAAGATTATCTAAGAGAACTCTATAAGGATATTCGAAAGATTAAGGATATCGAAGAGTATTTTATTCACATTAATTGCATCAGTTCAGATAATTACAATGAATACTTTAAAATAGGAAACGTAGAAAAACTAAACAAGGTTTTTGAACAAACTCTTGGCTTTAAGCCAATTAATAGTGAAGATAAGCAATCTATAGAGGATAGAGTAACCATTCGTCACATAGTTTTTCATTTCTGGGGTATTGCAAATGAAGAAAAGGCAAAAAAACTAGAGTCGGGTAGATATTCTGTACTAGCGGGCGAGGAAATTTGTCCAAATTTTGATACCCTGAAAGAAGAGAATGAGTTTTTCCTAGGAATAGCAAGAAGAGTTAACGAGAATATTTATAAAAGTGTTCTTCTAGCTACAGTTTGTCAATTAGACGATGGATGGGATATTAGATTACCTGAAATAATAATAGATATGTTGTCTGTGTTTGGATTTTTTGGTCATCGCATTCCTTCGGATGTGACAGTGGGAAAGACAGATATAGAGATAAGAAAGATGTATCTTAATGAATGTGTAAATGATATTAAGTCCTGGATATAGCGTACTAGAACTGTATGCTCAGCCATGAAAATCGCCAGACCTTTTGGTCTGGCGTTTTTTCATAACTTGGGATAGAGGCGATTCGTACCACCGATCTGATCGGGGTGAGGACTGCCTGTGGGAGTCCGCAAGGGAACGTCACAAATGAACTATGTTCATTTGCCTGACTTCCGGGGTCGCCGAAGGTGACTCGAATCCCCATAATATGATTGCCAATGTAATCTAAACCGCAGAAATTGCACTGATATATTCCTATAATTTTACTGAGCCCATTAGTGTTACTATGAGAGTTAGGAAAGACACATGAAATCGATGAACTATTCATCACGCAATTTGCTAGACATCTATGTCATCACTGCACTGGCGACAGTGTTGTTGACGCGGTTGTTTTTGGAACTGACCGGCTATCCTCAATTGGGAGGAGGCGGGTTGCACATCGCGCATGTCCTGTGGGGCGGGCTGTTGATGATGGTCGCGACACTATTGTTGCTGCTGTCCGATGGTCGACACAAGTTCTTTGCCGCCGTGGCTGGTGGTGTGGGATTTGGCTTGTTCATCGACGAGATCGGCAAATTTGTGACGAGCGACGTGGATTATTTCTTTCGTCCGGCAGCGGTGATGATCTATCTGATTATCGTTCTGCTGTGGTTGGGCGCACGGTTGATCATCACGCGCGCAGCGCATCAGCCACTACTGCCGCCAGTTGCTTGGCCGACCAATGCATGGCAACGACGATTTGTAGTGACGATGCTGGTGCTGTTGGGTGTCGGTGCGGTTGCCGACGTGGGGCTACTAGTATATGACGCCATCACGCCACCACTATTCGGTGGTATATTCGGAACCACACCGATAGGCTACGTGCTGTATGTACTGACGGCGCTGTACGTCGGTGCGGTCATGTATGCACTGGGGCATATTGCACGCGGCGACCGGTCGAGAGGGCTATCGTTAATACGCGAACTCGTCATTCTGACGATTGTGATCAATCTACCGTTTAGCGTGTACAAAGAACAGTTTGTCGCATTCGGGTCGCTAATTGTGTACGTCCTGTTCCTGGTGTCTGTGACGAACAGGAGTGAATGGCAACGTATCAAATAGGCGCGTAGAATATGCCCTGTTGATACAAAATAGCCCCCGTCATGGGGGCTATTCATTATGGTCGTTGCGCTTTGCGTTTTGCTGCTTTGAGCTTTTTCTTGCGGGCGCGTTTGATATCGGCGCTATGCCAACTGCGGTGTTTTGCCATTACTGTTCCTTTTTAAAACTTTCATTAGTATAACATAAATAATCCATATCGCCGAGACAGGGCATGCATAGATGATACAATTATAGCGATGATAAGCAAAAGCATTATCAAAAAGGTCAAAGCAGCAGGGTTTACGATCATAGAACTATTGACTGCAGTTGTTGTGATTGGCATTTTGAGCGCCGTGGCTTTCGTCGCCTTTCACGGCATCAATGACAAGGTGATGAACGCCAATCGGGTGTCTGAGTTTCAGGGGTGGGTAAAGCTGTTTCAGCTATATAAGGCTCAGTTCGGGACTTACCCGAATGTTCCAAAAGGAACGACGACTGACCCTGTGACGTATTGCCTGGGTACGGGCTTTCCGCTAGGTGGCGATGGACAGGCGAGATGTCGGGACTATACATGGACATGTGATCATAATATTAATCCTGCCTGCACATCATTTTTAGTTAGTGATGCGGCACCGCTGATGACAGAACTGGCCAAAGCCGGAAAGATAAGTGCCACTAACAAAATAGCGGTGAACGGTACCGTGGGGCCATACGTTGAATTTTATGAATATCATTATGCTATCCAAGGCTGGTTTAGCGGGAGCAGCGCGAGCGACTGTCCGGGAGGCACGAAGTTTGGATGGACCGACGGAGACGGCCGTGTGTCTTGCTATCAGGATGTGCTGTACACCGATTAGTTTTACCGCAGGATAACCATAACTGTTTGCTATACTAATAACGAACAACCGTGTTCGTGTTGTCGTACATACAAACAAAGGGGTGAACAATGCCTGTTTTTACAGCGGTTATGCTGTTTGTCGTCGGGTTGATCATCCTGGCGTTTAGTGCAGTTGCACTGGTCGTAGCGTTCCGTACGAACAAGATTCATCGCAACGTCGATTGGTTATTGTTCGGACTGGGAATTGCGACGTTGACAGTCGGAAGTTTGATCATTTGGTCGACATACAGCTATGTCTAAACCTTCCGCAACCCGCCAGTATCTAGATGTTTTCCATCTGATACTGGCGGGTATTTCATTTCTCGAAAAGTTGTAATATTGCTAACAGTGGTACGGATCACGTATTTATATAATATATATAATGATTAGTAAATACTTACGGTACGTTTTGCGTGTGGCGGTGCTGGCAATTGTCTATTTGACTGTCGCTGAGCTGAGCGAATTAACGATGTTGTCGGGTGATGCCGCGACGTTGATTTGGCCGGGCGCGGGCATCGCAATCATGGCACTGTACATCTACGGCTATGGCATATGGCCAGGAGTAGCGATAGGTGTCGTACTGAGTACGTCTGTTGACGCACAGCCGCTGTTCCCAACAGGATTGCTGGTTGCACTTGGTGCAACTCTGGCTGCGGTGACAAGTGTCTATTTGCTGAAAAAAGTACGATTCGATCGGTCGCTGAATCGCATTAGGGATGTGTCAAAATTTTTGGTGTATGGCGGCCTGATTGCTCCAACAATCAGTGCCACAATTGGTGTCTATGGACTGATGCTTGGTGGGCTGATACGGCCGGACCAGTATGCGTATACATGGTTAACTTGGTGGATAGGTGATGCGTTAGGGATTGTTGCCTATGGTCCATTTTTATTGGTATGGGATGGGCCGTCGATTCGAAAGTTTTTGAAACGACGCTATAAAAATGTATCGGTGTTTCTTTTGCTCATTTTTGGTATTTTGGTCGCGATGTCATTCATCATATTTGATCTATTACCTTTGTCACACGAAGGCATCAATCCGTATAAGTTTTTGATTATGCCGCTGTTCCCAGTCATCGCACTTTATTTTGGACAGCGAGGTAATGTGACGGCAACGGCAATATCGCTGACAATAGCAGTCGTATTCACGGTTGCTCGCTATACACCTGAGCAGAATCATTATCTGTCACTTGGTATTTTGCAACTAGCAGTAGCAACGCTATCGATATCGTTCATGTACATCACGGCGGCGATTGCGGAACGAGATGCAAAACAGCGCGTACTGATTCGTCAAACGATTGAGTTAGAGGAAAAACGTGCGTATTTCCAACAACTTAGTGATGCCAAAGACGAATTTATATCGATAGCATCCCATCAATTGCGGTCGCCAGCCACTGGCGTCAAAATGCATCTGGGCATGTTAAAGACAGGACTACTGGGCAATGTCAGTCCGGAGCAGCTGGCGAGTATCGACGCTGCCTATGATACGAACGAACGATTGATTATGACAATCGAAAACTTGTTGACGACCGCCGAAATGGATACGGGTGTGATGAGCCTGATGCGTGAAAAAACGGACGTCAAAGAACTAGTGCAATCGATAGCCGAAGGTATGAGGCCTGTATTACTGGGGCGCGGACAGACGCTGGAAATTGATGTAGAGCCGGGATCTTATACCAAGGCAATTGATCAAAAAAAGCTATCTATTGCGATTGAGAATTTGATTGAAAACGCGAGTAAATATTCATACGAAGATACGACGGTTCGTGTTGGTATGACAAAAAAGAATGGCCAAATCATCATTACTATTCGTGACGATGGGATTGGTATCGCCAAAAAAGATACGCGTAAATTGTTTGATAAATTCACGCGTATTCCCAACGAACTGTCTTCGACAAGAAGTGGTAATGGGCTCGGTCTCTACCTGGTCAAACAAATCGTAACCGCACATAACGGTACTATAAAGGTAGAGTCTGAGCTTGGTGTTGGAACGGTTTTTACTGTCCGCCTCTAGATTAAAATTTTGATTTTTTAATACAAATATTATATAATCAATTTTAATTGTCTTGCACGACACGTACTTTCAGAAAGCGAAAGGAACAATGTTCATAAAACTGGCTGCACTAGCGATAATCGGTGCGTTGACCGTTGCCTGTTCTAGCGTCGACAGCGATGCTGTAGGTTCGATTAATAAAGTCTATAGGCTGGCAAGTGTTGACAATTACAACGAGCAATCAATTCGACACTGCAACCGTGCATCGAATGCTCCGACACTTGTGACGTTTGATGATTCTGGTACGCCAGAACAAATCAAGGCTATTCTGGACAAGTTGGACCAATACAACATGCGAGCGGCATTTTTCCCGGTTGGTGAGTGGGCTGAGAAAAATATGGATCTTATCAATGAGATGAAGGTCCGTGGCCATATCGTTGGCAACCATACATATTCGCATGCTCGATTGGGGCAATTGTCGGTTACCGACGAAGCAAAGTTCTACGGAGAGATTTATCCGTCGGACGGCATTGCGAACACCGACCCGATGTTGTTGCGTCCACCGTTTGAAGACGGCGCGTACACGGATGGTCTGGCGACCAAATTGACCAGCAAGAACATCCAAGAGTGCACGTGGACAGTTGATTCACACGACTGGGACGGTTCGTCGGTCGAACAGATCATGAATCGTCTGCAGAACGGTGATCAATACACGCAGCCACTTGGTCGGGGTGATGTTGTGCTGTTTCATATGTTCTATGCGAATGCACCCAAGTTGATTGATGCGTTTGTCAGTCATCTGATGCAAATGAACGTATCTTATGAAACAATTCATTCGTAGTTCCTATTCACAATCCAAAAGGCCGGATCCTGGTGATCCGGCCTTTTCAATTGTCGCGTCTGTAATTCATCATATTAATTGTTTTTTCAGCAAAAATATAGTATTATGCGGGCGTATCATACGCTATGTTTTGAGCCGATACTGGTGTATGTGTGTATGGTTGTACGTTATAGATTACGAGACATAGAAGGCGAGGAGAATGACACGAAAAATTGTTACTCTCGTCCCTGCCTATAACGAGCAGGACGCCATAGGCGCTACAATAGAAGCGCTGTTGGAGCAAACGCGAATGCCTGACGTCATTGTCATCATCCCTAACGGATGCACTGATCGTACAGCAGAAATCGCACGTTCGTATGTCAGCGATGATAATCCGCTTGTTGTGTTTGAATTGCCGCGTCTGGAGCATAAAAAGTCAGAAGCACTCAATAAAGCCTGGGTCCGCTATGGGCTCAACGCTGACATTATTGTGTGCCTCGATGCAGATACGATTTGCCCTCCGGATACGATCCGTCAGTGGGAACTGGATTTTGTTGACGGTGAAATGGCGCTACAATCACGGCAAGGAAAAAAGCCACGTCAAACGCAACGACTGGGTGGCGTGAGTTCAAAGGCCACTATGCCGAAGCCGGGGTTTTGGAGTCGTCTGCAAAAGGCTGAGTTTGCCAAGTGGACAGACACTTCGTTGATCCGTGGCTACACGACAGTTCTTGCAGGAACTGGCTGTGCTATTGATAACGAAGTACTCCGTCAGATTGTTTCCGAAACGGGTCGCCCTGGACCATGGTCCTACACCAGCGCCGTTGAAGATTTTGAACTGACGACCCAGATACGTATTCGTGGGTATCGGTGTATTGTTTCGCCACATGTTCGTGTATACACGGATTCGATGACGACACTTCGCACACTGTGGCCACAACGTATGAAGTGGGCTACCGGTACGATCGAGGAACTGTTCAACCACGGGTTTAATCGTTATACGATCGTTGACTGGTCGCAACAAGCACTTGGGCTATTCATGCTTTTTGCACGACTGCTTTGGGTAACGTTAATTGCCTGTCAGGTCACTGTCGGGTTTTTACGATTCGACTGGTTCTGGTGGGTACTGTTTCCTCTATCTTTGGCGATAGTTGAACTGTGGTTCACGAGCCGCATTCCGAATGCCGACTGGAAAGATAGACTCCTTGCTGCAACAATCGTGCCATATGAAATTTTTGGCTGGATACGTGCTGCATGGTTTGCCGCTTCATGGTATGCTGTGTTATGCAGTAAGCTGACCGGGCGTCGAAAAGACCGATGGGAAGCGCAGTACCGTGCTGAAGGTATATTCTCCTAACATATGGAAGGATCGGAATATGTACGGTGTAGGTATATACGGGTATGGTACCTACTTGGGTACCGGAGCAACTGCCGTAACGGCGGGATTCGCCTATATGACTACGATGAGCACCCTTTTGGTGGGGCTGTCTGTAGTGATGGGTCTCGTAACGTTGGCATCGGTGGTGCGACGCATGCGTCGCACGGGCGCTCACCAGCGTCCCTAGCGCGCATGTTGCGGTTGGGGGTGTTGGCATAGTCGCTATCACCCCCAACTGCCATTTCCCTTGTTGCTGCATGTCAGCGAAAGAAGCCCGGCGAGTATGCCGGGCTATTAATTTACTAAATAATAAAATTATGCTATGGTATGTTTATGGACATGAGCATGATGCTCATCCAATTCGTTAACATCGTAGATGATCTTCCGAGTAGAAAGATAACTCCATTGAGGCAAGAAAAGAATACGTGGTTTACCAAAATATCTGGTTTTTTAGTGGTCGTTGTCTTAATGAGCGTAGTGGGATATTTAGCTCATCAAACTTTCGTTACAAAAAGTGCGAACTCTGTAGCCGCTAATTTGCAGGAGTTGCCGTCTGTTACCTCTCGGGCAAAGTTGCCCCAGGTGGTTGTACCGACGGTTGATGCACCTCAGCCTATCGCAGAATCTGACATCGTCTCTCTGGCTATACCAGCTGCGGGCATTAATGCACTTGCGTCTGGTCCGACATGGCCACGACCATCACCTCACTGCCACGGCGGTTCGGCGTGCATAGACCCTGAATATTTGGATAAGGTTGCATGGTATGGTGCATACAGTGTACCTGCCGTACCATCAACTGACACCGTGCTTGTATTCGGTCACAGTAACCCGGGCGACGATACTTGGCAAACATTCAACAATTTACATGCAGTCGAGCCGGGTAATCCCGTCATTGTCACGACGCAGACAGGCGTGTTCACGTATCAAGCACAGCAACCCTTCCTCGTACCATTTGATCAGGTGCCGTTTATGGAAGTTATTTTCGCTCATGTACCGAATCGTCTCGTGATGGCGACATGCGGAGATGCGACTAACGCTGTTGTTGTCGTTGCAGATCTGGAGTCTGCTGTTCCGCGGTAGCGCCACTCTCGGAATGTCTACGTGTTGATTACCCCCGGTCGACGATCGGGGGTTTTCATTTACGGGAGATTTCTCACTGTCGTATAGCCACGATGTCCGTATAGTTGGATACAGTCGCATAATAACGCGCGAGGGGGATTACTATTATGAATTTGATCATTGCACTAATCATCGGAGGTTTGGTTGGATGGCTCGCTACAAGAGTCACAGGACGAGACGATGGTATTATCATGTCAGTTGTCATAGGTGTGATTGGTTCGCTCATCGGTAGTTTTGTTTCATCAATGATTGTGGGTACTGATTTAGCAAATCTTGCTTTTTCGTGGTCCGGCATATTCTGGTCATTTGTTGGTGCACTTTTACTCGTGTTCATACTGGATTTGTTCCAGCGTGGCACACACCACCACGCGTAAACCTTGGCATATTGAAACGGGCGTCGATACGGCGCCTGTTTTAATTATTGGTGCTATACTGAAATCACTAAACAAGGATAAGTATCATGGCGAAACATGAAGGTACAACTGTCAACGTATTTAAAGATCACGGCCCAGCAGGCTATGCTGCGTTTGTCGCGTTCATCGGTGCATTCGTATATTTTGCGCGCGACGCACATGATTTTGTGGCGTATTTTAATGCATTTGTAAATGCACTTGTCTGGCCTGGTATTTTTATCTACCATGTTCTGGCTACACTAAAAGTATAGTGTACGAATAGCAATTGAAAATGACCGCAAATAGTACGGTCATTTTTTATCCTGATATACTAGAGGTATCTATGAATAGAAAAGAGCTGGTTGAAAAAGTGAAGGCGCTAGGGTTGCCAATGGGCACATACGTCGTGTTCGGTAGTGGTCCGTTAGCAGCGGCAGGTATACGCGAGACCGAAGACGTTGATTTATTTGTGAGTGATAGGCTGTATACGCACATGCGCGAAAATGGGTGGCATGAAACAGTAGGTATAAACGGCGATCATATACTCAAACACGGTGATTACGAGGTAAGCCGTTCATGGAAATTTGGTACGTACCACCCGCATTTTAGTGATTTATATGCCGCGGCCGATATCGTTGATGGAGTGCCATTCGTTAATTTGCATGAAGTTCGCGCGTGGAAACTGCAGTCGTCCCGTCCGAAAGATCGTCGAGACATCGAACTCATTGATCGTTACATGGCAAAAAAGGGCTGGGCGTGAAACGCAAAGGAATTAGCCTGATTGGCATGCCTGCCAGTGGTAAATCAACGATAGGACGAGAATTAACATCTACCCTGGGTCTTCCATTGCTCGATATCGATAAATGGATGGAAGACCATGAGGGCCTTGCGCTCAAACAAGCGATTGTCCAAAAAGGAGCGGCGTATATATTGGCATTGGAATCGCGATGTGTGCGCGAATTGGATCTCCATGAAACGATCGTGTCGACACCAGGAAGTATTATTTATAATGATGTGCTCGAGCCATTACAGCAACAGACGCGTATTGTTTGGTTGGACGTTCCGTTTGCAACGTTGGAAGAGCGACTGGCTCCGGACGTGAATAACGAACGTGGCATTATTGGATTGGCAGAAAAGGGTTTGCGGCGGCTGTATGAAGAGCGACTGCCACTCTACCGGCAATGGGCACAGCATAGGATTGATTGCGACGGCAAACAACAAAGCGAAATTACTCAAGAAATTATCGACATTCTCGGTTATTGAGGTAAACCAACAAATATGTTATAGTACCGTACAAGCTATCTATTTCTGACATGTGAGAAAGTAGTTGTACATGGATAAAGCAGATTGGACATACGGTCTGTCTGAACGGTTCGAAAACGGTCGATTCGTCAACAGCATGGAATACAGCAAAAGGGTAGACGCTGGATTCATCGAGCGAGTATCGCTCCGGCGGTTTACGCGTCGTGGGCGACTGGTCGCACTAAAAGTTGTCGTGACGGAACATACAGGTATCAGTGGCCAGGTGTCGAGAGAACTGTACAATCGTCGTGAATTTGTGATAAATTTGCGCGATGCATATTGCGAGGAATTGTTGGACGGTGTTCTGCGCATTACCTACAATAATTCGCAACACATGATGCTGTTTCCGACCGATTACTACAATTTCAACAGGTGGAAATCTTGGTTCGCCATGATGTCCCCGCCAGCAAAATTCAATAGCTAGCACTACCCCCGGAGAGATATGAAAAGTATCTCTCCGGGGGTACTTTTTGTTTCTGCTATACTAACGCTATGACAAAACCACAGGGAAGACCACGACCGTATGTCGGCGTCAGCGGCGTGGTAAATAACAAATACACACTACCAAGCGGGCAGACCGTTACCGAACCACAAGATTTATTCGTTGAAGCCTATGCAAACCGGTCAGGACTGTTTGAAACAGATCGCATGCTGGCATTGGGCGTCAAAGCGACCCATGTGACACAGTTCCAGGATCGCGTTAACCAATTTGGTCCAGAATGGTTTCCTGTTGGAGAAGATTTTTCGAACGCACTACGCGCCAATCGTACGAATCCGAATGTATTGGCGATGGCTCAACTATTCCCAAGTAAATATCATATTAGTAATTCTGAATATCGCCGCGTATTTGTTGAGCGCATTGCTGAACGTGGCAAAGGTTGGTTGCAGGCAATTCGATTTGATATGTTGCCGTGGCAGGGTAATGAAGGAATGCTGCAATTTGTATCAGACGTGCGTGAAGATTATGACGTACAAACTATTTTGCAGTGTCACAAAACAGCTATGGATGAACTGGGTCCAAAAGGAGTCGTCCGAAAACTAACACGTTACGCACGCGCGCTTGATTATGTTATGTTCGATGCATCACATGGCACGGGTGAACGAATGGATAGTGCAAAACTAGGGGCGTTTCTGTACGAGGCGTACGCATCATCAGCGCTGCGTAATGCGAATTTTGTTATCGCCGGCGGTCTAGATGCAGATGCGGTGCGCAGCGATGTTGCGACCCTGCTCGCAAAATATCCTGACATTTCTTGGGATGCCGAATCGAGATTACATCCAGTAAATAATATGGCAAAACAACCCCTCCAGATGGATCGTGTGAAATCATATTTGCAAGCTTCGACAGATGTTATCAACCAAAGGAATATAGGACGAAAATAATGGCCGAAACATTCCTGCGCCAAGTTTCGAACGCAATAAAGGCTGAATGGGATGATCAAACAAGTGCAAACGGCCAGTTGTGGAGTGTCGAGAATCCCGCACGGGGGCAATGTGTGCCAACGGCACTCGTATTGAACGATATATTCGGTGGCGAGATTGTGCGTGTTATCGTGACAGACGAACAAGATCCGGCGTTTCGTGAAACGCATTACTATAACAAATTATCAAATGGGTATTATGATTTAACTGGTAACCAGTATCCTGAATCGGTCATTATGACAAAGGCGCCGGTAGATTTGGCCGATAAAGGTTATATATCGACCCGAGATTATTTGATAGCCAACCCGGACACGAATGCTCGATATGAATTATTGCGTTCAAGGGTATTCCGACGACTCGGCACAATTGCACTGTCGGCCGAATAAGAAAAATCCTCGGTATATCCGAGGATTTTTCTCGTACCTGACGACCTAATGGTGCATCAGCCAGTACATGATGCCGAATGCAACCATCGGTATCGCGAAAAAGAGAGCCAGGCCGATTGGTGAACCCCATGAGAACCATGATCCCCATGCACGCCAGTTTTTGTGCGTGAGTTCATACCAGTCCTTACCCTGTTCTTCTGTGTACTTTTTCTTGTCGTTATCGCTCATGTGCGTAACCTCGTTTAATTTTCAAAAATCCGGTTATTCGACTATTCCCGGCGCCCGAGCCGAGTGAATACCGCGTTCCCTGGTGACCGTGGGCAGCAGTCGGGTTTGCATGGGCGGATTTATATCAAAACAAATTATACCACAGATGCCATCAATCGACCTACATACGCTTTAAGCTAATTATTAGTAAATACACAGTGTTATATCAGGTTAGTTTGTAATGATGGGTGTAGTGCTTCACCAGAAGCATATAAATGAAAGGAATAGTGTGAAAAAACTAAACAAAAAGTCACTGATTGTGGCATCGGTTGTGGGGACGGTTGGTGCAGGAATTATCGGTACAGGTGCGGTGGTCAGTGCGGATACAAAAGTAAATAACGACGATCTGGGGTCGAGTCTGGTCGATAAATTAGCATCGACATTTAATTTGGACAAGACAAAGGTTCGTGAGGTGCTGGATCAGCAGCGTTCTGAAAACCAAGCCAAGCACGAACAGCAGGTGAATAGTAAATTAGATTCACTCGTTTCGGCGGGTACTATCACGACTGCTCAGAAATCAGCCATTCAAGCGAAACTAGCAGAAATGAAAAAAGATCACGAAGCCAATAGAGGGACGATGAAGAATCTATCCGAAACGGAACGCAAAGCCGAAATGGATAGCAAACGAACGGCGCTAGAAAAGTGGGCGTCAGATCAAGGATTAGATCTATCGAAACTTGACGGTGTGTTCCGCGGTCCTGGTGGTCCTGGCGGCCCCGGAGGTCCTCGCCCATAGTTGAATATGGCCTGTCATACAAACCGCCCGGATGTCCGGGCGGTTTTGATTACAAGAAGTCTGTTATTTCTTGGCGAGGTCACGTCGGTTGACGAGGAAGAATGTCGCGCCGTAGGTAATAATACCAGCTGCGATAATTGTCAGAAGTTGCTGAAGTGAGTTGGTCATACCACCTGTTTGTGGTAACGCAAGAGGTGTTGAAACCGCAGGTGTCTTTGGTACGACTGGGTCTTGTGGGTCTTCGCCACCCATGCCACCACGTCCAGGCGTACAGTCAAAGTCTTGATCAAGTAGTGACGCTTCGTTATTAACATAGACGCTGACTGATGCTTTCCAGAGTGTAAACGGTACGACTACATCGACAGAGCTATTGCCGTCAACGACGACTTCTTCCCCGTTAACCCACGCATAGCCTTCCATGTCTCCTTCGTTTTTCAGGGTGACGATCACACCAGCACGATCACATACTGCTGTGGCGGTGATGTCAGCGCAGCTTGCAGCTGAGAATTCGTGTGTCCATTCTGTTTGGCCAACGAGAGCGTAATCTGGATCGGCTGGTTCGGCAACGATCACAACGCTACCCGATGCGTGTGGGTAAAATGTTGCTGCAACTTCTTGGCCATCGATTTTATAGATAACATGATCGGCAGGAACGATCGTGTAACTATCGTTTTCAGTTCCACATTCGTCGATGAATGTTGGGTCGCCTTCGGCGGTCAACTGTACTGGACATTTTTCGCTATCGAATGTTTGTGACCATAAAGTCGTGCCGGTGAGCGCATAATTGCTATCGGCGGCTTCGGCTGTGATAGTTACGTCGGTACTGGTCTGGTATTGACCGGCAGATTTGGTGATGCCGTCTACTTTGTAGATGACACCAGTTGTTGAAGGAATCGTGTAGGTGTCGTCAGACGTGCCGCACATATCTACAGACGTTGGGGCGGTTGGGGCGACGCAAGATTGGTTCACGAATGTGAGTGTCCATGATGTGGTACCAGTTAGGACGTAACCTGATTTAGCGACAGCAGTGATTGTGAGTGATGTTGCACCGTTAGTACTGTATGTACCGGCGCTTTTTTCGACGCCGTTTACTTTGTACTGAATACCGGTGACGGCTGGAATAGTATAGGTATCGTTGTTTGAGCCACAGTTATCATCATGGTTTGTTGGCGCTTGAGTTGCGACAGTTGTCGTACACGTCACGTTTGTGTAGGTGAATGTCCATTGGTTGGGCTGAGCAATATCAACGTCATTATCTGTGCTGATTGCCCGGACGATAATATTTCCTGCGCTGATGTAGCTGTATGTACCTGCAGATTTATCTGTCCAGATGCCGTTGATCTTTACCTGGTATTTGACACCAGCCGTTGTAGGGATAGTGTATGTATCATTTGATGTGCCACATGGGTTGCTCTGGGTTGGTACTGCTGCTGTAATGTCACAGACGACCTTGAAGACTTTGCTCTGTGCCTTGACGTCGTTAAGGTTTGGCAGGGATGGGTTGCTCGTGCTTTTGCCATAAAGTGTTGCCTTGTACTGGCCGTTCGGGAGGGTGAATGTACCGCCGTCGTTAATATACACACCTGCGGTGTAGTCGCCTGAGTTGTTTGTCGGTCCGAACGGATATAGAGAAGGGCTGAGTGAATCAACGCCACCGGATTGTGTGGCAACTTTGACGTAGCCTGATTGGTTTTTATCAAAGTTGAAGCCTTCAAAATTGAATTTACATACTTTTGGGTCGTTGCTTTCGGTGCCTGAAGGAGTGCCTTTTTCGTGCACTTTTAATGAACCGTTATTGCCGTGACCATCATGTGCGTAGGCGTTCTGGAGTGATAGTACTCCTTACAGGTTGATAGAAAATACTGCTAACAAGAATGCGAGCGTTAGGTTGGTGATGCGACGCAGCAGGTGGTGGCCCATGGAAACTCCTTTATAACTTATGCCCACCACGAAAGTATGAATATTGGGGTTAGTCTAACTTAAAGTGTATTTTAGTCAAATTTGTTGTATAACATAAGCACAATGAAAAAAGAAACCCGCCGGTAGATCTACTGGATGTAAATCTACCAGGCGGGTTATTGCCTAGCTGGTAGGCGGGAGAGAGGTGGTCAGCGGTCCATCCTCGGCGAGTGCGAGAGCATGTGCTTTTCGCATACGCGGTTTGATGAACTGTTCGACAACACGCTGGACAAACCACGGTGCCATTCGCATGAAAAACACGCGACGAGGCCAATGGATGTGTCGGTAGCGACGGTTGATGCCGCGGACGATAGCCTGAATGGCAGGATCGACCTCGGCAACCGGAAGGACGCGTCGGTTGTAAACCTTGCCTCCGACCTTCACCTTGATCGACAACAGATATTCGCCGGCTTTGGTGGCGAATCCGCGGTTGGTCATGTCGGTGTTCAGTTCAGAGAACGTACCGATGCCGGTACTGATGCCAAATGCTTGGCCTTCCAAACGGTACGTTTCGGCAAAGGCACGAATCGCGGCCTTGCTGGCATTGTACGTCGACAGCATCGGTGGGTTCACCAGACCAGCCAGAGACGACATGAACAGCATGTAGCCCTTGGACTGAACCAGATGAGGCCATGCGGCGCGTGCGGTGTAGACTGCGCCCCAGAAGTTGACATCCATGGTCAGCTTCAGCCTACCGATGAAGTAGTCATCTGAAATAACTGATTGGCTGGCAACGCCTGCGTTGGCCATGACAACGTCGATGCGGCCCAGATGGAATGCAGCTCGGTCGATGGTAGCGGTGATTGCCGCTTCGTTGCGAACGTCGCAGACGGCCCAAGCATGCGGATCGCCGCAGTCGCGCGCGACTTGCCTCAGTTCATCAACCTCACTGGCGAGACCGATGACGAACACGTGCGCACCCTTACGGGCGAGCTCTTTTGCTGTCAATGCACCGAGCCCTCGCGAGGCGCCGGTGACAACGACCTTTTTGGCCTTGGCCATGAGTCCTCCTTGACTCCTCGTGAAAGGTACATCCAACGGAATTGTTGGCGGTGCCATAATTATTAAATATCGTCGATAAAAAAGCAAGGATTCCAATACATAGATAAATATCTCGCAGGGTGTATTATTGGAGTATGCAAACGTTCATTCGTTTTATTGCTGACGGCACTGTTATACTGGCCATCCTCGTGGGTGTCTATGCATTGCTGTATAAAATCCCCAATAATCGCAAATACGAGGCCTACTGCCGTATTCTCATGGCGGGGTTAACGGCGTATTTGTTCGCAAAATTTATGGCAACGTTGTATCAGCCGACTGGTGAGCGTCCGTTTGAGATTATGGGCGTCGCACCCGGCGCCGCGTATCTAAATAACCCTGGATTTCCGTCAGATCACGCACTATTCGTGACGTCGATTTTACTTGCCGTATGGTTCGAAACGAAAAACAAAGTTCTCAGTGGAACGCTACTTGTTATTGCGGTGCTCGTCAGTATCGGCCGTGTTGCAGCACTGGTTCATACACCGATTGACGTGCTGGGTGGCATTGTCGCTGCACTCGTCGGATCAATTTGGTATCTGACAGCGCCAAAAGCAAAAAGAAAATCTCAAAATTAATTCATATTATTATCATATAAATTTATTCCGGCTATCTGTTGCCTTTGGTCATGGTACAAGAAAATGGTAAAATGAGATAAAGCAGAGGAGATATCGTGGACGACGTTGATTCATCAGAATTGTCGAACCGGTGGGATAGTTTGTTGATTGAGTTGCAACCGCAACAATTGGCGCAGATTGTCGTATTGGGCGCCGTCTCGGGACTAGTAGTGTGGATCCTCACCTTTATTGTGAAACAGGCGGTAATCGTGCCGCTATTTTGTAGCGGCGCATGTACGAATGCATCAGAAGTTGCTGGTATTGTCGCGGCCGTATTGATTGGTGCAGTAGGATTGATGGGACTTGTTCGTATCGGTGTTTATCGACCGCTCATGATTGTATTGGCGGTTGCAATTTGTCTGGGCGGGCTGGGCGGTTGGGTATATAACATGGCCTGGTACCAATCATTGTTCTGGTCAATCGCACTCTATGCCGTGACATATGTAGCATTTGCGTGGTTTGTGCGGATCCGACCACTCGTTCCTGCACTTGTTGTTGTCGTCGGAGTAGTTATCCTGGCGCGTGTGTTAGCAGTGCTATAATAGGCTTATGCAAACAATTATCTTTGGGGGAATTATCGCTGCGCTCGTCGTTGTCATTATTCTTTTGCTCACACGCACGCGACAACCACAAAATGGCGGATCGGTAGAGTTAATCAAGGCTGACGTGACTGAATTGAACCGGTCAATAATCAAATTGCAGGAAAGCATGGCTGATCGACTGGAACGAAATAACACGGCAATTCAGACTACAGTTCAGAAACAACTTGCAGAAAGCGCGAAATTAGTCGCAGACGTGACAACTCGGTTAACCAAACTAGACGAAACGAACAAACGAGTGGTCGATGTCGCAACTGAATTAAAAACATTGCAGAACGTGCTGCAAAATCCAAAGCAGCGTGGAGTCATCGGTGAATATTATTTAGAACAAATTCTCAAAAACACTCTACCACCGGGTGCGTTTACACTGCAATATAAATTGGGCGAAGGCATGATTGTGGACGCCGTCATTCATTACGAAGATAAATTGCTGCCACTGGATAGCAAGTTTTCGTTAGAAAATTATAACCGTATGCTCGAGGCGAAAGGTGCCGAAAAAGAATCGTACGAAAAACTTTTCAAGAATGATATTAAGGGTCGTATTGATGAAACATCGAAATACATTAAACCCGGCAAAGGAACGCTCGACCAGGCATTAATGTTTATTCCATCCGAAACAATTTATTACGATATCCTGACGGAAAAAGTCGGTATTAACGGCCGCAATCTGTTGGCCTATGCGGCCGAAAAGAAAGTCACTATTGTTGGCCCAACGACACTGTCTGCGATGTTACAAACGGTTGCGCACGGTTTGCGGTCCATCGAAATCCATAAAGACACAGAAAAGATTCGCAAAAATATCGAACAGCTGCAGAAGCACCTCATCGCACATAATGGTTATATGCAAAAGCTCGGCGCTAGCCTAGGAACGACTGTCGGGCATTTCAACACGACGTATAAAGAACTGGGCAAGATTGATCGTGATATCGTCAAGATTGCTGATGTTGATGGCATGGTCGAACCAATACTATTGGATCGCCCAACAACTGACGAATAGAGATATACGAGTTTGTCGATTGGGGTTGTGAGTTATGCATAATCTGATAATGTGTGTACTGCCGGGATTCACTCTTTGCTGAAGTGAACGATAGGGTGCGGATGATACCGCACCCTATTTTCTTTGTAAAAAATATATCCCCGCATTTTGCGGGGATATATTGATTGTCGTTGTATGTGACTACTTTTCTGTTTCGACAACATCGCGAAGTGCGAAACCGACAACACCACCGATAAGTGGAGCGACAAGGTATACAGCGACGGCAAACCAGTCAACCTTTGCGAAGTCAACAGCTGAAGCAGCAAGTGCGATAGCTGGGTTCAAAGCAACTTGTGCTTTTACGTAGCTGACTGCAACACCTGCAATCAATGCAGCGACGAAGAGGCCGAAACCAACTGCCAAAGCTTTGGCAACACGGTCAGTCTTTTCAAGGCGAGCACCTGCAAATGCAAATGCGAATACAGTTGCACCGAGCAACTCAGCGAAGAAGACAACCAAGTGGTTACCATCAGTCAAAGTTGCAAGTTTGAATACTTCAGGTGTCTGAGTAGCAAAACCGCTTGCAGCTGAAGCATCTGTAGTACCGGCGTGAATGAATGCGTTCAATACGACGAATGCCGCACCAGCACCGAGTACTTGAGCAACAACATATGTCGCAGCACGTAGGTGGCTAACTTTGCGTGTTACCCATGCACCAACGGTGACGAGTGGGTTGAGGTGGCCGCCAGAAATAGCGCCTACCATCAATACTAATGTGGCAAGGACGAATCCTAGGTATAGTGGTTCACCACGAGTGACCAAGAATGATGCGGTCAACAAGAATGTACCAATGAACTCAGCGATAAGTGCTGAAGCAAGTACAGTACGGCGATCAGTTAACCAAACTTTCTTGGCTTTAGATTCGACAGCCTTGACGGTCGTTACGGTTGATTTTGCTGGTTGGCTTTTGGCCCGGGTGGTCTTTTTGGCAGAGCCGGCTTTCTTAGTAGCCATGGGTTTCCCTCCTTTAAATAAAGTATGGAGTTAGTATAGCATAGTTAAATACTCATAGCACAAGTTTTTTAACTCGGGTATAATAGAACGTATGGGAATCATCGTTAACCAACAAGAT
Organism: Saccharimonadaceae bacterium (SeqCode); assembly: GCA_041907345.1. Lineage (GTDB taxonomy): Bacteria > Patescibacteriota > Saccharimonadia > Saccharimonadales > Saccharimonadaceae > UBA2112. The sequence goes on along the minus strand of JAYRHL010000012.1, from coordinate 5,389 downwards.
AACCGCTCGGAACTGCAGAAAAAGATCGCTGCAGAGTTGAGTGAAAAAGCGAAAAAGAAACACGACGCGACACACGATTTGCCGGATGGTGTTGATGATTCGGCTTATATTGAAAATACAAAACAAACGACAAGTTTGGCATGGGTATGGCTGGTCATTGTTATCGCTTTTGTCCTTGTCGGTGTTGTGTACTTTATCCTCTCTAGTAATCAATAATAATTTCATCTATACTTTAGCTTAATGAGCACTACCGATTCAGTCCGCGACAATTTATTGGAGCGAATAAAAAACAGCGACACGCCGTATGAAGTACTGCGTGCTCCTGAACTGAAATCTCTGGCGGCCGAATTGCAGTCGCTGCCTGTCGAACAACGTGCGGAAGCGGGCCGTGCACTGAATGAACTGAAACAATCGTTACAGTCAGCAATCGAAACACGACAGGCTGAGTTGATCGATCAAGCAATTGTGCCAATTGATGTAACGGCACCATGGGATGTGAATAGTAAACGACCAGAACTACTCCCGACTGAAACGGGTACGCAACACCCGATTACGGTTGAATTAGAACGCGTTATCGATATTTTTACACGCATGGGCTTTGACGCACATGAATCTCGCCAGTTGGATGATGATTGGAATATGTTCGGTGCATTGAATTTCCCAGAAGGGCATCCGGCGCGTGATGGATACGATACATTTCGTACCGAAGAAGGATTCATTCCACCTGCACACACCAGTACAATGCAAAACCGTGTTCTGCGTGCAGGCAAAGACGTATTGGCATCTGGGGGCAATATCGCCAGTATTAGTTATGGGCGCGTATTCCGCAACGAAGATGTCGACGCAACTCATGAGCACACGTTCTATCAAGTCGAAGGCGTGTTCGTTAGTCGTGACGCCAGTTTGGCACAGATGCTCGGAACATTACGTGCGTTTTTTGAAGAGTATTATGGGCAAAAACTAGCTATCCGAACACAGCCTGGTTATTTCCCATTTGTTGAACCTGGTCTGGAATTTATGATTGAAAAACCTGCTAGCATCGGTGGTAAACCGGGCGAATGGTTAGAGATGCTCGGGTGTGGAATGATTCACCCTAATGTTCTGGAAGCCGCGGGAATTGATCCAAAAGAATATCGGGGATTTGCATGGGGCGGCGGCGTCGAGCGTATGATTATGCTGAAATACGGTATCGAAGATTTGCGTCATTTTGAATCTGGTAAACTGGCATTTTTGAGGAAATTCGCATGATTGTATCAGTAAACTGGCTAAAAAAATATACAGCGATTGATCTTTCTATTGATGAACTCGTGACATTAATTGGATCTCGGCTGGTTGAAATCGAACAAGTCATCGACCTGGGCAAGAAATACGAAGGCGTTGTGATCGCAAAAGTTGTCGAATGTGTTCCTGTCGAAGGCAGCGATCATTTAAATGTGACAAAGATTGATGACGGGGGCGTCGTCAAAGACGTGGCGCGTGATGAAAAGGGATATGTACAGGTTGTCTGTGGTGCACCAAATGTTCGCGCTGGTTTGACCGTTGCCTGGTTGCCACCAGCTAGTGTCGTACCGGAAACATTTGGGGATGCTGAACCATTTGTACTGGGTGCCCGTGAACTGCGCGGCGTCATGAGCAACGGTATGCTTGCTAGTGCAAAAGAACTAGATTTATGGGATGACCACACTGGCATTATCGAACTGGAAGATGAACACCAACCAGGTGCAAGCTTCACAGCGGCATACGAGCTGGATGATTATCTGTTAGACATCGAAAACAAATCACTGACACATCGTCCTGATACTTTCGGAATTATTGGATTCGCGCGAGAAGTCGCTGGTGTAGCAGGCCAGCCGTTTACGACACTAAACACATTATTAATTGGTGGCGACCGATTGCCACAAAAATCAGGTAACGTCGAGACACCTCGCGTGACGATCGACGATCCTGAACTGAGCAGTCGCTACCAGGCGGTGGTATTGAGTGATGTCGATTGCAAAGTCCCGTTGTCGCCAATGGTTACCCAAACATACTTGGCGCGTGTTGGGGTCAAACCTCATAGCGCCGTTGTTGATGTGACGAACTATATGATGATGGCCAGTGGACAGCCGCTGCATGCATTTGACTACGACAAATTAAAAGCCGTCAATAATGGTGTCATTGATATCCATGTTCGTGCAGGCCGAAAAGATGAAAAACTTGTTTTACTCGACGGTCGAGAGATTACATTGAGCGAAAACGACATCGTGATAGCGAATGGTGATGTTGCCGTTGCTCTGGCGGGTGCAATGGGCGGACGCGACACGGAAATCGACGAAACAACAACAAATGTTTTGTTAGAAAGTGCGACATTTAATCTATATAACCTGCGTAATACACAGATGCGTCACGGTATTTTTAGTGAGGCAATTACGCGATTCACGAAAGGCCAGCCAGCAGAATTAACCGCTCCTGTATTAGCAAGTGCTGTCGAAATGATGAGCAATGCAGCGGGTGCCGTCGTAGCAAGTGAAGTAGCGGATACCTATCCTAACCATCAGGAGCAGCAACCGGTATCGACGACTGTTGATGCGTTGAATGCGGCGCTGGGTAGCGATTTTACTACTGATGATGTTGTCCGCACGCTGAAAAATGTTGAATTCGATGTATCTACCGACGACCAAGGTGTCATTATTGCGACGCCACCATATTGGCGCGCCGACATACATATAGCCGAAGATTTGAACGAAGAGGTTGGACGACTGAATGGATTTGAGACGATTGCACCGACACTACCTCGACGCGATTTTACGGCCGTGCAGCCAGATTGGTTTGACTATATACGCGCCAAAATTCGCCACACACTCGTCCGCGCAGGTGCTAACGAAGTATTAACCTATAGTTTTGTCCACGGTGATCTATTGAAAAAAGCCGGCCAAGATCCCGCGAATTCCTACCGAATCGTCAATAGTATTAGTCCCGACCTCCAGTATTATCGACAGAGTTTAACGCCGAGCCTATTAAGTCTGGTTCACCCGAATATCAAGGCGGGCTATGATTCATTTGCGCTATTTGAATTGAATAAGACGCATGTAAAAAGCGATGGTTTGGACGATGACAAATTACCGTTTGAACAAGACCATTTGGCGCTCGTTGTCGCGCGCAAGAATGAAAAAGGCGCCGCCTATTACGAGGCACGCCGTCAATTGGAATACCTTGGTTCACAGTTGGGCCTATCGTTTACGTTCCAGCCGATCAATGAACCGGTGACATCCGTGAACGCGGCACCTTTTGAATATCGTCGAAGCGCCTATGTGTTTGCATCGACAGGCGAGCCTGTTGGTATCGTTGGAGAGTTCAAAAAATCTGTTGCAGCGAATTTCAAACTTCCAGAATACGCCGCTGGATTTGTTGTTGCACCTGCAGAATTGGCACGATTGAGCGCGGCTGTAAAACCATCATATGTACCCCTGAGCCGCTATCCATCAACCGAACGTGATATTTGTTTCCAGGTAAAAAGTGACACTACCTATGCAGACGTCAAAAGTGCAGTTGAAAATGGTCTGTCGTCATCAGGTTTGCAAACGGAAGTATCACCACTCGATTTCTATCAATCTGAACAGAGCACCGATACAAAGAACATTACACTTCGTGTCAGATTAACATCACATGAAAAAACTCTGACTGCAGATGACGCAGCCGAAGTTATGAACAAAATGGCAGATTCTGTCATTTCAAGTCTTGGCGCAACCGTCATTTAGCTGCTATAGTGTAAGCATTAGCATGAAAAAGCGGGGTAGAACTTTTTGGAAGGATTGGCACGCAGTCGTTGCCATTATTTTGGCTCCTATAATCGTAGGACTCTGCGTCGCGTTGTATGCATCAACACAACATGTTCCCGTATTTGATCCTCGGGGGTCTGTTGCTAGTCAGGAAAAGGATCTTATACTCTTTACGCTTGCGCTCAGCACTATTGTTGTCATTCCTGTATTTGTCATGCTAGGTGTATTTGCGTGGCGTTATCGCGAACATAACACCAAGTCCCTATATACACCTGACGCTGAAGGTAATCGCTGGTTAGAACTATTATGGTGGGGTATTCCTATCGCAATTATCGTAGTACTGAGTGTTGTCACCTGGGTAAGTACGCATCAACTTGATCCGAACCGGCCACTGAAATCAAATATCAAGCCGCTTAGCGTGCAGGTTGTTGCGTTGCAGTGGAGATGGCTATTTATCTATCCGGAACAACGAATCGCGACAATGAACGAACTAGTCATTCCAGCGGGTACACCGGTAAATTTCTTGGTTACCGCAGATGGTCCAATGAGTGCATTTTGGATACCTAGTTTAGGAACGCAAGTTTATGCTATGACGGGTATGACATCCAAGCTCAGCCTGATCGCCGATCATCAGGGTAATTTCCGAGGTTCTAATAGTAATATCAGTGGTAAAGGCTATTCAGACATGCATTTTAATGTTAAGTCGCTTGCGTCTAGATCTGATTTTGATGCATGGGCACAGGCATTGAATAATCGGCCATATCACGAGCACATCGGCTGGACTGAATACCAAACCGTCGCGAAGCCTGTTATCAACACGTCAGTACAATATTTACATCTACATGATGTAGATTTGTTTGACCGAATAGTAGATAAATATATGCATAGTGACACGACCACCACAAAGAATCATAGTTATAGTCACGAAGGACACGGGGGATAAATATGTTTGGTAGATTAAGTTTGGACGCATTGCCACACGATCCCGTCACAATTGGCGGCGTACTTGGCGGAACGGTTGGACTGTTGATCCTTATCGCTCTAATGACATATTTCAAGAAGTGGGGTTGGTTGTGGCGCGAATGGTTGACATCACTGGATCCAAAAAAGATTGGTGTGATGTATATTGTTGTTGCCGTCATCATGTTGCTTCGTGGCCTCGCCGATGTGGCAATGCTTCGCACTCAGCAAGCAATCTTCGCTACTGGAACGAATAGCCCAATTTCACCTGATTTGTTCCAGCAGGTCTTTTCGGCTCATGGCACGATCATGATATTTTTTGTCGCGATGGGTGTGATATTCGGCCTCATTAATTTGATAGTACCATTACAGATTGGTGCACGAGACGTCGCGTTCCCGTTATTGAACTCGATCAGTTTCTGGCTGTTTGTTGCCGGTATGATGCTGATGAATGTCAGCCTGGGGCTCGGTGAATTTTCGGCAGCCGGATGGTTGGCATATCCGCCACTCTCAGAATTGGCCTATAGTCCGGGCACCGGGGTGGACTACTGGATATGGAGTCTCCAGATAGCGGGTGTCGGAAGCCTGCTGTCTGGCGTGAATTTCCTTGTGACGATTTTCTTGATGCGTCGTAAAGGCATGACATTGATGAAAATGCCGATATTTGTATG
>JAYRHL010000011.1:0-3598 GCA_041907345.1 Saccharimonadaceae bacterium (SeqCode) | reverse complement strand
ATCGATCCACTCGAAAACGCACAATGGATGGCCGATACGGGAAATATTGATCCTGATAGCGAAACAGGTGATGCCAAAGATAATGGTCAGGATTGGAACTATGTGAAATTCCTTGAACAGTGTGCGCACCGTACAGTCGGTTGGGGCGAAGATCAGTCCGAGAATGAAGGAGATGGTAGTAATTGTATCAGTCCCGAAAATGAACCACTAAATAGTCATTTCCGTGTCTATACCATGGATCAATCTATCGATGCATCAATGGACGGCGATGATGATGCGAATACTCAACCAGGTACAACAGGTTTTCCAAATGGTGTGAGCGGTGAAGTAAATAGCAACGGTTGGGCGTTTCCGACAGTTGCAACAGATAATATTCTCAAAAACTACCAGTCTGTTGGCTATCCCGGTGTCGCGATTGGCGCACAAAACGATTTCCAAACACAAGGACAACCGATTTTTGCCGCCTATGCCGGTAAAGTCATTGCGGCTGGTCCATCGACGGAATTCGGTAACTGGATTGTGATCGAACATCAAATTGGTAACAAGACAATGACGACAGTATACGCACGCATGAACCATGAAGGCGTGTTAGTGAAAACAGGCGACACGATCGCTGCCGGTCAGGAAATTGGCTATATTGGCAGCGCAGACAATGACAGCGCACGACCATATCTCTATTTTGAACTATGGGAAGGACGTACATTAAGCGATGGAACGCGCGTTGATCCGACGCCATATCTCAACGCCGCGCGCACAAAGAGCGGAGGTCAAAATGTTTAGGCGTTTTCTTTCCCTCATCGTAACAACGGTCATTATTTGTAACGAACTATGTACTACTGCTTCTGCTATGGGTGTGACTCAACAGGTATATGACGAGACGTTCTATTCCGGTAACGACATCCTTTTTTACGATCCTCGCTGTACGAGTGGAACTTCGACAGGATATGTCACACTGGCTGGTAAAGACAATCTGGAAAAAATTCTTAAATTCTTTATGGATAAAGGTCTAACACTAGCACAAGCAACTGGCATTGCCGGGAATATGATGGCCGAATCGCGATTAGATCCGACGATCATTCAAGGTGGTAGACATGCACAACCTGGTACAGGTTTTACGCCAACTTCCGGTGTCGGATTTGGACTCGCTCAGTGGACATCAGGGAATCGTCAGGTTGGGTTGGTAAAAGAAACACAACGACTCGGTGTTGATATTACTGACCTCGGCGGGCAATTAGCTTTTGCATGGAAGGAACTATCTGAAAGTTATTCATCGACACTTGCCGCATTAAAAGCTGCGAATGATCCCGTACAGGCAGCGGTCATCGTTCACGATGGCTACGAAAGCTCAGCCGATTCTCGCACTGCCGTGATTAATAACCGTGGTGGCAACGCTGCCAAATTCTACCAAATGTATAGTGATGCTCCTGCGCTGTCCGGATCGACCACTGCCGATGCGCTCGCTGCGTCGACATCAGGCGACGCGTCATCGGGGACATCTGAGACAACCGACGGCAGTTGTACGGCAAACGGTTATGGCAATGGTGATCTACAAGGAATGGTCAAACAATACGCTTGGTCACAATATATTAGTGGCAGCAACTCTTCGTTGCCTGAAGCACCGGGACGAAAAGTCCTTGCGGCAGATCAAACGCCTGCGTATGCGGCTGCTGTCCAAAAAGCAATGGGCGAAGGCCGCTATGTTGGTGGCATCGCCGTGAAAGGTGATGACTGTGGTGGATTCGTAACGACGTTAATGTATGACAGCGGATTCGACAAAGGTTATAACAGCAACGCTCGGGGCGGCCCAACAACATCCCAGGAAGCATGGCTACGTCAGCACTGGCAGTCTATCAGTGCGACCGACGCGGCAGATCGACAGCCTGGTGATGTAGCGATCAATGCACAGCACACCTATGTATACGTCGGCAAAATTAACGGATTCGGCAGTGTCATTGCATCTGCATCTGTTAGCGGTCCAGTGCGTGCACCAATGGCTGGGCGCGAAGGTGTTACCGATTCATCATTCCGCTGGTATAGAATAAAGACAAAGCTGACGGCAGCGCCGCTATAGGTCGATATGTATTACGAACTCATCCAACAATATAAACGAAAAATTATCTACGGCATTTCAGCCGCTTTTCTCGTCATCATCATTTGGTTTACCGTAACGACCATAGATCACATGGGTAAATTGCCTGTCTATATTGCGACCGTTCCGAACGATGCGTCAGTGCAATTCGACGGTCTATCAAAAAATAACGGCACCCAGTGGATCAAACCTGGTACATACAATGTTGTTGTGCAAAAAAATGGATTCGAAACAGTCAAACGTACCGTCATTGTCGACGATAAAAAATCACAAAATGTTGTCGCTGTCTCTTTACTACCGAATACGGCCGACGCCAAAAAGTGGGCCGATGATCATGAAAGCGATTACCGTAAAAACGAAGCATACGGAGCTATCGAGGCCAGCACTAACGGTGATTATTTCACGGCTCGTAATCCGATTACTACTAAACTCCCATACGTCGACCCATATTTTACGTTAGGGTACGTATCGCATGATAATCAAACAATATCGCTCACCATCGATACTCCGTCGCCACGCTATCGTTATTTTGCAATCGAAAAATTACGACAGATGGGCTATGACCCGACGGATTTCACAATTATATTCAAGGATTTCCAAAATCCTCTTGGAGATAAATAAATGAATAGTCGCTACAAAACTCCAATTATCGTGACCATATCAGTCGTTATTGCTATCGCATCTTTTACTTACGGAGCGCTCACTGCACCACATGAGCAAACAAAACAAACGTCTGCCCCAACATCAACTCCGGCCGTCGATCTATCGCAGCAATTGACATCCGAAAAACCGACTATTGTCGGTGTGCTCGTCAACGCATATCCAAAAATAGCGACCGACTACACGATCGTGAATGAACGGTTATTCGAACAAGGGCAGTGGTATGGTGCGGTTCTCACATATCGCGGAGCTGACACCAATAATCGCGATAGTCTCCGTGTCCTCATGCAGAAAAAAGAAGGACTATGGATTGTGCGCACCACGCCACCACAACCGATTTTATCTGCCGCAGCATTTCCTGATGTACCAAAATCAATTCTGCAAAAAATAAACCAACCAGTTGCTTTACCGTAGTTTGATGACTTTTGCGTCACCTAATATCGCTGGTGGATTCGTACTAGTCATAATAATCTGATGATTTTGAAACTTTGTCGCCAAATGGGTTTGTCGTTTATCATCTAGTTCACTCAACACATCATCCAATAGAACAACTGGTGGTTTTTTTGTTACTTCCTGAACAATATCTACTTCGAGAAATTTCAACGCCAGGATAATTGTTCGTACTTCGCCACGTGATGCCGCTGTAATTGCTGGTGCGCCGTTAAAATCGAATAGGACATCATGACGGTGTGGCCCGACACTCGTAAATCCTAGAATACGGTCTCGTTCTGTTGCAGATTCTAGATCAGTCAATAATTTTTGTTCATTATCGGCAGTCGTGTGCGAATAGCGGATAGTCACGACATCTCGTGTTTGCGCAATCGTTCGGTAGGTAGGTTGTAGCCCGCT
>JAYRHL010000010.1:0-7479 GCA_041907345.1 Saccharimonadaceae bacterium (SeqCode) | reverse complement strand
GTGAATTCCTGGCCCACTTTGACACGGCTATCAACAACTTGAGTAACATCGAGGCTAAAGCGAAACTTGCCATCAACCATGACATTGACCCGATTCGGATCACGCTGCTGCATCGTCAGCGCAGTAATTCTCATACTGCAGTTCCGTTAACTAACCTTCTTGTTCGGCGACTTTTTGACGAACTTTCTTTTCGATTTCAGCGAGTACTTTAGGATTTTCTTTGAGGTATGCTTTTGTCGCCTCACGTCCTTGACCAATCTTTGCGTCAGCATAGTCGAACCACGCACCCGCTTTTCCAACGACGCCGTGTTGTACTGCAAGATCCAAAACATCGCCAGTATTCGAAATACCTTCGTTATACATAATGTCGAACTCAGCGACGCGGAAAGGTGGAGCAATCTTGTTCTTAACAATCTTGACCTTCGTGCGGTTACCAACGATATCTTCGCCATTCTTGATTTGACCTGTTCGACGAATATCAATACGGACCGAAGCGTAGAATTTTAATGCGTTACCACCAGTAGTCGTTTCTGGGTTTCCAAACATCACACCAATCTTCATACGAATCTGGTTGATAAAGATCACTGTGGTTTTTGATTTGTTGATAATTCCCGTCAACTTACGTAGTGCCTGACTCATCAAACGCGCCTGAAGACCCATGTGGCTATCGCCCATGTCACCGTCGATTTCGGCTTGTGGAACCAGTGCTGCAACGGAGTCAACAACGACCAAATCAACGGCGTTTGAACGTACCAAAGTTTCAGCAATTTCAAGTGCTTGCTCGCCGTTATCCGGCTGGCTCACGAGGAGATTGTCTGTGTCCACGCCCAATTTTTTGGCGTAGGCAGGATCGAGAGCGTGTTCGGCATCAATAAATGCCGCAGTACCACCCGCACGCTGAACCTCAGCGATGGCGTGCAATGTCAGTGTTGTTTTTCCTGAACTTTCCGGACCATAGATTTCGATAATACGTCCCTTTGGATAGCCACCACCAAGTGCTAAATCAAGACTCAATGCCCCTGATGGAATCAATTCAACATCAACCTTGTGTGCTTCACCAAGTTTCATAATCGAACCATCACCAAACTGCTTGGTGATTTGTTCCATTGCTAGCCCAAGTGCTTTTAGTTTGCCGTCATTCGATGCTGCACCGGTGTCAGCCACGGCCGCTTTTTCAGTCTTTTTAGCCACGGTAAGTATCTCCCTCGTATTAATGCTGTTCCTATTATACACGACGCCGATTTGATATAATGGGGATAATGAATACGCTTCACAAATCTCGCCAAAGTGGCTTTACCGTTATTGAATTAGTTGTTGTTGTCGCCGTCCTGGCACTTGCAGGCATCGTCACATTTGTCCAGGTGAATAATTTACGCATTGCCAGTCAAGATTCCCAGCGTAAAACCGCAATCAATGCAATGTACTATGCGCTCGAAGAAGTGTACTACAAAAAAAATCAATCATACCCTGCATCACTGACTTCTGCGACACTTCCGTCCGTTGACCCAGAATTATTCACCGACCCAGATGGCTTTACGCTCGGTAAAGACATTTTAAGCGAAGATGAAATACAGAAATTAATCGACAAAGGCGATACATCGAGTGATCTCGAGCAACGATTGAGTGCAATTAATAGCGGTAAACAACCGAACTACCATTACGATGCAACTGACTGTGATACATCAGGACACTGCAAAAGTTATACGCTTCGTGCAGACTTAGTTAGCCAAGCACAGTACGTGAAAAAAAGTCGTAGTCACTAATCGTTCGAAACAGGCCGACCATTTTTGAATGATTCGACCGCATTGTTCAATAATGCGATTTGCGATTTTGGATTCGAAACATAGCTAAACCGATACGTTGTTTCATCGCCTTCGGTGCTGAGTCGAATTGATCCGTAATTAAATAACAGTTGGAACACACCTGTCTGTGTGTAGCTAGCATCTTCGATGTTTAACAAACTGACCGTTTGCTCATTACGCGAAAACAAGCTGTATTGAATTTCCTGAATCACACTCTCGTTCGTCAAAAAGAATTTGTTGTTTAAATAAACCCAGGTAACGATGTAGGTGCCTAGTCCAATGAGAACAAGGAGGAGTACCGCTGGTAAAAAGACAGAACTGTAGGGAGGATTGCCACTCGGAACAATCAGCGGATAATAGACTAGCCCTGCTAATACCGCGAGGAACAAACCGCCACCAACGAGCAACGGGATAAATAAACCAATAGGGTGCCGACGTACCGCGCTGATGATATATTCACCTTCACTCAGGTTAAGTTGCGGATAGCGCGTGACTGATTCGCGGTGCTTTTTCTGAGTCTCTTCAGAAATTTCAGGTGCCGCCGGATCAACTGCTCGGCTGACGTGAACAGATTTTGTATCTGACGAGGCACTATCTTTGGGCGGATGTGCATAGAGTGGACGACCGTCCTTATCATAGGCGACTGGTACGTTATAATCCGTGGTCTTTTCGTCTTCCATAATGCTATTATAGCAATTCTTGTTGTGGTTGTTTACCGAGATGCTTGGCGGCCTTTGCCGTTACACGCCGCCCGCGTGGCGTTCGTTCAATCAGTCCAATTTGCAGTAGATATGGTTCGATAAAATCTTCGATGGTTGACGTCTCGTCACCTGTTAATGCCGCGATTGTCGTCAGGCCAATAGGGCGATATCCATAGTGATCAACGATACTATTCAATAGTCGCCTATCGGCATGGTCTAGCCCCAGGTCGTCAATTTCTAATAGTTGCAGCGCCTGCGCCGCAACCGTGGCATCAATAACTCCATCGCCATTCATGTCTGCATAATCACGTACGCGACGCAGCAAACGATTTGCGATACGAGGCGTCAATCGGGCCCGTCCCGATAGCATTTCAACTGCAGGGTTATCGATCTTACTACCGAGCAATTTTGCGGCACGTTCAATAATCTGACCAATTTCATTCGAAGTATAGAAATCGAGACGATGACTAAGTCCAAATCGATCTCGCAGTGGAGCGGCGAGCGCACCGGCGCGCGTTGTTGCACCAATGACGGTAAATTTCGGCAAGTCTAGGCGCACACTCCGTGCCGCGGGGCCCTTGCCAATCACAATATCTAATTTGTAATCTTCCATTGCTGCATAAAGTACTTCTTCGACTGAACGGCTCAGTCGATGTATTTCATCAATAAAGAGAATATCGCCATCGGCGAGATTAGTAAGAATACTAGCTAAATCTCCGGCACGTTCAATAGCAGGACCGGCAGTCACGCGAATATTCGCACCCATTTCATTAGCAATCACCGTTGCCATTGTTGTTTTGCCGAGACCAGGAGGGCCATATAGCAAGACGTGGTCCACTGGTTCGCCACGTTTTTTCGCCGCGCCGATCGCCAGTTCAAGATTTTTTTTCAGATGGTCTTGACCAATATACTCAGCAAATCGCTGAGGCCTCAATGTTTGCTCTATCTGCTGCTCGTCATTGTCGTCGGCATGAGAACTGGTATCGACGATTCGCTCTATAGTCATTGGGATATATTATACCATGAATTCAGATAAGTATAAGTGTTATACTTATACCAGTGAAGAAAAGCAACGTAACCGGTTGGCTCATAGTTGGTGCAATAGGTGTCGTATTCGGCGATATTGGCACCAGTCCCCTGTACGCATTGCAGGCAATCTTTGGTGTTTCACAATTATCATTTACAACCCACGACATACAAGGTGCCGTATCACTGATCATTTGGGCAATTACCCTAGTCGTCACCATCAAATATGTCGGGCTCATGATGCGTGCGAGTAACAACGGCGAGGGTGGTATTATGGCGCTCATTGCGCTCATGAACCGTACAAAAATTTCGCAGCGTAAAAAGGGTATATTTGTTCTCATCGGTCTCGTTGGCCTGGCGCTATTCTATGGGGATAGTGTCATCACACCCGCCATATCGGTCATGTCTGCAGTCGAGGGAACGCGGCTTATTATGCCCGACTTTGCGCCATACGTGGTGCCGCTCACGATCATCATTCTGATTGGACTGTTTGTTCTCCAGTCCCGCGGGACAGGATCAATTGGGAAATTATTCGGACCAATCATGGTACTATGGTTTGCCGTTTCAGCCATTGGCGGATTGATACAAATTATCCACCACCCTGCTATTTTGGCTGCCCTGCTTCCGACAACCGCTGCATCATTTTTCATTGATCATCCTGTCGCCGGATTTATCACAATGGGTGCTGTCATCTTGGCCGTAACAGGCGTCGAGGCACTTTATAGTGACATGGGACATTTCGGAAAAGCCGCAGTCAGTCGTTCATGGCTCTTCATTATCTTTCCAGCGCTTTTGCTCACCTATCTAGGCCAGGGCGCGCTCGTCACCCTCAATCCCGAAGCCATCCATAGTGCCTACTTCCTTATGTTCGCACCAGAACTACGACTTCCGATCATTCTCCTGGCAACCGTTGCAACGCTCATTGCGTCACAAGCAGTCATTTCTGGAGCCTTTTCACTGACACAGCAGGCAATTCAATTAGGATTCGCGCCGAGGCTTACCGTCAAACACACATCAAGTAACGAGATCGGTCAGGTCTATGTTCCCTTCATTAACTGGCTTCTGGCCATGTTAGTTATTGGTACTGTTCTGTTGTTCCAATCATCCGAAAACCTCGCTGGTGCATACGGTTTCGCTGTTTCTGGTGCACTCGCCGTCGACACACTATTCCTACTGCTGCTGATGCGTCGGATGTGGCATTTTTCAATGGCAATAACAGCTGCATTAGCAATCGTATTCATGAGTATCGATGCAATGTTCCTCAGTTCAAGTATTTCCAAATTACTCCATGGTGCATGGATGCCGATCATTATTGCGATTGTCGGATTTACATTTATTAGTACGTGGTATAAAGGCCATACCTACATCGCGCGTGAGCGAAAGCGTGTCGAAGGAACACTCAAAAGTTTTGTAACTAAACTCCATCATAGCGACGTTCCACGTATTCCCGGCAATGCGATATACCTTGGCCACCATCCAGGAAACGCACCACTTGCACTGCATGAATCGCTCGAACAACTACACGAAATTCACGAAAATATTGTTGTCGTCACCATTGAAGTCACCGACAAACCGCATGTCCCAGAACAGCGTCGTGTTGTGTTCGATGGGCTCGGACATCCCAACGATGGCATTAGTCATGTGACACTCCATTTCGGTTACCAAGACATTCCTAATGTACCCAGAACACTCGCTTTGGCGCGTGGCATGAATGCCGAATTTGATTTCGATCCGTTCACCGCGACATATTTTTCAACCGTAACACAACCCGTGATCGCACGAAACCATCGCATGGCTCGATGGCGTAAATCACTGTATCTTTTCATGCAGCGTAATGCCAATAATCCGACGGACTACTACAAAATACCGATCAACCAGACAGTTGAAATGCGTGCCTTTTTGGAACTATAGTATTACTGTTTGAGAGCTTGCGTGACTCGATCGGCAGTTGATAGGTCAGTCGGTACGCCTTCTAGTGCGCGCGTTGCATCAGCCAGATTGTAACCGAGCGCCATCAATGCTTCCAATGCCTCATCGGTATGATTCATTGTCGATGATACGCCTGATGTGTTGGTGTCATAACGGAGCGGCAAACCAACTTTGTCAGAAAGATCGACAACAACGCGTTCGGCAATACGTTTGCCAACACCGGCTGCTTTGGCAACATAGGCGCTATCACTATTCGCGATTGCATTACGGACAACCTCGCTATCATCAAGCGACAGTATTGACTGTGCGGCCTTTGGTCCAACGCCCTGCACGGTGATCAATAGCTCGAATAAACGTTTCGCTGCCAGTGAACTAAATCCGAACAAATCCTCGGATTGTTCACGTACATGATGGTAGGTATAGAATTTTACTTTTTCATTCAACACTGCACGGTCATAATCTGTTGCCGCCACATTTACTTCATAGCCAATACCGTGCACATCAACAATCACCGATGACAGTAGTTTTTCGGTTACTGTTCCTTCAACATGAGCAATCATTAGTTAAAATTTCCTCCGCCATTGGTTATGGTGTACAAGAGAGTCTTTGTCACAGGGTCATCTCCACCGTCTAGTGGAGTAAATACTGCCGTCACGATATATTCGCCCGGTGTCGTTAAATAGACTGGCGCCGACGCTAAACCGTTGATCACTTGGAACGTACCGAGGTTTTGAGATTGAGCAGTTTGCTGGTTGGTAATCTTAAACTTCACAGTGCCAGAGACATTGGTATCTTCCAACAAAGCGGTGAATGTCACAAATGTATTCGGTGACGCAGAACTTGGCGGATTTGATGAAAGCATCATGATATTTGAGGTCGGCGTATCCGTAGGTGTCGGTGTCGCAGATGGCGAAGGGGACGGATCGGTCACTGAACATTTCAATGGAGGAAGCGCTGATGTGAGGAACCATTCAGCGTACGTGCTGCCTTTCACATTTTTGTCTGCTAGGCCATGATTACTCAGACAGACTTGCCGTTGTGTCACCCCAGCTGGCGGAATAAACTTTGTATCGACACCAGCCAGAATCGAGCCCATCGCTTTTGTAAATATTGGTCCAGCCATAATAGATCCACCATTGGTCATAGGTTTATTGTCGTTATTACCTACCCATATGCCCATTGCCAACTGTGGCGTATAGCCCATTGTCCATGCATCACGCGAATCATTCGTTGTCCCTGTTTTGACAGCAACCGTTTTCACTGCACGGGTCTTGGCGTCGTACACATTCAAACTACTGCCGAATATACCTGCCCTCGCCGCGTTATCTGCCAGAATGTCAGAGATCAAGAATGAACCTTGTGAACTAAGTACTCGTTTGGATGATTCCTTTGCCTTAAATACTTCTTCGCTATATTTGGTATTGATTGCGCGGATGATTGTTGTGTTGTACTGGACGCCGCCATTCGCAAACGCTGCATAGGCATTTGTCATCTGGAGCGGCGTCACTTCGGCCGAACCCAATGCTAACGACAGTCCATAATCATTCTTCTCGTCAATTGATGACAGTCCCATACTATTTGCCTGTTCGACAGCCGTGCTAATACCCAACTTTTGCATAATTTTTACAGATGGAATATTAAGCGACCAGTCGAGCGCCGTGCGTGTCGTTACTTCACCGTGGAATTTTTTGTCAGCGTTGAGTGGTTTATAACCGCCACCAAAATCTGTGAGTTCGTCTTTAAACACGGTTGCTGGCGTAATAATACCGTCAGCAAGTGCGCGACTATAGTAGATTGGTTTAAAGCTCGATCCAGGCTGTCGTAGTGATGTTGCAACATTCACTTTGCCAAATTCTTTGTCCGACCAGTCGTAACTACCGATCAGGCCACGTACCTCGCCCGATTTAGGGTCAATTGCAACAGCAGCTGCGTTACTACCACCGTTGCGTCGTATTGTGCCCATGTTGGCAGCTACCGCAGTTTGCAGATTATTCTGTACGTTTGCATCCAATGTTGTCATC
>JAYRHL010000009.1:0-19653 GCA_041907345.1 Saccharimonadaceae bacterium (SeqCode) | reverse complement strand
CCTGTCGAGACAGATCGTACACTGAGCGCCATGGCAGGAGCGTCAATAATCATCGCAAGTGAAAGGACAATGAACTGACCTAACATGAGTTTTGGTAGTATGTTTTTTGTTACAAACCTATATAACCGATGTGACACATCACTATGTTTCATACTATTACCCCACTATCCCCCTGCCGTTTTAATAACGATTGTTCATTCTTATTTTACATAAGCGTTGTGAATATGCAACTAATTCACATTCTGTGTTAAAATCATTAGCATAATAAAGTCTAAGTGTGGGGACGAAGAATTAAGTTATGGATAGCAAGATTGAATCTACTCAAGATACTGCAAATGAGGTGAATATGGATGCGGTTAACAATGAAGCGCCACATTCGATCGACACAGCAAAACATAAAAAATCCAAGAAAAAGGGAGCGGCATTCTGGACCCTGCTAGTACTAGTCGTCCTGACTATTGTTGTGGTCGCCGGATACGCAACGAGTGTCTATATTAAAAATACCGAAAAAGCCAAAGTACCCGCACCAACTCATTTTGCGTCTGCGGATGCACTCGTGACAGCCGCAGCGACAGAAGTTCGTGGTACGGTACCTGCACTGGGCGTAACAAATACAATTGGTGGTTTGACAGAATCAGGACAGTTGGTCTATACATTACCTGCCATGCAGGTATCTGGATATGATTTTCAGACGCAACCTGTCAATGGTATTGGTAAGGGGTATGTCAGTACATGGGATGTCGCCGTCGCGAACTATAAACAATTCAAGACGTTTTTCGAGGATAACCGTTACACACTTGTCATAAAGCTTGACACCCCGTCATTGGTCTATGGTACCGGCACCACAGCCGAAAAATATGCCGTGTATGAATCTGACGAAATGCTGTGTAGTATTTGGCATATTAAACTACTCGGTTCGTCACTGGGTACTGATTTGGCCAGCATTGGTTGTGCCCAAAAAGCAGATTACGCACCGGCCGCAAAAGCAGCGGCGCCATATTATGCCGCCTACGCAAAAGCGAACACAACATCCAAAGATGATCCTATTGTTATGGGTCCCGTCCTATCAAAAGGAGCATCAGACGCCTACGAGTATGCGGTTCTATACGTAGAGGACAAACAACAAACGGTATCAGAAGACGACACGTATTCACTGAACGGTTATTTCTACAAGAAAAAAACTGACTCAGACTGGACATTTGCGATGGTGGCACGCGACAACGCAACGTGTGAATCGTTTAATACAAATGTACTAAAGGCAGCATTCACCGGCGTCACCTGTGTGGATAGCGCGACACAACAGACTCGCAGTCTGTAAATACAACGCCAGACATAAAAGATGAGCCTGCCGAAAGGAGTAATATACTCGACTTTCGGCAGGCTCTTGTACTGTTGTTTGTATCAGTGAACTGAATGAACGTCGTTGTCATCACTATCAGCTGATTCACCCGGTAGCATCCATTTTGATGCATTATGCCGTCTATCCCAGGCGGCTATTTCCTCCATGGTTGGATTGGATTTGATGCAGAGTTTGCGAACGGCAGGTTCCGGCCGTTGGTCGCTCACTTGAATCACTCCCTATCTGGTCGTGGCGTCATGTGTAAAGTACATATTCCATGGTAGCACCGCCCCAGATGGGATTCAACAACATAAGCGTTGTGAAAATTGAAAAACCGGTGCCGCGCATCCCGTGAGGGAGCGTATGGCACCGGTTATGGTCGGTTGGTCAGGGGCGAGTGGCGGATTTGGGACTAAAGTTCGATCGCCATTTCGGCCACTGATAGTAAAGCTGGTAAAACGTCGCGACAGCGATGTTGTTCCAGGAATCCTGCAACACGGCATAGGCCGCATCGTAGTCATACTGTCCCAGCGCTCGGAAGAAATCAGTCTTGGCCTCTATGGGCAAGTGCTGATCAGCCCAGTCACGCACCTTTTGGTCCAGGCGATTGTTTTTCACCTGCTGACGCTGGGTGTCTTTCTGGGAGTGCCTGTGAGCCAGGTGGAGCGCGTGTTTGTAGCGTCTCTGCCTCTTGGCGTGCCGACGACGGTACTGCTGCTGTTCCTTGGCGGAAGGAATCCGCTGGGGAGGTGCTTTGGTATCGAGCGTCTCGATCGGGAAATCGCCGACTTTCGTCGGAATCGATTTGTACTCCGGCACTTGTTGCCTTTCATGTCCGTGGCGTGAACCATATCACGACCATAATTATATTATAACATAAGTATCATACATTAGCAATATTTAAACAAAGAAAAACCGGTGCCGCGCATCCCGTGAGGGAGCGTATGGCACCGGTGGTGGTTGGAGGGTTAGCGTCCGCGGAATCCGCGATCGAAATTGGCAAGCCATAGAGGCCATTCAACGTCACGCTGGAAATCGGTTGCATAGCAACCACTCGGCAGTCCACCCCTGAGCATCTGCATGCAGATGTTGTAGTCCCTCGTCATGAGTCCCTTGCGGAAAGCATTGTATTCGAGAGGCAGGAGATTGGTTGCTGCCCAGTTCTTTACCTTGCGGTGAAGACGACGCATTTCCCTACGCTGTTTGAACGTCGGACGAGCAGGCGATTCTACGCGAACGTAGTGAATCGAGTTACCCATCACAACATATTTTGTCTGAGCCATCATAGCCCTTTCAGGTACGTGATTGTAATCTGATTTACAACCTTGAGAAATATTATAGCATAAGTAACATAAATATGCAATATCTGGACATGTACGCAAAAAACAATCCCCCGCTGGAGAGCGAGGGATTGTTGCTGTAACCGCTAACCTGTTATTGAGCCAGGTCGAGGTCTTCGACGATTTCTTCGACCATTTCTTCGTTGGTCTCTGGAACCGACTGGTATGATTCTGCGCCAGTACCGACCGGAATCTTGCGGCCGATGATGACGTTTTCTTTCAAACCGTTCAAGTGATCTGCGCGGCCACTGGTTGCAGCGTTGATCAACACGCGAGTCGTGTCCTGGAATGATGCAGCTGATAGCCAGCTGTCGCTCCAGATAGAGACCTTTGTGATACCAAGCAGCAACTGAGTGAAGCGTACTGGTTCTTTTTTGTTCGCAAGCAGTTCGGCGTTGGCGTCAACGACAGCTGCTTTTGAAACGATGTCACCAGTCACGAATGCACTGTCGCCTGGATCTTCAACCTGAACGCGGCTGAACATTTGGCGAACGATGATCTCGAGGTGCTTGTCAGCAACGTCTTGACCCTGTGCAGCGTAGATGCGCAACACTTCGTTGATGATGTAGCGTTGAGTGGCTTCGGTGCCCTTCAAGCGCATCAAATCGTGCAAGTTCAATGAACCGATAGTCAAACGATCACCTGCTTCGACAGAATCGCCACCGCGAACAACCAATTGGGTGTTGCCTGGGATTTCGTAACGTACTGGAGCACTCGTGTTCGCAGTAAGAACGAGAGATTCTTTGTTGACTTTGACAGTTCCGTCAAACGGAGCCACGAGTGGGTGCGCTTCGCTTTCGGTTGTTGCCAGAACGTCGCCAGCTTTGACGCTTGCGCCGGTCTTGACGGCAACAGTACGGCCTTCGAGAGGTAGTTTCTCAGTGTGGCCTGCTTCTGGAGTAACCTGGACGATGTACTTTTTGCCATCTTCCCAGACTTCGACAGTACCAGTGACTTCGGTGACATATGCCTGACCCTTTGGCGTACGAGCTTCGAACAACTCTTCGACACGAGGCAGACCCTGGGTGATGTCTCCACCAGCCACACCACCGGCGTGGAAGGTACGGAGCGTCAACTGAGTACCAGGCTCACCGACTGACTGTGCGGCGATAACACCGACAGGCTGTGCGTTATCAACCAATTCACCAGTTGCCATGTCGATACCGTAACTCTTGCGAGGGATACCGTGCAGGTTCTTGGTAGAAAGAACTGATTGGATAGTGACGCTTTCAACTTTTTCGTCTGCTTCGATTGCATCAGCAACTTCACGAGTGATCAGTTGGTCGGCTTTGATGTGACCTGGAACGTCTTTGGCAGTGTAACGGCCGTTCAAACGGTTCGCGAATTCGATCATAGTGTCTTCTGATTCAGATCGGTAGATAGTGAAGCCTTCGTCGTCGCCTGCTTCGTCGTCTACGGTGAACACGTCCTGAGACACGTCAACCAAACGGCGAGTAAGGTAACCAGAGTCGGCTGTTTTAAGCGCGGTATCGATCAGACCTTTACGTGCACCACGGGTGGCGACGAATGATTCAAGTGCTGATAGACCTGCTTTGTAGCTCGAACGGATAGGCAGCTCGATTTCACGGTTGGTCGCGTCGACCATGATACCGATCATTGCGCTGGCTAGTTTGACGTTTGAGATATCACCACGAGCACCAGAGTTGACCATGACAGAAATACTGGTGTCCATTTGTTTCATTTGTTCTTGCAGGAAGTCAGTTACCTTGCGGTCAACGCCTCGCCATGCAGCAACAGTCAAGTTGTAGCGTTCGTCTTCGGTGATCAGACCCTGGTCGAATTGATCAGAGATCTGAGTGGTGCGAACGTCACCTTCTTTGACGAATTCATCGATTTCTTCAAAGTTTAGGTAGTCGTCTTTACCGGTTGATACAGCAGCAACAGTTGCAAATCGGAATGCCAGACCCTTCATGCGGTCAGCAGTGTTTGCAGTTTCTTCTGGACCGTATTTGTCAAAGATCTTTGCAAGGACTTTTTTGAGCTGTTTCTTGCTTTGGACTTTGTTATCGAATGGATAATCCTCTGGCAGAATTTCGTTAAAGAATACACGGCCAAGAGTTGTGTTACGGATTTCACCCTTTGCGAACACGCGGATTGGTGTTTGCAGTTGGATAATTCCGTTGTCGTATGCCATTTCAGCTTCGTATACAGAACTGTAAGCTTTGACAACATCGGTCTGTGCGCTTGGTTTTTCGTAGGTAATGTAATAGTTACCGAGGACAACGTCCTGACCGATAGACAGCACTGGTGCACCATCGGCAGGTTTCAGCAAGTTCTTTGATGCAGTCATCAATTCACGTGCTTCACGCTGTGCTTCTTTTGATAGAGGCAAGTGAACAGCCATCTGGTCACCGTCGTAGTCGGCGTTGAATCCGTTTGCAACCAGTGGGTGCAGGTGGATTGCTTTACCTTCGACCAAACGAGGTTGGAATGCCTGGATAGACAAACGGTGAAGTGATGGTGCACGGTTCAATAGAACGTATTTGCCTTCGATAACAGCATCGAGAGCGTCCCATACCAATGCATCACCTGATTCGATCAGACGAGTCGCAGAACGGATGTTGTGCGCGTGTTCGCCACGGATCAACCAGCTAATTACGAATGGTTTGAACAATTCGAGAGCCATTTGTTTTGGCAGACCACATTCGTTGATCTTTAGTTTTGGACCAACAACGATCACTGAACGTCCAGAGTAGTCAACACGCTTACCAAGAAGGTTCTGGCGGAAGCGTCCTTGTTTACCCTTCAACATGTCGCTGATTGATTTGAGTCGGCGACGACCACCAGTTGCGTTCACGGCACGGCCACCACGGGCAGCGCTGTTATCAACCAATGCGTCAACTGCTTCTTGAAGCATACGCATTTCGTTGCGGCGGATAACTTCCGGCGCGTTGAGGTCGATCAGCTTTTTGAGACGGTTGTTACGGTTGATGACACGGCGGTAAAGGTCGTTAAGGTCGCTAGTTGCGAAACGGCCACCGGTCAACTGAACCATTGGGCGTAGATCTGGTGGGATCACAGGCAGAACAGTCAATGTCAGGCTGCTTGGTTTGATACCTGCAGCGTGCATACCCTCGAGCACCTTGAGGCGTTTGAGGAGTTTTTTCTCGCGCTGACCCTTGGCAGATTCGACTTCTTCGCTCAACTGTTTGATCAGTACAGGAAGGTCGATTTCGTCCAAGAGGGCTTTGAGTGCAGTACCACCCATACCAACAGTGATGAGTTCTTCGTACTCTTCAGGAAGGTTGCGGTAGTCTGTTTCGTTCATCAACGAACCTTTTACAAGGCTGTCGAGTTGCGCTTTTTTGACGTTGTAGCTTTCGTTTAGCTCTTCTGTCTCGCGTGACATTGCTTCGGCAAGTGCTTTGACATCTGCACCTTCTGCTTCGGCTTCTTTTTCGTAGCGGATCTTGATTGCAGCACGACCTGCTTCGGTCTCTGCCTCTAGATCAGCCAGCATTTTGTCGCGTTTGTCAGCGTCAACTGATAGGACAACGTAGCTTGCAAAGTATGCGATGCGTTCGAGGTTACGAACAGTCAGGCCAAGGAGCAAGCTCATTGCACTTGGAGTACCACGCATGAACCAGATGTGAGCGACAGGAGCGGCTAGGCCGATGTGACCCATACGTTCGCGACGAACGATAGATTTGGTAACCAA
Source organism: Saccharimonadaceae bacterium (SeqCode) (assembly GCA_041907345.1). Lineage (GTDB taxonomy): Bacteria > Patescibacteriota > Saccharimonadia > Saccharimonadales > Saccharimonadaceae > UBA2112. Next base: position 13,295 of record JAYRHL010000009.1, on the reverse strand, counting down.
TTCACCGTTCTTGTCGACAGCAGCTTCGCGTGAACGAACGCCCTTTAGTTTGTTATCGTGTGGGTTGATGTCTTTGACAGGTCCGAAGATCCTTTCGCAGAACAAACCATCACGTTCAGGTTTTTGTGTACGATAGTTAATCGTTTCCGGTTTAGTGACTTCACCATGACTCCATTTCAGGATGTCTTCTGGACTTGCAACAGCAAGGCGTACAGCGTCAAAGTCAGCGATTCCGGTGCCAGCAACAACTCGTGACATATTACACCTCCTCCTTGATTTCTTCTATTTCATCAATGTCCTGGATACTCAATCCGTCTTCTTCGAAGTCAACATCGTCAGCTTCGTCGAGAATTGATTCGGTCTCTTCATCATCGATGATGACCGCAGGAACAGTTTTGTCTTCTGGACCAGCCTCGGCGATGATTTCTTCGGCGTCGATAACGACGTCTTCGCCTTCTTCTGTTTCATCCAACAGGTCGACACGGAGGCCAAGACCTTGCAACTCTTTCACGAGGACGTTGAATGACTCAGGAAGCTTAGGACCAACAATTGGTTCATCCTTGATGATTGATTCGTACGCTTTTGCACGTCCGTAAACATCGTCGGATTTGATTGTCAGCATTTCTTGTAGTGTCGTAGCGGCACCGTACGCTTCGAGTGCCCACACCTCCATTTCACCGAAGCGCTGACCACCGTTTTGTGCTTTACCACCAAGTGGCTGCTGGGTGACCATTGTGTATGGACCAGTTGAACGTGCGTGGATCTTGTCTGACACCATGTGGTGCAGTTTGATCATGTGCATAACACCAACTGTGGTGCGCTCTTCGAATGGTTCACCAGTACGGCCGTCGAATAGCTGTGATTTACCGTCGCGGGCAAATCCTGCTTTTTCCAACTCGTCGCTGATGACGCTGTTTGGAACACCGTTAAATGGAGGCGTTGCGACCTTGTAACCAAGTGCGCGTGCAGCCATACCAAGGTGTGTTTCGAATAGCTGACCGATGTTCATACGGCTTGGGACACCAAGTGGGTTCAAGACGACATCGACAGGTGTACCGTCTTCCATGAATGGCATGTCTTCGGCAGGAAGGATACGTGCAACGACACCCTTGTTACCGTGACGACCAGCCAACTTGTCACCAACGCTGATTTTACGTAGCTGAGCGACAAAGATCTGGATTTGCATCAAGACACCGGCTTTCAGTTCGTGACCGTTTTCGCGGCTAAAGATTTTCACACCGACGACTTTACCGCCACCAGCGTTGTTCATGCGCTGTGAAGTATCGCGAACGTCTTTGGCTTTTTCACCAAAGATAGCGCGGAGCAGGCGTTCTTCTGAACTGAGCTCTTGTTCACCCTTTGGTGTAATCTTTCCGACCAATACGTCACCGGCTTTGACCTCTGAACCGATTTGAACAATACCGTTCTCGTCGAGGTGGCGCAGTGATTCTTCTGAAACGTTCGGGATGTCGCGAGTAACGATTTCAGCACCAAGTTTTGTTTCGCGGACTTCTACGTTGTAGTCCTTGATGTTGATGCTGGTGAGGCTGTCATCTTTGACCAAGCGGTCAGATAGGACGATTGCGTCGTCCATGTTGTATCCACCCCAAGGCATGAAGGCAACGAGCATGTCGTGACCGAGGGCGAGTTCGCCGTCAGCAACAGATGCACCTTCGATAAGTGTGTCGCCTTTTTTGACCTTGTCACCACGAGAAACGCGGACTTTTTGGTTGATTGAGCGGTCGTCGTTGCTCTTTGCAAAGTGAATTGGCTCGTAAACTTTGACTTTGTCACCGTATTTAACATGGACTTCGTCAGCATCTGCACGAACAACTTCACCTGCAGCTTCGGCAACAACCAATTGGCTGGTGTTTTTTGCAAGTTCTGCCTCGACACCAGTACCAACAGTTGGTGACTGCGGTGACAGTAGTGGCACGGCTTGTTTCTGCATGTTTGAACCGGTCAATGAACGGTCAACACGGTTTTTCTCGATGAATGGGACCAATGCAGCGGTAGAACCAAGAATTTGTTTGTGCGCAGCGTCCATATAGGTAACTTCGCTAGCGTCGACTTGTTCTGGCAAGAGTCCGTTACGGGCGCTGACGCGTTCGTCAACGAATTTACCGTTTTTGTCGAGGGCAGCACTGGCGTCAGCAATGACTTCGACTGCTTCTTGGCTGGCATCAAGGTAGACAACTTCGTCAGTTACTTTACCCTTTACAACTTTCAGGTATGGAGTTTCGATAAAACCGTATTCGTTAATACGAGCATAGGCAGCCAAGTTCAACACGAGACCGATGTTCGCACCTTCTGGTGTTTCAACAGAACAAAGGCGGCCGTAGTGTGTCGGGTGAGCGTCACGGACGTCGAATCCAGCACGTTCACGAGACAAACCACCAGGACCCATCGACGATAGGCGGCGTTTGTGTGACAACTCTGACAGAGGGTTTGTTTCGTCCATCAGTTGTGACAGCTGTGAGCTGGCAAAGAACTCACGAACAGCGGCAACAACAGGACGTGCGTTGATCAGCTGACCAGGGGTCACTGTTTCGAGGTCGCTCATAGACATACGGTCCATAGCGTTACGTTGCATACGCAGCATACCAACGCGGAACTGGCGGGCAACCAATTCACCGACCAATTTGACTCGGCGGTTGTTCAATGCGTCGATGTCATCCGGGGCGTCCTGAGTGTTGTTCAGGCGGATGATTTCACGGATGATGGCGATCAGGTCGGTCATCTGGAATACACGATTTTCAGCGTTGTTTGGGTTTTCAAGACCAAGACGTTGGTTCAATTTGTAACGACCAACACGGCTGTAGTCGAATCGTTTGAAATCAAAGAACATACGCTCGATCATGCTACGTGCGTTATCAACAGTAGCCAAATCGCCTGGGCGAAGTCGGCGGTATACCTCGATCAATGCTTCGTTAGAACCACGTGATGGGTCTTTTTCAAGTGTTGCTTCGATGAATTTCACATCACCGTTATCAACATCTGCGAATAGTGATTTGATTTCAGCAACTTTGCTGTGGCCAAGAGCACGCAACAGCGTGGTGACCGGCAGTTTGCGACGACGGTCGATCTTGACGTAAATAGCACCACCAGGAGCTGTTTCGAATTCCAACCATGCACCACGGCCTGGAATCAGTTTTGCACCGTAGACATTGCGGCCTGCAACGTTGTCAGCAGTAAAGAACACACCTGCGCTACGGATCAACTGTGACACAACGACACGTTCCGTACCGTTAATGATGAATGTACCGCGGTCGGTCATCCATGGGTAATCACCTAGGTAGATTTCTTGTTCTTTGACTTCACCGGTGACTTTGTTGGTCAATTCAACGTTCACGTGTAGTGGAGCGTCAAAGGTGAGGTTGTTTTCTTTGGTTTCGCGCTCAGAAAGTTTTGGATCTTGGAAGTGGTATTCCTTGAAACGTAGTTCAAGTTTTTGACCGGTGTAATCCTCGATCGGGTTAATTTCTGTAAAGATCTCACTCAAACCAGTCTCGACGAATTCACGCCAGCTGTCTTTTTGGTGAGCAATTAGGTTTGGGAGCGGTACTGACGTATCTTCTTTCGTGAAGAATACGCGGCTGCTCGCTGCTTGGTTCGCTTTTGCCATCTTGCCTCCACGTTTTTGCAACATCACCCTGCCGTCCAGCGTCGCTGTCGGCACCGGTGATTTCTGGCACATTGTTTCGTTGACGATTCCAGTACTCACCAGTTGTATCTGTCAATACAACCAGTTCCGTGCTTCATCGTCGCCTCACACTGCGCTCAGATGCAAAACCGTAATTAATTTTATTAGTGATCCGGCCCGAAGATTCACTAAGCCCAGTCTATCCGTTTTTCGCCACAAAACACGGACACGCAAATAACCGAGCTACTCTGCTTCTTGAATAGTATTGTGAGGCTTCCCCTGTAAATAGTCAAGGGGTAAAACAGATGATTTTTAGGCTTTTTCGATAACCGCGTCAGCGATGCCATATTTGACTGCTTCTTCGGCACCCATCCAACGATCGCGATCGGTGTCTTTTTCGATCGTTTCGATCTTTTGACCAGTGTTTTTAGCGAGAATTTCGTTCAAACGCTGTTTGAGGTAGATACCTTCACGGAGTGAGATCTCTTGATCAGTAATTTTACCCTGTGTACCGCTGGATGGTTGGTGGATCATGATACGGCTGTTTGGTAGGACAAATCGTTTGCCTTTGGCACCGCTAGATAGCAAGAATGCACCCATGCTGGCCTGGACACCAATACCGATTGTTTGGACGTCAGGGGCGATGTACTGCATCGTGTCATAGATAGCGAACCCGTCATAAACGCTACCACCGGGGCTATTGATATAGAGTTTGATGTCTTTTTTCGGGTCTTCGTACGCTAGGTGGATCAACTGTGCGACAACCAGATTGGCGGTGTGTTCGTTAACGTCTTCGCCGAGAAAGATAATGCGCTCGTTTAGTAGACGGCTATAGATATCGAACGCGCGCTCACCCTCGCCGGTTTGTTCGATGACCGTTGGTACCAGATAACTCGTTGGTTTGATGATACTGCTCATAATATACCTAGTATAGCGCGTTATTGGCACTCTCGTCAATGGAGTGCTAGTAACGGATTATTTGTTGAGCTCGACAAGAAGGTCGATGGTCTTTTCGGTGAGTAGACGGTTGGCAATATCGCGTTGTAGTTCTGGTGTCGTAAAGTCTGCACCGGCTTGGCCGTACTGCTGTTGATACAGATTAATCTTTTCTGCCAGTTCTTCGTCAGTCGCAGTCACTTTCTCAACCTTGCTGACTTCGGCCAGGACCAATCCAGCTTTGACACGGCTGATCGCTGCAGGTTTGAGTTCTTTTTCGTGCCATTCTTCGTGCGTTAGACCTTTTGTTTCAAGGTATTGGTCGAGTGTTGCACCCTGGTATTGCAGGTTCTGCGTCATATCCTGTTCAATTGAACGTTCCTGGTCCTGTAACAGGACTTCTGGCACTGGAATAGTACTGACTTCGATTAGTTTTTCAATCAATGCATCTTTGAAGTTATCTTCGGCGCGGCGTTCGTTGCTGACCAGTAGTTCACGTTTGATATCCGCTTCGAGAGCATCAAGTGTTTTGAAATCTCCTGCTTTTTTCGCAAATGCGTCATCTAGCTTTGGAAGAACAAGTTCTTTGATGGTTTTCAAGGTGACAGTGAAAGTCACTGCAGCACCAGCAAGTTCTTTGGAATGATAATTTTCAGGAAACGTCAGATCGATATCGAACTGTTCGCCAGTCTTGTGACCAACAACGCCTTCTTCGAATCCGGGAATGAATTGCTGTGAACCAAGGGTCAACGTGTAATCGCTGGCTTTGCCACCGTCAAATTCTACGCCGTCTTTTTTGCCAACAAAATCGATGACAACTTCGTCGCCGTCTTTGGCGGCACGATCAACTTCCTTGCGTTCCGCGAGTCCCTTTTGCATGCGTCCCAATACGTCTTTGACCTCTGCATCGGTGACTTTCTCGACAACCTTTTTCACGCCCATTTTTTTGTATTTACCAAGAGTAATTTTTGGTAGAATCTCTGCCTCTGCGAGAAATTCTAGTTCTTCACCCGGGACGTATTTTTTAATATCGACTTCTGGTGTATTGAGCGCGTTGATGTTTTCATCAGTGAACGCTTTTGACACCGCCTTGCTGAGTGCGTCGTTGAGTGTTTGTTCGGCGAGTACATTTGGATCGATATGTTTCGCAGCGACGCTCACTGGCACTTTACCTTTACGGAACCCTGGTGCTTTGAGGTCTTTGACGAGTTTTGTTAACGCAACTTGTTCGGCGTCATTTAGTTCTTCTTTGCCAACGGTAATCGTGACGGCAACTTTGGTATCAGATACGTGTTTAATAGAGGTCTTCATATACCCCTACTATAACAGATATATGACAGGAGTACCAAAAGAAAGCGATACATAACCGCTTTCTCGTGCTTATACCCCATTGTGTTCCCCGTACTCAGCCGCATGTGCAGCTGAGTACGGGGAGTGTGTGCGTAGATCAGAACGGACCGAACTGGTTGTACCCTCCGTTGAGGTTAAAACCAATTCCGGGACCACCGAATGGGAACGGGCCTCCGTAACCGCCTCCGTAACCACCTCCGAAGCCGCCACCGAAACCAAATCCGCCTGCGAATCCTCCGCCACCGAAACCACAGCCGCACGGCGGCGGTGGAGGTGGCGGCGGGCCGTAGCAGCCGCATTCCGCGATCGAGCCCACAGGCATTGCCGATGCCGGCGCTGCCGATGCGAATCCCAATCCTGCTAATCCAATCGCACCCACGAGGACAGCCTTCGCTGCCAACCCTCCGAACATTTCTCACCTCCTTAAGGCGGAGCCGTCTGGGTACTTATTATTATCCTCTGGAGGCTAAAATTTTACTGTAAGGTAGATTACCGGATAGATAAAAGAAAATGGCCCCGTATCCGATGTAAACAAAGGATACGGGGCCAGGGTTGGATTGGTTGAATCACGGTGGAGGTGGAGGGGGCGCCGGGTAGCAATTATTCGATACCCAAATACCCATACCGCCGCCGCTGTCGCACCAGATGACCGTTCCGTCTGGTTGCGTCCAAACGCATCGCTGGCCGCCGCCGAAGGGCCAAAAACCACCGCCCGTACAGCCGTCAGCAATCGCCGGTGATGCTGTCACCACCGACACCGGCAAACCAATACCAATAACCACCAATGCAGCCCCTGCTGCCGCCAGAACCTTTCGAATCATCTCACCTCCCAAACGTCGAAAATCTCTGGTACTTATTATTATGTTTTAAGGATGTAATATTCGCTGTGAGTTATGCGACAAGATCATCGTGAGATTGACGACGGCTATCGCGTACAGTACTGACGATACGCTCGATGCTGAGTTTTTTCTCATCGGTTGTTTTGACGTCTTTGAGTGTGTACAGCTGTTCGCGGACTTCGTTCGCACCAACAAATACGAGGTACGGTAGACCTTTTTTAATTGCGGCTTTTACTTTGCGATCAAGTTTGCGATCGGTAATGTCGACTTCGACACTGACGCCTTCGCTACGCAGTTGACGCGCAACATCGAGTGCGGCGGGCATACTGTCGTCAACGGCAATCACGCAGATATCAGTTGCCGGGCGTAATTCCGGTAACAAATTGTGTGTGCGCAGGAATAATTCTGTTGTGGTCAGTCCAGGTGCGAAACCAACTGTTGGCAGTGATTCGGCCCCAAATAGTCCGACCAATCCATCATAACGGCCACCGCCGAACATCGCACGGTTGTTGTCGGGATGCAGGTCAAAGACTTCGAATACCATACCCGTGTAATAGTCCAGTCCGCGCATCAACGTGATATCAAATTGTGCGTTTTGCACACCGGCTTCGTTCAAGTATTCAAAGAGTTCAGCAAGTTCACGTACCGATTCTTCTTGCTGTAATTCGGCAGGTAATTCAGCGACAGTTGTTGCGCCGAGCAAACGTTCAATTTTTTGCATACCCTCTTCGGCCTGATCATTGCCGAATATTTCAACAGCCTGGCGAACGAACTCTTGTTCCGGGATTTTTTCTTTGCGATCGAACAGTTTCACCATTAGTTGCGAACCGACTCCGTCAAGTCCCAGGTAGGTCGTCATCATATGATTGATCAAACCGCGGTTATTGATGCGAATGACATACATGTCATTGTGGGCACCAAATTCGGTCATAATTCGGTACGCGAGTTCGATTATCTCTGCGTCGGCAACAACACCGTCTGCACCAAAAAGGTCTGCGTTTAGTTGCCAAAATTCGCGTTCACGTCCTCGTTGCGGACGTTCGTATCGCATAAAGTTCGCAATGCTATAGAGCCGTGCTGGGTACGCGAGTTCCTGACGACGAGCGGCGACCATGCGGCTGATGCTCGGGGTCATTTCTGGTCGTATGGCAACCAGACGGTCACTACGGTCAGTAAAACTGTATGTTTGTTCATTGGCGAGTTCTTGTCCAGATTTGGCAGTATATACCTCGAGAGGTTCTAATAGCGGCGCACCGTATTCTTGGTAGCCGTGGCGCTCAACGACCCTGCGCCAGACGTCAAAGATGTAATTCTGTACACGTTTGTCTTCTGGGTAGTAATCTCGTGTGCCTTTATAGCCAAGTGATGATAGAGAACTCATAACCTGACTATTATAGCAATATTGTCCTTAAAACATAATCTCATAGCCTTCTTCGGTCTAGTCGCGTTTAAACACCGACCTCATCAACTCGCGTCGCGATATTGCGTATCCCGTAGTAGCCGCAACCAACCCACCCAAACCGAAGAAGCGTAAAATTGGATCCATCGTACCGGTCTCGGGCAGCATGATCTGACTAGGCATAGGCATTGATGGACGAGGGCCATAGCCCGCCGTCGAAACAGTTGATGGACGCGCGACAGTCGAAGCCGGGTTAATCACCACATTGGCCGTTGCTGTCGCTGTTGGATTGTTTGTGTTCGTGTTCTGACTATTACCACTATTGTTCACCGAACTCGATGAACCGGCCTGACTATCGGCACCTGCTTGATTGGCAATCGGTTGCTGAATACCGTAGCCGCCATAGCCACCACAGCCAACGCCGCCGTTACTACAACCGTAGTTGTTGCCGTAATAGTTATTGCCACCACCATAGCAGTTGTTACCATACTGACAATATCCTGCCGACTGGACAGGATAGTATGGACGACCAACATTGTAGTAGTTATTCGCATACGGCCTGACATTATAATTATTGCCGCAATAGCGGCCACCGTAGTTGTTGTAATTGGCATAGTTGGTACCATAGCCATAGCCATTGTTGCACGTACCTGCATACGCACTATGTGCAGACGTCACCACGAGTGCGCTGACTGCAACGATTACCATCCCCGGGAGTGCTACCAGCCAGCTGGGGCTCATCTGTGTTAAACGATTTACCACCCCATTCAAACTTGGCATTCTGTTTCCCTCCATTTATCTATATTTATTTTCTAGGAAATGTGGAGGGCGCGATGTAAGAAAACTTACATCGTTGAAAAAGTATGTTGCTGCAACCAAGCATACATAGCGATACCAGAGGCAACACCAACGTTCACAGACCGAGTACTGCCGAACTGTTCAATGGCGATAATTTGTTCACAGGCGGCCGCCATATCATCTGATAACCCATCGCTTTCACTGCCGAATACCAACACTGCATCACGCGGTAAGGTTGTTGAGGCAAGCGGGACACTACCTTCGATATTGTCGATACCGATAATGTGGGTTCCTGCCATAGATGCCACAAAATCAGCGACCGATGCATGATAGACAATATGCATATATTTGTCCGTTGCCATCGCGCCACGTTTGTTCCACTGACGACGACCGATCACATGAATCATACTGACATTGAACGCATTGGCATTACGCACAATTGTCCCCATATTAAAATCACGCGTCACGTTTTCGACGGCGACCTGCAATGGTTGGCGCCGACGATCTAGTGACGTTTTGATGTCATCGACGCTCATCCCACGAAACTCATCGGTAACATTACGAGTATCTTCGTTCATACCTCTAGTCTAGCAGTCACCCTACCTCTTTGGTATACTTTTGATATAAGGAGATCCTCATGCCCAAACAGTCAAAAGTAACATCTACGTACGAAAACAATCCATTTTTTGTTGCAGGCAACGGTATCACGCTCGTTTTTGATTTTGCTCGGAATCTTGGTATTCTTTTGCTCGTTCTATCCCTCATTAGTTTTTTCGGTAACAGCGGACCTGAGGATTTCAATAAATTCAGCGACGACGTCAACCGCACTGTCGGTGCATGGTCAGTCAGCGACTGGGGCATCGCTGTTGGTTCCGGCCTGATACTCGGCCTGGCATTTGCGATGGTCAGCGCGCTATTCGGTGGCGTTTCATCATATGCATCATTGCAGCTCGCCAAAGGCAAAAAAGTTTCTATCAGCGAAGCATTTCGTGTATCATTTGATAACCTTTGGTCATTTTTGTGGCTGCAAGTGATCATTTTTGTCAAAACATTGCTGTGGACACTATTGTTTATCATCCCCGGTATCATCATGACATTCCGTTATTCACTCGCGAGTACAGCGTTCTTTGATGAGCGCAAAAAATTACGCGGTAACGCGGCAGTAAAAGAAAGCCTGAAACTGACAAAAGGTGCATGGTTGACGACGTTCTCATCAAATATGCTGTTTAATATGTTGACGTTGGGTGCATTGTCACCACTGATTTCTACAGGCGTGAACGCTGTTCTCTACCGCCAGTTCGATGCACTAGGCACCAAGAAAAAACCCGAAGCACACTGGCTGTCATGGGTCACGCTGGTTCTCCCTGTTGTGTTGTTCATATTGTTCGTCGTATTTCTCATCACAATGATCGTCGGAATTATCATCGGCGGCTCGCTGACATTGAAATAATCAGTTGCGACTCCGCCTCTGATACGATATACTTTTGAGGTATTTGACGCAGGTTTTTCGACGTCAATGTACGCATGAGCGAAGCGAACGAGGGTTTACCCGAGCTTTAGCGAAGAGGAGTTGCTGACTTCGAATTCATTTCGAAGCAGGAACGGAGAGGCAGCGCCTCTCCTGAATATGCGCAGATGTGGCGGAATTGGTAGACGCGCTAGCTTCAGGTGCTAGTGCCCGCAAGGGCGTGGAGGTTCAAGTCCTCTCATCTGTACCAACGAAAATAGCCTCAGACCAAAAGTCTGAGGCTATTTCGTTGGTTTATAAATGAATTGAACCGAACCCCGGGGTGTGGAGGTGAGAACTGCCAGCGGCAGTTCGCAAGGAAACCTTCCGATGAAAACTTGTTTTCAATCGTGAAGTTTCGGGGCCGCGGAACGTGGCCAAGTCCTCTCATCTGTACCAAATAAAATTGTCGATCTTTCGGTCGGCTATTTTATTTGCCTAGGTTGCACCATTAACCATCCAATCGCATCGTCTTCGTGTTCAAAATACCGTATTTCTTTGCGCCTGCCGGACATCATCGTTAGTTTGCGCGAAATCTGTTCCTGTTCCGGATGCTCTGGTGTCGTCACAAATGACAATTTCCAAAACGGCAGAACGGTCCGAGCTCGCATTTCGAGAATACGCGCTGCCTGATCATACGGTCCCATATCCTGAATATCGATCAGTACTCTGACGGGGAGATCATTCCGAATCAGTATGTCAGCGATAGTCAGCATACGTTCAATTGCCTCGTGCATAGACGATACTGTTTGAGATCCATGGTATACGCATCGAATAATACCCATGTCGTCCAAAAAGACTTCGTTCTTCACTTGACTCTTTGTCCGTGTCATATCATCATTATGGCCCGCGTCACGGTAAAAACGCTGTGAATAATTTTATTGCAGGTTATTCAGTAACGGCGTACTGTGCAAAGTCACTACCATCGTAGTCGGCACGGAAGTCGCCGGCAAGTTTTTTCAACTCAACCGCTTGTTTGACGCCAGTATTTAAAAATCCAAGTGGATCAAATAGATCACGAATTGAGGTGTAAAGTTCTTTGACATCATCGTCCAAATCTTTGTACGCGAATGCTGCTTTCAGTCTGCCCTCGCCGCTCATTCCGATCAAACTACCGCCATGTGCGAATACGGCCGCCGACCATTCTGCCAGTAGTTTGAATACCTTTTGGCGATCGCCGACTTTGTGAAAATCAAGTTGTGGTCGTACATAGTAAATATGTTCTCCGGCGTGACCACAGAGAGGCAGTGCCACATGATTCTTTGTTTCCAGCGTTTCAACTGCTTTGGCAAAATCTTCAAGGCGCTCCTGCGGTATGTAGGCACCCTCGAGGATCTGCGGTACGCTCTGTTCTGGTTTTTCCGGTAGGAGTGGTAATACCGACGCTTGAACCAACGCTCGTAGTTCGTCACCCGTTTCTGGTTTGCGCTCTAGCGCGATATAAGCCTGTTGTTTTTCGAATAATTTTTCGATTTTTTTCGTAATTTTCTTTTTGGCATATTCGCCTTGTTGGTCATATTCGACAACAACGACGGCCGCAACGCCTCCCTGGTCGACGGCTTCGTCATAGAATGCATATGATTTACCCCGATCGGCTGCAGCCTCGAACATACGTCCATCAATCAGTTCGAGTACAGACGGGTCGAGTGCCCGCAGCACGTCGAGCGCATCACGGGCAGCATCATGATCGGGAAATGCCAACGCACCAACGAGTGGGTATTCTGGGATAGGTTGGACCTTCATGATAATTTCGGAAATAATTCCCAATGTTCCTTGACTGCCAACAACCAGTGGCGTCAAATCGACTGAACCATCACGTCGGCTTACATCGACGACGTTGTATCCAGCGTTATCACGTCCGTCAACGGCCAGTTTTTCGATGAGGCTAGCGTTATCCGTGAGCAAATTGTCGACGTTGCGATATAGTTCGCCTTCGAATGTCTGCAATCCTTTTTTCTTGTTCAGATCACGTTTGCTGACACGCCCTGTCTGCAAAACTTCACCATTCGACAAAATCACTTCGAGTTGATGAATCCATTCACCCGTCGCACCGTATTTGCCCGACAATACACCACCGGCATTATTGGCTATCGCACCTCCGATGGTACTGTAGGCCTGTGACTGTGGATATGACGGGATGCGGAATCCCTGCAGTCGAAGTGCGTCATTTAACGCTTTGAACGTGACCCCAGGCTGTACACGGACGAGTCGCTGTTTGACGTCCAGTTCAAAGATCGTGTTCATGTGGGCACGAACGTCGAGAATAACGCCCGATCCAATGGCCGCGCCGGTTTGGTCAGTGCCACCGCCACGAACAGTAATTGGTAATTTATGGCCTTTTTCTGCCAACTGCCAAGAAAAACGTGCAACTTTGCGAATATCGCTCGTAGTACGAGGATAGATAATCATATCTGGAACTATTCGAAGCACGCTACCATCAGTAGCGTACTGTTTGCGAACATGTTCGTTGGTGGTGACTTCACCCAACAAGTGTTCATTCAAATACTGCGCAACCTTTGAACTCATGTTGCATTAATAATAGCACAAGCATAGTGAATGACGAAACACTAGCCCAATTAGTGATAATCTGTTATTATAGTCAAGTTACGAGTGGTGGCTGCGTGAAACGCAAATTATGTGTAGACACGCTAGCATGAGTATCGCAACCGCATACTCACCAACACTTACAGTGATTTAAAAATACGCGCGAGTGGTGGAATTGGTAGACACGCTAGCCTTAGGAGCTAGTGCCTCCGGGCGTGAAGGTTCAAGTCCTTTCTCGCGTACCAAATAAAAATGACAGGTCTTCCTGTCTTTTTTATT
>JAYRHL010000008.1:0-4851 GCA_041907345.1 Saccharimonadaceae bacterium (SeqCode) | reverse complement strand
TTGGACTGCAGGACGTTTCGATGCAAACGGTATTCCCGAAGATGGCCACGTCAGTAAAAATATCAAATTCAATCCTGCTGGGATGCAAATAGTTGATCCAAAGAGTTTGTTTCATTTCAACAATAATCTATGGGCGAAGTGGTCGAATACACCAAAATTATATATGCCAGAAGATTTCCGTCGATTTATGGATGATGGATTTGCACTTCGCCAAGAACTGACACGTACAGCAAAGAATCTGATAAATGTGCTCAATGATTCGTTCACCACAATGAACGAATTACATTTTCCAGGTGGACAAAGCGAGACGACGCTGCGGTTGCTTCGATACGATGGATATGCAACACGCGATGACAGCGGCAAACTGATTGTTGAGCAAAACGCGCGCGTCGCCAAGGCGCACAATGATCGCGGCTGCATGACGATTCAGGCGTATTCTAGTGCACCTGGATTTTGGTGTAAAACACCTGGCAAACACCACCCACGATATAAGAAAATTTATCCATCGTACGGAGAGGGCCAATCACAGATGTTCTTTGGTGCCGGATTCCGCGCAATATATGGTTCTCGCAATAATCCAATTAAGCCGCTGTATCACGGTGTGGATCGAATCTTTGACGAGTCGCTCGATTATATACCTCCGCGAACGGCCGCGATTCTGTTTACAGATGCGCCGCTGGTTGACATTGCAATTAAAAGTAACGAAACACAACCCGAACTCGCATATTAGTAAAAGTTGAGACACGACGTATCGATCTGCGGTACAATAGATATATATGACAGATATGATAACAGTGCGCGACCTCAAGAAGCGCTACGGTGACAAACAGGCCGTGAACGGCATTAGCTTTACGGTGAAAAAAGGTGAAATATTCGGCATTCTCGGTCCGAACGGCGCAGGCAAAACAACAACTCTTGAGATGATGGAGACACTTCGACCTATCGACGAGGGAGTAGTTGAAATTGACGGCATTAATGTGGCAAAACACCCACAAAAAATTAAATATCTGATTGGTGTCCAGCCCCAAACACCAGCATTCCAGGATAAAACACGTCTGACAGAAGTTATCGAGATGTTTGCTGCGGCCTACGGTGAGAAAGTTGATCCAATGGAATTTTTACGAGACGTGGATCTAGAAGATAAGGCTAAGAGTTTTGTTGAGGATCTGTCCGGTGGCCAAAAACAGCGCCTGAGCATCACTACTGCGCTTGTTCATGGACCAAAAGTATTCTTTCTTGATGAACCAACCACGGGCCTTGATCCACAGGCACGTCGCCATTTGTGGGATTTGATTAAAAAAGTACGTGACAAAGGCATCAGCGTCGTCATGACAACACACTATATGGACGAAGCAGAGATCTTGTGTGACCGCATCGCAGTCATGGATAACGGTCAGATTATTGCAATCGACAGTCCACAGAATTTGATCAAAGCATTGTTGAAACGAGGATTCAAAAAGAAACAGCACGTTGAGCAGGCAAACCTGGAAGACGTCTTTATCGACCTGACAGGAAAGGGGCTTCGCGATGAATAAATCACTATATACCGTAGCGACATTTGTCCGTATTAATACTAAACGATATTTTCGTGACAAATTGGCGATATTCTTTACCGTCGTCTTTCCATTAATTTTCTTGTTTGTATTTGGTAGCTTTAACTCTGGTAGTGGCGGTGTATCATTCCGCGTTGCGTTGATTAATGAAAGCCAAAGCCAAGTTGCAAAAGATTTTGTTAAAAGTGCGAAAGATAGTGGCGTATTCAAGATTGATGATTCTGCGTCGACGCTCGACAAAGCCAAAGAGCTGATGACAAAGTCCCAGCTGGATGCCGCAATTGTCTTGCCAAAAGATTTTGGAGAGGTGAAAACCGGGGATAAGGTTCCTAGTGGACAGGCTGAGGTTATCTACACTCAAAACAACTCACAATCAGGAACTGCGTTGATTGCCGTCATGGATAGTCAATTTAAATCTATCAACGGCAAGCTGATCACGGTACAGACACCGTTTACGGTGAAAGGCCAAGAACTAAAACAAAAGAGCCTGTCTCCGTTTGACTACACATTTGCCGGATTGCTTGGGTTCTCGATCATTGGTATGGGTATCTTTGGTCCAGTGAACGTATTCCCAGAATTGAAAAAAATGGGCATTCTCCGTCGTTTGAGTACAACACCACTGAAAGTATGGCAGTATTTCCTATCGACAATGATTGGCCAGGCAGCGATTGGTCTGCTAGCACTGGGTGTCATGTTCGCATTTGCGATTACAGTATTCCATCTCAAAATCATAGGTAACTGGTTAGAACTGGCGATATTCCTTGTGATGGGTATCGTGATGATTCTCGGTATTGGTCTCGCCCTAGGTGGATGGGCAAAGAACGAACGACAGGCTGCACCACTGTCAAATATTATCGTGTTCCCAATGATGTTCCTGTCCGGTACGTTCTTCCCGCGTTTCTTGATGCCCGAATGGTTGCAGACAGTGTCGAACTTTTTACCACTGACACCAGTGATTGAAGGTATCCGATTGATTGCGACCGAAGGCAAGCATCTGTGGGAGATTACACCGCAAATTGGTTTGATTGGTCTTTGGGCGGTTGTTATCTATATCATCGCATTCAAGGTATTCCGTTGGGAATAACAATCAGATAGTAAAAGACTTTTCAATTAAGTTTTAGTATAATTACAAACATGACCACCACATCAATTACTCGAGATGACGTGCTGCATTTGGCGCAACTTTCCAACCTCCAGTTGGGTGATGCTGAGATTGCATCGCTACAGGCTGATCTGAGTAATATCTTGGGCTATATAAATCAACTATCAGAACTCGACACGAGTGGCGTTGAGCCAACCTATCAAGTAACCGATCTTGAGAATGTTGGACGAGACGATGTTGTCGCTGCGCACCCTGCGAATCGCGAGGCGCTTTTGGCGTTAGCTCCAGAACAAACAGATAACCAAATCAAAGTACCGAAAGTCCTCTAATGACAGTGATTGCAGATTACATCGGAAAATCGGCTGTCGACAACGTGCGATCGGCGATTGATACCGCAAAGAATAACGAGCAGTACCACGCACTGTTGTCGCTGACAGAAGAACGCGCACTCGACCGCGCCGCAAAGGTCGACAGTGGAGAGATCACTGGACGTCTAGCCGGCGTACCGTTTATTGCCAAAGATAACTTTCTGACGCTGGGCGGAACGACGACTGCCGCAAGTCATATCCTGGAGAATTTTTCTGCACCATTACAAGCAACCGCAATTGAACGACTAGAGGCCGAAGGCGCAATCTGTATCGGCAAAGCCAACCTCGATGCATTTGCTCACGGTGGTAGTACCGAAAACTCAGCATTTGGCCCGACATTAAACTCGGCCGATCAATCACGCGTTGCCGGTGGATCATCCGGCGGTTCTGCCGTTGTTGTTGCACTCGGCATTGTCCCATTTGCCCTTGGTTCTGACACGGGCGGATCCATTCGTGAACCCGCCAGCTTTAACGGTGTCGTAGGCGTCAAACCAACATACGGAACCGTCAGCCGCTACGGTGTTGTCGCAATGGCCAGCAGTACCGATACAATTGGCTGTTTTACGACAAACGCCGACGATGCGGCGCTGGTAATGGACGTGATGGCCGGTCGCGATGCGAATGATATGACGACGCTACCTGATTTCTTTGCGCCAACCGACGTCAAACCGGGACAAAGAATTGGTATAATCAAAGAATTTATGACCGATGATGTCGATGCTGATGTACGAGCGAGGGTACATGAGTATGTCGAACGTCTGAAAAATGCTGGTCACACTGTCGAAGAGGTCAGTTTACCAATTGCCAAATATACGTTGGCGATGTATTACATTATCGTTCCTGCCGAGATCAGTAGTAACCTGGCTCGATACGACGGTGTGCGTTACGGTCATCGTGCGCAGGCTTCATCACTTGCAGAACTATATGGTCGTTCGCGTGACGAGGGATTTGTCGCTGAAAACAAACGTCGTATTATGATCGGCAGCTATGTCCTGTCCTCAGGATTCTTTGATGCCTACTACCTGCAAGCACAAAAAGCCCGCACGCTACTCGTGAATGAATTTAACGCACTGTTTGAAAACTATGACGTGCTTGTTGGCCCTGTTGCGCCAACACCGGCGTTTAAATTGGGCGAAAACACTGCCGATCCAGTGAAAATGTATTTGGCAGATGTCATGACCGTTCCTGCCAGTCTGGCTGGGTTGCCTGCAATTAGTGTTCCTGCAGGAAATACTAGCGAAGGTCTGCCGGTGGGCATACAATTAATTGGGCAACGGCGACACGATGCCGATTTATTAGCACTAGCACGCAGTCTGGAGGGCAATGCGTAATGGATAGCGGAATTATTCTATTATTTGCGACCGTATTGGTCATTGGTGTTATCTTGTTTGCGATGATTACTGTCGGCAAACGCGGTAGTCGGTTAGATGTTGATAAATATCGCGTGCGTTGGCTGGACATTGAACAATCTGTCGTCAAAGATCATGAACAAAGTTTTCATTTGGCAATTTTGAACGCAGATAAATTGGTTGATCAGGCACTGCGCGACAAGGGCTATCGTGGACAAACAATGGCAGAGCGCCTTAAGGCAACGCGTGGTCAATTGTCTCATCGCGAAGAACTATGGTCTGCTCATAAACTACGTAACCGCATTGCACACGAATCTGATGTACGGGTGAATTACAACCAGACCCGCCGTGCGCTCAATGCGTATAAACACACGCTCAAAGATTTGGGGGCTATTTGATGACGAACTATCAAATGACCATTGGTATCGAATGTCACGTTCAGTTGGCGACAGCGACAAAATTATTCAGTCCTGCCGATA
>JAYRHL010000007.1:0-96458 GCA_041907345.1 Saccharimonadaceae bacterium (SeqCode) | reverse complement strand
CCAGAACCGCAGTTGTTCTCAGCCGTATTCGTTAAATAAAATCGGTGATGGTACAATGAATCATATGAAAATAGCTATCTCGGGCCTGGGGCGCATGGGCGGACAAATCGCGCGCAAATTACACGAAAACGGACATACAGTTGTCGCACATAATCGCAGTGCAGAAAAAGTTGACGAAGCAAAAGCATACGGAGCAATTCCTGCCTATACTGACCAAGATGTCGTTGATGCATTTGGCGGTGACCCAGTAGTACTCTGGATCATGCTTCCGGCAGATGTCATTGATAGCAAGATCGATGAATGGCTACAGATTTTGCCGAAAGGCAGCGTCATTATCGATGGCGGCAACAGTGATTATCGAGGCGATGCAGCTCGTGCAGAGCGTGTTAACGCCGCAGGCAGCACATTACTCGACATTGGTACGAGCGGTGGCGTATGGGGCCTGCAAAATGGTTTCTCGATGATGGTTGGTGGTGACCAGGCCTCTTATGACATGGTTGTTCCCGCACTTGATACATTGGCGCAACCGCGTGGCGGTCATCAATTCTTTGGCACGAACGGCACGGGACATTTCGTCAAAATGGTCCACAACGCGATTGAATACGGCATGATGCAATCATTGGCCGAAGGCTACCGAGTGTTAAAAGAAGGTCCATACCCTGATCTTGACCTCGCTGCAGCTGGTGATATCTGGCAGCAGTCGAGTGTCGTGACAAGTTGGTTGAACGATTTAACTCGTCAAGCACTTCATGAAAATCCAAATATGGACGGGATCAGCGGCGTTGTTGCCGAATCGGGCGAAGCTCGATGGACACTCGAAACAGCCAAAGAATTAGGTATTCCAATGCCGGCAATTCAGGCATCATTCGACGTTCGTTTGGCGTCACAACAAGGTCAGGTTGATTTCTCTACGAAACTACTTGCGGCAATGCGCAACAAATTTGGTGGCCACAACATCGACGGCAAACAATAATTTATTGATTCTCGGTTCGCTGTGTTAATTGACGCTGTTGTGCGCGGTAGTGCATCATTTGCTCGCTGAGGGCGAGATCGAATTGGGCTGCATCGATAGTAAAGTTGCCAATCATGATGCTCTCGTCATAGAGTTTTTGTCCAATAGCGAATTTGGTGTCCGTATCGTTAGCTGCAAGGATTTCGTTAAAAATCTGTGCGCGGTAACCCGGTTGATTCTCTTCGATGTTTTCCATGACGAGACGACGCGCGATAACCGAAAATATTTTCTGTATTTTGTTTTCTGTATGATTATCGGGCGTTTTGTCACCTACCGGTCCGGTCAGTAGTAGTGATTCCAATTGAGCACGTGTCTCTTCCCCATCTCGTTTCCGGTGCCAGGTATACAGCGGGTATTCATAGCGAATTGGTTGGGACATATTGCTGTAGATGAAATGGTGAAAATCAGTGTCATTGTGATCCTGGACGAATAGTTCATATGTACGATAGTTACTATCATCAATGGCGACCAGGCTAATTTTGGAACCGCGGTCGTTTATCCAGGTATGAGACGTGTTGCCAGAACGCAAGATTATTTCGTGCGACAGCTGTCGAATGTCGTAGTGCGGTTGACTGGTTGTTTCGACTGCGAGTTGGTCGATGATGTCTGATCTGCCTGGAATGCGCATGGTTCTCTCTGTTATTTAGTATGTGTATTATGCCAGTATCTAACAGAATTCGCAAGTGCACCGCTATCCACGGAGCAGTTTTATTTGATAACAATTGTGAAGGTCGATCCCTTGCCTGGCGATGATGTCACCGTAATATCGCCGCCATGTAGCTGAATAATCTTGCGCGACCAATAGAGTCCCAGTCCATTCCCGATCGTTGTATCGGTCAGTTTGTTATGAATGCGAGAGAATTTTTTGAATAGTTTATTAATGTCTTTTTTTGCAATTCCGACGCCCTGGTCCTTGACGGCAATGTAATAGGAATTTTTCTTTTGGGTTGTTGTAATGAAAATCTTGGAACCATCAGGTGAATATTTGCTGGCATTATCAACAATGTTTTCGACGACTGCAGAAAATTTATCCGGGTCCACGCGTACCCGCATTGTATCCTCGCTATTATGAAAAACGAGTCGTTGTTTGCGATGGAGGATTTTCGGCATAATTCGGTAGACGACATCAGAAATGATTTCATTAATGTTAACCGATTTTTTCCGTAACGCAACGCCGTCCATCGTCAGCTGGGCAATGCTCAGTAAATCATCAATCATTTTTATCTGTCTATCGTTAAATTCATTGGCGGCATCGACGCTTTTCAGCTGGTCTCTATTCAGCCTACCGTGTATACCGTCGCGTAACATGCCCAGACTGACTTTTATACCCGCCGTCGGTGTGCGTAATTGGTGTGAGGCAACGGCGATAAATTCATCTTTTGCTTCGGAAAGTTTATGCAATTTCGTTCTCTCCTCACTCAGCGCGATTGTTTCTTCCAGCAGTGCAATTTGTCGCGTCTTTGAGCGAATATACTGCTCAACGAGCGCGGACATCATCAGAAATGTCATGGCGGTAATGCCCATAAATTGTTGCAGCTGAAAATGTAAATCAGAAGATTCCTTGGACGAGATACCGCGTGAATAGAGCAATTCAACGAAGGCAGTCGCCACAATCGAAACGACTAATACACCAAGGACGCTACCAGACTGACGAAACTTTAACGAAATAAATATGAGTGGTACATACATGATGTACGCCGAAGCATTTGGGTCAAACCCCCGCCAGATCACATCTGAATACACAATACCACTAATTATTGCTAGGGAGATGCCATACATGATCATTTCTTTATAAAGAATTTTTTTTCTTTCCTCGCTCGATCGAATACGGCTAGCCCATACCAGTAATGCCGGCGCGATGACAACAACACCGAGAAAGTCGCCGATAAACCATGTCCCCCATGCGTAGGCAAAATCATCGTACTGTATCATGCCACCGACAATCAAACTAACCGCACCAATTGTTGCGCTAATGATACAGCACAGCATACCCGCGGCACCAATAAAGTACAGGACATCTCGGGATCGTCTGAGTAAAGGGTCAAAACCTATTTTTCGAAGGATATATGCTCCCAGAAATGGTCTGAGGGTGGCCTCAACCATAATTCCTGCTGCGGCGATCGGTGCGGTCCCCACGGAAAAGCTAAAAACGAGTGACCCAAGAGCGATCGACGGGAGGAGTTGATAGCCGAACAAATAAACGGCAGCGAGCGTGATACCCGCGACTGGCCATACTGATGTGAGTATATCTGCGTATCCCAGATTCAGACCGATCCGTGCGAATATCAAAAATATCACGAACATACTGATGTTCAGCACGATGCCTTTCCACAACGGTCTTTTCATACCGTGTATTATAGTTCTCCTCCATCGCTAATTCTGTAAGCTAAAAAACAGTTTTGATTCATTATTTTTTGCTCTACGTCAGAGATACAAGAATAATGGATTATATGGTATACTATCATTTGTATTTTGGGATGTCGCCAAGTGGTAAGGCACCAGGTTTTGGTCCTGGCATTCGGGGGTTCGAATCCCTCCATCCCAGCCAAGTAAAATGCTCTAGGTTTACAGACCTGGGGCTTTTTACTTTTTGTATAGGTGTGGATTCGAACGCCTGGGTTCGACTCACAGTAAAATTCTTTCAGAATTTTCTGCAAGCCCGCCTCAACTCGGGCGTCGTAAGACGCTCCGGGTTTCCGGCCTTGCGACGTGCCGCTGGCACGTCTCACCCTCCATCCCAGCCAGGAATGAGTTCTCAAAGACTTTCACCCTCCATCCCAGCCAAGAGAAGCATGCTGAACAATACAATCCCTCCATTCCAGCCAAGAAAAATCGAGTCCGTTGGACTCGTTGTTTCTTGTCAGTGATGCCTGGATTCTCACCCTTCATGTCAGTTACCTCACAGACGCAGCAGAAGATAATTCATACAATAGTAATAACCTGGATTGTCTATCTTGTAAGGAGGCCAGGTATGTATAAAAAAATTGCGGCTATTGCTGCAGCGGTGGGTGCATTTAGTACCGGTACGGCGATGTTATTACCCGTATCGGCGTACGCCGACGAAGTGTTCGCGGTATGCCCCGGCGGGCATGCGGGTATCGCGACGACCGTCACGTCCTGTCCGTTTGCGCAGAATGTCAGGAGCGCATATCTGAATCAGGTCGGCCCAGTCGTTGTCGCGTATAGTCCTGTCACAGGTATGTCATATACCATGCAGTGTCAGCCTGGTTTTGTTGCAAGTCTGAACAACGGATCAACGGTCAATGCCGTTCGTTGTGTCGGTGGTGATAACGCTGTAGTTATTTTGTTCTAAAATGGCAACAGCGGATGACTCCGTACTTTACTCTCATGAGAGCAAGGTACGGAGTTTTTATATCTTACCTATTTACCGGATGATTATTCAGTGGCTTGCGGCTCTGATTCGGCTGCTGGTTTTCGTTTGAAAAAGCTTTTCACTGCCCCAGCCATGGCGACGGTGCCCAGTGCGGCGATAGCTACACCGGCAACCTTTGGTTCTTCGAGTAATTCAGGCGCGGCTTTGGCACCAATATAGGCGGCTGGTACGAGGGCGACCCCGCGTGCATAACGGAGGGCGTTTTTCGGCGATACTTTTCCGGCGAATTTCTTGGCACCGGCGAACAGCGCAACAGCAGCAGCGGCGGATGCGAGCGTGACTGTTTCCGCAGACAATAGTCCTGTCTGTGTTGCGGATGTCAGAATACCTGATTCGGTACCTTCGAATGCGGCGAATCCAGCACCGATAACAATTGGTAGGCGCGTTTCGAGTTTTTCCATAGATTTCTGAGGTGGTTTGCTGCGCATGTTATGCCACATGACTGTACCGCCAATAGCAAGTGCCGGCAGGAACCCGACCCCGCCATCACCAATGTATTGGTCGATTGCCTCGAGTGCGCTTTCGCCGACGGTGTGGCCCAACGCGACACCGGCGGCTGTCGCGCCCAGTCCTAATGCGATTAATTTACGAGATTGGTTCTTTTCGGCGGTCGAGAGACCTCCGGTTACCAGTCCTGCTTCGATGCCCTCTTGAATCCCTACTATACTGCCAATTGCACTCATATACCGTACCTCTATCGTTAGTAGTGTAATTCAATAGTATCACAGTGTTTATTGGTCGTCTCGTACATGGTATCGCCACTTGGGGCCAATCATTCGAAATACGCGATCGGTCGCGGCATGGACATCGACGGGTGTGTAGTTATTTTTGTCAGTTTTGGTACGTCGAGTGGCGACGGCTTCGGCGATAGTTTCATGTTTGGCGGGACTATCGTGTTTGCTACTTTTTGTCAGTACTTTTGATTCGATTTCTTGGACGCGTCGAGCATGTTCTTCGGCGGCCATCATGGCACCGAATTCATCCATTAGCTCCGCTGTGCCTTCGACTGCGTATTTACTGAGTACATAACTGCCCACGATGCCCTTGAATCGATAATCAACGACATCATCAAATATTTCCTGCGCTTCTCTGGGCGCGGCCTGCGTCAGTATGTCCAACGCATGGATAGTGGCGATATGTCGGTCTTCTTTGCTGAGTTCTTTGGGTTTGCCATTTGCATCATAGACACCAATGGACGATGTTTTGCCGTTTTCCGATGTGACGGCATAGCGTACCAACGGACGCCCGTCTGGTAATTCGGTTATATGATGTTCGAGAGAAAATACGAATGATGGCTGTCCCCAAATACCTAATGTGACGACGACCTGTACTTTGTAGTAATAACCTTCGGGTTTGTTGGGCCAGACGAATGCCTTGTTGTTCGGGTTTGCCCCTATCTGTTCGCCAGATTTCTCGATGATTGCATTCGCAATCCGCACGAACCGCGACTCGGGAGCAATACTCTCGTGATAGTTGGGTGTGTTTGATTGTTCGTAAATCTCACTCACAATGCGTACCTAGTGAGATAACTATAATCCCGATCCTCAGCATTAGCAAGATAAATAATAACTCCGCCAATCGGCGGAGTTATTATGTGGAGGAATAACTGTTTTTTTACGAAATGCGAACCAGGCGAAGTTCGGTTTTGCCGCCGCCCCAATTCACCGTGTCTTTGAGTGATTTACCGAGCAGGTTCTGGCCTAGAGGGCTCTTGAAACTGATACGTCCATCACTTGGGTTTGCTTCGACTGAATTGACGATAGTATAGACGTATTTGCGTCCGCTTTTGTCGATCAATTCAACGACCGATCCAATCGTAACGGCAAGAGTCTCTAGCTTGCTCGTCTTTGGATATGGTTTTGCGTTCATGAGCAGTTCGCGCTTTTCGTCCAGCTCTGATTCGATTGCGTCGAGTTGCGCGAGCTTTTCAATACGTGCGTAACGCTCGTCATGGTTATCGGTTTTGTCCTGTTCGTGCAGGTCGATAATTGTTTTGTGTCGGTCTCTTTCTAGCTGTGCTACAGCCTTTTTTAGTTCCTTGAGACCCTTCTTGCTTAAGTAAATTGTTTCGGTGGTTTCCATTTCTGTCATCCCTCCTTAGTTGCTATTTGTACCGGTTTTTGCGCCGGTTATGTTGTCTAGTTTATACAGCCTAGCTTAGAAAACAGTGAATTATTTAACAATCTTTGTTTTTTATGATTTAATACTATGATTTAGATTAGTTAACAGGGGTGAAATATCCAATTTTTTACCAAAAATCATGTAGTAATTTCCATACCAAAACCCCAAAATCAGGTCAAAATGGGCGGAGACTAGTTTTTGCGAAAGAGCGGCAAAACAACACGAAATGTTGTTTTTGAATCGGTGCTTGTCACAAGCAATTCGCCACGATGCAGCTCAACAATTTCCTTGGCAAGCGCCAGTCCTAGACCTGCACCGCCCTGGCTGCGGGATTCATCTGCGCGATAAAATCGATCGAATATACGTGGCAGTTTGTCGGCAGGGATTCCTTTGCCGCCGTTACTAATCGAAAACTGCGCCTGGCGTCCGCGGACAGTGATTTCGGTCTGGATCTTGTCGTTGGCTGGACTGTATTTGAGTGCATTATCAACCAGAATGGTAAACAACTCTTCGATACTCGATTGGTTGGCTTTGATGTATGTCGATGTTTTCGGCAGCTGCAAAACGATGCGATTCGCATTTTTGTCATAGCGTTGGATGACTTCTTCTGCAACGACATTTGCATCAACTCGTTCGAACTCGATGTTGCTATAGTCCATACGTGATAACTGCAACAGCGTCGTCGATAGTGTGGTGAGTCGATCGACTTCCTCTAAATTACTTTTGAGAAGTTCTTGCATTTCAGCTTTGGTGATATTCGGGTCATGGAGTGCCAGCTCTAGCTCGGTTTTCATTGCCGCTAGTGGTGTGCGAAGTTCGTGGCTGGCATCACTCGTAAATCGTGATTGCTGCTCGTGTGCCTGTTCTATTTGTCCGAGAGTACGTCGAGCCAGCAAATAACTCAGCGCACCGCCACCCAGAAATATCAATGCGTTGACGTATACGAGTGTGAACAGAATATTACGGTCTGCTGATGATCGCTGGTCGTTGCGGAACGATGAAAACAGCCGATGGTTCGGCGAAGTATATGGTGCCATATCCGGCTGTTCGAACCGCTCCTGGAACTCGCCCAGGCGGTTCCCTAGTTCGTCGGTGGTGACTTTATAGATTGCAGCACTAAAAATCAGACTGATACTCATGAGAATCAATAGATACCAGCCAGTCAATTTGAGTGTTGCTGAATGAAACATAGTTCTAGTGTAAGTGTAACACCTTATAATGCCCTGAGTGACAGGTGGCGAATACTAGGCTTCGATTTTGTAGCCAAATCCGCGTACGGTTTTGATGAGCTGTTTGTCGAATGGTTCGTCGACTTTGGCGCGGAGGTATTTCACGTAGACTTCCACGGTATTCAGAAGAATATCTGCATCGTAGTCCCAAACATGGGCGACGATTGTTTCTTTGCTCGATGGTCGTCCCTGATTGCGCAGGAGATATTCCAGTAGCGCGAATTCTTTACTCGTTAGGTTGATTTCTTTGCCGCCGCGGGTAACGCGGAATGTCGTCGTGTCCAGTTCCAGATCATCTGCTTTTAACACTGTTCCCTGTTGTTCTGGCGGACGTCGCAATAATGCACGGACGCGCGCTAACAGTTCGGCAAGGGCGAATGGTTTGACTAAATAATCATCAGCACCACTGTCGAGTCCACGCGTTTTGTCGGCGGTTGTACCTAGTGCGGTCAATAATAATACTGGCGTGTGAATTTTGGCATCGCGCATTGCGGTAACGATACCAATACCGTCATGACCACCAGGGATCATACGGTCAATGATTGCGACATCGTATGGTTCTGTTGTTGCCATAGCAAAACCTTCATCGCCATCATAGGCGACGTCAACAGCGTAATTTTCCTGTTCTAAAGCCCGGGCAACGGCGCGTGCTATTTTGTGCTCATCTTCAACAACTAATACTCTCATATATCTATGATACTCCCGTTAGCTTATAAAAAGCTGTTAGAAAGCCCACTCTCAGTCCGGATTTTCAGATGAGATATTAGGCCTTTTTTGGCTGTAGTGTCGGGTATTTGCTGCTCCATTCCTGCATAGTCTGCAGAACTGGCAAAAGATCACTGCCTTTTTTTGTCAGCTGGTATACGCTACGAGATCCTTCGTCGGACTGAGTTTTGCGTATGATACCTTCGGATTCCAATTGCTCTAAACGAGAACAAAGGGTGCGAGGATTGATGCCCCCAACGAGTTCCTGCATTTGGCAAAACCGCACGGTTTCTTGGTTTAAAAATGCACGCAGCAATAACGGCGTCCACTTGTTTCCAAGTATCGCCGTGGCACTTCCAACACAACCGATTGTTTCCTGAGCGGTTTTCATACAAATAACTATAGCGCGCAAACTTTCATTTGGCAATTATTGAACACGTAATTTAGCAGTGGTACTGAACACAAAAGACTTGTGTCGTTGGACTGATAGTCGTGGGGTGATTCGGTACGATACATTTTGGACGGTGTCGTCGCTAAATGGCATCGAAGCAACCAGGCGGAAACGGTTGGATTCGAGGTCGATTCCAATGCCGTCAAGATGGCCGGTCATGGCAATTTTGGGGTTCAATCGGCAGAACACCGGATTGCCCTCGTCATCGTCATAATCAACGAATGATGCGCCACTGATTTCATAGGGAATTTCTTGTTTTAGATCCAGCGTGTGATTAACGTAATCAATCAGAGCGAATCGGACGTCAGGGTCGACGGTGACTGCGGCGGCTTTTTTGAGGTCAATTTTGCCCAGGCTGTGCAGCGTGTCGTTGAGTGATTCTTTGTTGTGCAGTGCGTCATCAATCTGGTACATCATTTCTTCTCCCAGATAATAATCTAACAGTTCAAAATTAGTGCTGCGGGGTGCGTATTGCAATTCAGCATCTGCGGTGCCATCAATCGGGATGAACAGACGTTTTGATGTATATACAGAACCGAATGTGCTGCTATAAAAAATCGATTCAATTTTTGTTTCGGCACCATGGTAGATGTTGGCTAGTTTGCCTTCGACATCTGATTTCTGTGCGAAATAACCCAGTGATGTCGCAACACGCCGTTCGACGGGTGTCCAAACATCATCATAGACATCTTTGGTAATGGATTTGGTATCACCGTCGACCTGACGATGATCGAGGGTGCGCATTTTGATCAGACCCGTCACGACGATCTCATCACCCATGTGGCCACACGTTCTGTCGAGTTCGTTCACGACATCGGCGATCGTTTCACTAATTTCAGCGGAATCTTCTTCTGGATCAACAGATTCAAGGTACTCGTTGAGATATTCTTCGGCAGCAAGTGCATCTTTGTGTGCGTTGTTGATAGGATTTTCAGGGCGTGACAGCGCCGCAGTAAATGCCGCCTCAACGATTTTGGCGTCGTCGTTATCATTTGCTGCTGTCGGCAGATGCTCACTCATAGTGGGATTATAATATACTCAAATCGGCCTTTTTGCAATAGAGGTGGTCATCTGTAGGCCGAATTCTTGACCGGATAAAGCATATAGGTTATAGTATTCGTATTCATTTCGGACTATGAAGGGACAATGAATCATGTCGTTACCGGCGGTAAAGGACATCGGCCGCATCGTCGTTGATACGTGTATGAACAACGGCGCCAAGGTCGTCCTAGCGGCATCGAATGTGGTCGATCGCATCATTGCATCGCGCCCACTGTACACACTCAAGGTGCGCCGTCGTCGTCTGCATGCCAGACTGTTCGGCCTAACGCCACCGCGGCGCCCCTAAATCAAAGTGTGCGGCCGGGACAGTTGATTCTGTCCCGTCCGCACACTCTTTTCTTTGGCGATGACTAATTGATGCCGACCAAAGTCCACGTGCCACCGCGGTTGTCGCTGCGCAAATGGAACGTGCGGAATCCGTCGCTCATTGCGAGGATCTGCAAAAATTGATTGCCTTTTTTGACAGTTGTTCGCAGTCCGCCGCCGATAAAGTCGATGTGTCGACCCTGGTATTCCATTGTGCGTGGAATCGCGCGGAGGTCGCGGCCGAATCCCATGCTCAGTATTGTTACAGGTACGTTGATTTGAGTAGTCATTTCCTTATTCCCCTTTTGGATAAAAATCATTTGAAATTAGTGAAAAACCGGCAGTGGCCAGTTGCGGATTTTATTGGGGAACTACATTGGCTGACAGATTCTACCGCATGACCCGTCGTAACGCTTTTGTAGTTAGTGAACCGTTTGGTAACGGCGATTGTATATAAAGTCTGCGGGTGGAAAGGTCGCCCAGTACTCACATGACTAACATTATTATGCTCCCGTCCATCGGGACTGGTCAATACTGCTTGTACTTTTTACAACTGGCGCATTTATTACCTCTGTTAATTATGGTATGATACGGTCAATGACAAATGCACTCGAATTCGAGATTCACCACCGCCTGGACGGCGCATTAGCGCGTACTGGTACGATCACCACGCCGCACGGGACAATTCAGACCCCGGCGTTTATTCCTGTTGCCACGCGCGCAGCAATGCGTGGCATTACGACCGAACAGTTGGCAGGTACGGGTGCGCAAGCGGCACTGGTCAACGCGTATCATTTATACCTGCGCCCTGGACATAATTTGATTGACCGGGCCGGTGGTATTCATACGTTTATGAACTGGCAGGGTCCGACATTTAGCGATAGCGGCGGGTTCCAGGTGATGTCTCTGGGCGTTGGGTTCAAAAAAGTCATCGACATGACTGGCGATCGTGCCGAAAACGTGACCCACAAAAAAGAAAAACTGGCCTGGATCGACGACGACGGCGTGCGGTTCAAATCACACCTCGACGGATCGATGCATACATTCACGCCCGAACTGTCTATGCAGATCCAACATGGTATTGGAGCAGATATCACGTTTGCTTTCGACGAACTGACGACACTGCACCATGACTATTATTATCAGATCGAATCGCTGGATAAACGCACTCACCCATGGGCGGTCCGCAGCCTGGCGGAACATCAACGCCTGAACGCTGAACGATCGCATCGCCCACCGCAAGCACTATTCGGCGTGGTTCAGGGCGCAGATCACGAAGACCTCCGTCGCAAAAGCGCTAAATTCTTGGGCGAAATGGATTTTGACGGTTATGGCCTAGGCGGTGCCCTGCGCAAAGAAAACATCGGCGACATCGTCCGTTGGATGAACGAAGAACTTCCGGACGACAAACCGCGCCATATGCTCGGCATCAGCGAACCGGACGATATCTTTGCTTGTATCGAAAACGGCGCTGATACATTTGACTGTGTATCCCCTGCCCGTGTCGCACGCAATGGTGCGATGTATACCCGCCGCGGCCGCATCAATATCACGCGGGCGCAGTACAAAGACGACTTTACGCCATTTGATGCCGACTGCGATTGCTATTCGTGCGAACACTACACATCTGCCTATATCCATCACCTATTTAATGCAGATGAATTATTATCCAAAACCTTGGCGACGATCCACAACGAACGATTCATTGTTCGGTTGGTTGACGATATTCGCGCCTCGATTGCCGACGGGACGTTTTTCGAATTTAAAAACAAATTTCTCACCGAATATTACGGTGACCGTTCGCAATAATCAGCGACTTATTTAAGCATAAGCACAGGCGACACCTGCTATAATAGATATATGAGTACACTTCTTCTTACAACACATATCGTCGCAATGTCAGCATCATTATTCCTCATGGGTGGCGCTGTTGTGCAGGCCCTGCGCGGTCGGAAGAGTGCGATGCGTTTGGCGACCGGTGGTATGGTTGCGACTACTGTCGGTGCTGTTACCGGCGCGATTATGCTCTTGTTCGCGCCATTGATGTTGCAATGTGCACTCCTGACGGTCTATCTGATCGCGACGACACTACTCTACACGTATGGATTTGGTAGCGGATTTGCAGATAATGCACGATTGATTCGCCATCGCGGTTAATATTGTTTTTTGCTTAAGCCTATATGGTATAATTACCAGTAATGAGAACCCGAATCGACATCGAAACACAAACGTTTGTCCGCTTTTGGCTGGTTGTGATCGGGTTTGCACTGGCAGCACTTGTCATCTATAGGGCTCGCGACGCATTAGTTATCCTAGGTGTCGCCTTTTTCTTGGCACTTGCATTAAACAAACCAGTAACAACACTAGCTAAATACCTGCCCGGTAAAAGCCGTGTTGGCGGTACGGCAATAGCATTTGTTATCGTCGTTGCTTTACTGGGCGGATTTTTGCTACTTGTTGTTCCTCCTGTTGTTGAACAGACTGCCAAAGTCGCCGCATCAGTACCCGCACTTGTTGATCAGGCGCAGACACAGTGGCACGGTGTGTCAAATCTGGCAGAGCGGTATGGTCTAGAATCACAGTTCAACCAAGCCCTTGAATCAATTAAAAGCCACGCCACTGATTGGGCGACGAACTGGGCTACAAACATAGGCGCTGGCGTGGTTGGCAGTGTTGGATCGGTGTTTGGATTCTTTACTGCAGCGTTTTTGACACTGGTATTATCGTTCTTGATGTTAATCGAAGCACCACGAGTACTGAAATTTATCTGGGGTGCATACAGCGACCATGACCGAATGGAATACCACAAAAAACTGGCGTCACGTATGTACAACGTCGTCACCGGTTATGTCACTGGCCAGTTGACTGTGTCGGCGATTGACGGATTCTTTGCCGGGGTGACTGTATTTATCCTCAGCTGGATATTCAATATACCTCACAACCTAGCGCTCCCGGCTGCAGTGATCTGTTTCTTGCTATCAATGATCCCGATGTTTGGTGCGACAATCGCCGGCGTTATCGTTACTATCCTCCTGGCATTTAACGATGTGTCTGCTGCGTTGGTATTCGGTGTCTACTTTGTCATCTATCAGCAGATTGAAAACAACTTTATCTCACCGACCGTACAATCAAAAACAGTCGAACTATCTGCGCTGGCCGTCCTAGCATCAGTAACGATTGGACTGTACCTATTTGGTATCGTCGGCGGTATTATATCGATTCCGATTGCTGGATGTGTCAAAGTCCTCGTCGAAGATTATCTAGAACGTAAAAAACATCATCACGCCAAACAAGAACTGGTTGAAAAAGCCTAAGTATATCAAGTATGCAAATACCCCTGTCGTCGACAGGGGTATTTCGCTATTGAGTTAGTGTCAGAACAGCATCAGCTGCGTGTTGGCCCTGGCGTATGCCGAAGGCACGTACGGCATCAGATCGGTGTCCAGACAGTCGATTGATCGTTGAATCAGTTCATCGACCGCGTCGTGCCGTGCCCACATGTCCGCCTGTGCCTGCCAACCCTCGGGGGTGGTCAGCCATTCGGCGGTCGCGTAGTCATCCTGACTGGCGTCGGACGCCATATCGGCGAACGTATCTGCCATTTCGCTTCTCCCTTTTCTCAATGTGCGAGTAATACTATTATAGCATAATCATGATAAAAATGCAATATCTACAGATATGAACAGCCCCGGTCGTGATGACCGGGGCTGTAATGTTCGCCGACGTTATGGCTGGTTAGTAACCAAGCCACACACCTGACTTTCTGAGATCTTCGCGTCGTTTCGCGATTCGCTGTGTCTCCTGATCAGGAGTCAGCTTGACGCGGTGGTGCGGGTGAATGATGCGCCCAAACAATTGTGTGAGGGACATACTGACTCCTGCGTTGGTTGTCGGATTTTTGATTGCTCGTCACATACATGTATGATAACGATAATACTATTATACAACCACAAGCATAATTAGTCAATAGTCCTCAGCGGACGCTTAGGTAACAGAAAGGTTTAATTATGTGCCCAAACGGTGCCGTTCGGCGTATCGCGGACTGCTATACCCTGTTCAGCCAGTTTGTCACGGAGTTCGTCTGATTTGGCCCAATCTTTTGATTCGCGGGCCTGTTCACGTTCGGTGATCAATGATTTTTGTTCGTCGGTAATATCATCACGGTGGAGTGTAATTCCCAGCAGGTCGCGGATTTCGTCCAATAGCGCATGCAGTCCGGTCGGTTGTTCGGCGCCAAGCAGTTCGTCGATGCGTGCCACAGCCGCTGGGGTGTCTAGGTCATTCTGTAGCAGCTCTAATAGGCCACTATCAGAATCGCCCTCTCCCGCTCCTTGCCAACGCAAATCACCAGCAGCGCGCCAGTTGTTCAAACGGTTTTGGGCTGATTCCAGAATCTCCCATGTGAAGTTGCCTTCGGTCCGATAATGTTTGCTGAGGACGACTAATTTGAACGCATCCAGATCGAATCCTTTGTCGCGGATGTCCTGCAATGTGTAGATATTGCCCAGGCTCTTGCTCATCTTGGTACCGTCGACTTTTATGTGGTTAGCGTGCAGCCAAACATTGCTGAACTGTTTGCCGGTGACGGCTTCGGTCTGTGCAATCTCGTTGGTGTGGTGGACAGGAATATGGTCGATACCGCCGGTATGGATGTCGATTTGATCGCCCAGGATTTCGCGCGCCATGACACTACATTCTAGGTGCCATCCAGGGAATCCTTTGCCCCATGGGCTGTCCCATTCCATATCGCGTTTTTCGTCGGGGTGGCTGAATTTCCAGACGGCAAAATCAGTCGGGTTCTTTTTGCCAGTATCGGCAACGCGGGCGCCAAACTGTAGGCCGTCGATGTCCAGACGCGCTAATTTGCCGTAATCGCTCAGTTTGCTGGTGTCAAAATAGACGCCATCTTCGATAGTATAGGTATAGCCTTTGTCTTCGAGTTCCTGCACGAATGCAATCTGCTGTGGGATGTATTCGGTCGCGCGCGGCATGTGATCAGGACGTACCAGGCCCAGTTGGCTGTAGGCTTCGTCGTCGGCAATTTGAATATATTTGTCAGCAACTTGCCATGCGGTGATGCCTTCTTTTATTGCACCTTTGAGCATCTTGTCTTCCCCGGCGTCTTCGTCGCTGGTCAAATGTCCAACGTCGGTAATATTCTGGACGCGGGTGACGTTGTAACCGCTGGCGCGTAGTGATCGAACCAATACGTCCCAATAGATATAACTGACCCAGTTGCCGATGTGTGGTTGGCTGTACACAGTCAAACCGCAGGTATACAGCGTGACATTATCCCCGTCAATCGGGTGCAGTTCGTCAGTATTTCGTGTCAGCGTATTATGCAGCTTTGTTGTCATACTCGTGCAGTGCCTTGTCTGTCGCTTCGATTAACTCTCTTACTATTTTGTCATAATCTTCGTACACGCGGAACCCGGCGGCGTATTCGTGGCCGCCACCACCGAAATAGCCTGCGACCATTTCGGATACAGGAATATTCGAACGTAATTTGCCGGTTAATTTGCCGTCAGGGTATGTTTTAATCGCGACGCCCACTTCGACACCTTCGACCAGGCGCATTTCGTCCAGGACCAACATGCTCGGGTTGTACTGGTCGCTGTATTTCTGGATATCGTCCCAAGGGACGTGGACCAGGGCCAATCTGCCATCTAGGAAATATTCGATGCGGCCGATTAGTTGGCCTTTGTATTCTAGAATTTCCGGTGATTTTTTCATGAATTCACGGCGGCGTTCTTCGATGGTTGAATTGTGTGCGCCGAGGGCTGCTAGTTTGCCGACGACTTCATACGTGCGTGGAGTAACACCTTGTGTTGTCAGCCCCAGGCTATCGCTCATGATGGCGACCATCATGTCTTCGGCGGCTTGGGCGCTGATTGGCCAGTTATTAGCGCTCGCCAGGCCATAGATGACCTCGCTGGTGGCGATGGCGTCATCGGACAACATCGTGTGTTCGAACGACAGGTTGGATGCCGTGGTGTGATGGTCGATGACCAATACCGGGTGTGTTTCGAGGAAATGACGCACGCCCCGCGTTTCAAGGACTTTTGTGATCAACACATCAGCGGCAGTGTCGACAATAATTGCCAGGTCGGCAGACGTATCAAAATCCGACACGACGCGGTCCCAACCGATGATGTAGCGCAGGTATTTGGGAATCTCAACAGGACAATACAGCACGACGTCTTTGCCCATATCACCCAGGATTTCTTCTAACGCAACAGAACTACCGACACTATCCCCATCGGGGTTTTCGGCTTGGATGACGATGATTTTTTTGGCGTCGTTGATGAGTTTTGTTGCTGTTTCGTACATTGCATCTATTGTATCAGAGGTCCGGTAATAGTACCTATTGATTATTCGTTGGTAAAGTGCGACGATAGTGCCATCGATGATCAATGGATCGTCCATTGAACCTTACAGCGAGGGAGAGTCCAGTGGATTCAGTTCTGTTTGCCGTATTCGGTGATGTGCCCGCATGGGCGCCCATTCTCGGTACGGTTGTCGGTTTTGTCGTCGGTGCGCTGTTTGCGCTCTTCGGAGGCATTTTGGCCGTTCAGCAGTATCGGTACGAATCGTACCATCGCAAGAGCATCCGTACTGTCGAGGCAGTCAGCGCGTTTGTCGCAAATGTCGGATTCTGGTTGGTTGCGCCGACTGCGGTTGGTGCGTTCCTCGGCATTGTTGCCTACGCCACTTGGCCGCATTTCCTCTGGGTTGTTGCCGTGTTGGGTGGATTGGGATTTTTGTTCCACTATCACTCACGGCCACAGTGATCCCAGGCAAAGCCCCCGCTATCAGACGGGGGCTTTTCATAACAGATAGAAAATTGACAGTTATATATAAAAGTACTATAATAAAAATATAAGCCTCGTACATCCGTCCTGGCTCGTACAGTTCAGACAGACTGTCTGTCGTGATTTCAAGGAACGTTATGCGTACATTCGTTACCTGTACCATCATGACGCTGAGGCCGATTCTAGGAATCGCCTTTATCATGTTGGTGTGCACCACAGTACTGAACCTTAGCCTGACAACCAAGGACGTTGTTCGATCTCTGGCTGTCGGCGTCGCAGTGTTTGTCGTCATCGAAGTACTCGGATTTCTGATGACCTGTTGGTATTCGCTACGACATGGATTTGTCCCCGAAGGCGCAACCAAAGAACCAATCGACGAGTTCGACGTATTTCGTTGATCTACATTACCCCCGCAATATAGCGGGGGTTTTGATTTGAATGAATACCGTAAATATGTTATAAATATTCACATTAGTAACAGCTGTTACTGACGAACCTTGGGAGGATGATGAGCACAACTAACGACCGTCCATCAGTTGGATTCTATGTGTTGGCGACTATCGTCCACGCGTTGATCATTGTCGGACTGTATATCATGATTTTCTATGACGAGAACAAATACGGCATCCTGGCGCTACTGGCGTCGATTGTCGGTGTCGTCTGTCTGTATGCATATGGTCATATATTTCGGATCGTGTATGCGTTTGCCGTTGTCGTCGGTATGACGGCGATGATGCTGTTTTCGGTCATTGTTGGCCTGCCACGAACTGTCGTCAAATCATTCGAAAAGCTCCGCACCTCTACCGTTCGATCTTAGTGGTCGAACAAAAGCCCCCGTTATGCACGGGGGCTTTTTCTTTAGAGTGTTCGTCGGCCTTCGAGGGCGTGGGACAGTGTGATTTGGTCGGCGTATTCTAGATCGACACCGACAGGGATGCCGCGTGCCAATCGCGTCATTTTGACGTCGATCCCGGCATCTTTGATGTGGCGTTGCAGGAACAACGCGGTTGATTCCCCCTCGACACTGGCATTGGTCGCAATGATGAGTTCGGTAACTTTGTCGCTGTTGATTCGTTCCATCAATTCAGGGATGTGTAATTGTTCCGGTCCGATGCCATCGATGGGGCTGATTGCCCCGCCCAGCACATGGTAGGTGCCGTGGTATTGACCGGTGCGTTCTAGGGCAACGATATCCAATGGCTCTTCGACAACGGCAATGGTTGTTTTGTCCCGTGATGGGTCGCTATACAGTGGCGACACGTCCTGTGATGCATCAATCAGCGCAAACGTGACCGGGCATGATTTGACGCCTTCGTGGAGGTGGTTGATGCTGGTGGCCAGTTTGTCGGCAACGTTTGGTTTGGCGCGCAACAAATAATACGCATAGCGTTCTGCGGTGCGTGCGCCGACACCCGGCAATCTGCCGAGGTCTTCGATGACGTCAATCAGTGCTTTTGGCAACAGATCACTCATGGTATGTCCCTACCAGTTACTCCCCTATTAATTTAGATCGCTATTACAGACCGAGGTTGCCGAGTCCGCCCATCAGCGGCTTCATCTTTTCAGCAGCAATTTCTTGTGCTTTTTGCATACCGTCACGGATAGCGACTTCGATGTTGTTTTCGAGGTCTTCGATATCATCCAGGTCAACGTAATCAGGGTTAATCTTGACCCTTTCAACCTTTAGTTCGCCGTTGATAGTGATTTCAACAGCTGGATCTTCGTCGTCACCACCGGCAACAACGACAACTTTCTGTGCTTTTAGTTCTTTCTGCGCTTTACGCAAATCGTTGAGCATCTTCATTTGATCAAAAGCCATAATATTTCTCCTCTTATACTGTAGTGTTCGGCTCGTTGGCGTATATGTTCATAATACTATATTTCGTCTACTTATTATAGATGTAGAACCGGTCGCTATCCCCGCTGACATCAGTTGTGATGATACGACTAATCTGGGCGTCTTTTACTTTTGAATGGGCGGCTTTGGTGGCAGCAAACACGCCACCGGTCGGTGGGGTCGTCAGGATCAGTGGTGGTGTTTTGTGGTCATAGCGGACGAGCGCAATGTAAAACGGCAGTTCATAGCGTGTCACGACAAGTTTTGGAATGTTCTGTGCATTGATGTGTTGGTTGTACAGGTTCACATCGTGGTTAAAACTCGACGCTGTCTCTGGGTCGTAACGATAGCCGTCAAAATAGCGGTTGGTGCCCGTAACAACCAAGCCTGCGACGAGGATAGTGAGAGGAACAATACCGACAAATCGTGCATATGGATTTCGCGGGAACATCCCGTACCATTCGCGTAATAGATATCCCAATCCACTAGCGAGAAGTAGCAGCAACGGTACAAATGTGACACTCGTAAATACAGGGTTGATCAACAGTATCGGGAACAGCAACAGCAGCCATGCGGTCAACGTGTAGCTACGTGCGGTATAACGTATTGTGAATAGTTGCCATACGCCAATGAGGATCAGCGCAATGGATCCTAAGCCGAGAACGGGCGTCATCAATACGCCACTTTCTGGCGAAATAAAGTTCAAATATTGTTGGACCAAAATCTTGAGGTTGGCCCACAAGTTCGGCGGCCACGATGCCGGAGCGCCGAGTAACTGTAGCGCTAGTTGTGGTTTGATGACCAGCAAATATCCTAGGGGCGCCACAATGACGAGGCTCATAGCGGTCAAAGTAATCAGGTGTGATCGAGGCATTCGTTTCAGAACGTAACGAACATGTGGGTGCAATATACCTGCGCTGAATATCGCCAGTACTAGATAAATACTGAGTGGTGTGTACAGACTGAGCGGCATGACGGCAAAAAACAGTACTTTCCAGAATCGTTTGTGTCGCGGAGACGATGTGATCATTGTTGCCGCAAGCAACAACCAAACCGACCACATGATATACGTGATACTGGCCGATCCCGATTGGGCAACGTACAGGAACTGTCCGGTCGTGATCATAATTACTGTTGCGAGGATCGCAATGTTCGGACGGAACCAACGACGCAACAGCAGGACGGCGCCGACTCCGGCTATAAACGCACAAATCAGCGCAGGCAGCTTGAATGCAAAAATACTTGGTCCGAACAATTCCATGCTGGCTCGCTGGACTAGTGCAAACGGCAGGTTTGGTATTGCCAATGTCGCAGGGTTTTCGCGGTCCAGGGATGCGGTCTGGACGAATGTTGCCATCTCGCCCTTGCTGAGTCCGCCCGGGACAAACAGCCCGGCAACAGCCAGGAGTGCGACGAACAGCAGTACGATCAAACCGTAGCCGATTTGATAGCGGTATTTATAAGTGAAAAAGTCAGACAGCTGAAACTTTGCCATTGGCATCATTATAGCAAACATCACCGATGTACAGTACGGTGAATAGCGCAGATATTGCATAAATATTATGTTTATGCTATAATATTAATTACACATATTCAGCGATGAATATGAAGTCCTGTGGGAAACCACATGATTAATAGACAGGAGAATCACGTGTACGGTCTGAACCAGGGCGTTCTGCACGAGGTGATGGTCGCAACCGAAGGCGCGATTGCCGAGGTGTGTCATTTCCAGGGCTCTGTGTGCTCTCGCTACGTCAACGACCTCTCGAGCGCCGTTGTCACCTATGTGCTGACTGGCATTTCTACTGCCAGGGATCGGTTCAACCCGATGCACAAGGACGACTTCGCCGACGAGAACGTTCAGCGTGCGACTGCCATCATCGCGAAGTACCTGCGTCACATCTGCAACGATCGTGGACGCGTGTCGCGTTTGGCGCGCATCATGTCGCTCGTCGACCAGCAAGCGGCCTAACCGCTGCGGCCGAGACGGATTCTCCTGTCTCGTGCCCAAAGTTATCAAATGATTGATGATTTTGGATACGAAACAACATTTTGTTCTTCTAGCTGGAAGAACCAACAGCCTCCTTTTGTGACCAAAAGAAGCAAAAGTCCCGGGGCGGCTTCGAATCGCCGTGAAGTCTGTTGCCTGTTGAACGGTCGCTCCGGAACTCCCGTTGGTCGGTCATTTTTCATTTTTATAGTTATTTAAAAATGACAGGTCCTCGCGAACTATTCCGCTCATCAGCCATCATCCATCTCGGGATTCTGCAGGGGCCCCGGACCCCGCGAGCCGCAGTGTGACATCTGGACCGACCCGAGAAAATTGAGTGTAAAAAGGTGGAATCATTTGCGAGGACCTGTCGAGAATCCGTAACTATGAATAAATATTCGAGACCGACCGCAGGGAGTTCCGCAGCAACCAGCTTTTTACATGAGATTGTCCCGGTGGAGGGAAGCAGTCACGAGGTTTTTGACTCTTTTTGACGATGCAAAAAGAGGGCTCTTGGTTCTTCGAGCTAGAAGAACATAATATGTCATTTTTTAAAATGAGAAATCAGGTTATTGATCACTATGCTTTTTGTCCAACGACATAAATCGCAAACGTTCTGGGTGGAAGTATAGCTCGACTTTACCGGTCGGACCGTTACGGTGCTTGGCAATAATCAGATCGGTGATGTTTTCGCGATCAGTATCTGGGTTGTAGTACGCTTCACGATAGATGAACATGACGATATCGGCATCCTGCTCGATTGACCCAGATTCACGCAAATCTGACAGTTGTGGGACCTGTGGTGTACGCGATTCGACAGTACGCGATAGCTGTGACAGCGCAATGACCGGGACGTTCAATTCACGCGCCAGCAACTTCAGTCCACGGCTGATTTCACTCACCTCTTGGACGCGGTTACCGTCACTACGGCCAGTACCCTGGATCAACTGCAAATAGTCGATAACGATCAATCCCAGTGGCGCTTGGTGCGCAGCACGGCGGGCTTTGGTGCGGATTTCCAGGACAGACAAACCCGGTGTGTCGTCGATGAATATCGGCGCTTCAGCCATTTCGCCCGACGC
This sequence comes from Saccharimonadaceae bacterium (SeqCode), assembly GCA_041907345.1. GTDB lineage: Bacteria > Patescibacteriota > Saccharimonadia > Saccharimonadales > Saccharimonadaceae > UBA2112. The sequence goes on along the minus strand of JAYRHL010000007.1, from coordinate 74,457 downwards.
TTCGGACAGTTTGGCAAAATCTTCGTCGCTCAGATTACCAGTACGGATATTCCATGAATCGACACCACTGACGTCAGACAACATACGGTCGACCAACTGCTCTTTGCTCATCTCGAGGCTATAGAACAGCACAGACTGTTTATTAATCGTCGCGACGTTGTATGCCAGGTTGGTGACCAGCGTGGTTTTACCCATCGCAGGACGGGCGGCCAGGATGATCAGGTCGCTGCGTTGCAGACCGGCGGTCATATTATCCAGGTCGCGGTAGCCTGTTTTGACACCACGCAGTTGTCCTTTGTTGCGGTGCAGTTCCTCGAGACGGTCAAAACTTTCCAGCAAGATTGATTCTAGGCTGGCGAGGTCTTGTTTGAGGTTCTGGTCGCTGACGGCGAACAATTCTGCCTCGGCTTTGCCCAGCAGTTCTTCGATAGATGATTCTTCGTTATAACCCAGTTCGGTGATGTCGCTACTGGCGCGAATCAGACGACGGCGAACAGCCTTTTGCGCGACCATTTCGGCATAGGTAACGGCGTGCGCAGCAGTCGGGACATAATTGGTCAGTTCGGTCAGATATTTTGATCCGCCGATGTCTTCTAGCAGACCTTTTTTCTTTAATTCATCAGTCAATGTCAACAAATCAACTGGTTTGCGGTGTTCGAACAGGCGCATCATCGCGTCATAAATATCAGCATGGCGTTTGTCGTAAAAATCCCGTGCATCGACGGTTTCAGATACGTCAGCGAGGACTTCTTCGTCAATCAAAACAGCACCGAGCAGACTCATCTCGGCGTCAACGTTTTGCGGCGGAATCTTTGCCTCTACCTGTTTGGCACTCATACCTTTTCCTCTTCACCCACCTGCACTTGTTTTCCTCCACCCATGATAGCAGTAACTTTTGCTAATTTCTCGTCTTTTGGCGGTTTTGTTTCGGAGAGTGTGATGACTTCGACATTTTCGGCACCAACTGCGGTCAACGCATTATGTAGTTGGCTCAAATATCGTGTATCGTCCAGTTTTGTTTTGTTGAACTTGCGACCAGCATAGATCGTCAGTGTATTGTCAGCAAAATCATGTTCACATTTGGCGATAACACTATAGACCGCAACCGAATGCTGTTTGAGTTCTGCAACCAGTGCCGCCCAGTCAAACGAAACAGGCGTTGATGATTTTTTCACTGGTTTTGGTTGCGCAATGGGCGTCGGTTCGGCGACGGCAACTGGCGCCGGTGCCGGTGTTGTTGGTTTTTTCAGTGCTGCAGGTTTCGGTACCGGGGCTTCTATCACGACAGATGGTGTTTTGCTGGTATGTGCGGCGGCAGTTTTCGGTTTGATTGCGCCGACCAGGACAGTCAGGAGTTTTAACTGGGGCTGTGGCGAATTTGCAACAGACAGTAGGCCGTCTAGCAGGTTGACCAGTTGAGGGTGTTCAGGCAATTGTTTGCGTACGGCATCGGTCAATTGACCGGCCAGAACGACAGGCTGAATACCCTGCATTTCAAGGGTATCTAGTTTGGCGATAATACCTGCGACGTCCCTATCCCCCACCAGATCCAGTAGTGATGCAACGGCGTCGTGTGGGGCGAGGCCTAGAGTTGATTCGACCAGTTCCAGTGTGATGCCTTGTTTGTCATCGGCAAATCCCGACAGTTGGTCTAGTAGGCTGATACTATCGCGAAAGCTGCCCTCGCCACGTGCGGCGATTGCGGCCAGCGCATCATCGCTGACAGTGATGCCTTCGGCAGTTGCGATGTGCCTCAAATGGGCAATGACGTTTGCCGGGCTGACAGTGTGGAATGCAAAATGTTGCGTGCGGCTGATGATCGTTGCGGGGACTTTATGGAGGTCGGTTGTGGCCAGGATGAATACGACGTGCGCTGGTGGTTCTTCGAGGGTTTTGAGTAGCGCGTTGAATGCAGGTTTACTCAGCATGTGGACTTCGTCGATGATATAAACCTTTTTAGCAGCGGATGTCGGCGCTAACTGGACTTTGTCGCGGAGGTCACGAACGTCATCAACGCCATTGTTGCTGGCAGCATCGATTTCGATAATATCTAGATGAGTGTGCTCGCCATCATAGGGCAAATTATTGATTTCGTGCGCCAGGATACGGGCGATGGATGTTTTGCCAACACCGCGCGGGCCGGTTAACAGGTAGGCGTGGGCGATTTTGCCTTGTTTGAGGCTACGACGCAAAATATCAGTCACTTGAGACTGGCCAACAACCTCGTCGAGCGAGCGACTACGGTATTTGCGATACAGCGCCGTTTGCGGCGCATCTGATTTCCCCTTCACCATACTATTCATTATTGTACGCTTAAAATGCAGAATTATTGTTGTTCTTTTGTTTTGTTTATCAAAAATAGCCAGTGAACTGGCCTTTAGGGGTTGGGAGGTTGTATATCGGATTCATTCCGACATACAACCGGGAAGAGTTTGGCCCTTCCCTCTATAGGGGTGCTTCAACGGCAGCCCAGGTTGCGTCTGCGTTGTCTTCTGGAACGATGATGGTGACTTGGTCGCCTTCTTTGACGCGGAAGAATGTCACGCTGGCGAGCAGGATACGGTATTCGTGGCCGTTTGCTTCAACATAGTATGCGCCATCGTGTTGTGCCAATGTACCAATGACTTGTTTGCGTGGTACTGGTGCAATTTGTTTGTAGATGAATGAACCATCGTCGGCAATTGTCAGTTTCAATACGTCGCCTTCGAGCAGTTTTGATTTGCTCGCGTAGTTGGCAGGTACTGGGTAGTTTTTGCCGTCTGGGCCGACCATGACCTGGCCGTCAAACACGCCTTCGATCACCTTGCCGGTGACGTCTTCGATGCTTGATTTTGGTGTGACGACGTTTCCGTCTTCGCCGATAATACTAATCAAAAGTTCCTTGGCGGCGGCCAAGTTTGTTTCAGCCTCTTGGATGAGGGATGTGAGTCGTTTTACTTGTTTCTCTGGTAGGTCAGACATGCTCGCAAATTCCTTGTCTGTTTTGTTGTGGTAATACTATCTTTATATATAACAGTCCGTTCAGTAACTGTCAAACAAATTTATCCACACTCCTACCAGATTACGCTTAAATATTGTTGTAGAAACGACGGAACGAAAGCATTTTAATTGCAACTACAAGCCTATAATTTTGACGCATAGTCGAAAATTGAAAAAGGCGGTTCCCCGGAGGGAACCGCCTTTTGCGGTGGTAGGTGTTAGATTTTGCCCAGTTTTTTGGCCAGTTGTTTCGTCTCTTCCAGAACGTCTGACAACTGATTCAAGCCCATCAACCAAACAGATTCGTTGGAAACATCCAGTCCCATTGACTGCAACAAATCACGAGACGTTTGCGATTTACCGGTACTCAGCAATCGACGGAACTCGTCGATGTACTGCGGATCGGCATCCACACGGGTCTGGAGTGCTTTGGCAACCAACATGGCGAACACATAACCGTAGTTATAGAACTCTGCCCGGAAATGCCCCCAGTACACCCATCCTAGATGTGCGTCACCTGCCATCGATGCACGAGGACCCAAATAGGCGCTCATGTGTTCGTTGAACAGCTGACCGATCTGCTTGTAGGACAGATAGCCGTTTGACTCAACCTTGGCGTACAGTTCCTGTTCGAACAGTGTCGCTGCTGACTGGCGGAATATCGAATTGATTTCGTCCTGGAGGTATCCCACCAGAATTGCCAATCGCTCTTCGTCATTCGCCTGTTCTAGGATCGCGTCCAGAATGTACTTTTCGAAAAACATACTGGCGACTTCGGCCATCGGGGTTGTTGCACCGAATGTCAGCGAATCACACAGACCGCCACTCTGCATATGCAGATTGTTCAGGTAGTGGCCAAATTCATGCGCACCCGTCTGAACATCGTCCAGCGACCCGGTGTGGTTCAAGAACAAATACGTTGGATGACCAATCAATAGATGCCAACATTCTGCACCGCCACTTTTACCAAGTCGCGGGAATACATCAATGTGTCCGTCGGCCAGTGCCCGATCGAACTCCACGACAAAATCCGGATGCAGTTTGCCCAGCATGCTGCGAATCATTTCGCATGCCTTCTCAAAACTATATCCTGAGGGAACCGAACCGAATTTCAGGTTACGCTGATGATACTCGAACGTTTCCATTCCCAGCAAACGAGATTTCAGATCAAAGAACTCGTGTGCAATCGCAAAGTTGCTTTTGACGGTATTTAGAAGCGTGTCGACGACATCTGCATCCAGATCGTTATCCAGGAAACTGGCAGCATCGACGCGGTCGTATTTCGCCAATTTGTTATAGCGAATCTTTGTCGTCAGGATTGCGTTGATTTCGCGTTCAGCGATCGGCGCGACCTTTTTCATGACACGCGCCATGCCCGCCCCTACTTCGTCGATAACGCGCAGATCCGACGAATTTAACAGATTTGGCAGCCCGTTAAACGGCACCAACTCGGTTTTTTCACCGGTAAATACACGTGCCGAACGTTCGCTCAACAGTTCGTCAACCATCGTTTCCCAGGCCTCGGTGGCCTGCGGTAGCACGTGGCTCATGACATTGGTTGTTTCAACCGACAGGTCGTGTGAACCCTCTTCGAACCGCCGCTTTAACCATACTCGGTAAGGAGCAAGTTCAGACGAAGCCAACATAACTTGCTGTATCGACGGTTTGATTTTACCGATTTTGAGTTCAAAAAACGTCAACTGATTGCTCAGATTTGTCATACGCTCATCAACAACAGCCATCATGGCTTTTAGTTCGTTGTTGTTCTGGTCGATTCGACGGCTCAGCGCCAAATAATATTTGACCCGGTCGCCAAAACCGACGCTGCGGAAGAGTCGTTCAAATTCATCGAGTGCTTCGCGAAGTACTCGTGAGTCCTTCAAATAGTCGCTACGGCGGTTCCATTTTTTCGCGAACGCAGTGACGACCTGTTTGGCTTCCTGCAGATCATGTTCAATCTGCGGATCGTCCAGACCGCTGTATAGTTCGCTCAAATTCCACGTATACGGTTTGCTCATTTGTAAGGTACTCCTATTTCACCACTCTAGATGACACGGTGTCAACTATCTGGTATATTTTGCACTTTTTTCTCTGTTAACGCAAGCATGAGCGCCAAGTAAAAACCCGCATACTGGATGTATGCGGGTTGGTGTCAGGCGACTCGGCGGAACGGCCGATTATCACCGACGATGGTGTGGTCACGACGCATGGTGATCGCTTCGTAATCGACGAATGGTTCCTGTTCGGATTCATCCTGTCCCATGATAGCGACGGCGATTTTCTTGCCACGAACATTGGCAGGAATATCGTCACGCAGAGGGAACTCGATCATGAATGGGTTGCTGGCCGCACGGTAAAACTCGGCGGTGTCGTGAGCGATCCCGAACACGCAGGACTTGCCCCACAGTCGGCCGACGGTCGCATCGGCGATATCGGCTTCGTACATCAGGACTTCACCCATATCGCGGTTGATGAGGACATAATCCCCCGCCTGGCTGTCGCCACGCGCATGGTCTAGCCACAGTACGGCCGCCAACATGTCGGTTGCGTATTTGTCGACTTTCAGACCTGGTAATTCGGTGGTCATTCTATCCAACAACTCAGCTGTCTCGCCGGTGCGGATCAAATCCAGATCGTTTGCCATCGTACTCCTCTATAGAAAGGTGCAAAATCTCCACGTTTGTGGCTGCTGATACTATACTATAAATAGCAAAAAATGCAACCAACCCAACTCCTGCGCGAATGGTATAATACGGTTATGAATAAAAGGCAGTTGCGATCATCATGAGCCTGAATGAATTTATCGCCTGTGTTGCATTGTCTGGATTTGTATTGTTGACCGCTCGCCTGTTGCTGTGGATACGCGCAGTCAATCGACGTTAATAATCAAAAACACCGCCGAGATGGCGGTGTTTTTGTATAACAATCGGATCGAATTGTGAGTATCATCAAACCCTTCGTGTCGGGCTAGCTTACTCGGTTCTTGCACTGCCCTAATCATTTTTCGTTTCGCGATGGATCATTTAGATCCACCTTGTCACGAGAAAATGATTATTGCAGGCAAGCCTGCGAGTAATCTAACTCCAACCTAAAGGTCTGACGATACTCTTGGGTTCGGTCGGACTGGATTAAACCAATTCGACTGAAGCGCCAGCTTCTTCCAGAAGTTTCTTTGCAGATTCTGCTTCGTCTTTAGAAACTTTTTCTTTGACGTTTGCAGGAGCGCCATCAACGATAGCTTTTGCTTCACCAAGACCAAGGCCAGTGATTTCTTTAACAGCTTTGATAACAGCAACTTTCTGTGCACCAGCGTCAGCTAGTTTCACAGTGAATTCGCTCTTTTCGTCAGCAGCAGCAGCGCCAGCGTCGCCAGCAGGTGCAGCTACGGCAACAGCAGCAGCTGCTGCAGGTTCGATGCCGTATTCGTCCTTAAGGACAGTTTTTAGTTCGTTTACTTCAAGTACGGTCAAAGCAACTAGTTGCTCTGCCAATTTTTTAACATCAGCCATTTTAGTGACTCCTTATATTCAATTAATTAAAAGGTTGCGAAAGTTAGGCAGTAGCCTTAGCCTCAACACCATCAAGTAGCGCGTGCAAGTTGCCAGACAGCGCGTTTGTAACGTCGTTGACTGGTGATAGCAGCGTGCTGATGACTTGGCCGATAAGCTCGTTCTTGCTTGGCAAGCTTGCGAGGGCTTTGACACCGGCAGCGTCGATCAGTTCACCTTCCATGCCGAATGCACCGACGAATTCCAAAGCTGGGTTAGCTTTGGCAAAGTTGTCGAGTACTTTGGCTGGAGCTACTTCGTCCTCAGCGCTAACTGCGTAAAGCAATTGGCCCTGTAGGAGTACAGTATCAGTGTTCTTGTAGGTTTCGTTTTGGCTCATTGCGACGCGGACCAGGCGGTTTTTGACCACCTTGACCGTTACGCCTGCTTCGCGAGCTTGGCGGCGAAGGTTCTGTAGATCAGCAACCGTCAATCCGTCGTACTTTGCGAAAACAGTCAATTTTGACGTCGCGAGCAATTCTGCAACTAATGCAACCTGTTCGTTCTTCGTGGTTTTTGAAATTGCCATTCAAGATTCTCCAGGTTAAATTTTGTTCGATCCGAGTTGTTAAGGTTATTCATTACACCGATTAGGTCCTGACAACACCCGAGAATAAAAGAAAGGTCTTTGATACTCGCAGTGTAATCAAAGACCGTTCGGGTGGATAAAACAATGGTGGTAGTTTTACGCCTCGGTAGCGGATTAAGTCTTTCGACAGCTACGGTCTTTGGTGTAATGCTATTCAAAAGTATAGCAAATGGGGGTGAAATGTCAACCTATTATGGCTTCGCAATTGAGATTATGATTGAAACGACTGAAGCAAGTAAAGTAATGATAGCCAAAGTCATGGTTGTCCCATTTTGCTTACTTTGCGCCTTGGATTCATTGAGCAATTCTTCCGTTTTGCAAACTAAGTTCTTCGTCTCAGTAAGTAAGCTCGATTGGTGATCGATTAATGTATTCCAGTCGTTTGATCCGCCCGCCATGTTCTCTCCTTTTATATTATTAATTCAATACTATATCAGACTGAAAAAAGAAATTATCTTCACTATGTCTACTATTTGTGTAAACTGTTTATATGATTTGGGAACGGATAAAGCTTTTTGTCATACCTCTGATGTCGGCGCTAGTGATTGGGATTGGGGCCACTATGCTTCCGAATTTTTATCAAACAAAACCTGTCGGTGGTGACTTTGTACATTTGAGTGACGGCACAATTGGCGCTCTGCTTGGAGGGTTCTTTGGTGCGACCTCGACCTATTTTATTAGTGAACGATCTCGTAATAAACAAAGAGAAATAGACGAAATTAAAGAACAACGACTAAAAATAAGGGCATATGAACGTGCAATGTTGAATGTCAATGCAGAAATTGAGGCAACATTAGTGCTGATTTTAAAGAATACAGATCATTACAAAGATATGCGACAAGGCATTGTTGATAAGAATGGGAAATTTCGTGCATCGATTAGCCTACCTCACCCATACGCGCACAAATCAGGTCTTGGTATCGATATAATGAATATAGCATTTGCGTCTCAGTGGCAGTCGTTTGAGTCTGAAATAATTTTGCAAAACGCAAATCTAGTCGAGTTTAATAATTACTATTCGGCATTAAGTGCAAGTGCGCACGATATGTTGTTGAAGGGGGAGACATTAAATCCCCAAGTTATACATCAAGACAACAAGGCAATAATGCAAGGATCTGTGAGTTGTATAGTTGCGACAGAAAATTTTAAAGAAAGATGTCTTGGGCTTATTGCAAGAATTGACCTGATTGCAAGAAGGTGGAAGGTTATTGATTTTACGTCCATTGAATTAGAGGACTTACTGCAATATATAGAGACTTTGCGACATTTTGAGCCTCAAATATCAGAGATTAATGATTACGTTAATACCAAGTTGCGTGACACATACATTTCGGAAAAGGCATTTAGTTCAATAAAAAATTCTGGCTAATAGATAAAATCACCATCCGCAACGCACGAATTCTCGATCAATGAATCGCAAATGAAAAGCCACCGAATCGGCGGAGCGAATTGGCTGCATGCCAATTCGGTGGCTTTTTCGGTGGCTATGCCACTGCTAGGTTGGATAATGTGATCCGCGCGGGTAACGATCGAACACGTTGCTGTCGAAATGAAACCAGCCATTGTGCCCATTGTCGCCCTGGACTTCTATAGCCCAGTCATCTGGCACCCATGCCCCCGGAACGATGATGGTCGACTTGCCTGTCGACACAATCGTGGGTGGGTTCTGGTGTGCCGGGGTAAAACTCTGGTTGATGACCGTACCCGATTTGACCTCGTAGTAGTTGTCGTTGCATGACCAGACCAGCGAGAATATCGCCAGGCAGAGAGTCAGAGACGGCACACCGACTGCCACGAGAAAGCTGCTGCTATCGATGTGAAATATAAAATACCAGGTTGCGACGCCCGCTATGACAAAAAGCGCAACGCTGATTGCTACGGCAACCGATTGGGGCACCTATCCTCCTAGATAGATTCAGTGGTAGTAAGTACCAAAACTCATGACGAGTTTTATGATTACATTATAACATGTTTATGCTAATTTGTCTACTTACTTCTATTCAGTGGGTGTTGGTTCAATCACCACATCCTCAAAACCAAAATCGCCATCCGCAACGCCTGGGAATAGTTGGTTCAGGTGTGCGACGATTTCGATGATGGCGGTTTCTTGCGTCCCTGTGTGGACTGATTCTCGTTTGGCCTGGATGAAAGATTCTGCCAGATAGACTGGCAATTCGACGTACTGCTGGATAGGAATCATGACATCATCCCCGCTGATGGTGACGCGGTATGATCGGCGTTCGTTCAAATCGACATATTCAGGATTGGATTCTTCGTTCATAGATTCATAATAACAAAGGCTTTCTCTAGCCTGCTAGCCATAAGCATCAAAAAGCTATACAATGGTCACAACATATACAGTATGTAAATGAGGATATATAGTGGCTCGATTACCACAGCCAGGCGGAGATAACGGAGCGTGGGGAGATCTTCTCAACGACTTTCTTTCGCAGTCCCATAAGGCAGATGGTACGTTCAAAGATAATTCGGTCACGTCCAATGCGTTGGCGCCGAATAGTGTGACGAGCACTCACATCTCAAGCGGCGCAGTAGACGCAACGAGGATTGCAAACGCATCTATCACGGAATCATTACTAGATACCAATGTTCAGACAAAGTTGAACAGTACCGTTGATTGGACAACGCTGGGCAACAAACCGGCAGTTATTGCTGCAGGTGCCGATGCTGCGACAGCCAGAAACGCGATTGGTGCACAACCGTTGCTATCAACAGCTGTAACAATTGTTAATTCGTCTGTGACGTTACTGTCATCACATGTCGGTTGTGTCCTGCGTATTCCGTCTGGCGGTACTGTTGTGCTAGCGGGTGGTACGGTACCGATTGGTGGGTCCGTAACACTATTTGCTGAAGGCGCCGACGGTTTGACAATAGACGCAACGAGCGTCACTGTCCTGGGGGGAAATGTTTATCTGAATGTTGCACAGGGTGTGTTGGCATGGGTATACCGGGCAAGCGCTAATGAATGGATTGTGGCAGGCGGAACGTCGTGAACGTTGGCGTAACTGCAGTAACGGCGGCTCAGACCAAGCGGCCCGCTCCGTTGCGGTGGGCACGCCCCGATACGACCGGATGGCAAGTTATTAATCTGGACGCATATGATTTTAGTCAGGACGTCGTTATTGATCTAGGTACGTCTGGCGGTAATTTTGTCGTCCATCAAACTGTTGCAGCCACCTCTAGGGTACGATTCAAAACGGCCGGTCCAACTAATATCGCATGGATAGGTGGCGAAATTCGTATTGACGACGTTAGGCACGATGATACTGCGCAACCGGATACTGCGACGTGGCTGGGCCCAATGGAGGGATGTAATTTTGATGGTGATTTTCGGTTGATTTATATCGAAGGTGTTTTGATACACGGCGATCAAATTGTCGAAGGCATCGATGTCTATAACGGCTTTGCTGCTATGCCGGTCATACAAAATTCCCGCATCGTCATTAATCCCCCTGTGCTACACCCGAACGTACAAGCAGGCGACGGACTGTACCATAATGACTGTTTTCAAACATGGAGCGGTGTTGTTGGTTTGCGCATCGCGAACACGACAATGATTACAATCTGTCAGGGTGGTATGTTCGGTGATGATTCGTATCCTGATCAACCTATTGCAATGCAATGGGGTTATACCGAATTACATCGTGTGAATTATGGCATGGGTAGTCACACACCTACGACAAATAGTGGTTGGCGTTTTTTGAATTTTGTTCAAAACGATCGTTTGGTCGGGCCATTTATTTTTGACCAAGTCTATGCAGATCCACGCCCACGCAAATGGGGATTGGGCGACCATGGCGGGACGCTTTATGATTCTGGGTGTTTTTGGGAAGGTGCCGAGTCCTATGATTCAACAACAGGAAGATACCGATGGACGTTTAGCCAACCATATCCGTCACAAGGTGTATGGGGGCTGGATCAGCACGGCAACAGAACATCAACAGAAGGCTATGTTATGCGCGGTCGACCAAGTGGAGGTGATTTTTGTCCTGTGACCGTACCTGGTCTGCACTATCAACCACCCGCTCAGATTGTGTCCGAACCTTTTGCAATCGGCGGAATATCCGAAGAGAACCATTTGGCGAATCGACCCGTGGCGCGTACAGCAAAGGATTATCTGAATGGATCAACGTTTATTAGTCGTAAATGGACGGTACAATCAGGACCAACTGCTGTTGGCGATTTGACGACGAATACACATTTTCAGACGAATATATTTAATACGATTGGAACGTACTTTTTACAGTATCAACTTGTTACGAGTTCGGGCACGGCAACATCAACGATGCGACTGGACGTTATCGCAGGTCGTCCGAACTGGATGTTAAATGGTACAGATTTTTCGTTAGGACTCGACGAATGGGTAAAAAGCGACACGAACCCTGGCAATTATACATTCGACAGAACTGGTAGCGATGCAAGGATTATTGCATCTGCTGCAGGATCGATCAGTGTTCGTGATCGTTATAGTAATTCGACCAAACCAACCAGAGTATATCCGGGCGAACAGTTCACTGTATCGGTCAATGTGCGACAAATTGTCGGAACGGGCGCAAGGGCGCGTATCCAGATGACGTGGTTGACTGAAGGGCAAATTCCCCTTAGTTTTGAGGATCCAGAAGTCTACTTTTCTTTGACACTGCGTCCTACACAGGTATATTACACATTCACGGTACCAGCAGGTGCTGGGTGTGCGTTGTGGTTTTTGGCGTTTACCGACGTTGAGGCTGGCGACGAATTCCGATTCCGCGATACATACCTTGGTGATGTATTAACCATTGCTCCGGCCAATCTGTTGGGCGGTGATGTCCATTTTGACTATGGTTTGGGAGAATGGTCACAAACAAACAACCCGACTGGATTTACGATGGATTATTCAAATGCCGCAAATACAATCGATCAAGACGGGATTGTGGGGGCGATGCGTTGGACTGTCACATCGGCCGGATCAATCGGCGCCCGTTCGGCGTATTCTAGCGGTACGACCAAGGCACCCGTGTCGCCGGGACAAACGGTTACTGGATCAATTAAAATCAAACAGATTGCTGGTTCTGCCAAAGGCGCCAGGATGCGTATCACGTTCTTTGATAGTTCTAATTCTCAGGTATTTTTCGATGATAGTGCGAGCAATACGACGTTGTCGGGATCGTGGCAAGTTATCTCGCTACAGAGTACAGCACCTGCAGGTGCTGCGTCGGCCGTCATTAGTCCATATGTTCAAGGAGCGTCAGTTGGTGATGTGTTCTTGCTAGACGATTCGAGTATGGTATAAAAATTTGCAAAGTAAAAAGAAAAAGCCCCGCCGTAGCGGGGCTTTTGGTGGGTATTATGCCCAAGGATACGACTGGCTAACTTTTAACGTTTGCCACACATCGTCATGAACTGCGATATCTTGGGTGATTGTCTCACCTGCACGATTCTGACCCTGAACGACTGCTACGAAACGATAGCTCTTGTTGCTCTCGTATTTCCTGCGGTCTATGATGATGCCGCTCACAACTTCGCCGTACCAGTATCTGTACTGCCGAGGCGCATTGACACTCCAATTGATCATGACAATCAATAATGCAAAGAAAAACATCAACAGATAAACATACGGTTGTGACCAAACGGTTGCAAAACCGTAGGATCTTGAAGTCGATGAAATTATTGCACCCATAAATACACACAGAACCATCACCAATGGAAGGACTGGGGTACTGTTTTGTTTCAGATTCAACAAAAACTTGTTCGGCGGCCGAACACGGATGTTTTGGTCCAGCATAATACTCCTAATGTGAAAGGTCCTCAACGGATGTTGTATGCAATACTATACAACCAAAATGAAAAATTTTCAACTCAATAACAAAAGAAAAAGCCCCGCCGAAACGGGGCTTTTTTTGGTGAGTATTAGTTGGGCCAAGGATATGACTGGCCTTCTTTCAGCTCTTGCCACAAAACGTAACTAACGGCGAGTTCTCGTGTGACTATTTCGTCGGCGAGGTTACGACCTACTACAACGGCGATAAACTTGCAGGATTCCCTGCTAGTCTGAACAAACTTTCGTTCGATGATCCTACCGCTGACGATGTCGTTATACCAAAGGTCATAAAGTTTGGGCACTGTCATGCCCCACCAAAATCCCAATGCAATAAATAGCAATGTAACGGCAGCAATGTAGATAGACGGGTAACCCCACGCTCGTGCAAAGCCGTGGCTTGAAACGTCGATCATTGCAAGTCCCCATGAGACCATTGCGGTAAATGAGCCTACGGCAACAAACCACCACCAGGTGTTCTTCTTGAAATTCAAAACAGCCTTGTTCGGCGGTCCAAAGCGCCTTGCTCTGCCAAGAGGTCGCAAATGAATTTTTTGGTCGAACATAATACTCCTCAATGAAAAGTGCGCAACGGATGTTGTTGGATATATTATGTCACATAATTATAGATTATACAAACAATATCACATCCTATTCTGTAATAACGGTGTCGCAGTTGTTATTGTCGAGAGTTCTGGATATTGTTCGATTTCTTCTGCAGTGAACGGCGCGCTACGCAGGTATGCGCGGACAACGTGTTTGCCAATCAGGCGCCGTGTTGGTTCGTCACGGAGGATATCAATCGATTGTTGTCGACGTTCTGGTTTGGGTGTTTTGACGCGCATTCTAGCAATATGTGCGACGGTGATACCATCGGGCGCAAAATCATCGGATGATTTCTGCATAGCGATTGCCGCCAGTATTGAATCAAGTGGCATCATGACAAACCCATATAATTTGACTGCATTCAGTGATGCAATATAGTCGTGGTCGACCGAATCGTGGAGCATACGTACCGATGCCCGGACTTTTTCTTGATTCCGGCAGAGTGCCAATGGTCGTTGATTGACGAACTCTTCGGCACTAATCGGTGAATTGATATAGCGCAATATCGCACGTACGGTTAGCAATTTGCTATGGATTAGTTCTGATCGGATGTTCAATACGTTTGCGTTGGAGTTGATGACCTGCACCGGGTCTAGACCCATATCGGTCAGCGCGTCGATGCGCGTGTCCAGCAGTTCGTCTTTGCTCCCCAGGGCAAACAGACTGTTGTTGATGATATAGACGGGGTCGAATCCTTTTGCCGACATACGTTCGACGAATCGTTCAACGAAACTGACGGGGTATGTCAGTATGCCCGGGTTGCGCTGAATCGTTTTGGGCAACACACCGATGCCGGTCAGATAGTCGATTCGCTCTTCTGTTTCGTAAGGATTGAGTGCTAATAATTCTGATGATCGTTTGACAACTCTGGTGGTGTCGACGCCATGCTCATGTAGTGTGCGCATCGCGGCAATCACGGTCGATGGTTGTTTCAAATATGGAAACGTTCGGGCGAATTTAACGTATGTCGCATGGAGCGGATGGTCTGTATCGCCCCACCCTAATATTGTTTCAAAAAATTCTTTGCGGGCGGCGATGATCGCCGGTTCTTCGTCCTTGCGTACTCGTTTGAGGTTCCATGATCCACGTATCGCGACTTGATTGGCAGATTTGAGCGCATTTGGGCCAAAGGGCCTGTTGGCTAGTGACGAAAACCATTCGCCGTCATCTCGATAATTCAACCGGACATCATCAAAATAATCTTCGTACCATTCGAAATCATCCGTATGTCCGCCAATCTCCATAAAATCATTGTATTGCGACGAGCATATAGAGGGATGTGGGCTAGATTACAGTAGCTGGTTATCTATGGGTATTAGTCTTTGACGCCGTCGTTCGCATCAAGCAACGTCATGATTTTTTGGACGTACTGTTTTGTCACGTTGTGTTTGCGGGATAGTTCGTCGACCAGCGCAGAGCGTTGGTATTCGTTTTCGATTTTGGCTGCCGTTATTTCTAAATACACAATCATATATTGTGTAAATGCAATTTCGGTAAAGCTGTCACCGAGGAGTTCGGTGACATTGGCCATCATTTTTGCGCTGAATTCACGAGCTTCTTGTGTCTGTTGATCCAGCCGTTCCTGGGCAATATCGAGATATTTGATGTCGTCGATCGAATCGAAATCTAACGGGTCACCAGCGACGACACCGTCGACAAATAGCATCCATGCGCTGCCCGGCGTTGCGCCCAGTCCAACGTGAAGGTCTGCCATAAGTTGTTTTTTCTGTTCGGTTATATATTCCCTTTCGCAACCGTTGCTCCATGTGTCGATCAATACCGCCACGCGCAGTGCATAGACGCCCTCGCCTGCAGATTTGAAATAATCGTCCTCGTCCAGGCCGCGTTCTAGCGCAGCACGACGCGTATCATCGAACCGATAGGTCGTCGGTACCCCATAGTAATCTAACGCATCATCGCATGCCGCCATCGCGACTTCTGTCTGCAGTTGGCGCATTTGTTGCTGTTCGGCACTTTCTGTAACCTCTGTCAAAAAGTTGTCGAATTCTGCGTCAGGGATATTCATGGCGGTACTATACCAGAAAACTGATAACTCCGCGACTGGACGTTGCGGAGTTTAACTAGTTTTTGCCTAGTGCAGCGATGATTTCTTCGTCGTCTGCTAGTAACTTGCAGGCGCGGAACAATGCTGTTTTGACGGTACCTTCTGGAATGCCCAGGTCTTCACTGATTTCGCGATATTTATCGTCATTGAGGACACGTTTAGAAAATATTTCAAACCAGTTCACTGATTTCGCCGATATGACCTGTTCGATGCGGGCCATAATTTCATCCAGTTCAATGTTATTGAAACCGTCCAATGCCAATGGATCAGAATACTGTGTGGCGGCGAATAGATCTGATTCTAATACCGGTGTGTCGAATTCGCGTATCTTTGATTTGCGGTGTTCAGACAGTGCAGTGTTGTGAAGTATGCGTAGCAGCCACGTTTTGCGCGAATAACCAATATTTTTGTATTCATCATAGTGTTCGTATGCCTTGATGAACGCGTCTTGTGTCGTTGCTTCGGGGTCGCGTACATTGTATGTGCTGGCAATATGCTGCATATATGAGAAATAATTTGCGTATAGCTCTTCAAACGAAAGGTCGTTGGCCGCAAGAGATTCACTGCCATTGTCTATAGGTGTAGTTGGTTCAGAATCAAAATTAGCCATATATATGTAATATTCTAGTACATTTTACATATTTGTCAAACACTATTTGATAAACTCGCTTATTGGTAAAATATGACAAATGAAAACTCCGCGACTGGATGTCGCGGAGTTTGGTGTTGTGACTATGTTTTGGAGTAGCTGAGGTCGATCAATTGACCAATGTGCGCGGATTCTCGAATGTCTCTTGGCACAACTCGCCAAGATTCAGTGAATACATTGGATCGAGTGTATCCTTTCAGACAAACACGGTTCCCTGTTGGATCGAGTGCCGTTACAATACCCCGCTCTACATAATTCCCGAGTACATTATCATACAAAAGTATGAATTGAGAGAGAGCAAACCCTCCCACGCTCAGAATAGTCCACGGAACCATAATAAACGCAATTGTCGTACCTGAATTATTGAAGATACTGTTGTCATACCGCACAAGAACCGTATCGATCAGCATGTAAAACGGGAGTGTGATAAATGCAATCATACCACCATAAATCATGATACTGCGCATGCGTTCGCTCGGCATTCCTGACGTGTCGAACTTTTCAATACCACTAGGGTCTACGGTGTAGCACATAATGCTCCAATCTGTATTCACTATGAATGTGACGCGTTATCCAGTTCTTTCCATGATCTGACCATGAGGCCGAAAAAAAGTGGCGCCAGTAAAATAGACGGCGATGTCCACAATGCCCATTGGATTTGGTGTTGCAAAAACGTCGTATCAGTAGCAGAACGATGCTGAGTATATACCGTTACGTACATACCAAAAGCCGCTATGCACATACCCAAAACCGCTCCGGTGACCAATGACAGTGACGCAAAAATTGCCACTCGTCGTTGAGCCGAAGATTCGGTTCTTGTACCTACGGTTCGAGGTCTTTTGACCACGACTACTCCTAGTTGTAAGGAACTTTCCTGGTTGGAAGTAAATAAACTATAACATAATTTGTGACAATTGAAAACTCCGCGACTGAATGTCGCGGAGTTGTTTGACTATTGCAAGTCAGTTTGTTCCAGGAGTTTGTGCAGACGATCCCGTTCGGGAATGAATCCTGCTAACGCCCGAAATGCATATTCGCCCGTTCGTGCTGTGCCAATTTGGGTTTCCAGCTTGCAAGACTTGATACGTTCATCAAGATCGGTAATCCGTTCCTGAATCTGTTCTCGCGTCAGCGGTTCGGGCACGGGCTGCGGCGATTTGACGAACGCACCCTTGAGCTTTTGGAAAAACTTCATTCGGGTTTCACTTCACCATATTGCTGTAGCTGTCTTTCGACCTTCTTGCCAAGTGCCAAGCCGATAATGCCAACAATGACGAGAGGTGACAGGCAAGAAACCATAATGAGATTCATGTGCGCGGCATACGGATAGTCGCCACCAATGGAATCTCGTAAATACCAACCCATAAAGTTAACCCAAGGAAACATCGCGATTAAACCAATTGTTGCCATGATTCGGTATGCTTTGGCTTGTTTCAGCAACAAATCCTTTTTCTGTACAAAATCAAGCGATGGCGCTTCGTTCACTTGTACTCCTAGTCGGTAGGTGCTTCCCATTTGGGACTAAGTATTTATAACATATTTTAATAATAAATACAATTGAAAACTTCGCGGTTGTCTCTTATTTCATTGGGATGTGTTACTATATGCGCATATGAGACGCGTGAGGAGTAATCCAGAATCAATACTGATTGATATGGATGGTGTCATGGCTGATACGATGGGGGGCGTCTGTGACTATGTCGAAGAACATTTCGGTCATTCGTTGGCGCACGAAGACATCACGAGCTATTGGTTCCATGGACTACCCCGCGACGACATTATGGTCGCGTTACGCAGTCCGCGCTTTTATCGTGATCTGGATGTAATCACTGGCGCTGTCCGTGGCATTCGTCGTCTCCGCGAAGAATTTAACGGGAATGTCTATGTCTGTTCTGCCCCCATGCGGGGTATTATGCGTCGGTGCGAAGTTGAAAAACGTGATTGGTTAGCAGAACATTTCGACGAAGAATTTGCTCGCCAGGCAATTATTACATCCAACAAAGCATCTGTGCCTGGGCGTGTCATTATCGAAGACAACCCAGATGTCGCAGGTGGCATATGGCAACCGATTATGTTCGACCAACCGTATAACCGCAACGCACCGCACCCTCGAATGTATGGATGGCACGACCTGCAGGTCGTGCGCGAACAAATGCGACGCCCAACTGCTGAAAAATGAAAACTCCGCGACTGGATGTCGCGGAGTTTTGTGTAGATCAGGCGAACCCGACACGCGGTTTGTCACCGGCCGGTACTTCTGCGCCAACATGCGGTGCGTACCATGCGTCGCCGAACATGAACACGACAACGCTGTCGTCGGTCAACGAATGGACGACCTGTAGACTGGTAACGACATTGGCGCCCAGTGCGATTGCGTGATCGGTCAGATCCTTGGCCGCACTATCAAACGCCGACGACGCCGACAGGACGAGCTCTAAATTAGAATTACCGCGGACAACGCCCTTGCGTTCGCATTTCTCGAACTGTCGGCGGTCGTTCAACGGCAGTTCGCTACTGACAAGTAGCAAGCACGTATCACTCATGTATTCACCTCACTATAGGAACGATCTGTATTTCAGATTGGATAAATTATAAAATATTTCTTCTAGAATGTAAATGATATGACTTGAAAATACAGATAAAATGTGATGAAATTAACCAAATGAGTGAATTCGGCAACACGTTACCCGATGAACATGAACGACGACATGATGTCGTGGCTGTGCTGGTTGATCGTGTCACCGAAATTCTGATGCTCCACCCTGATACACAGACGCTGGATATACGCGAACTGAATGGTACAAATAATCTCAAAAATTTTTCTGATCGCGAATCATTAATGCGTATGTCGGCTGAAACGCAAATCAGCGAGTTGGCAAAATTCTACAAAGCAATCAATCCTGATTGTGGCGACGTTGCGATAGTCGATGGCATGTATTCGGTACTGCCACCATACGAAATGGAAACTGGCGAACAGGTCGTGTTGTCGACAACTATTTTGGCGTTGCCTGATGAACGCGCCATACAAACGGTCGGCATCGCAATTCGTGATGACTATATCATGTCTGCCAGCACTATTCATCGTTACGATGATGGACAGTTTGCCGCTATGTCTAGTGTTCGTCCGCGTCAAAATCCCCTGATGACTCAGGCTCTGGAAATTGTCGGTGTCGCTAAAAGCGATATTATCGTGCCGCTGTTTAGTGGCCGCATAGACCCGACTGAACTAGAAGAAAACCTTGCCGCACTACGTACTATCGTTGCAGCGAAATATGACGAGGATCAAACGGATCGTTTCATCGATAATGTCAGAGATTACTATAACCAACGTATCCAATCACGATCGACAGCTCAGAATCTAGGTACGACCCAAATGTCTTCCGAAGACATGGATGAATTGCTGATGAGGCTATTGCCGATGCCACGTTGGGCATAGACCTAGATCGAATAGTGTTGCGGATGAGGAATGATGCGACGTGCGAATGCCTGGAAACGCATTACTTCTTTGGCGCGACATTCAAATAGCAAGTAGTCTGAATACCCTTTGCCATCTCCGCTGCCCTGGATGATGTTGATCATTTCAACGCTCTTGTTGACCATTGGGCGCGCTGCAAGTTTGTATTTTGAATTGTAGATAAATGGTTCTTCGTCTTCGAGTATGATTTTGTCACCGACAAAATGTTCCATACCGGTCGTGCAACGATACGGAACAAACGCACCTGATTTGTCCATTTGATAGAGTTGGACTGATGTCGATCCATAGGAAACTTTTGACGGATATGGATTGTAAGCACGGGGATCAGTTACTTCGGCACTGACCCGATAGTCAGAAGGCATATGGTTGTTGATGTAATCGATATAGTTTTCCAGATGTTGGAATCGTTCACTGTCGATTCCTTCGTTTTGCATAATTTTCGCTCGGTCGGCCATGTCATACAGGGTATTGTATGTCCATGCGCGATCGGTGTCGGCAAAACTAATAAACTCTTTTGTCATGGCGAGATTATACCACCTCTGTAACGATTGGTACATATAGAGGTGATTATTTTTTAGGTGGGATAAGATAGCTATCCGGTATGTCGACAACGATGCCTGATACCGCCATTGCATCACCCTGGCGAGCGACAATGCGACCGCGATCGAAATGTTGATGGTATGTGCCGTCTTTGGCGACGATACGATAAGTTGCCTCGTAATGATCCGTTTTTCCCTGTAGATGATCGCTCATTGCTTTCATGACCCTTTCATAATCGTCGGGATGAATCAGGCTGGTGAATGACGAATAATGAGTGAATTTTTCGATGTCTTTACTGTTGTAGCCGAGGTTTTTAATTTTGTTTTCGTGAAAAAAAATAATACCGCTTGGTAATTCCATGACCCACCATGCAGTATTGCTGGCGTCCATGGCGTCATTTAAAATTTGGAGTTCGTCTATGTGTTCCAATATCACACCCCTATTGTATTGAGAAGGTGATCGTTTGATATGTAAAAAAAATTACAGATTGTCTCCATTTATTTCCAAGTGAAAACTCCGCGACATATGTCGCGGAGTTGTGAGGGATGGTGTTAGTTGCCTTTGACGAGGCGAACAACGATGTGATGATGCGTACTGCGCGGCGGATCTTGGGTGAGAACCCAATGTCGCCATGCTGATCGAACGACAAATTCGGCACTGTTGGTGACACCGCTAGTGGCGTGCCACCGGCAGTCTTGGCAATCTGCCCTGACGTCCACTATAACTCCTCGGGTGCGAGTCATCGGGTATGACTATTCGAAAATATTATAATACTTTTACTATTAATAGTCAACATATTTTACTTATGATTTTCTGTTGCCCAACTGGAAAATGATTGATATAGTTTGAGTATATAAGCATAAGTGGGAACAGTAATTAATGGATGCAATACACGCCGCTCGAGTGCTCATGGGCGACAGCCTTGGGTTTCATATTATCTTTGTGATGTTCAGCCTGACATTACCAATTTTGGTTGTCTGGTTTGAATGGTTGGGGCGCCGACGCAAAGACCAACAGTTAATTAAATTCGCAAAGTTTTTGTCCAAGATTATGGCACTGCTCGTCGTTGCAGGTGTGTTGTCTGGTACGGTCATTGCACTACAAATGTCTATGGTCTGGCCGGGTATTTTGAAATTTGGTGGCGAAGTGATTGGCCTACCGTTTATGTTTGAAACATTCGCGTTCTTGATCGAAGCAACGTTCTTGGCCCTCTATATGGCGACATGGGACAACAAGCGTGTTCCTGGTTGGTTGCATCTATTGTTCGGCGTTATGGTGTTTGTTGGTGCAACCGCGAGTGCCTATGCAATCACCGCCGTCAATGGTTGGATGAATTTGCCTACTGGGTTTGATATCGTGGATGGCAAATTCGAGAATATTGATGTCCTTGCGGCAATGTTCTCTGTCCCGGCGTTGGTGACATTTTTCCACTCGATGCCTGGATATTACGTGGCTAGTGGACTACTATTAACCGGTTTATTCGCATTCAGAATTTTGCGATCAAAACGATCTGAAATCAACTCGAAAAAACGTCAGTTTGATTACTATGTGATTCAAAAATTAATGTTGTTTGTACTGGTTGCGTTCATTGGTTCTGCGGTGACTGCAGACATCACAGGTAAATATTTAGCCGAAAACGAACCGGAAAAACTGGCTGCTATTGAGCTACTGTACGAGACTACCGATAATGCTCCATTGATCGTAGGTGGTGTGAGTGATGGTCAGGGTGGTATTGCTGGTCCGCATTTTGTGATTCCAAGTGCACTCAGCCTGCTGGCATGCAATAATCCAGGCTGTACTGTCCAGGGCCTGAACGAAACGGCCGAGGACAAACAGCCACCATTGGTTGTCCATACATTCTTTGATATCAAAATGACACTGATTACTATCCTAGTTGTGGTGATTCCGCTGTATTTCATCGTACGCAAATGGCGACCGGAATGGTTGAAAAACCGACTATTGTTACTCGGATTTGTCCTGATCAGCTGGTTCGGTATTGCGATTGTTGAACTGGGTTGGATGATGACCGAAATGGGTCGTCAGCCATGGGCTGTCCGTGGATATGTGACGACTGAACAGGCACTCACGAAAACGCACGACATTACGACATTTGGTTACCTATTCCCGCTGGCATATGTCGCACTGTTCGTCGTGACATTTTGGGCGATTCGAATGATTATTAAAAACGAAAAATCTAAATCAGGAGGTGCACTCTAATGGTTGGCGTCTATTTACTCATTTATGTACCTATCCTGTTGTTCGTACTGGCGTTTCTGTACGAAACATACCTGAGTTTTGCGCGACTATTCAACAAAACAAAAGGTCGCAAGGGATATGTCGAAGCGACATGGGAAGTCACTCATACCCTATTGGTATTTGGTGTCGTGATGATGTTGATGTTGTTCACTGGTGTCATCGACAAAATTTCTGATGCCATATTTATCCCAACGTTCCTCGCGGCTGTTGCATTGGGCCTGCGCGGCATTTGCTATATCTACCTATTCTACATATCCGAATCAAAAAAGCGCACTTGGGTAGACTGGCTGTTCGCGATTAGCCACGTCGTTGCCGCCCTACTGCTGGTTGTTGTTGTCGCACTATTCACATGGTTCTTGTATTCAACCAATCCGGCAGCGAACACACAGTTTGTTGCACCATTTACTATCGGTCTCGTGTTTTTGTTGGCTGTTATCGGACTGCCACTGACCTATCTGTATCTAGGCCGCCACAAATAATTACAGAATTTTCCAGAGCTTTGCGAGTGCTTCGGGTGCCTTCAGCGCGACAGCACCCAAATAATGGACGAGCGTTTCGAGAGAGTTGATTTCGAATGTATCAATCTGCGGTTCGACGTCTAATCGGGTCGTTTCGTTCGATCCACATTCGGGACAAC
Source organism: Saccharimonadaceae bacterium (SeqCode) (assembly GCA_041907345.1). Classification (GTDB taxonomy): domain Bacteria; phylum Patescibacteriota; class Saccharimonadia; order Saccharimonadales; family Saccharimonadaceae; genus UBA2112. The sequence continues at coordinate 51,298 of JAYRHL010000007.1, read as the reverse complement.
GGTTGTTCATGCCACGATTATACAGTACTTATCGATCAAGCGGACGACTAATGACAACCTTTGTTTGGCGAATCATGTCGTCGGGCATGTACTGCTGTAGGATGTGCACGAGTGTTGGATAGTAGTCGTCGCTACGAATGCGAAATACTGGTCGAGATGCCTCTTCCCAACTATTCGTTTCGACACTAATGCCCCATATGCCCCCGTCATTGTACTCACGATCAATAACGTCGCGGATGATAGCCATAATTGCGTTACAGTCATCGCGTGAATAGACGCGCTCTGGTTGGTTGTTGGTCGCATCCAAATGTTCCATAGCGTCATTATATATGAAAACACCCCCTTCCAAGGTGTTTCCTTAGTCGGGGGTGGGAAAGCCCCAATGCACGATGACATTGTTGCGGGCTGTGATATCTCTCGAATCGATCATGCGACGCGACAGATATATATGGTTGTCGCACAGTGGCCAAACCAAATAGGATGGTACGGTGCGTTCGTTTGGAGATTGCGGATAGATGGTATTCATAACGCCCAGTGCAACTGCATCACGCGTGCAGGCGGCACAGGCGTTGCTGACGAACATGTCCAGAACACGCTGTTTTTCTGCGCGGTAACCCCATGCTGGTTCAGTCAAATCAATAACATCACCATGCAGGCCAACGCGGAGAATCGTCAACGTTTCGTTTGTCGCTGGAACGGGCAATTTGTGATTACCGTGATACGCCGTCGTCGGTACTACTCGTGCCTGAGTCCTGACATATCGCAACGACTGTTCGACATCATGCCACGCATTGAATCCACATCGGCAAAAATCACCGGGCGGTCGTGCATGTCCATAGCGTCGACATTCCGCAACATCATTGACGACGTAGGGTATGTTACGACAAACGAGCGGCATGAATACGAGTTCGTTGGTGTCGCGAATGTACGGCGTTGCCGCCTTCCATCCAATGACCCAATCGGTCTGTGTCTCACTGACGAACGGAAGTTTGCCGTTTGTCATGCGGGGACCTTGTCAGGTTCGGCGGGCTGAACCGGTGCTTTTGCGGGTTCCGGCCTGTATGCCGGAGGTTCCCTGTCCGGTACGACATGGCGTCGACGGACGGGTTCTTCGGCACCCATCATTCTCTCCTTAATGTACGGTCGATACGACTTGTCCTCCACTATACCCTACTATCTGATAGTTCGTCGATATGAATTTGGTATAGTGGGTGTATGAGCAAGCCAATCCAAACCATCCATTTTGAAACGCCACTAGTAATGGTCAAAGATTGGACGATTGCGCAAGTCCCCGAGGATGAGAGCATCAAACTGACGTCACGTGGGCAGATTAGCGTCAAAGGAACTGTCAAAGGACATGATTTTCATACTGTTCTGGAGCCGGATGGATACTGGAGCCATTGGTTTCGCGTTGATGATGCTATGCAAAAAATGCTGGGCGTAAAACCTGGTGATGTGATCGCAGTGACGCTGACGCCAGTAAAGGAATGGCCAGAACCGACACTGCCAAGTGATATCAAAAAAGCACTCGATACTGCTCCTGAAAAAGTCCAGCAGAAATGGCGCGAGATTACCCCTATGGCTAGGTGGGAATGGGTACGTTGGGTCAATTCGACTGGCGTTGATTCGACGCGAGCGATTCGGATCGAGAAAACTATATCGAAACTCAATGGCAGCCATCGACGACCATGCTGCTTTAATCTGGCTGCTTGTACCGAACCGTATGTATCAAAAAGCGGCCGGTTGATACAACCGACCGCCTAGTCTTTTTGTCATTTATTTTGTCGGGTTAAGACCTGCGAGTCTCCAGGCTAGCTGACCGAGTCGATTCTTGGGTGCTCCAAGTTTTTCGTCGCCATTACGAAGGCCGAGGACATCGGCACGACGAGCGGTATTCGCAAACATGCCGTTGAGGTTCTTTTGGCCAGATTCTGAATTCCACCAAACTTCTTTCATCACTTCGTCTGGTATTCCCATTGCTTTTTGATCCTGCTTGCTTGGTTTTAGGATCGCATTTGCCGCAACACGTAGGATAAGAGGAAGAGTTGCTGCAAAAAGCTGCTTTTGCAGAGGAGTTAGTTTTTCGATTCGTTGTTTCTGATACCGGTCTGCAAAATTAATATGATGCGCTTCTTCTTTGATATGCCAGTCCATGACCTTTTCAAGCATTGGATGAATGTTGAGTCCCTCGCGACCCATTTTGACAAGATCTCGCTGCGTGTAATCAATAGGTTCTTCGCCTGCTAGAACAATCGCCCAGAACGCAACAGGTGCGTGTCGAGCGACGTGGCCAACATAAAGGCTGAAGTTGCGGAACCAATTTGGCGCACCATGGGGCTTGCTGTCGATACGATTAACCATGTTTTTGAACATCTGTATATGTTGGACTTCTTCATGAGCTTCGTGAGTTGAATACTCTACTTCGCCGTGGTCTGAAGGCAAGCGCATGTTGCGAAGCATAATGCCTGCAATGAGTGCTTCTTCAAATTCTGAACCAGTTTTGGCAACCTGTGCATAACGATACTTTCCGATACGAATCTGCTCTTCGGTCGGTAGGTTTTGGTACCAATTGCTAGCACCTAAGTCAAAATTATTCGGCATGATCCAGCGCGTATCATCATCGGTGACTGCATATTCAGGATCGTCCCAGTCGATTGCTTCTACTTTTTTGTATGGATAAGCAAGATTCACATAGTTGGCAGAGTGTCGAGAGGATATTTGTAGCTTTTTGTTATATGTCTCATCTGGCATTTTGCTACTGTATCGAGGTTCGCTTTTTTCGTAGTTTGGCATGCTCCGTCTCCTTCCGTTATTAATCAGTATAGTAGTACTTGTGAAAGAATAAATCAATCATCTTTTATGCGTGTTTACCCCATTTAAAAAGCTCCGGGTCATGCGACCCGGAGCTTTTTGCTCGGACCGAATAAACCGGAGCTAGTACCTGTTCTGCTCTCTGTGCTGATCGATGCGTCGATTGACGGCGCGTTCGAACGGACGGAGCACAATACCCAACAACGTCAGAGCGACAATGACAATTATCGTCACCTTGACCAGACTGGCAACATCAGACTGAAATCCGGCACCCGGATCATACGGCGGGAGATGGTAGGTACCATCAGCCGCAGAATAGTGTGCCGAGGTCTTCAGATAGAACGGCGTGCTGATCAGCGGTTCGACCAGCGCAGACGTCAGATAGTCGCCATTTACCTGTGAACGGTCGGGTCCCAAATTGACATTCGCCATGTTCATCATCCCGTTACGATAGGGAGAAATGGCGGTTTCAAATGCATACCCGTAATACACACTGACTTGGTCGACATCACGACCGTAAACGACGAGTACCAAGTTATCCTTGGGATTGTCGCCGGCCGCATTGCGCCAGTTGGCGCACAGTTTCCAGAAGTCGGCGGTATTGCCGTCGGGCAGTTGTTCGTATGCCTGGACGAAAACCTCGGCACCTGGAACAACTTTGTAGAGCGCGTCAATTTGCTTGTTGATGAAATCGGTGTCGACATCCTGTCGAACGGTTGCATCAAGCACGTGCGACGTGCAGTCAACGGTCTGTGCTTGGGCATTCGCAGCACCAAACAACAGCATACCGATGGGTAAAACAACAGCCATCATCATCCGCATGATTCGGTGCATGATCTTGCCTCTCGTTGTTGATTTGGTAAAACACCTCTGCCTCACTGTGCAGACTAGTCATAGTTGTACTACGTTTGCTGTGAATGTACAAGATTACCAGTCGATGTTCGGATCGTCTGTTTCTTTTTGACCCCAGCGCCATTTTGGTCGAGGGCCTTTCACGCTCGTAACAATAATCAGAACAATCGTCATTGCAAAGACAACCCCTAGGTATGTATAGACATCTTCCAGGGTACCTTCGGGCGATGCTTCATCCATAGTGAATGCGTACCCCAATAATGCGAACAAATAAATGATGATTGTCGCCCAGCCTTGCCATGTGACAGGCGTCCAGCCGTACCCGTAGCGTCGGCGTTTGAACCAATATTTTTTCGATGTATTTGCCATAAGCACATAATAACATGAATGAAAAAAGGCGCCGTACGCAAGGTAACGACGCCTTTTGGCAGTAGTGATGTGGATTTACGCGACAGTGCGCTCGGGGACGTCGCTGAGCATTTCGCTCAGCATCCATGCCAGAATCGCAACGCGATTTTCGTCGCTCAGTTGCGAATTGGTCGCACGCAGCAGATTGGTGAATTTTACTTCCAGGTCTGTCTTGTCTGTGCGACTCATCTGTTTCCAGTCCCAGCTAGTAAACATGCCGCCTTCATGAAAAAGTCGACTTGCGTAGACATTCCACGGATTCTCGCTATCGCGAAACACCGCCGGACAATGCCTGAGCAGGTCGAATTCATTCGTCGGCCTATCGTTCACCAGTTCCCCCTGAAAGAAACGCGGATCAACGGTCATTGTGCTGCCTTTCGGTACTATCCGAACATGTACGCTCAGATTTACCGCATTATACCGTACATTCCCGGTGCTCGTCCATTTATTACAGATAACAATCGTGATATAGTGGTGGCCAATGACTATTATTCTGCCAGAGTCCCAACCGCCTATTAGCCAAGACAGTATATTGGCCTATGTGCATGGCATGCCGGACAAAGAAGCCTACGACACTTGGTATAAAGAAAAGCGCGCCGCTGCACAGCCCTACCTGGAACAGTTCGATACCATTTGGAATACATTACAGCAACACGTCCAAGACCCCGTTCTTGAACAGGCAGATGATCGGCATCTTTACGGAGCTCACACTGGTCATCGTATTGTGACGATTGATGATGCAATCGGTCGAAGTGCGCTCGGATTTTATTTAAGCATGCACGACGGGCGCGACAATCGTACCGTTTCTGTATCGCGACGCAAAGTGTATGCCCAGCAACGACGACGTCGTCACTACGTGTCTGATTCATTCCATGTCACTGCGTACGATTTTGTCGATAAACCGCACAATCGAAAACTTCATCATCAATTGGGTGTCCTGGCTGTGTGGGTCGATAAATTCGTCGCAGCCGAACCGTATTCTTGACCGAATACATATATTGTTGTAAAAATAATATAAATACCATTTGTATAACATCGGAGATATTCATGTCCCGTCCAGAATACGAAACACTCGCCACTAGCGAAAAATCACGAGAGTTTTTGATTGTGGATGGATATGGTCGACCTGTTATCAATGATGATGGCGTTGAACTGATTGGTGCGCCACTTGATAGCCGTTCGATCACCAAACGTGAACTCGGCGATTTGAAATATGGCATGCAAATATCGATTGGACTGGAACAACTACTCCATCCCGAAATCGGTGCGGCCGTCGAACATACAGGAAAATTCTGGAGTAATCCCTATAGCCGCGTCGCAGTATCAATGGATCCAATCATGGCAGTCGTGTACGCGCATGATCCTCGTGCCGCCGGTAATCATGTTCGCAACCTCCACAAAGGCATTCATGGCATTGATCATGCTGGTCGCAAATTCAATGCTCTTAGCCCCGATGCATTCTATTGGGCACACAATACGTTCCATCGTGGAGTCCAGAATAGCGCCGAAAAATATACGACCAAATCACTCGATGATATGGGTCGAGAACAGTTACAACTCGAATCCACAACCTGGTTTAGTTACTATGGAATGCCTATGAACATGGTGCCTGCAGACTATAGTGCCAATGTGGTTTATCGACGCAATATGCTGAATAACGTACTAGAAATGAACCCATCGGCGGAGCGCGCGATTTCTATGGCGCTTGATCGTCGACCACCTCGTCCAGAATCGTTACCGCGTGCTGTATGGTTCATGGCAAAGACTGCGATTATGCCGGTGACAGAAGTCGTGAGTTTGTTGTCCATTGGTGAACTACCTGCCGATATCCGTGCCAAATTCAATATTCCTTTTTCTCGTTCGGAACAGCAGCAACTAGACGGCCTGCGTGATGCAACCAAGGTATTGTGGAATGCTCTACCCGACGCAGTTCGTTATTATCCGAGTGCCTACGAAGACGCGAGGCGCGAACGCAACGGTCGCCATAAGAGCCGCATTGATCATGCGATTAGCCTGGGTACACAGGCGGCAAAAAGTGCTTTGAATGGTGCCAAAGGATTCGTGCCTGGGTTTTAGTCACTAGGGCTCTAATGGCTGATCACTAGGAACGGGTGTTGGATCTGGTGTGGGTGTTGGATCGGGACTGGGCGACGGCGTTGGCGTGTCAGACGGTACGGGTGTCGAATCAACTGCTGTTTGTTGCGTTGTTGTCGCCGTGTTATTTGATGATGTCTGATTCTGTGATTTTTGCGTTGTTGTTGCTGTTTTGGTTTCGTTCGCTGTTACTGGCGCCTGTTGTTGATCGTCGGTTTTTGTGGAAACTGAATGATGAATAATTGCACTCAAACGGTCCGGACGAATTGTTGTTTGCATGTTCAATGAGGTCACAATTGATATACAGATCATGACGGCTAGTCCGCTCGCCCAATAGCTTTTTTTATGAATCAATCGTTTACGTATGGTTAACATCACACCCTCCACGGCATTAGTATTTGTTATATTCTATAACAAAATTTGCAAAACATAAACAATATTATATTACGCTTAATTCTCGTGCTTAAAGATGCTGGCTATACAGAAAGTTTGTGGGCAACGATATCCCAGATTCGTTCTGACACTTCGTCTGGTGTACCGGCCGCCGATATGACAGGAACATCATAGCGGTTGGCGATATCGAGGTATGCGTTGTTCACTTTTGTCTGAAAGTCGTTACCACGTGATTCAAATGTATCAGGGTTTTCAATCGGCCCGCGTTGAGCAATGCGGTCTAATCGCTCTGATTCGTTATCCATGTTGAGAATAATGGCAATATCGGGATTCATGTAGCGTTCGTCAGTCGCTAGCCGTGTTTGTTGATAAATAAGGTCGAGATCGAGACCTTCTCCGTACCCCTGGTATGCTTCGGTTGACCAGTAATTACGGGCAGCAACGACATAGTGTCCTAATCGTAACGTGGGCAAGCCCTTTTGGTGCCATTTTTCATGCCGAGCCGCACTGAATAGGAACAAGTTTGTCAGCGCGTCGCGCTCGAGGGTGCCGTTTTTGATAACAGTGCGCAGTGCATCTGCGATCAGTACGTCCTCCGTACCATCTTTGGGATCAGTGGCAGGTTCACTAAATTCGATCGACCCCAGTCCATGGCGACCAAGCGTTTGCCGCAGTTTGGTAACCTGTGTCGATTTACCGGTGCCGTCGAGGCCTTCGATGACAATATAGAGACCTTCCGCCATTAGGCTATACGTCCGAGCATTCCCGCTCTCCAAGCGTCCAGTTCGTCGATATCCTTGAAGCTTCGTGGTTTCATTGATGTTGGTTGCCACGATCTTTTTAGTTCTTCGATACTGTCTGAGTCACTTTTTTGATAGTTGCCGCTTGCCTTGCTATATTCGACAGCGACCGGTCCTGTCGTCGAGAATACAATCTGCGCCATGCGTAGGCCAATAGGTAATGGCACGTATTCGTATTCGTTGAGATTGTTGATTTCCATCGTCCAACGGTTGATATAGCCAGAGTCGCCCCATCCGGCACAGAAACATGCAGCGACACCCATTCGGCCTGTCGTACTGCGTGACTGCATGCTCGTTGTTCCGGGTGGTTTGATGCCGATAAATTCATCAGTATGACCCAGCACTCGTTCGCCAGGACGCAAGAGTATAATTGGGTGATCTTCTGCAATGCCGTTGAGGTTTTTATGCTCGATAACGGATTCTAAAGATGCCCGTCGCTGTTCAATGATGCCGCTCGGGAGGACTTCTAAATCTTGAATATGATCAAGGTGCTCCAATGCCTTTTTGATGACAAACTCGGCAGGTTTTGCAACGAGAGGCTTGCCGAAATAACGATTAACATCATCCTCATCAAATGGGTTAAAGATAGCACCGACTTTACGTGCGTCGCCAGCCAAGTAGAAATTTTCACCCAGGCGCACGTCGATACTTGATGAATTGATGCGGGCTGGTTTAGGCTCGCAAATAATATGCCCCAGTTCCAATGCGACAATGAGTTCTTTATCGCTTAGTACGCCACCCTGGCCTTCAACGCGTCCTTTGAAAGTACGCACCGGAAGATCATTTAATGATGCAGCGTGGTATTTTACGTCATCTTCCCAGGACACACCGTAGTTGTCCTCTTTGGCGAAGGTTTCGATGCCACCAACGACTTTAATAACTGGCTGTTTGTGTTCGGACATGGTAAATTAGGATTCCTTTGTAATTTGTGAAAAGTCTTGTTCGTACGGCACTTGTTTGCGGTGTTGCACCCAGCCGCGGAAATTCCCTAAAAATTCGGTGTTTTCAAGGTGCTTGCTGTAGTGTTTGCCAAGTGCGTGTACGGCCAGGAGGTCGCGCGTGATGGTCTGCTGTGCACCAACAATCAACCAGTCAGATTCGTCAAATGGCGTTGCCTGGTGCTCGAGTGGTGACATGTGACCTCCGTTACGGAGGTCGCTATATCGTTCATATTCTTTTTGCGGGTTTTTCGTTTCATGACGGTTATAACTGACTGCAGCGCAACGTGCTGCCGATGCGCGAATCGCGTCAAATTCGTTACTGAATTCACCGGGATCAACTAATGGTAAGTGCCATTCACCGGCCTTTAATCGGCGAGGCGTTGATGTATCGAGAGCGATTTCGGTCAGGCGTGCACTGGTGGCAATTTCGCCCTGGGCATCAGGATGGACGCGGAGGCCGATAAAGTTGTCCCATTCCGTTGCCGTGATGATGACAGTATGCCACATGTATGCTTCCAGACCACGCCCGGCTAGTTGTTTATGTACGTTTAGCATTGATGTTTCGGACAGATCGATTGTATCGGTGCTTTTTGGTAGGACGTCACGAATCTGGTAGATCTCTTCTTTGTATGTTGCGCCATTTGGATATTCAGACGTCGGATCGTAATCTAACAAATCCGCCATGACTTCTTGTCCTAATACCAATTCGAGAGCGGTTGTTAATGCGCGGTCGCGGCCACGTAGCCAAATTTCGGTGGCTTGTTCGTGTTTCATGCCTGCAAGGTGACGGAATGATTGCATTCCAGGTTGATTGATACCGAATTTTTCAGGGATGAACGGTTTATTAATCAAATTAACGACCTGGTTGAACAAAGGAATAGCGCGCGTGCTGGCCGAGTTACGGCTGAACACACGATGTGTCATTAATTCCGAGTGAATGAGACGCGGGTATGTCGCCTCGACCGTTGTCAGGCGAATGTCACGGTCAGAAATCGAATCAGCAAGAACTTTCGTCTCAAATGTCATATATCCTCCTTAATTAACCCCAAGAAAGTGTTTGTTTTTGCCCGCCCTATTACGCTTATTCTACCACTTGTCGACAGTCATTACCATTATGGAAAATACAACGGTGCTAAAGTGAAAATCGCGATAAAAACGACCAAAGGGTATCGTTGGAAACCTCGCCCCATGCATGAATGCCACCAACGATACGAATATTTTGTATCGATGATCCCGAGCGACATCCTCCCCACGTCGTGATCTCGATATTGATACGTGGGTGATTCATCGTTGGCTGCTTGCAGTTCTCTGCTTTGGCACGCATGGAGGCCCATGAATAAACCGGTGGAAGATTGCGTGATAGTACGCCATCGTAGGGTACTATTTTGTCGTCATCACCATGGATGCTCATGAGGGGTGATGGTTTGGGTGGCAAGCACTTACCGTAAGGATAGTAGAGTGCGCCAGCAACAACTGCGTAGGCGGCGAAACGTCCGGGCAGCTTGCACGATAGTAATGCCGCAAAGCCACCGCCATTTGAAAAACCAGTAGCATAGACGCGCGTTTTGTCTATGCAAAGGTCGGATTGAACTTTTTCCAGAATATTTTGAGTAAACGCAACGTCGTCCGCACCTGATGCATATGGAGCACCATCCCAAGCGGTCGCACCATCAAGGCCGATTGTTGGATACGGGTATACAGTGATGGTCGGTAACGCGTCCAGACCGAACGCAGCTTCTGACTCAACGGGTGATGCTCCTTTGCCTGTATAGAAAAATACAAGTGGATAGTATTGACCATCCTGGAAATCAGCCGGAACGTGAACGATATATCTTCGTTCACCATCCTTTGTGACAACCGAATATTCTTTGGAAGTGTTCGCCGTCCAGGCGTCCTTTACCTTACATGTTTTTGGATGTGATTGTGCGACCGCAAGTTGGCGTCGTAAGTCACGGTTAGCAGATTCAAGTGATTGAGAATGAACCCATAATCCGGATACAACGGCAATCAATAACGCACAAACAATACCCCATGCAATATGGTGCATGTGCCTGTTGTGTGCTCTTGTGCTTGCCAAAGCTGCACGTCGCTTTGCCGAGTAAAGCGTTGTCATATTTTTCAATCATATCATTCCATCAAAGCAAAACAGCCTCTTTGCAGGGCTGTTTTTGCTGTTAAAATGACACTAACTAGTTCAGGGTTGTTTCTACCTTGATGCCAGGGCCCATAGTTGTTGATACGCTTGTAGATTTCACGTAGTTACCTTTGAGGCTGGCAGGTTTTTGTGATTTGAGGCTATCGAGGAACGCGTTGGCGTTAACCAGTAGTTTATCAGTACCAAAGCTGACTTTACCGATAGCAACGTGTACGATCGCTTGTTTGTCGACACGATATTCAACACGACCGGCTTTTGCTTCGGTAACTGCTTTTGCTACATCAGCAGCAACGGTGCCGCTCTTTGGGTTTGGCATCAGACCGCGTGGGCCGAGCAAACGAGCATATTTACCAAGTTTTGGCATGTATGCAGGTGTTGCAACGAGGATGTCAAAATTCAATTCTTCTTTGTCGAGTTGTTTGATGAATTCTTCGTCACCAACGATGTCTGCACCGGCTTTTTTCGCTGCAGCGTGGTCGCCTTCTGGTGCGAATACAGCGATACGAACTGTTTTACCGCTACCGTTTGGTAGAGCGACAGTTGCACGGATGTTTTGGTCAGCCTGACGTGGGTCAACACCGAGGCGTACGTGTAGTTCAACAGACGCGTCGAATTTTACAGGGCTTGTTTTCGTCGCGAGTTCTAGTGCTTCTGCGATTGAGTAAACTTTGTCTTTTTCGACTAGTTCAGCAGCTTTGCGGTAGTTTTTGCCACGGCGTTCGATACGCGGACGAGTAACAGGAGCTTTGCCTTTTTTGTGGTGAGATTCAGCTTCTTCTGACTGTGGAGTCGTGTCGCCTGCTTCTTTGCGAGCTTCTTTCTCTAGTTTTTCAGCAACTTCACGCTGTACTTTTGTACTACGTTTGCCTGCTTTTGCGGCCGTTTTTTCCTCAACAACTGCTTCAGCTTCGACGGCAACTTCTGCTTCAACAACAGGAGCAGCAGCGCCGTTAATAGCGGCTTCGATTTCCGCGATAGTGTTTTTGTCGGTCACTTCGAGACCGAGTGTCTTTGCTTGTGCAAGCAAATCAGCTTTTTTAGCCATAGGTGTTAACCCTTTCTGTGGTGCAAACGGCGATTATCGCCTCCCAACATTGATTTATTGTGTTTCTATGCTATCACAACAGGGGCGATTTGTCTATGATATAGTTGACAATACATTGAGTTTATGCTAAAATGTAGCTAATTCACATTTGTGAACGTACCTCAGAAACGGAGATGTCATGAAGGTCACCACGATGATCAAGCAGATCCTGACCGGAACCTACGTCGAACCGCAGGGCCGACCGGAGAACACAATCGCAACGCTCAGAGCCAACGGCATTGACGAAGGCAACATGGTGATCCGCGGCGATGTGGTTCTGTACAGGAACAACGACGAGGATCAGCACTACACCTACTTCGACGGTGCCGAGCCGGAAATGGCCGCGACGTTCGAAGAGCATGGTCCGTTGACCATCAAGCAGATCGAACTGGTTCTCGCAGGTGAAAACCTTCTGGAATCCGTCTCTGTCTGATCTACCAGGCGGACCGGGGTTGCCTATGCAGCCCTGGTCCGCCCAACACCCCCCCAGTGGGGTGTTTTTATTTTCACACAGGCTCATTGACTATATCAGTCATTTATGCTATAATTTGTATGAAACGTCAACAGTGACGAATCGCCTAGCCCTACCGACTAGAATGACAATTGGAAGGAACCCTATGGGATCACAGGATACCCATCATGATGAACCAAGTGCTCTGCGTCAGTTCACTCCTCGGTCGGATACCGATCATTGGCTGAGTGAGTTCAGAAAGCTGATGAACAATATACCTGAACGATCATTCGTCACCGGTTCATTGCACGATGTTAATCGCCTCAAGGCTGCATCTGCCACCTTGGCGTCCATGCTGGAGCTGATTTACGAAGAGCGCAAAACGCAGCGTAAGTTGGCTGACATCTCCTAGTTCTCCACCATTTGTTGTGGCCCCCGGCATTACACCGTATGCCGGGGGCCGCCCCCCAACCCTTCGTCAGAAGGGTTTTTATTTTGCGCAAATGTTCACTATCCAGTACACTATTCACATCTTTGTCGTCTGACAATGGGAGGATATTCCACACGTCGAGACAACGATGTTTTTTGACAAGTGGAATCGAGAGAGAGGCTACAAAATGGCGTTCAAAATCGCTAGAAAGCCTAAAAAGCCAAAAGCGGCCAACTGGGTACCAATCCCCAAAAAGATCAAATGGGCTATTGTCGGTCTGTTCGTCGGTATGTTTCTAGGTGCATTGGACCAATCGGTTCTGGGTGCTGCCCTGCCGACAATTGTCGGTGAGCTGAACGGTGTCGAGCACATGTTGTGGGTGACCACGGCGTATGCGCTGGCTGCAACCGTTGTGCTGCCAATCAGTGGCAAAATGGGCGATCTGTTCGGTCATAAGCAGTTGTTTGTTGTATCGATCCTGGTGTTTATCGCCGGATCGGCTGTGTGTATTTCTGCACATACGATGACTGCATTGATCGTCGGTCGTGCCATTCAAGGATTCGGCGGCGGCGGACTGATGGTTCTCGCTCAGACAATCTTGGCCAAGATGCTTCCGGATTTGGATCAGCTCAAAAGAGTGACGCCATATTTCGCCATCATTTTTGGTGGGTCGTTCATCGTCGGTCCGTTTATCGGTGGATTTTTTACGTCCATTGATTGGCGGCTGGTGTTTTGGCTGAATGTGCCGGTTGGCGGTCTAGCGCTCTTTGCGGCATTAAAATTGGTGCCAAAAATTTCTGATCGCCTGGAAAAGCCAAAGATTGACTACGCCGGTATCGTACTTCTCAGCCTGGCATCTGTTGCTATTGTTTTGGCGACATCATGGGGCGGTACACAGTACGCATGGACCTCACCGGTGATTGTGCTGCTGCTCGTCGGAGCAGTGCTGTGCGGTGTGACATTCGCGTTTGTCGAACGTGATGCCGCCCAACCAATCATTCCGTGGTCACTATTCCGCAATCGCAACTTTGTTGTAACGACAGCAGCGTTGACGGTATTTGGCGTGGTTATGATGGGGGCGCTTGCGTATCTGCCGACATACCTACAAATGGTGTCTGGTGCCAGTGCGACCAAATCGGGACTGTTCCTGATGCCAATGGTATTCGGTATGTTCATAACCGGTATGTTCGTCATGGTTATCGAACGACGCACGAAACGCTACAAATGGGCACCGCTCACTGGCATGGTGGTTATTGCAATTAGCCTGGGGTTGATGAATACAATGACTCCAGCGACATCTGTCGGTGTCATTATGGTGTACGTCGGTCTGTTGGGCCTGGGAATGGGTCTGAGTATGCAGATTCTGATGTTGGTCATCCGTAATGAATACCAGGGTGATGAGTTTGCTGTTGCAACAGCCGGTAACCGCTACTTCCAACAAATGGGTATGACGTTCGGTGCAGCTGCAATTGGCGCGCTGTTTGTGGCCAATCTACAGCATCAGCTGACGCAACGTTTGCCCGGCATGCCGGTTGGTGCTGGCGGTCGTGGATCATTAACACCTGATATGGTGGCGGCGTTGCCTCCTGGAGTCCGCAGTGCAGTAATCGAATCGTATAATTATGCTCTGACCCCAATATTCATATACATCATTCCCTTGGTTGTGGTGGCATTTGGAATATTGTGGCGGCTGCAAGAAAATCCGATTCGATCCAACATCAATGATTATGGTGGGATGCCTGGGATGTAGTTGTTGCAGTCCATCTCTGTTCTACAAGTCAAACCGCCCCTGTAAAAAGGGGCGGTTTTTCTTTGGCACTATTCCACTGATTGACTTTTTAACGCGATTATGCTATAATGCATTCAGTTTCGTCGTTTTGAACGAAATCGAAATTTGACAGTGGAAGTGAGAGGACAACGATGTCTCAAACCCGCATTCCCTCGATGAACGACAACCAGGAATTTCCCTGGGTCGACAAACTCAACGACATAACCTATTCCGGTGATGAAGAGGAGGAGTAGCAGCGCTATGCGTTTCCTACAGCGGTTCAAACAACGGACCGAAGAACGGCGGTTGCAACTGCTTCAGCAGTTGCTGGCTCCGAACGCTCCGGTTGCTCCGGTGTTTCCGGGCAGGATCGTCAATCAGTCCATCGATCGTCAGGTCGAAAAGTATGCAATGGTTCTAGAACCTACTCGGGACATCTCCGACTTGATGCCGGACGATGAATACCAGAGGCTTCTGGACCTCCAGTAGACAGCCCCCCGGCGCGCGTGTTATGCCCGCGCGCCGGGGCGGACCCAACACTTCCACTATCATCATCAAACCGCCTTAGGGCGGTTTTCCTTTGTTGACCAAATTATATAAATATGCTATAATTTAGCGAGTTTTTGGGTAATCCAGAACGTACTTTTATGTGCTGATAGACGGAACAACGAGAGGATATCCGATGTCGAATCAGGAGCAGTCTCCTATTATCGAGGCCTGTGCGGTCATTTCTGCGCAGATCACCAACATCAAAGGATTGTTGAACGGTGTTGAACTGAGCGCAGACGAAGTCCGTGCTCTTCGCCGTTGCGAGTTGGATATGAGCAAACTCGAGGCAACTGCCTGGGGAATGCTGTGTCAACTGACGACGAGTGATGCATTGCATGATGAATCCGAAGACGCAATCAAGCGTCTGGATGAAGCAATGGATGCGTTCAGTCCGCAGCCGAGTACTGAACCGATTCGTTCGTATACGAGCGATTTTGGGTTCAGGGTTGCTGAATAGTGATCGTGCGACCTATTTTGTCGTAACAGTGGTAAAATAGACGTGACAGGGCGGCGCCCCCGCGCATCTTCGGATGCGCGGGGGCCACTACCTCCGTCACATTGACGTAAGGAATTGCCATCATGGCAGATGAATCCACCTCACGTCCTCAGCGCGTTGTTGTTCATGCACACAGACCTCGGCAACAGATGCCAGATGGTCAGGTCATGGTGCATGGTGACGGCGTACTGCAGGATATAACCGGTAGCACCTATGTCAGAATGACTCCTGAAGAATGGGACCGCGAATACGCACTCCCTGAACATCAGCCGAAAGATCGGTCGAGTCGGCGCGATTAGCGCAACCAACCCCCACAATACCCCCTGAAAATGGGGGTATTTTAAATAGCGGCCATCTGTTACTATTAGGATAAGCTCTTTAGTAACAAACAAGTAACAAGGTAGGCCTACAATGGAAGAAATCAAACAAGCTCTTGAAAAGCGAAAATTTTCTGGTGATATCGAAGACGCACCAGAGACGTTAGAGTTTTACTCACACGATGCCAGTATGTTCGAACTCAAACCAAAACTGGTTATCGCCCCGAAAACAGCTGATGATGTCGCTGCGGCAGTGCAAATTGTTGCAGAACGCAAAGCGCACGACGCACATTTGTCATTAACAGCGCGTAGTGCCGGAACCGACATGTCGGGTGCCGCAATTAACGATTCGATCATCGTCGATTTCAATCGCCATCTCAACAAATTCATTAAATTGTCTGGCGACAAAGCAACGACGCAGCCAGGAATCTTTTTCCGCGATTTTGATCAGCATACTGGTGATTTGCTACTACCTTCCTACCCTGCTAGTCGTGATCTCTGTAGTGTTGGCGGTATGGTCAACAACAACTCTGGCGGTGAAAAATCCCTCGAATTCGGTAAAACGAACAAATACGTACCCGAAATGAAATTCGTGTTCGCTGACGGTGTTGAACGAGTCGTGAAACCGCTCAACAAAAAACAGCTGGATGAAAAAATGGCCCAAAAAGATTTCGAAGGTAAAGTATACCGTGAAATGTTCCAGCTGGTTGAAAAGCATTACGATGTCATCAAAGCCGCCGAGCCAAAAGTCAGTAAAGATTCGACGGGCTATCACCTGTGGAACGTATGGGACCGCGAAACAGGTATATTTGACCTGACGCAGGTCATTATCGGCGCACAGGGTACGTTGGGATTCGTGACCGAAGCAACACTGAAACTTGTTCCTCGCCGCGCACACTCTGGTCTACTAGTACTGTTCATGCACGACATTGATGCGCTTGGTGAACTGATTCCTAAGGTACTCGAGCATAAACCGGCGACATTCGAAAGTTTTGACGACAAAACATTGTGGTTGAGCATCAAATTTATGCCAAGTTTTCTCAAGATGCTTGGTCCAGTGAAATTCATCCATCTGCTATTTAGTCTGATCCCTGACGGACTACAATTGCTGCGCGGTATTCCAAAACTCGTCCTCATGGTTGAGTTCAATGGTGACACCGAACAAGAAGTCCGCGACAAAGTCCGAGCCCTACATAAAGAACTGGGCCATTTGAAGGGTCGTTATGAAATCAACGGGTTTGAAGAGACGCCGACCGAAGCAAAGAGCGAAAAATTCTGGATTATGCGTCGTCGTAGTTTCCAATTACTTCGTAGCAAAGTCAAAGACAAGCATACAGCACCGTTCATTGATGACCTGATTGTGAATCCAGAACATTTGGCTGAATTCTTGCCAAAGATCCGTCACATCATCAAAAAATACAAATTGTTTGCAACGATTGCTGGCCACATGGGTGATGGTAATTTCCATATCATTCCTCTCATGAAACTCGAAGACGAACGTGACCGCAAAAAACTATTGCCGGCGATGAAAGAAGTCAACAATCTTGTCCTAAAATATGGCGGTTCGCTATCTGGTGAGCACAACGACGGATTGGTTCGTGGACCTTGGTTGGAACAAATGTATGGCAAAGAGGTTGTTCACCTATTCCGTGAGACGAAAAACATCTTTGACCCACAGCATATTTTCAACCCACACAAAAAAGCCAACGCGACGTGGGACTACAGCTATTCACACATTCGCGAACATTTTTAGTGGGCGTATAACACCGGGGTATCGATAATACCGGCAACAGGCAGAGTCAGCGGTTCGGATAAACGAGCCGCTATCCTGTCTTGTTCGCTACTAACAGATAATTGTCGCGGTTCGAACAGTTGCAATGACAGGATGTATTCGACTTCGTTGAATTCCTGCAGTGTGTAATGCCCTATCTGACCGATAAGTCGCATTTCACCGTATTTGCGCATGTGATTGTATGACCGCGATTGATTTGGTTTGACACGTAGATAGGCGTGTTGCACGTGAACGGCATATTGTTGATGTTTCAGATCGTTGTGGTTGCGCATGAGTAGCCGCAATGCCTCCATACCGAGGTCTTTACGGAGTTCTAATGGCTGACTGGCCAGATGAAATTGCAGTTCCTGTGCGAGGTGAAGTGAGCGTTGGACGGCGACCAGACCGTCGTCAGCAATAGACTGTTCTGATTCCCAGACTTCGAACGGATCGTAGCTTTTGGCCATCGTTGCTCCTTTCTATGTCTTATTATAATATCCTAGATTGGCCGGAGGATTCAATGCCTCATCAGACGTGAGGGTATGATAGCGTTTTACATCAAGGATGGGTACTGCGAAGAATTCTGACAGTTTAAATGCGGGCATATGTTTATTGTCGGTAATCTCCGATGCTAGATTACCGTCCTGGCTGTCTAGTAGATAAGTATCATAGAGTCGAGGGTGGCAAAGTCGTAGCGTAATACTCGTCTCTTCGTTATGCGTCAGATAAGCAAATGTTGCCAAATGGCCGATGACACGTACTTTACCCTCGAATCGTTGTTCGGGAATTTCTGGCTGCTTTTTATCCTTATCTGGCACGGCTCGACCCCCGTCTGACTCTACATAGAACCACTGCGAATCAATTTGATGGTAGAATCTACCGGCCAATGCTGCAAAGCAATACTGTGCGGCAATAGATTTGTCTTCAGCGGGTAGATTGTTGATGTATTTTTGAATAAACGTGGCACTTTGGATTGGGTCGTCACTTAGTTCAACGATATTCTCAACGACAGATTTCATAGGTTAATCCTCGGCCCGTGTTCGTTCTTGGATACGATAGTCACTGATGTATGTGACTGGAATGGTTGCATAATTGCCGATGCCGTTAATGCGTCCGCCGTCGCCGTCTTCGATTTTGTATGCGGCGCTGTGGAGACGCAGCGACAAAATAGGTCGAGCAATATTTGTTACCGGGTCTGT
This sequence comes from Saccharimonadaceae bacterium (SeqCode), assembly GCA_041907345.1. Lineage (GTDB taxonomy): Bacteria > Patescibacteriota > Saccharimonadia > Saccharimonadales > Saccharimonadaceae > UBA2112. The sequence continues at coordinate 32,779 of JAYRHL010000007.1, read as the reverse complement.
GTAGACATGGCGTTCAAAAAAACTCATTTTGCCGCCAGCTTGTACTTCACCGACGCGGCGTAGTTCGGCGATGAATTCAAACATATCAGCAAGGCGATTGGTGTCGGGTTCTTCGAACTCTTGATTAACCAATACGTTCACTTTACGGTTCATGTAGTCTGCCATGAATGTATAATTCAGGATTTCATTATACTGACGAATGATTTTGTCCTGGGCGTCAGGTGACTGTGATTCCGCATAGAGCTGAATCGCTTTGGCGCCAATAATCGGATCAACGGCGTTAACAATGCGATGCTCCAAATCCTCGGTAGGCAGCGTTGGGAGATCGACGTCTTGCATGGTCGATTCTAGGTATTCAAAGATGTCTTTTTCTGATTGAGACGACATAAAAATACTCCTCGTATTGAGGAGTATTTTATAACATTTCTGTAAAATTTGCAATGCTAGTCGACGACTTCGACGCCCATGCTGCGTGCAGTTCCGGCGAGAGTCTTGATACGACCTTCTTCGTCGATTGCGTTCAACATGTCTTTTTTCGCTTCAGCGATTTCGGCTAGTTGAGCACGAGTGATTTTGCCGACTTTGTCAGCGTGTGGTTTGGCGCTTCCTTTTTGGATACCGATTGCGGCGCGGATTGCGTCGTCAACAGGTTGACCAAGGCTTTTCCAGTCAAAAGTACGATCTTCGTACACTTTGATGTGAACGATGACGTCTTTGCCCATGTCGCCTTTGGTTGCGTCGTTAAATGGGTTGATGAAATCCATCATGTTCAAACCCCATTGACCGAGGGTTGAACCAACTGGAGGTCCTGCGGTAGCTTTACCGGCAGGGATACGCAACTTTAAGTTGCCAATAACTTGCTTTGCCATAAATTTTTCCTTGTACTAAATATTTTTTGAAGCGATATTTAGTGCGTAACCAACTAAATATAACAGATATAATCGATAATTTCAACTGGGTTGATGCTCTTGGTCGGGAGCATCAATGTTCCCCAATTTGGGTAGATGCTGCCGTATGAATAGCAGAGTTCTCTCGCACGATCAGATCGATGAGCTGTTCTAGTTCAACGATAGTAATCAGGAGAATGATTCCAGAAAACGCCATCACTGTGAGTGCGATTGCGCAAATTCCCACTAATGTTAACGATATAACAACCATGAGTATTCCTGTCGTTGCTGGCAGTACGTACATGCTCCGACCAAGAGCTTGAAATATTATAACATAAAATAAGGTAATTATACGCTTAACACACCCAACTTTATAGAGACAGCTTGCAAAGCCACAATTTAGCCCTACTTTTTCTTAGGCTTTTTAGGAGGTTTTGACGCCTTGAGGAGTTTGTCTATTGCTTTATCAAATGTTGTGTTGAGCTTTAGCCGGTTTTCGTTTGCACGCACTGGCTTAGCCTCGTACTCGTCAATTTGCTTTTGCAATTCCTCGGCCTCTTTTTTCGTCGGTTTGGTTCTAGCCATGTCTTGATTATAGCAAAATGAGCTATCCCTATTAGGAGCCAACACTTAATGCAGCTTTTACTAGCGCTTCACTGGTGAAATCTGTCATGCATTGGGGCATAGAGTTACTTATCGATATTACTCGCGCGATACAGAGCGAGTGTTTTTATCTTAATTAGCGGCCTTTAAGTATGTACCTGTCGCACAAACCTGAATGATACCATCAGTCCCGCGGTCACCGCTAACTGAAACTTTGTCTCCAACCTTTACTCCCGGAACACGTATGGCAGTACGGTCACATGCAGATTCACCCGCATCTAGACCGACAGTTACGGTACTATTATCTACCCGAACTTTGTAGATACCAGGTGCATCAGTTGCCATACCTTTCGTATCAACCGACTCTAGCTGGCCAGTATATGAAACCCTCTTCGCATCACTTATCGTAGTGGTCTTGGGCTGATTTTTAGATGAATTGAGTAGAAATATAGTAAGTGCCAAGATTCCACCGACGGTAACGATGACGAGAATTACTGTCAGACTTCGTTTGTTCATAGTGCAACCCTATTGGTCAGTTAGTGCGCTTTCAGCTATATCTACTATGCTTCTGTCTGAAGCTGCCTCGGGTAAATCGTAAGAATTTGACTTTTTATCTTGTTTGGCAATTCCAGACCCGCCAGCAAGCGGGTAGTATTTACCATCACCGCCATCTTTGAGGAAGAAAATTGCGCGTTGGCCTTTTGATAGCCAAGGTACGTCATCTACTTGGTAATTTAAACTGTTGATAGTGCCCCCAGTGAGACTAATGGTTACCTGACTTGCTATATTCTTGCCTTTTAGTGTGCGCTCAACGTTTACTGTGAAATTTGTCTGCGGGATAGCAGGAATGATATGACCATCAGCAGCTATCGTAGGGGTACCTTGGATGGTCTCTCCATCAGTTAATACGGTTCCACGTATTACTATGTCGGCGTCACGTCGCAATGAGCCAATGTCGCTATATCGCTTGTGATCTACGTCTAGCTTCACGACTTCTGGTGATTCCTGAGCTGCCGTACTGACATGTTGGTGTTGCTGATATACCCCTACAGCGATGACTCCTAGCACTACTACAGATACAAGTAACCCTCGTGTTCCAATATTGAAAAATCTTTTCATCATCACGGATATATCCTATTCGTATCATTAATATCGTACGTTTGTGGTTTATTATAGTTAAGATAGCCTTGATTCATAACACTTGTTGCACTTCCTGATGGGTGGGCTAAACCGAATGAGTGACCAAACTCGTGTGTCGCAACTTTTGTGCGAGTAAAGTCGCTCTCAGGGCCAAGCGTCCTCGTATTCATATAGATTGTAGATCTCGTATACGAACAAGTATTACACGGATTCAAAACAGTCATCCCCCACCATGTGGCGCTATTATTTTGATCAACTACGTCTAGATCGATTCTGTACGGTACACCAGGCCATTGGCCGATATTTACTTTCGTTGGCGTTGCCGACCAGTTGGCTGCGCCCTGCCAAATATTGCCGTTATAAGTATGAGCTCCGCCATATGAGTAGTAGAGCGTGAACGTACCGCTATATGGCCATTTGCCACCAAGTGTTGTCGCATGTGCATTCATTGGAGCGAACAGTGTCAGCAGCATCGTTATGACTAGTGATGCACTTCTTAGTCGAATCTTAATTTTGTTCATACTACTTATGATAGTCAGTTCACTGGCTCTTTGTCAATAGAATTTACTAGCCACCAGGAACGGTCTCTATATCGTCATGGTGGCGAGGGATTGAGATAGGTAGCTAGGCGGATGACAGATATTTACAGGCTAATATATGTTAGTTCGCCCTCGTCGTCTATCTTCTGCCATAGCTTAGTTGTAGCGGTAGCTTTATCTAGCTGCTCTCGTGTCGCCGTCACAAACGTTATCTCATCCGTAACATCCTTTTCTTCCAGAGCCCTTCTAATCTGTCTACTTAGCTTCTGTTGTGTCTTGGTATCCTGGCATACGGCCAGCACAGTCGGCATGGCGTATTCACCTACCGGCCAGTCGCCCTCTTCGGCGTAGTTGATATAGTTGCGAGTTTTGCGGACACTTATAAAAAACGGCTGCGTGCTATCCCATACGTCGAGGAAGTAGCGGCGGCGGATATTACCGACTTTTAAGTTGAGAAATAGGTCAGGCGTCCATGACGGGAAATAGTCGTAGGCGGTCATGTCGCTTTTCGTGAATATACGGAGCTTGTCGCCATATATGCTTTGTAATGTGAGGACAGTATCGGCCACGTTCAGACAATGCGCGATAAAGTCCGGTGATACGGTTTTGTTTTTGTAGAGGGCTTTTATAGCCCACTCGTTCGTACTGTCTGCAGGTAATTGTCGCGCACCTTTGGGCGTCAAAAAGTATTCGGCTGGCTTGCCTTGTAGCTTGTATGAGGCGTCGTAATGCTTACTAATAAAGCCTTGATCTTCTAGTATGTGTAGCTTGTTTTGTATCGTCTGCTGGCTTGCTTTATGTAGGTGTGTTGCGAGTTGTTTACTACTACTAAAACGGACTGTGTAGAGCCACTGTAATACTGCTAATTGTTCGGGGTTTAATGGTTTATGATACTTGGTTATGGTCATACTATGTTACTTCATGCTTTCTTCTTTATATTTATATATAAATAGAGAGGAAAAAGAAAGAGGAAAGAACAGATAGAAAAGAGTTTTTTAGGTTTGTTATCGGTAACAAGTCTAGGAGTTCTTGCGTGTCAGGTTCTTATATATCAATCTTTTGCCGTTGATGTTATCAAACCAAGCCTCAAAGCGTTCGCCGTCGGTCATGTCGCGGGTGTTCCAACGGAACGTGTACTCGTCGCAGTAGAGCTGCAAATACTTAGCGCTTACATGGTGGTAAATGCCGTCAATACCGCGCTTTAAGTGCGACCAAAAGCCCTCTGCGGTGTTCGTGCTGGCTTTGCCGTTTACATATTCTTTTGCGCTGTGATTGACGCTTTCATGCTTGTAGCCGATCTTTGGCAGGGTGCGGTATGGCATGTGTTCGTCTGTGTATACAGTTGCGTCAATATCAATGTTTTTGCGTACAAGCGTCATGAGTGTGCCGCTGCCAGTGTCTTTTGTAGCAACTGCTTTGATGTTGCCGCCACGTTCGACCATACCAACAACAGGAGCTTTGCTATTCTTGCTGCCGTGACCTTGTGCGCCTTTGCCGGTAAGTTGCTTGAGGCGCTTGTGATAGTGCTTGTTGCTGTCTTTGCCGCCTATATATGTTTCGTCCATTTCAACCTCACCAGTGAGCTTTTCAAAGCTGCCTGTTTCAAATACGTGGCGTATGCGCTGGAGCATAAACCAAGCGGTCGCCTGACGTACTTTTATAAACTTAGAGAGCTGGATTGAAGATACGCCCTTTTTGATACTTGTACATAGATAGATTGCTAGTAGCCATTTGCGAAGTGGGATTTTGCTATCCTCAAAGATACTACCTACACGGACAGTGAATTGCTGGCGGCAGTCGGCGCATTTGAATAGCTTACCGGCGTTTTTGCCGCTACTGTACTTATAAGCCTTACCGATAACGCCGCATTGAGGGCAAGTTATCGCGTCAGGCCAGCGACGCTCTTGTATGAAATCCCGACAAGCCTGTTCGTCAGGAAATCGGTCAAGCAGTTCGATGAGGTTCATATCTTCCATACTTTAATTGTACACCTCTGTTATGGGTGTGTCAAGCGTATAATTGCCTAAAATAACAAAAAAGTCCCGTCTGTACGGGACCTTTTCGTTGCCGAGAGGTATTAAACCTTTTTGACCTGCAATGCGTCTAATTCGACAGGTGTGTCGCGACCAAACATGCTGACCATGACACGAATCTTGCCTTTTTGAGTATCGATTTCAGAAATAGCACCATCGAAACCTTTGAATGGACCATCGGTGATAGAAACAACTTCGCCTTCGGCAAAATCGATGTGGTGTTTTGGATCTTCGACACCCATACGTTTTTTGATTTTGCTGATTTCGGCGTCAGAAACAGGAGTAGGTTCAGTACCGCTACCAACAAATCCGGTCACACCAGGCGTGTTACGGACGATGTACCATGTTTCGTCGGTGAGTTTCATTTCAACCAACACGTAACCCTGGAAAATCTTGGTTTCAACGACTTTACGTTTGCCGTTTTTGATCTGAATTTGCTTTTCTTTTGGCACCATAACGTCAAAAATCTTGTCAGCCATGTCGACGGCGTTAATACGCTGACGGATGCTGTCGGCAACTTTTTCTTCGTAACCACTATAAGTGTGGATGGCGTACCATTGGCGGGTGCTGTCGTAACGATTTGTCATATAACTCCTTTTATTTTCCGAGAATTAGTTCGAATAGATATTTAAAGATTGCATCAAGTAGCAGGACGAGGACAACGAAAAACGCGCTATACAGGATAACTGCGCCAGTCAGACCCCAGGTTGCACGGCGGCTTGGCCAGCGAACCAGACGAAGTTCGTCCCATGCGCCTTTGAAATAGCTACCAGTAGCTTTGACTGGGCGGGCGACACCTTTGCCAGAGAGTTTTGGTGCTTTCACCTTTGGTACTTTTACCTTTTTCGCCTTTGTTGTATCGGTTGATGCAACAACTTTGGTTACTTTCTCATCCGCTGCAACCTTTTTGGTTGTTGGTGCAGAACTTGCCTTGATACGAACAACATTACTGTCGTTAGTGCTGGCCGATGATGACTTTTTGGTCTTCTTTGCCTTGTTAGCCACGTAATTCTCCGCTTCTTTTATAAGACTTCCCAATAAAAATAGTCTTTTCTAGTAAACTGTTTTTGTTGTTAGCCAACAAAAATAGTCTGCTTGGCAGACTGTCAATATACAGTGTAACTGACAAGAGGTATATTGTCAATTTTCATGTTCTTGGAGCCACAAGAACAAACAGTTTGTTTCTTTATCGCACAAGAAAACACGCTTATGCTATCATATACCTACATGACAATGCTGTTGGTATTAGGGGCTGTGGCGTTTCTGGATTTGTTCGTGCTGCTCAAACTGCTCTATTCTCTACGATTACTCCGTATTCCGGCCAATGAACAGGTTGAGGAAAGTGATTTGCCCACCGTGACGGTGTGTATCCCGGCGCGTAACGAAACCCATGCAATGACGGCATGTTTGGAACGGGTTGTTGCGAGTGACTATCCAAAATTAGAAGTGATCGTGATGGACGACGGATCACGTGACGATACGTCCCTACTGATTAAATCTTTTGCTTTTGCCGGAGTTCGATTCATCGAAGGCAGGCCTCTGCCGGATGGGTGGTTGGGAAAAAATTATGCACAGTCTATTTTGACCAACGAAGCGAGTGGCAAGGTGATCTTTTTCATGGACGTCGATACGCTGATTGAAAAACATACGATCAGCCGACTCGTTGCCTATATGCGCGTCCGCAAGGCAAAAATGGTATCGGTCGTGCCGCAGCGGAATGATGACTGGCAACTCAGTACACTCCTGACGCCAATGCGCTATTTTTGGGCGGTCATGAGGTTCACTCCTAGTCGTCCGCGCGCAGTAAGTAACGCCTGGCTGATTGATCGAGATTTTTTGCTGGACCAGTGGCGCATCGACAAATCGTTGCCATTATCAATGTTGCTCGAAACATCATTGGCGCGCAAATTGGCTGATTCACGTCGCTACCGTTTGGTTATGGCAAACAAATGGTTGGGGCTGCGGTACGAAAAAAAGTGGGATTCGCAGGTTGAAACCAGCATTCGTTTACTCTATCCGCAGTGCGATGCCTACATTCTACAGGTAGTATGGTGGATCGCATTGTTATGTCTGTCGCTGGTACCGTATGTGATTGTTTGGTGGCAACCCTGGGCGTTTGTATTAATCGCGGTCCAGTATCTCATCGCTTATTTCTATCTAGGTAGCGTTTGGGCAAAATATCGTATGGTTGGAGCGCTCATTCTGCCCGTCACGGTGATCCAAGAAATCGGTCTACTGATTGTCAGCACTTATAAATACAAGATGGGTCTGGTCACATGGAAAGGCCGACCGATTGCCGTTAATCGACGTTAAATCGATGGCGAATGCGATTTGAGCATTTTTCGATGCAGTTTGTACGACGGGTCTGCTGTCTCGACGAGATCCCAGAATTTTGCTGAATGATTCATCTGTTTGGTGTGGCATAGTTCGTGGATAATCACGTAATCAATCAGCGGGAACGGTAGTTTCATGAGCGCGATATTGAGACTGATTGTTCCCGTCGAACTGCAACTGCCCCATCGTCCGCCAGAGTGTGAAAATCGAACATTATCATAATGACACCCTAATTGTTGGGCCAGGTATTCGAGTCGTTTCGGTAGATAACTCTTGGCTTCGATACGGAGACATTTGATGATCATATCACGTACCAATCGCTCGACGGCCGGATCGGTTAACTCGTCGTCGGGTGCTAGGATAACCAAAATTTGTTGGCCATATCGTTTGATGCTCGTGGCCATGCCTTTTTTGATGAGGAGTTTGTGGCTTTTTCCGATTTCCGTTCCACTTTCTAATTTGTACGCTGGAGCCTGTTGCTGTAACATGGCGCGGAGTTGCGCACGAGATGATTTGACGAGACGTTTGAGCATAAATAATGGAGCATAGGGCGGCATAGATGCACGTAGTGTACCGTTGGGTGTGACACTGATACGAACAGATGACGATCGCACACTCCGGCGTACAGTAATGTCGCCGAATTCTTCATCATGAATGGTTGTCATGTTCTAACCTACGTTCATTCGTCCACGTACTCGAGGGGCGGGTGCTGGCGGTCGGGTTGCGATTATTTTTGGTTTGGGCGCCGTTGTCGGTCGTTCGGTCACGAGTCGTTTTAGGACTGTTTTTGCCTGTGACGAGAATGTATGTTTGCCACTGATGACGACATAATGTTCGCCCTGTACGAGGTTTTCGAATGCAGCAGATTGTTTGTCGAACTGTGACTGAGTCATGGTCGCACCTTTGGCGTAGACGGCACGTTCTTCGGCGGTTGCGGGTTCTGTCTGGACCCAGATAAACAGCATGTCGTATCCTTTTTTGGCTGCTGATTCTACCATGGCTTTTCGTTCGGATTTTGTTGATCCTCGGCCTTCGAGTACCATCGTTTGTTCGGTGCGTATTAACAGATTGATTGTGTGGTTGGCCAGTTCGCTAGCTTTGTCGCTGTCTCCGGTCACGCGTGAATAGTATCCATAATCAACATATGGCGCGTTGAATGTGTCGCTAAACCGCTCGGCGAAGAATGTTTTCCCCGATCCGGGCAGGCCGACCGCGACCAGCATATGAGGCTTGGTAAGCTGGAGCGATTTCATCTTTAACAAGTATAGCAGATGGCGTGAGGTGATTAAAGGTTAAGTGCGTATGTTCGCCAAGGGAATCGTCTAGATTAAACATAAGTTTTATATTACGATAGCTATATGATTGACGATACGCGCGTCTTTAGTAGACAGCTCGCATTTGGATTAATCGGGGTGGGACTACTTGCTTCCCTCTTGATTTTCCTTTTGCCTACTAATGATGCCATTCGTTCGCACTACAGTGAATTGATCGTGAATTTTACCTATGTTTCGACGATCATTCTCATCCCTGTATTTTTGCTACTAGCGACCCAGTTCCAGACATTCAAATTACCCGCCATGGTTCTGTACCACGCAACGATGGGTATAATGCTGCTGTATTTTGCCGAATCATATAGTCCGTTTACCCCCTTGTGGTCATTGCTGATTCTGTTCGCATCGATATATTACGGATGGGCGGGGTTCATTTTGAGTGGGCTGACCCTGTATGTTATTTCGGCAGCCTATGTCGTGATGTTCCATTCGACGGCGAATCCAGATAACGGACTCTACATGATACTATCCGCTGTTGTCGTGACGCTCACGATGTTTACTTCGTATATTTTTGTACAAATTATTATGAGTAACCATTCCAAAAACGTTGAACTGGACAAAGCACGTAAATCAGAAAAACTACAGGTCAACCGTTTGAATACTCTGCTGAACAGTATTAATGACGCGGTCATGACATTGAACCGATATGGACGCATCACATCCCAGAATGCAGCTGCGCAGGCATTCTTTGATACAAACCAATCGTTAGTTGGCCGCGAAATTGACGCGTTTTTTGCGCTAAAGGACACGAACGACAAAGAAGTTAGCGTCCACAGTCTGATTAATGACACGAAATCATCGTTGGTACGCGATGATTTGTCGGTTGATGTGAATGGTGATGTACGACGCATTAGTATGCAGTTGGCACGTATTCGCAGTACGTTTGACGATGACGAAGAATACGGGTTCGTGGTGATCATCCGTGATATCACCAAACAAAAGACGCTCGAACAGGAAAAGGACGAATTCATTAGTGTCACTAGCCATGAACTGCGTACGCCGGTCACAATCGCCGAGGGTAGTTTGAGTAATTTGATGCTGATGTATGAACGACATGCTGACGAGTCAAAACTAAAAGGTGCTGCACAGGAAGCATACGATCAGATTATTTATCTGGCAAAAATGATTAATGATTTGTCGACATTATCACGTGCTGAACGCGGTGTCGGTGATGAAGTCGAAGCAATAAATATCAGCGAGCTATTACATGAACTGTATGTGCGCTATACACCCGAGGCACGTGCGAAAACATTGGCGTTTGATCTGGATGTACAAACCGATATGCCTCTCGTTAAAACGAGTCGTCTATACCTGGAAGAAATATTGCAAAATGTCATTACGAACGCGATTAAATACACCAAAGAAGGTAGCGTGACACTGGGCGCTAAAATGCTCGAAGACAACACGGTGATTCGATTCTGGATTACTGATACCGGGATCGGTATGAGCAAACCCGACCAAGAACGCATATTTGAAAAATTCTATCGCAGCGAGGATTATCGTACGCGCGAGACCAGCGGCACCGGCCTGGGTCTATACGTCGTGTCAAAACTCGCCACCAAATTAGGTACCAAGATCGAAGTAGATAGCCGTTTAAACCACGGATCAACATTTAGTTTTGAACTCAAGATTTAGTTACCTGCCAAAATGAAAAGCCCGCTACCACCCATGGATATGGGATAGTAGCGGGCTGTGGGAGGATGATGGGTTACAGTTCGCCGCGAAGCACGGACACCCAGCGTTCGATCGCCTTGGCGACGCGTCGGATCGCTTGGCCCTGGATTTCGGAATCCGCCAGCGTGTTGGTGTTGGGTAGAAGATCGATCCACTCAACGCCATGCTTCAGGAACTCTTTGGCGACTTCTTCCGTGTAGCAACCACGGTAGATAGATGCCGTATCCAGTTCCATGGACACGGGAACAGATTCGAGATAGTTCAGGATTGTTCGCTGAATCATACCTCTGGCCCATTCGCCGATGTCATCGATATTCCATTCGCACGCTAGGTAAACGTAGCCTTCTTTGACCCGCCATTCGGCAGCGCCAGCAAAATGCCAACGTTCGCGATGTCCGTCATTGGTTGGACGCATCACACCATCGAGCAAGATGTTATCGACTCGTGTGCGGATGTTGACCAGCGACATACGGTAAAACCCAAGCGGCCTGAAAACAAATCCCAGATACTCTCGGACGTGTCCATTCTTTTCGTCCCAGACCAGACCACGAGGGCCAGTGATGACAACTCGCTCGTAGGGTCGTGCCCAACGGAACGATTTGGCAAAAGCCGCAGCGACGCCGCCAGCAGCGAGAAAGCCGAGGATCGCGCCAAGGTTTTGGCTCACCCAGTTCATCTTACTCACCTCCTTCGAGGGTGCTTCGTCCAACAGTCTCTCTGTCGTCGATTAATGACTAGTCTACCACCACCAGGCGAAATGCACAAATATGTGGGAATACTATTTTTTACGATAAGCTTGATGCTACGACCACTGTTATCGAGAGTGGAAAGCGCCACTATTGTAGGCCATATCGACGAGTTCGTCTGACTCAAGTTCGTTCATTGAACTCCATTTTGGCAACAATGTTTCGCTAAATGTTCGTTGATCACGTGATTCAACGATTTTGGTCATAATGATTGCGGTTACTAGGTTAACGGCGAAAGTAATTGCGTATGCGACTGTTTCTTCGGCTTTGACGTCGTAATCAGATGCCATGACTGCGTCAATTTCGATCAGAGCATCGGGGGTTGGCATAAAACGAATGGCGTTAATATGACCCCAGTGCATCGTGATATGGAATAGTTCGTGGAACGCGACGCTTAAAAAAAGGCCGATGATACCGACCAATAATACACGTCCATCAAACACGCGCCGCTTCATAAAGTTTTACTATATCACTAATTATAATAATCGTCAATAGACTCGATCAAAAATTGCTTTACAATGTATAGTAAATGACCTACTATGGGTATAACAATATAATCTTGGAGGATAGAAAAACTATGTCAAAAATCGCTATTATCGTGGGCAGTACTCGTCAGGGTCGACAGACACAGAAACTCGCACAGTGGGTTGCGAATGAGTTGGATGGCAAGGCAGATGCTGAGGTACTGGACCTTGTTGATTACCCAATGCCGTTTCTAGACGAAGCAATCAGCCCTCGCTACAACCCAGACCGCAAACCTGAACCAACAACCAAAAAATGGTTGGATAAAGTTGCGCAGTTTGATGGTTACGTCATGGTGACGCCTGAATACAACCGATCAACGTCAGCTGTGTTGAAAAACGCCATTGATGTACTGGCGCATGAATTAGATGACAAGCCCGTTGCATTGGTAGCGCATGGCGTGACCGGTGGTGCTCAGGCTGTTGCGAGTCTCCGCATTGCCCTACCGGGTGTTGGCGCAGTCACATTGCCGCAGGCGCTGTTCTTTAGTGATCGTCTGGCTGAATCAATTAGCGATGATGGTGTACTGAACAAAGAAATTGCTGAACGACCATTTGGTCCACAAGGTCAATTGGACACACAGTTGGCAACATTACTTGCCTATGCGGATGCGCTAAAAGTCGTTCGTTCTTCGTAACTATTTTCCAGCAAAAACATACTTTCGAATCCTATTACAGGGTGATATAGTGCGATACTATGACGCCTATTGAGGACGGCAGTATCGACAATCTCAATACCGATGGTTCTGGGGTCAATATAGACAATCGCTCGCTCTATCGGCGAGCGATTGATCGTGTCCGCGATGCCAAAGTTACGGTTGCTGGGACGTTGGGATTGGTTGCCGTTAATGTGATGTATGGCGATAGTCTGGCCGTGCATTCGACAGATTCTTTTGGTCGACAAATGCAGATGGCGATTCCGTCGGCGTTCGGTACGCCACATGCCACGGGTATCAGGGCGCTGGATTTTGGCGGTGTGACGGCGTTTACGGCAGCGGGTCTGGAAGCGGCACGGCGGACAACAACATTGCCAGAACTCGGCGCTGTTGCCGTGACCGCGCAAATGGTTAGTTGTGGGACAGATGCAATTGTTAGTGGCGTTGTCCCTGGGTTTGATACGCTTGATGTCGGATCATCCGCTATGAGTGTCGCATGGATAACGAAATTCATGCTAGACCGAGCATATTCGGCCGAAGACGACACCAAACGACGTCGGTGGCGACTGGGAATGGCAGCATTCGCAGGCGCGATGACTGTCGGGACATATGGGATTCTGGGCGGCGATAATGGCGCAATGAATATTGTCGCTCACGGCAGTGCAATGACTGTCGGTGCGGTTGCCTATCGGTTCGGAAAATGGCGACGCGGAATTTATGAATCGGTCGTATGATCGAGCGGAGTTGATCGTAATCTCGTCGTGGACTGACTGGGTGTTTCAAACTTTTTAACAACGCAATAGGTGTCTTCCGATACCGTCGTCTCTTCTATATCCAATACCTTGTGACCAGGTTTGATGATAAACGTGTCGTCACGCACATGAAGCTTTTCGTACGTGCCTATGCTCATAACGATTTGCTCCCTACAGTTTTCATCGGAACATTCACAATAAAAATGGTAAGTATCCGTGACTCTAAATTTGTGCGGTTTTAACCCTCTTTCATGTGGTAAATTTTCGATATCATTAATAAATGAACGAACTTGACTGTTCTTTTTGCGAAACACTACCTGGTTATTGGCAAGCTTCGCATTAAATTTCCCTTTGGCAATATTTTCTTCCATAGTGGGCTCCTTCATGAGTCGAAACAAATGTTCTTGTTTTGGAGCATAGGTTGTGTCGAGATCTGCTTCTTATAACGATGCTGTCTGTTATACATATTATAGCATTTTTTAGAATAAATTACTACACCGGTCATTATTTAATAAACCCCCATCATCGACGGGGGTTTATGCTTGTGTAGATTAGGTAAGGTAAGGGTTGAACCGAACGGTGACATGCATCAGATTGTTTTCTCGTCTATGATGCAAATACGCGGTCGCTGTATTTGGTTCGGCACTACGTAGTGCATCTCGCAAGATGGTATTTGCTTCGTAGTTTCTCACCAGTGGCCAGTAGTCACCTGATAATGCAACGGTGCAGGTGTCAACATAACCTCGTTGCATATATATGCGCTGTGCTTCGTGCGTAACACGATTGACGATCGTTTGTACTTCGTTTTTGAGTCGCTCGATTGCCAAGTGTGTACGAGTTTGCGCTTCGGTGAGTTCCCGCTGTTCTCGCGCGGCCCGCGTGCTGCGTTCGTCGTCACTGATAAATCCCACTAAGGTGCTCCTAATCGGTGGTTGGGACCAGAAATATTTATAATACTTATTATTAATATTGTCAATTTTTTACATGTTATGAAAGTAAAAACCCGCCCAGTCATAGTGACCTGAGCGGGGCTAGATATCCGGCGTATTGCCGCTATACGTAGCGTGGCATACGCAGGATTGTTTCGACGAGGAGGCTATCGATATCCGTAATTTGGCGAGGCCAAAATGCGGAGGGGCTGTCTTTGTGGATCAAGTTCGATTCGATCACCAAGCGTGATTCGTTCTCGGTGAGAATATGAACACTGTAAGCGCGCGTTTTGTTCTCGGGGGTCCAGATAAACCTATAGGGGGTGTGCTTGCTGTTGCATCCTTTTTCTGTAGGGCCATCGACATCCATCGACATTGCGGCGAGGGTTTCCACCACGTACCTCCTTGTACCTTGGAAACATTATTATTATAGCATAACTGTTATGAAAATGCAATAGTCATTGTGCTTTGGAGATGTAGGTGGACGCTTGGATGCTATGGCTATATGACGTAGGACAGTGGCTTCGCCTTTTCCGCTCGCTCGCAAAAGAAAAATACTGCGTGCATTCTTTTGCTTCGCTCGCTGCACCGAACCTACCTCTGGCGTCTTGCTAAAGCAATCCGCGAGGTAGGCTCAACTCCGAACAGTACCGGCAAGAAAATAGACCAACACACGGTTGGTCTATTTTCTTGGCAGGGGATGTAGGAGTCGAACCTACCTCTAAGGTTTTGGAGACCTTTATACTAGCCGATGTACTAATCCCCTGTACTGGATTTATTGTACCACATTCAAAGGGTTATTTGTTTTGGGCGACACGGACAGCACGTTTGAATCGTTTGTCGGCGACTGGGTCGGCAAACCTGGCGATCGGGTCGAGCGCTAAAAGCTTTTCAGATTTTTTCGTATCTTCGTCGATCTTTTTGATCGCGTTGACAAAATATTGTTCCATCAACCATTCACGGCCAGGGGTTGTTTCGCCAATAACGGTTATACGCCAAACTCCCTCGCCCCACTGTTCGGGTTTGGTCATACGTAGAGGACGTGCCAGCATGGTTGCACCGGTAGGCATGGCGTTGACGACCTGCTGAACGGCTTTGACGCCAGCGTCGGTATTGTTCACAAAAATATCCACAGCCACCGTACGCACACCCCTAGGGGTCACGTGAACTGCCTGAATCTGTTGGTTATGCATCCAAATGACCTCTCCGCTGAGGCTGCGGAGTTTGGTCGAACGAAGCGTCATTCGTTCCACGACGCCACTGACGTTCATGAACGGTTCGACTTTGATGAAATCACCGATTGAAAACCACTTTTCAATAATCATCGTCGCACCAGATGTAATGTCGCGCAGCAAAATACCCAGTGTTTGACCGGCGAACACAACGATAAATGCACTGGTAGCAATTGCGGCGGTTGCCGAGTTGCCCCATGACGGTAGCAGTAATCGCCATGCGACATAGACAGCGGTCATAACGACGAGCGCACGGACGACGGCCACAGCGACGCTCAGATATGTTTCGACCTGGCGATACATGATGAATTTGTCTTCGCGGGTTTCGTTGTCACCGCGAACGGCAATCTTCTGTGCAAATCCAACAATAGCCTGTGACAAAAACCGACTCAACCACACAGACAGGGCGATAATAATCGCCAATACTAACACAGCCTGAAAGTCGTGTGACTGCATCAGGAACTTATTTATGTCTTCTCCGAATTTTTGTATGACGTTTTGTGAATCCATCTTTTCTACTATAACATAAGTACAATCAATTTGCAACCAACACCCACCCCCGTTATAAAACCTAGTTTTCCACAGATCATGCTAATGCGGTAAAAATATGTCAAAATATAGCAATTTTTATCTGTTAAAACTGTTGCCAAAACATGAGCTCAATGGCTATAATGGTTCTGAGATTGAACTATAAAAAAACAAGGAGCTTTCGGACCATCTGCAGTGATCCGTTGGGCATTAAATGAATATATTGATGTTAGGTTGGGAATTGCCACCCTATAACAGCGGAGGACTAGGAGTGGCATGTTATCACATGTCCAAAGCGCTCGCTATGGAAGGCGCGACAATTGATTTTGTCCTGCCCTACACCGCCCAACACCCTGGGGTTGATTTCATGACCGTCCATAACGCCACAGAACTTCGTCCCGAAGACCGTGTCCATATGGGCAGTTATGACAGCAAATACATGGAGCGAATTGCCGCTGAATCAGATGAAGATCTGGAAGATGCCGGTGATTTATCAACCATGCGTGCGGTCCAAAAACACTACACAAAATTTGTCGAAGGACTAGCACCTCAGATACAACCAGATGTTATCCATGCCCACGACTGGTTGACGATGGAAGCAGGTGTCCGCGCCAAAGAATTAACAGGCGCACCACTGGTCGTGCATGTTCACGCGACTGAATTTGACCGTTCTGGCGAACAGTACGGCAATCCTGTGGTTCACGAGATTGAACAGGAGGCCCTGCAGATGGCCGACCGTATCATCGCCGTGAGTAACATCACAAAAAACATCATCGTTGAGCGCTACGGTATTCCAGCCGAAATGGTCGAAGTTGTCCATAACGCTATCGACATCGATAGTTTCAAAGGCTACGAGTATGATCGCCGCGACTACCGTTACCTGGAAGATCTGAAGCACGAAGGATATACCATCGTTGCGACATTGACCCGATTCACTGTTCAAAAGGGTCTGACGCATTTCATGCGCGCTGCAGCACGCGCATGCGAAAAATATGATCGATTGGTATTCCTGTTCGCCGGTGATGGTGAACAACGTGATGAATTGATCGCCCAGGCAGCCGAATTAGGTATTGCAGACAAGGTGTATTTCACTGGATTTGTTCGCGGAAAACAGTGGCGCGACGTGTATTCAGTGGCTGACGTGTTCGTTATGAGTTCTGTCAGCGAACCATTTGGTCTGACGGCTCTCGAGGCGGCTCACCATGGCTGTGCACTGTTAATCAGTAAACAATCTGGTGTCGGTGAAGTGTTAAAGAGTATCTTGAGGTTTGATTTTTGGGATACAGAACGACTGGCGAACCAATTAGTTGGTATTGCTCTGTCGCCCGCCCTTGAATCAAGTCTGAAGAACGGTGTCAAAGAAGAGTACGCTCATCTGTCATGGCGCGATGTTGCCACGAAATGCCTGGACCTCTATGGTCGCGTGAAAAGTGAGGTATTCGCATGAGCCGAGGTATTTCACTATATCTACACGTCCACCAACCGTACCGGGTCAAACCATACAGCGTGTTCGATATCGGTGAACAGCATGATTATTTCGACCTTCGAGACGATAGCAAGCTGAATAACGAAAAGATTTTCCATAAAGTTGCCGAAAAATCATATCGTCCAATGACTGCGTTACTCCAGAAATTGCTGGATACTCATCCAGATTTCCATTTCTCACTCAGTATCACCGGTGGTTTCATCGATCAGGCCGAACAGTTCGCACCGGATGTCCTAGAATCATTCAAACGACTCGTTGCCACTGGTCGTGTCGAGATTGTCGCCGAGACGTTCTATCACAGCATGTCGTTTTTCTACAGTCTGACGGAATTTGAAACCCAAGTGGAGATGCACCGCAAAAAACTGTTGGATGTATTCGGCGTTTCACCAACTGCATTCCGTAACACCGAATTGGCGTATAACGATGAACTCGCCAAATGGGCGGACGCATCTGGATACAGGACAATCCTAGCAGAAGGCTGGGATAACGTGCTGGAATGGCGCAGTCCGAACCATGTCTATCGACCTGTCGGTACAGAAAACCTTCGTTTGTTACTGAAAAACTATCATTTGAGCGATGATATTGCATTTCGATTCAGCAACCAGGCCTGGACTGAATGGCCTCTGACGCCAGGAAAATATGTCGACTGGATCAATTCATCGCTGGGCGATGCACCTCTGATGAACCTATTCATGGACTTTGAAACATTTGGTGAACATCAATGGGAAGACACTGGCATCTTTACGTTTTTTGAACAGTTTGTCGCAGACTGGTTGCGCCAGGGCGACGCCAAATTCTACACCGTCACCCAGGCCGCACAGTCGTCTGATCCTGTCGGCGAACTGAGCATGCCAAACACAGTCACCTGGGCAGATAGCGAACGCGATCTATCAGCATGGTTTGGCAACAGTATGCAGAATGAAGCGGCCAAACATCTATACGCTATGGAAGAAGACGTTGTCCGCAGCGGCGATGACAAACTGATCAGTGATTGGCGGAACCTGCAGAGTTCTGACCATCTGTACTACATGGCGACCAAATGGTTGACCGACGGCGATGTACACGCATACTTTAGCCCGTATGATTCTCCATACGATGCGTTTTTGTACTATATGAACGCTGTTCGCGACGTTCGTTGGCGAATTATGAAACACCATCATCTGGGACACGACTACGAGTCTGCCGTGGCGGACGAACAGAAAGTTCACGAGGATTAATATGACATCGGGTGGGAAATTGAGGGGCTACAATGGCTAGGCCAATCGTACTGTCGAACGGTGAATTACACGTTGGATTGAACGAATACGGTTTGGTTCATGATTTTTATTATCCGTATGTTGGTTTGGCCAATCATGCTGCTGGCAAGGGTACGCGTCATCGTGTGGGCGTCTATGTCGATGGACAAATGAGTTGGCTGGACGGTGGCGATTGGACCTTTAAATTTCGCTATCCGCAACATGCGCTCATCGGTCATACAATCGCCAAAAACGAATCGTTACAGTTACTCCTAGAGATCGATGACTGCGTCGACGCACATATGAGTGTCTATATGCGCAATATTCATGTGGTGAATTTGGCAGAAACACCACGAGAAGTTCGATTGTTTATGCACCAGGCATTCGCTATCGATGATTCTCGTAGTAACACAGATACGGCACAGTATTTGCCAGACAGTGATGCTATTTTGCACTACCGTGGCAAACGTGCGTTTGTTGTCAGCGGACTGTATAACGATGAACCTTTCGACCAACATAGCGTTGGTCTGTTTGGTATCGAGGGTCACGAAGGCACTCATCGTGATGCCGATGATGGTGAACTAGCGGGCGGGAATGTTGAACATGGACGTGTTGATTCAACGATACGGTTCAAACTGCAGGTCGCCGCACAAAGTTCTGAACGAGTTCACTACTGGATAGCGGTAGGTTCATCGATTCGCGAGGCATTATATATCGATAAACAGCTGCGTAAAAGCGGACTGAGCTCTCGATTGCACGCAACGGCAAAATGGTGGCACGAATGGTTGAAACCGGCGATTGATTCTGCCAAAAAACTCGATCCAATGTTCTATGATTCGTTTGTTCGCAGTGTTATGATCATCAAATCACAGATAGACAAACGTGGCGCTGTTATCGCGAGTACCGATAGCTCGATGTTGAATTACTACCGTGATGCCTATGCCTATTGCTGGCCCCGGGATGGATCACTGGTACTGTGGCCCCTGATTCGTATGGGATATACCGAAGAACCATATCGATTCTTTGAGTTTTGCCGTCGTGTCATGCACCCAAGTGGGTATCTGATGCACAAATATCGTGCAGACGGTGGTCTAGGTGCGAGTTGGCACCCCTATATTCACGACGGCGGCCTCGTCGCGCCACCAATCCAAGAGGACGAAACAGCGCTCGTCGTGTTTGTGTTTGCACAGTTCTATGAACAGCACAAAGATCCACGACTTTTGCGTGATTTTTACGCTAGTATGATCAAACCAATGGCTGACTGGATGGCCGAGTATATCGATGAGACAACTGGGTTGCCAAAACCGAGCTATGACCTCTGGGAAGAAAAGTTCCTGACATCAACATTTACGGTATCAATTGTCTACGCTGCTCTGCAGGCGGCGGCAGATTTGGCAGAAACGGTTGGCGACAAGGACGATGCGGTAAAATGGCGAGCAGCTGCCGGTGATATCTATGATAACTCACATAAATACCTCTATAACAAACAGCGGGGATGTTTCAATAAAGGCCTGATTGTGAAAAACGGCATGGTCGAATACGATGAAGTGATCGATGCGAGTAGTATTTACGGAGCATTCATGTTCGGTCTGTTCCCTATCGGTTCCTCTGAATTGGCAACATCAGTCGAAACATTTAAAAAGACATTCTCGTCTGTCGAATCGGGTATCGTGGCATTCCCGCGTTACGAATGGGATACATACCATCGCGTTGATCCGAATAGCCACGGTAACTGGTGGTTTATTACGACATTATGGATTGCCCAGTATAGTCTCGAGACTGATGATCCAGACCTTGCTAGGTCGATCCTCGCATGGGTGAACGGTATCAGCACGCAGACCAGTATTATGGCAGAACAGATCAGCCCCGTTGATCATACGTTGATTTCGCCTTCGCCCCTGACCTGGAGTCATGCAGAATATTTGTCGACACTTCTCGACACGATGAAACAAGATTAATACCCAACAAAAAACCGCCCCGTAGGGCGGATTTTTTTGCAACCGATTAAGATTTGCGCGCTTTGACTTCGTTACGTCCGAGGCTCTTTTTTGTCTCGGTGTATGTCGCGTGTTTGCGTGCAATAGGATCGTACTTTTTCAGTACGAGTTTTTCGGTCGTTGTTTGAGCGTTTTTAGTCGTGTAATAAGTACGGTGATTACTGAGATCACTTACTAGTCCAACTAATTTTCGCTTTGTCGCTTTTTTAGGCATACTAAACTCACATTTATTATTACAACTTTGTCTACTTTAGCACAAAAAATGGCTTTTGACTAGTGTTTTTCGGTATTAGATATCACGTTGCTCGGATAGCGGCAGGTATGGATGCTGATCTTTTTCAGTCTTCCATTGGCTGACAAGGTTCCGTGCCAGTGGATAGAGTTTGTTATTGAGGAATCGACCAAGTTTTTCTTGTGCTTCGGCACCTTCGGCGGTGACATCAGTACGCTTTTCGATATCCCATAGTTTCATGGTTGGTTTGACTACTTCCAGTGCGTGCAGCGGTACGTCGTAAATACCTGCGTTCGCGATAGTCACCGCATGGCGACCAAAATCACGAATCGTTGTTCCAGGCATCTGGAAGTTCATGACTTCTTTGGCAACGGCCTGCATCATCTGGTTTGGTGCTACTTCGAATGCAGATTTCACCAGTTCGCGGTAGAAAATCATGTGATAGTTTTCGTCCAGAGCGATACGCTTGAGCAGGTTGTTTGCGAGTGGTTCGCCGTCTTTCTCAGATTCTTGGCCGGTATTACGATGAGCAATACGGGTCGCGAGTTCTTGCATAGTGACATAGGCCATACCCTCGAGTGGTGATTTGTCACTAGTGAAATGTTGCGTCATCTGGTCGACGCGTGCTCGTTCTAGGTCTACTGGGTCGATAGCACGAGTTACCACCAGAAAATCTCGCATAGAGATGCCGTGGCGGGCTTCTTCGGCTGTCCAACGGTTGACCCATGCTGTCCATGGGTTGTTTTCGTCATAACCGAATGTTTTGGCGATCACACGGTGGTATGATGGCAGGTTATCTTCGGTTAGCAGGTTGACGTACATTGCAGACATGGCTGCTTCGCCGAGTTTTGACTGGGTCGGTTCCCATTGTTCTCCACCGAGTGCGTAGAAATTACGACCATCGCTCCACGGCACATAATCGTGCGGATTCCAGTTAGATGTTTTGTTGAGGTGCCAGTTCAGGCGTTCCTCCACGACGGGTTCTAGTTCTTTCAGAATCCAGGTGGTGTCTTTCTCGGCGGTCATTCCGTATACCCTTTCGTTAAATGAAAGCCGTCAGTGTCTGACGGCAGCATAATGACAATGTGGAGCCACGACTGGGATTTGAACCCAGGACCCCTTCCTTACCATGGAAGTGCTCTACCACTGAGCTATCGCGGCATTATGTAACTTATCGCAACCTGCTACTGCACGTATTTTCTACCAAATCTATTGAGTGGTAGAGCGCTCTACGAATGATTTGCGTTTCACGCAGAGCTATCGCGGCTGGTAGCATGTAGGTACTCGGTAAATTGTAGCAAATTACATCAGTTATTCCAAGTTGCTAACACTGGTAGTGATACACGGCAAAATAAAAACGGCCACATGGTGGCCATCTTTATTTGGTACCGGAGGTAGGACTCGAACCTACGAACTCGAAAGAGGGGAGATTTACAGTCTCCTGTCATTGCCACTAGACGACTCCGGCAAATCTCTGTGATGTCCATTCGCAAAACAACAATGATTTATTGTCTTGCCGTGGAGCCGCTTCTCGGACTCGAACCGAGGACCTGCTGTTTACAAAACAGCTGCTCTAACCAACTGAGCTAAAGCGGCATATCCCTTTACTATAAGGTGCACTTTTCAAAGTACAAATATAAGTGTACATCAGGGGTGAAAAATGTTCAAGATTTAGATGACTTTTCGTGGTTGAATCACGCGTTTTGGCTGATCCTGAGGGATGATCATGCGAGCGGCTTTTTCACGGAGGTCGAGGGATAATTCGCCTTGGCCTACTCGTTCATACGCATCAGCAAGGATGTTGAGTGTCTGTGGGATTGGATCGATTTCGACTGCACGCTCGAGTGATTCGATCATTTTCTTTTCGTTGCCCAGTTTTTCCTGGACCTTGGCGTAGGCAATGTGACGTGCGGACAGATCATTTTCCATCTCCAGTGCTTGTTCAAACGCCAGTCCGGCTTTGATATAGTCACCGGTTTCGTAATAGATCAACCCAACGTTATGGAGGCTGGATGCGCTTGGTTCTAGTGATTGAGCGATTTCGAAACACTCGATGGCGTCTTTGAATGCCTGCTGTTTGGCGTAGAGGATACCGAGGCGGTTGTAGGCTGTTGCGTTACGTTCGTCGACGCGCAGAATAGTCAGCAGTGCTTTTTCGGCACGAAGGTATTTTTTTTCGCGAAGTGCTTCCTGGGCGATACCCCAAAGTTTTTCCATACGATCAGATAACCGGGCTGGCAGTTCGAGACGGGCGTCTTCCATGGAGCGGTGATAAAATACCGCAAGTCCACCCATTAATGCTACGACGATAAGACCTAACATACTCTATCTATTATAGCACACCAGAGATAAGGTGTAGGCGAATATTCCCACCAGAGGCAATAGCGGATCGAATTTCAAGGAATCGATCGATTGTTGTCACAAGTTGTTTATTGGATTGAGAACGAATGATAGTACGTAATTGATGGTTCACGTCGTCAATCAGTGTCAGCGTATCGGCGCGTGATTCGCGGTATCGATAAATGGTGACGAGTTTTTCGTACATATCGTCACCCAGTAATGTTTTTGCATCACGCATGATTGCAACCCGTGACTCGTATAACGTATCATCACTCGCCAAACGCTTGATCAGCGCTGGTAATCCTCGTCCGACAAATGCAAGGCGTGTGCGTTTGGTGGTGTCCGATATTCCCAATGAATCAATAATTCCCATGGTCTGTTCGTCGGTGACGGTATGAAGTGATAATCGCTGACATCGAGACACGATTGTTGGTAACAGCTGGTCGAATTGATGTGTGGCAATGATGAAATGGAGGTTGCTGCGTGGTTCTTCGAGAAGTTTCAAAAACGCGTTCTGTGCCCCGCGGGTCATGGATTTGCCACCGGTATCCAGGATATAAATATGTTTGTTGTGTTGCCCGGTGCGAGTGTGGTGGTAGAGGTCGCGAATATCATCGATAACAACGTTGCCGTCAATTGGATCGACGGTCAATTCGTTTTTAATTTTCTTTTTGGGTTCAATGACGAATACAGTTGCGCCAGTTGTGTGCGCAATTGCTTCGGCGGTGGCACGTACACCGATACCGACCGGACCATCAATAATGAGCCCATGCGGGAGATTGGTTGCTATTTTCTGGGCAATGTCACGTGTTTTCGGATGGAGGACGAGACTATCCAGGCTCATGCCTTCTCCATAGCGGCAAATTCAGGTGGTACATCGGCGACGAATAGCATACGCTCGCCTTCTGGGATGGTAATTTCGAGTTTGGCGGCATGCAGATAGAGTCTGTCGGCCTCTTTGCCGTATACTTTGTCGCCATGAATCGGCGTACCGACATGTGCCATATGAACGCGCAACTGATGCGTGCGGCCTGTTTGAGGATTCAGTTCAACCAAACTGCGTTTTTTGTTTGATGCTAGGACACGATAGACGGTTTTGGCTGATTTGCCGTTAGGATCAACGCGGAATTTACTGGGTGCTTTTGGGTTGCGTCCGATCGGTAGATCGATCAGTGCCTCTGGTTGTTTCAGGGTACCATCGACGACAGCAACATAGGTTTTGTGTGCTTTGCGGTCTGAAAACTGTCGTTGTAGTAGTTTGGCTGTTTTATCGTTGAGTGCACCAATCATCACACCACTAGTGTCACGGTCGAGGCGGTGAACGATGCCAGGACGGTTGGTGTCGACATTGTAGGTGCTAAAGCGTTTGAAAAAATCAGCAACAGTAAATTCGTCATTCATTGCACCTTTGCTGTGTGATAAAACACCGACAGGTTTGTTGATAACAATGACATTTTTGTCCTGGTAGATGATGGGTAACGTCTGTTCGTCGTGGTTCGGCGCATCTGGGACGTTATGCGTGACTTGGTCGTCCTCGTCCAACAAACGTTTTGAACTGGTCTCTACTTCGCCGTTGACCATGACGTATCCAGCCTTGATATATTTTGCCCACGTCGAACGGGACGTCTCTGGCCAATACTGTGCTAAATAGGCATCAAGACGCATCATTAACCTCGAGGTCGCAAACCGACTGCTTGTTGAACGCGGTGCAAAGTTTCGTTAGCTTGTTGATTGGCCACCCGTTCGGAACGTTCAAATGCGGCGATAATTGCGTTGTCGTCGACTTCGGCTAATTTTGCCTGGAATGAGGTCAAAAATGCTGCTACCTCATCGGCAACGATACGTTTGAAATCACCATAGCGGTCCATACCCTTGTATGCAGCCTCGACATCGTCGAGAGGATGACCGCGCAAAAGCGCGAGAATCTGCAGTAGGTTGCTGACACCAGGCTGTTCAATTGGATTGTAGTTGACGCTCGCATGGTCGTCGGTCGTTGCTGACATGATCTTTTTGGCAGCTTCTTCTGGGCTGTCGGTCAGGAATATGACGCCTTTGCCGGTGTCGTCTGATTTGCTCATTTTTTTGGTTGGATCAACCAGGTCTTTGATGCGGAGGCCTTGGCCTTTGCCAAAGAATTCCGTTTGTTTTTCTAGTGGATCAGGTACGGTGAGGATTTCGCTGAACCGTGCATTGATGCGTTCGCTGATATCGCGGGCGAATTCAAGGTGTTGACGTTGGTCTTCGCCGACAGGAACGTACTGAGCACCGTACAACAAAATATCTGCTGCCATCAGCACCGGATAGTTAAATAATCCAACGCTGACGCGGTCGTCACCGATTTTGGCAGATTTGTCTTTGTATTCGATCATACGACCCATTTCACCAACGCCAGTGAAACAGTCCAAAATCCAGGTCAGTTCGCTGTGCGCAGGCACGTAGCTTTGGCGGTACAGCAGGATATCATCATGATCGAGCGGCAGTCCAGCAGCAACAAACAGACGCGCGTTATGCATAATCTGTCCCTGTAAATCATCGTGATTGATCGGAGTTGTAAAGCTGTGGAGGTCAGGGATGAACATGTTGATTTGGTATTCACCCGCTTTTTGGTTGGCCATTTCGATTGTTGGCAACATCGCACCAAAATAGTTCCCGATTGTCAGGTTGTTGTTGGCGCGAAGCCCTGTGAGGATAACAGGTTTAGTCATTAGATTTATTATACCTTAAACTCATTACGAGCGTATGCTTTGAATCACGATCGGGAGAAAACTGTCGTTATACTTGTGGATCTGGTAGTTCGACTGTTTTTATTTCTGGTCGCGCCCGTTCGATGCATTCATCAATAATCTGGCGTATTGGACCCCATGGGTTACGTTTTTGCATCTTTTCAACAAGTCTTTGTTTTCTCTCCTGTGCCATTTCTAATGCTATTTCATGATCTGTTTTTTGCTTCTCCACGATGACCCCTCCTTATGATTGAAAAAACCGCCTTCTTGGCGGTCGATCGATGTTTTTTGCGTGCTCATGCTACTCAATAACCGCCAGGGTGACTGTCGGTAAACCAGTATGCGCTTGTAGTAATGCATTTCGTACTCATTACTATTTCATTTAATCACTTTCCTGGGGTGGCTGCAATGGGTTGCTATCATCTGTGTGGTGCGCGCCATATGCGATTGCCTGGATGATACGGTCATACTGCTCGATTGTTATACGGCCTTCCTCGAGCAATAGTTCTACCCATAGCGTACTATTAGGGTCTGGTGCAGGGCCGATGATATCGTGTGAACGCTCGATTGCATCGGGTATATGCTCGCCTGTAGGCCACGCCCTCGATTCAAGTGTATGGATAGCAGAATCTAACGTTACTTTTCCTTGTTTGAAATCATCAAGAACTTCGTGGATTGTTAGATCGGGGCCTCGGCCCATTTCCAGTACGAGTGCGGCAAGTTTGCGACCAATTGGCCCCAGTTCGCTGTATGATTCGTAGATTTGGTTTTCGCGTGTGACGTTAATACGTGGACCACCTGCGTTATTACGGAGTTCGCCAATCGTATTGCTGGCCTGTTGACGGCGTTTCAAATAAGCAATAATCGCACGGTCATAGAAATCAATTTCTAGTCGTAACACATCAATCGGTGTCTCGGGCGGCTGTTGATTGGGTATATTCTCGACACTCATTGCATGCATTAAACCACATTATTTTTCTGATTCCAAACCGTGCATTCGGACAGCTGCGGCAAGGGTCGGATTGAGGTTGTCGTTCAAAACGGCGTCCCAGACGAGGATTAATGTGTCTTCGGTGTCTTCTAGTGACGGCAAAATGAGGTTTTCCAGAGCGCTGAGAAATATTGCGTCCGTTTGAGGTGTTTGGATGGTTTGTTTTTTGCCTTCGATTCGTTCAAGGTTAATAACGGGGTGGACGCCGTCGTGGTTAACGACTAATGTTGCCGTCCCGGCAAAATTCGTCCCATGGCGGTAAATGTAAATGCCGCCAAATGATTCTGTGTCAAAGTGGTGATCTTCGATTGCTCCTTGTTTCGTGAACGGTTTGGCGTTGAATGTATTGGTACGGCGGTCGCGCCAGACGCGGACATAGGTATCAATGCCAATTGACTCTTCTGATTCAATTCTGACATCGAATTTGTCGACAGGATATTTATTCCCCCTGTTCAGTGCCATGAACAGCATGCGATAGCTATTATCGCAGGATTCCCATCGTATAGATGCTGTCGACTGCCGTTCGGATACCCAGTCACGTGTTTGTTCAGGGGTCAATTCGGCCATCTGCGATGCAATACGACGCACGTCTTTGACGTGTTTCGTTTGTCTGTCAACTGACTGTCGATCCATCGAATCCTCACCTGTCATATGATTACGCCGCTATCATAGCACAAGCAAATTAACAAATATATAGGTATTTTCAAATTCGTTTTTCAACTAGTGCTGACACGCAAAAAGAGCCCGAATGGGGCTCTTTTTGATGCTGCAATGCGATTAACGTTTACTGTATTGTTCGCGTTTGCGGGCAGATCGCAGACCGTATTTCTTGCGTTCTTTTTCGCGTGGGTCGCGGCGCAGGAACTCGGCTTTTTTCAGTGTACTGCGGAGATCAGCGTTATCAACAGTGATTGCTTTGCTGATTGCTAGTTTCATAGCATCAACTTGACCTGACGTACCACCACCTGAGACCAAGATAGTGATATCGTAGTCTTTTTGCTTGCCAACGAGGGCAAGTGGATCTGTGAGTTCAGCAAGAAGTGTCTTGTTGTCGTCCAGGTATTCAGCAGCAGGCTTTTCATTGATAGTGATCGTGCCTTTGCCGGCGTACAGACGTGCACGTGCTGTTGCACTCTTGCGTCGTCCTAGGCCGTAAAAGTATTTTTTCTCAGCCATATTACTTTACCTCTCCTTTGATCTCTACCTTTTCAGGAGTCTGAGCAGCGTGATTGTGTTCAGGTCCAGCATAGATTTTCAGACGTTTCATACGCTCAGGAGATAGCTTGTTTTTAGGAAGCATACCCTGGACGGCTTTTTCGATGATTCGTTCTGGGAACTTTTCACGTACTTCGGCAAGTGTTGCGTCTTTGATACCACCTGGGAATCCAGAGTGACGGTAGTAGATTTTACCAGTTTCTTTGTCACCAGTGACTACAGTGTCCTTGGCGTTGATAACGACAACATAGTCGCCACCATCAACGTGTGGAGTGTAGGTTGGTTTGTATTTACCGATAAGGTATTTAGCGATCTCGGTAGAAACGCGGCCAAGTGGTGCACTTGAAGCGTCAATCAGGATCCAACGACGTGATACGTCAGCTGGTTTCTGTGAGAAAGTTTTCGTGTGTTTTACAGTGCTCATGCCTTTGCCTCCGCTAGTTTCTTCGCCTTTGGAGCGGCTTTTTTAGCTGGTGCTGCTTTTGGAGCAGCTTTTGCGACAGCCTTGGCTGGTTTTGCAACAGCTTTTAGTTCATCAACAAAACCGATTGTTGCCATTTGAGCGCCGTCACCAACACGCAGACGAGTTCGTTCTACACGAACGTGTCCGCTGGTGCGACCAGTCAATTGTGGCGCGATTTCATCAACAAGTTTGAACGCAGCAGCTTGTGTGCTGAGTCCAGCAATAACATGGCGGCGGTTTGCCAAATCACCTTTTTTCGCCTTGGTGATGAGCTTTTCGATGTAACGAACTAGCTCTTTCGCCTTTGGCAAGGTGGTCTCGATTTGACCATGTTCGACCAGGCTAGTAGCCAGGCCCTTTAGAAGGGCTCGGCGCTGGTCTCGTTCGCGGCCGAATTTGCGGCCTTTATATCCGTGACGATGCATCTAGAGCTCCAATTCTGCCAATTTCTCTTTAACTTCATCAAGCGCCTTGCTGCCGAAACCTTTCAGTTCGCGAAGGTCCTGTTCGCTCAGAGTAACAAGGTCGTGAACGGTACGAATATCGTTGTTGACCAATGCGTTTGCTGTGCGTGCAGTGAGGTTAAGCTCTTCGATTGGCGTGTTCAGCTCGCTCGCTTCGTCGTCGTCGCTGTGGCCTAGGGCCGGAGTGGCTTCAACAGTTGTGCTACCTGCAAGTGCAGTGTACTGGTTAACCAGGATAGCGGCTGCTTCTTCAAAAGCTTCGCTTGGGGTGATTGCGCCGTTTGTGTCGACAGTCAGCAATAGTTTATCCAAGTTTGTTTCTTGGCCAACACGAGTGCTGTCAACTTTGTAACGGACACGAAGTACTGGGCTGAATACAGCGTCCAGTGCGATCATGTCGCTGTGTACGCGGCTTGTGCTGCTTTCTTCGATAGTGCGGTAACCGCGGCCAGTTTCGACAACAAGATCCATCAAAATAGATTTTTTAGGATCATCGATAGTTGCGATAACTTGTTCGGGGTTAACGATTTCGACGTCAGCAGTTGTTTTGATGTCACCAGCGGTAACTGTGCCTGCGCCCTTTTTCTCAAGGCGTAGTTCTACAGGTTCGTCGGTGTGTACGACAACACGAACGTTTTTCAGGTTCAACATGATGTCGACGACATCTTCTTTGACACCTGGAAGCGTTGTGAATTCGTGGGTTGCGCCTTCAACGCGGAAAGCGACGATTGCTGCACCCTTAATGCTTGAAAGCAGTACGCGGCGCAAGCTGTTGCCGAGTGTATTTCCATAGCCAGCGTGTAGTGGCTCAATGACAAACTCAGCGCTAGTGCTACTGTTTTCGTTAACGGCAGCGAGTAAAGGGTTGTGGATGACTTTTGACATGGACATTCTCCTTATTAGCGTGAGTAATACTCGACGATTAATTGTTCGTTTATATCTGCCTCGGCTTCCTCACGAGTAGGAAGACCGGTGATCTCGATTTTTAATTTTTTAACATCACTTTTCAGCCACCCAAGTGGTACTTGAACTGAATTGTTGACGACGTCATCAATTTGGCTAAAGTAACCTGATTTGGTGCTCTTAGGACGTACAGTGATCACATCACCCGCTTTAACACGGATAGATGGAATGTCGACACGGCGGTCGTTTAACAGGAAGTGACCGTGTCCAACTAATTGACGTGCAGCACGACGGCTGGTCGCAAAACCTGCGCGGTAAACAGCGTTATCCAGACGAAGTTCGAGCAGTTGTAGCAAGTTTTCGCCTGCAAGACCTGGTTTGCGGTTTGCTTCGTTCATCAATTTTGCGAATTGCTTTTCAAGCAGACCGTACAAACGGCGTACTTTTTGCTTTTCACGTAGTTGCGTCAGGTAAAGGCTGGCTTTGCCCTGACGACCATGTGCGTGCTGACCTGGAATACCAGATTTTTTCGCCATGATTTTGTGCGCTTTAGGGTGAAGTGCATAACCTTCACGGCGCGATTGTTTAACGATAGGTTGAGTATCTCGTGCCATATTATGCTCTCCTTGCTCCCTTTGGACGGACGCCACCATGTGGCACGCCAGTCACGTCGTTGATGCTGTCAACCGTGATGCCATAGGTGCCAACGGCACGAATAGCTGAATCGCGGCCTAGACCAACGCCTTTAACAAATACATCGACATTTTTTAGACCGTATTGCGAAGATGCAACTTCGGCTGCGCGTTCAGCGGCGACTTGGGCTGCATATGCAGTACCCTTTTTGCTACCGCGGAAACCGCAAGCGCCAGCGCTACAAGTAGCGATAACGTTGCCTTTTTTGTCAGAAAAACTGATGATCGTGTTGTTAAAGGTTGCTTGAATATGTAGTTGACCAGCTGGAACTGAACGACGCTGCTTTTTACGAGCGGCGGATTTGGCTGGTGCTGATGTGGTAGTTGCTTCTGCCATGTTCGTTCCTTCCTAGGTCTTAGACGCTGCTTTAGGTTGAGCACCACCGACTGCAACTGCGCGACCCTTGCGAGTACGTGCGTTTGTGCGAGTTCGTTGACCGTTTACTGGCAAACCAGCCTTGTGGCGTAGTCCGCGGTAAGCGTTGATGTCTTTCAACCGTTTAATATTGTTTGTTACGAGACGCTGTAGGTCGCCTTCGACGGTGTAATCACGATCGATTACTTCGCGAAGTCGCTGTTCTTCAGCCTCGGTGAGATCTTTCACCCGAGTGGTCGGCTCAACATTAGCCGCCGCAAGGATGTCTCGTGAGTGCTTGCGACCGATACCGTGAACGTATGTCAGCGCAATGTGCACTTGCTTTTCTGCTGGGATTACAACCCCTGCAATTCGAGCCATGCTTAACCCTGCCTTTGCTTATTCTTAGGTTTTTTCTTGTTGATCACGTAAAGACGGCCTTTACGGCGCACCAACTGATCATCTGGACTGATTTTCTTGACACTAGCACGTACTTTCATGAGCGCAACAAAAACTCCTATTTAATTAATATAAAAAATTCGACGACTACGCAGACTCGACAGGCCGCGGTTCGTCTTTTAAGCGGAAGCTGATTCTGCCCTTTGTAAGATCGTAAGGGGTTAACTCGACTTCCACTTTGTCGCCCGGTACCAAACGGATGTAATGCTTGCGCATTTTGCCCGATATGTGGCACAGGACGGTATGACCATTCTCAAGTTCGACTTTAAATTGAGTATTAGGCAACGCCTCCACGACCTTGCCTACTAATTTAATTACTTCCTTTTGACTAGCCATAGATTAACAAAGGTTGATTATACACAAAAAGGCGCCAAGAGTAAAGAGTTTCGTGCAAAGACTTTCGCGTTTTTACCGCGAGTTTCAAATGTAGTTCCTATTGTAGGCAAAACCATAAACTTCGTCAAGTTCCTCCCAAGGAAAAACCCCGCACTAGGCGGGGTTTTGTCGAAGGGATTAATTGGTGCGCAAAAACAGGTCGTTATAGACTGTTTCGTTGCAGCGGGTACGGTCAACGGATGTGATCTGTACGTCATTGTCGACCAGTTTGTAGTTGACGACACGCATCATACGGAGAACACGCAGCATGTAAAGCACCGTATTGGTACTGCCATGATAGTGACGGCTGATACGGTCGAGCGGTATCCGACGGGGACCATTCGGAACCTTTTTCAGAAATTGCTGAACGTATTCTAGTGCCGGTCGAGCCTGGTACAGGGCAAAACTACCGGCAAACGTCTGGTAGTACTTTTCCCGGTCAGGCGGCACAAATCCATCGTTATATAGCAGAACGACAGATTCACCTTTCCACGAAAACCGTAGTGTATCCATCGCCTGTAGTTCCAACAGCGCGCGCCGTGTATCAGTATCACTGAACCGTATCGTCGTGTCAGTGTAGAAACGGTTGACCATATCGGTCACTGAGCTGATTGGTACGGTCAACGCGTGGTCGCTAGCGAAATAAAATTGCCGCTGTGCACAAAACCAGAACTGCTGCAGCAATTCAAATGGAAATGCATTTCTGACAGTCAACGTATGCGTCACTGATATCCCTTTCGGTAAAGAACGCTCCGCACCTATTGGCACGTCGTTGCGCTATATTATGCCACCGATAACAAGAAATTCAAAGTATAAGCACTATTCAGCGACGGCGCGGATGAGAATGCGTTTGTCGAATACTTTGTCGCGAGGGATCCAGTTGCCGGCGCATGTAATCAGCCCCAGGCCTTCTTTGGATGTATCAAATGGTGTCAGTAGTCGTT
>JAYRHL010000006.1:0-12861 GCA_041907345.1 Saccharimonadaceae bacterium (SeqCode) | reverse complement strand
ATCTGGCTGACGCTTCCGGGTGCCGAAGTAATCTCGCCAAGTGTTAATGTCTGGACCGAATCAACAACCACTAATTTGTATTTGACTGATCGAATAGTCGCTGCAATATCATCCGCACTTGTGCTAGCGGCAAAATTCAAATTCTCACTGTCGTTTGCGCCCAGACGAACAGCGCGCAGTTTTACTTGCGACGCAGACTCTTCGCCGCTGACATAGAGAACCGGTTCGGATTTTGCGATATGTGCCGTGGTCTGCAGCAACAACGTACTTTTGCCGATACCGGGCTGACCCGCCAATAGTACAACGCCACCCAGTAATATCCCGCCGCCCAGAACGTCATCTAAATCCTTAATTCCTGTCGTCAATCGCGCCGAAGAATCGTCACTCGTGATTGATTGCATTGACTGAGGTTTTAAAACCGAACCTTCACTACGAGCAACTGCCGATTTACCTACTGTTTGTGCCGCCTGTTCAACAAGAGTATTCCATTCACCACAATTGTCACACCGACCCGTCCATTTCGGATACGACGCCCCACAATTTTGACAGACGAACTGACTCTTTGTCTTGACCATATTCATCACATTATATGATTATCCGCGGCACAAAGATAGTAGAGGCAGATCCTATTTGACACTTGGAGCGGGCGCTAGTGTACTATCAATACTCTTATAGAGATTGTTCGATGCGGTGATTGTTTCGTTATATTCTTTGCGTAGTGTTTCGTATTGTGAGACTGTTGCATCAACCGATTCACGTTCAACGTTAATTGCTGCCACACGCTTTTCTAACTCACTACGTTCTCTGTTGAACGCAGACTGCGATGCAAACGCACCTTGGGATGCACGCTCGTTAAATGATTCAATGTCCACGTTGAGCGCCTTGATTTTAACGTTATATTCTTTCATATCACTATCAATCTTTTTGGCAAGTTGATCGAGTTGATTGGAAAGCGATTTTGCCCTGCCATCAATTGCTAAAAATACACCGTTATATCCATTGAACAGGGTTAGTACTTGTTCGCGGCTTTTAAAGAATTTGGCATAATGTTGCTCTAACTCTGGACTGACATTAGCGACCTCGGTACCAATGATCGAATGGAGTTCGTTATCCCTCTCACCGGGTTCAGTCCGGGCATAAAACGCCATGCGCTCAGAAAAATTCGGATCATTACTTAGTTTTTTGTATTCCTGTTCAACAAGATTGTTAATTCGGGCACGCTCTTCGTCGGAAAGTCTCTGATATACCGCGTGCAGCATTTCGTGTGATGCGGTGACTTCCTCAATACCATCAAGTCGTTTGTCCTGAACATCGTAGACATAAATACGGTTGTTTGTATAACAGCCAAGTATTGCCGTGCCTTCTTCCTGGCGGTTACAATAGGAATTAAATTTTTGCGAACTTTCCAGTGACGGCTGCGTCGTGTAGAGCATAAATTTACCCGTATCGTTCAGACCTGCGCGATCAGCCAAAGTCGCCATTGCTACAGACGGCTGATAGGTCCAAAAATGAAATGCATCGAGTATGTTTTGTTTATTAAACGTGACAAACAGCGACAAACCCAAAAAGATGGCCGACGTTATCAAACCACGTACTAATCGGCGCTGCTTTTTATGCGGGCTGTTCGACGACAGTGTTGATTGCAAGTTTGCCCCCTATGGCACTAACGGTAAGAATACTACCCTTTTCGTATTCACCTGATAGTATACCATCCGCCAGTTGGTGTTCCAACTCGTCCTGGATAGCACGCCGTAATGGACGGGCGCCAAATTTCTCGTCGTAACCTTTGCTGATCAGGTATCGTTTTGCCGTTGGCTTGATGATCAGACGAATACCCTTTTTCACCAATCGTTCCTGCAGTTCTGCAATCAAATTATCGAATATGTGACCGACGTCTTTTGGTGTCAACGCGCGGAATGTGACGATAGAATCAAATCGGTTGATGAGTTCTGGACGCATACGTTTTGATAGCGCCCGTTTGGCCGCTTCGGCGTTTTCCTGGTGTAGTTCATCAAGTTTTTTATTATCACTATCAGTTGTCGCATGGAATCCGAGAGCAGATTCTTTCATCATCTTGTCAGCACCAAGGTTGCTGGTCAGGATGACAATCGTATTCGTAAAGTCAACTTCACGGCCCTTGGCATCGGTTAATTTGCCGTCCTCGAGTAACTGCAGTAGCAGTTGGAAAACATCAGAATGCGCTTTTTCGATTTCGTCGAACAACACGACACTGTACGGCTGACGTCGAATTTTGTCCGTCAGTTTTCCGCCGTCGTCATATCCCACGTAACCAGCCGGGGCACCCAATAGACGGCTGGTATTGTGTTTTTCGCCAAACTCACTCATGTCAATTTTGATTAACGCTTCGTCGCTACCAAATACTTCACGCGCCAATACCTTTGCCAGTTCTGTTTTGCCGACACCGGTTGGTCCCATGAATACAAACGATCCAATTGGTCGCTTACTACTTGCGACGCCACTTCGGCTTCTTCGAATAGCACGAGACACCGCCTCAACTGCTTCTTCCTGACCGATAATGTACTGGCCCAAATGTTTTTCGAGATTTCGCAGTAATTTGATTTCAGATTTTTGCAAACGTTTTACCGGAATACCCGTCATTGCAGCGACAGCATGTGCGACATCATCATCGCTCAAAATCACCGGTGATTTTTTATCGTCGGTTTCTTTCATTTCGTTCAATTTGTCCTGAACCTGAACGATACGTGTTTTGTACAGCGCCGCACGTTCATAGTTCTCGGCACTTACCGCTTCGTCCATCTTTTCGTTCAGCATCTTGAGCTGTCGGGCAAAATCACGCGCACGACTTGGGCGACGTCCGTTTTTCACGCGGACCAGTGCTGCCGCCTCGTCAATAACATCAATTGCTTTATCTGGCATATATCGCTCGCTGACATAGCGGTCAGCCATATAGACAGCATCCTCAATCACTTCGTCATCGATGGTGACGCCATGGTGTTTTTCGTAATATGGTTTGAGTCCTTTCAAAATCGCAATCGTATCTTTGATCGAAGGCTCTTTAACAATAATCGGTTGGAATCGACGTTCAAGCGCACTGTCTTTTTCGATATGTTTGCGGTATTCATCCAGTGTTGTCGCGCCGATCATATGTAGTTCACCGCGTGCAAGCGCTGGTTTTAACATATTGGCCGCATCCAGGGCGCCTTCGGCTGCGCCAGCGCCAGCGATCAAATGAAGCTCGTCGACAAAGAGAATCACGTTTTTCTGGTTACGCAGCTCATCAACGACTTTTTTCAGACGCTCTTCGAATTCACCGCGATATTTCGTACCCGCAATCATCGCCGCCAGATCCAGTTGAATCACGCGACGGTCCAACAAATGGTCAGGTACTTCTTCACGCGCGATACGCTGAGCAAGTCCTTCGACAACAGCCGTTTTGCCAACACCAGGCTCTCCAATTAATACCGGGTTGTTTTTTGTACGGCGACTGAGAATCGTTACCATGCGTTCCTGTTGCTCATCGCGACCAATCACTGGATCTAGTTCACCTTTGCGTGCTCGGGCGGTCAGATCAGTACCAAATGTTTCGAGAGCCCCACCGCGTTGCTGTTTCGGAGCTGTCTTTGTTGCCATATCATCTGACTGCTGATGAAAATCATTCGCCTGACGATCAAAAAATTCTTCGAGTTCGCTCGTCAACGCAGGAACATCAATATTCATGTCGCGAAGCAATACACTGGCGCGAGCGTTTTTCTGCGCCAAGATACTATAGAGAATATGTTCCGTACCCAGATAATCCTGGTGAAATTCTTGGGCGATTTCCCAACTCATTTTGAGTGTCAATTTGGCTGTTTCAGACAATCCTTTTGCACCTGTACTGACCACTAATGTACGTGGTGTCAGGTTGAGTGCCATTTCGGCTCGATCAAGTGTCACGCCGGCATCGGCCAGTACCTTGGCGGCGACTGACGAACCTTGTGCAAGAACACCGAGTAGTAAATGCTCGGTGCCAATATAGGCACTGCCGTAGCCACGAGCAATAGCATCTGCATGTTGCAGGCTTGTTCGGGCGTTATCGGTCAGATGTGATATAAAATCCGCGAATTCATCTGGCATACTATTCATTATCAATCCTCCATGGCATCGACGCAAGCGGTCTTTTTCACTGCATGCATCAATAGCTATACCGAGTATAGCGTAAAATTAGCACTCACGTCAATGGAGTGCTAATTTACCTGTTTACGAAGAATGTTTATTCTTCTGCAGCTTCGTCAACAGCGTTCATCAGGCTGTCTTCGATGTTCTTCTTTGGTTTTGGTTCAGCTTTCTTTTCAGGGACAGCTGTTTCGATGTCGAGTTCGTAGCCGGTCAAACGTGCAGCCAAACGAACGTTCTGACCACCGCGACCGATAGCAATAGACTGTTGGTCTTCAGCAACAAATACTTTCGCGTGTTTGTCAGCTTCGTTAATTTCAACCTTGGCAACTTCTGCTGGGCTGAGGGCGTTACGGATAAATTGTTCAGGATTTTCGTCGTAAGTAACGATGTCGATTTTTTCTTGGTCACCGATTTCATTCATGACAGCCTGGACACGAGTACCATGACCACCGACAAATGTACCAACTGGATCAACACCAGGAACGGTGCTGGCAACGGCGAGTTTCGTGCGGCGACCAGCTTCACGTGCGATTGCTTTGATCTCAACAGCGCCACTTTCCATTTCTGGAACTTCCTGGCTGAACAAGTACTGTACAAACGCTTCGTTGCCACGGCTCAAAATCAACTGTGGACCACGATTGTCGCGTTCGATATCTTTAATGAATACTTTGATGCGGCTACCAATGCTGTAGTATTCGCCCTGGATTTGTTCAGACTGTGGGATAATACCGCTCGCTTTGCCAAGTTCAACACGAATAACACGTGGTTCAACGCGCTGGACAGTACCGGTTACGACAGTACCGATTTTGTCTTCGTATTCACCGAGGACAACTTCTCGCTCTGCCTCACGGAGACGTTGCAGGACAACTTGTTTTGCTGTCTGTGCAGCAACACGACCGAATGAAGTGACTTCGTGCATTTCTTCGATAGAATCGCCAAGGTCAGCGTCTTTTTTGACTTTTTTCGCATCTTCGAGGCTGATTTCGACAGCGTCGCTACCAACAACTTCGACAACTTCGCGTGCCACGTATACTTTTGCAGTACCGTCGTTAACGTTCAATTCTGCGCGAACTTCTTGATCACGTTCACCGTTGTCGCGGCGCCATGCGGCGGCAATTGCTTGCTCGATAACACTCAACACTGTTTCTTCGGGGAGGTTTTTTTCCTCGGCGATCGTACGAACGGCCAAGGTCAATTGCTTGATGTTTAAATCTTCCATATTATGAATCCTTTCTTCTATGAAAAAATCCGACCTGCCGGCCGGAATGTACTACAATAATACTATCACACGTGTGGTGCTTATGCAATAGAGGAGGTAAAAGTGAACGAACGACGACACGGCTGCAATTTCTGTCATCCAGAAAACCTTGGTGATAGAGTATTCCATCGCACCGAAGATTTTACGTCGTTCGTGTCAGAGCCACGTTTCCGTCGCAACCATCTATTGGTTGTACCCGCAGATCACTATGAATCACTCGACCAAATTCCCGAACGAGTATTGGGGCGAATTATGGGTGAAGCAGCAATTCTCGGTAGCCTCGTCGATTACGGCTACGGCACAATCACTATCCAAAAGTTTCAGCCGCTTCAAGCCGAAAACGGCATCAAAATGAACCACCTCCATGTACATGTCTGGCCTCGTACAAAGGAAGACGAACGTCATAAAATCCTGATGCCTGCACCTCAGTCATTTGAGGATTTTCAATCACTGCTGACAGACGAAGAGCTTGCGGATGATATTTCGCGAAATGCACGTGAATTAGAAATGATGTACAAACGCCGCCATGGTGTGCCATGGACAAAAATTTTGGCAGATATCGCCGAACGCGAACAAGACCAGTAGTAGCCGCCCTTTACTAACATTACCGTCATGATGTATCATAGAAACAATTCGTGAGTATACTAATCATTATTCTTATCGTGCTGGTATTAGTGTGTGTTTCAGCGCTATGTTCGGGGCTGAACGTTGCGCTCATGTCACTCAGTATCGATGACCTACGTCGCAAACGTAAACTTGGCAATGCAAAAGCAATCAAGGTCTATCCACTACGTAAAAACACCCATCTGACACTTGCCGCGATCCTGCTGACCAACGTTGCCGCAGTCTCCACCACGTCACTTGTGCTGGAAAGCGTCATCATTGGAATATTTGCCGGATTGATCACAACGGTCATCATGGTGATTTTCGGCGAAATCGTACCCCAAGCTTATTTCAGCCGCCGAGCCCTCACATTCTGTGCCCGATTCGCATGGGCAATGAAATTCATGATTTTTGTCACCTACCCGATTTCCAAACCTATTCAGCTGCTTCTGGATAAATTATTCGACAAGCCACTATCCTCAACTCTCCATAGCCGACAAGAACTTGGGATTATCATCAGTGAACACTTGCACCACGAAGATAGTGAATTAGATGATGACGAAGTAGAGATTATCCGAGGAGCCCTACAACTGAGTGAAAAACGCATCAGCGACATTCTATTACCGATTGATCAGGTATATTGGTTGACGCCATCGACGGCATTGTCACCAGAAAAAATTGATGAAATCAAAGAAGTTGGCCGTAGCCGTATACCGATATTCAACGACAAATTAACACAATGTTACGGTGTTCTGTTAATGAAAGATCTGGTTGACATTGATTTTGATGACAACAATTACCGTGTTGATGATCTCGATCTTCACCCCGTTCAACTCGTAGGTAGTCGTACGGCACTCGACACGTTACTTCGCCGATTTATTTCGACCGGTACACACCTCATACCCGTTGAAAAAGATGACCGTATCGTTGGAATCGTCACCATCGAGGACCTCATCGAAGAAATTGTCGGACATGAAATAGAAGACGAAATCGACAAACGTCAATCACGCGCCGTTGGTAACGACTGACCCGGGCAACGACTCAGGACATTCGCTATCGCATCATGTTCTGATTGCGTCATCCATAAATGGTATTTTGATTTGACGGCAATCTGCCTGGCGACATATTCGCAGCGAAAAAGTTTATTTGGCGGCAACCATGTGGCAGCGTCACCATCACCCTTGACTTGATTCGCCGGTCCATCAACGGCCAATAGCTCCAATGGGTCATTCGCAAGTTCTATGCGTTGGTCACGCGTGAGGTTTTGGGCGCCTTTTTGCCATGCATCACTGAGGGCGACCACGTGATCGATTTGCACATCGCCGCTACTGTCTGGACCTCGATGAAATTGTATAGTCCTACCGGTGTACGGATCGTTCAGTATTCCCGATATTACGTGGCATGATGCATCTACCGACACACGCTGCATATCACGATGCAGGATAATATTTCTCGTGTCACATCCATCGATCGTCGCCCATCCGTCACCATAATGTGTCCGCGAATATCCCGTTTTGGGTGCGCGTCCTTTGATGGCGATCGTGTTTAAAACTGATTCGGCAGTCGTGACATTATCTGTATGCATTTGCGACACCACACGAGGCGTCCACGTGTCACCACTCGCAATAATCGTTGCCGTGAGTGCAACCAAAATACACACGACGGCGACAATCCGCCGATATCGTTCCCTCTTTTCTGACATTCTTCGATTATAATAGATACATATGGATACTGTAGAAAGACTGATAGATTTCTTTGCGCCCGATCATTACAACTTGATTCTGGACCTAGATCGACCCGGCCGTACATTTCACGGCACCGTGACTATTACGGGTCAAACAAAAAACGACAATACACCAATCAAACTACATGCAAAAGACCTGACCGTTGAGAACGTTTCAATAGATGAGCAGTCGGCGACATTCACCACTGGCGAAAACGACGAACTGGCAATTTCGGTCGATCATTTAGCGGCCGGTAATCATACGGTGACCGTCACGTTCAGCGGCAAAATTACCAACCCGATGCACGGTCTGTACCCTTGCTATTACGAACATGATGGTGCCAAAAAAGAACTCCTGGCAACACAATTCGAATCACACCATGCACGCGAAGTATTCCCATGTATCGACGAGCCTGCCGCCAAGGCAACATTTGATCTCAAACTCGTCACTGAGCAAGGAGTAACAGTACTATCGAACATGCCTGTCGTTGAACAAACGGAAGACAACGACCGATTAGTAACAACATTTGATAAAACGCCGCGCATGAGTACCTACCTCTTGGCTTTTGTTGTTGGTGACCTGCAACGCAAAACCGCCAAAACAAATAGTGGCGTAGAGGTCAACGTCTATGCAACCGTTGCGCAACCATCAAACAGTCTCGATTTTGCCCTGAAAAGCGCAGTAGAGTTAATCGAATTTTACGATGATTATTTTGGCACACCGTACCCATTACCAAAAAGTGACCACGTTGCACTCCCTGATTTTTCATCAGGTGCTATGGAAAACTGGGGCCTCATTACCTACCGTGAAATTGCCCTCCTGACTGACCCTCATGAATCGAGTATCGACCAGCGTCAGCACGTTGCGCTCGTTGTTGCGCACGAATTGGCCCACCAGTGGTTCGGCAACCTCGTCACCATGGCATGGTGGAACGATCTCTGGCTGAACGAAAGTTTTGCAAATAT
Organism: Saccharimonadaceae bacterium (SeqCode); assembly: GCA_041907345.1. Classification (GTDB taxonomy): domain Bacteria; phylum Patescibacteriota; class Saccharimonadia; order Saccharimonadales; family Saccharimonadaceae; genus UBA2112. The sequence goes on along the minus strand of JAYRHL010000006.1, from coordinate 4,174 downwards.
GATGGAATACCTGTCAGTCGACGCGCTCCATCCGGACTGGAACATTTGGTTCCGTTCGATCACCCACGAAACAGTCATTGCCCTTCGTCGCGACAGTATGGATGGTGTCCAGGCAGTTCAAGTAGACGTTAACCACCCTGATGAAATCAGTACACTATTTGACCCTGCAATTGTCTACGCAAAAGGCGGACGACTCATGCGAATGGTGCAGTATTATATCGGTGACGAAGCATTTCGTGCTGGTTTGAAACAATATTTTGCCGACCATGCCTACGGCAACACAGTTGGCGATGACCTATGGAACGCCCTTGAAAATGCCAGTGGTGAAAAAATCACTTCGATTATGAACCGTTGGATTTCTCAACCGGGCTATCCAGTCGTCACTGTATCTCGCAATGATGAAAACGTCTCATTAGAACAACAGCAGTTCTTTATCGGCCCACACAAACCGTCAAATCGACAATGGCCCGTACCGTTGGACGCGAGTGACAAAAACGCGCCACGTTTGCTCGATAATCCAAAGATTACATTCCCTTCATCCGGCCCAATCCGCCTCAACCGCAGCGATACAGCGCACTTTATCACCAACTATGACGCACTCAGCCGTCAGCATCTCATCGAGCAGATTGCCGATGGCACCCTCGACACAATCGGACGCGTCCAATTGTTAGACGAATCAACATTATTGGCACGCGGTGGCGTGATGAGTACTGATCAACTCATTCCACTCATTCAGGCCTACAAAAACGAATCGCTCGAACCTGTTTGGAACACTATTGCTCTCGCCATGGCAGAACTACGCAAATTCGTCGAAAGTGATAAAGAGGCAGAAACGAAATTACGACAATTCTCTGCATGGATTGCTCGTGATCAATACAACCGACTAGGCTGGGAATCAGTCGAAGGCGAATCCGAAGAAGACACCAAACTGCGAAGCACTATCATCGGTATGATGCTCTACGGCGAAGACCCTGATGCGCTCAAAGTAGCCCAGGATCTATACGCCAGTACGCCACTAGAAAAACTCAATCCGGAACTTCGTGCACTCGTCATTAGTACGGTCGCCCGTTATGGCGATGCGAGCGTGGTTGATGACCTCCTCGCGGCACATCGCAAAACCCAATCGAGTGAATTAAAACTAGATATCTGTGTCGGCGTCACTAGTACCCGCGACAACGACAAAATCGAACTACTGCTGGAAACAATCAAAGACACCGATACTATCAAACCGCAGGATGTGTTCCATTGGTTTATTTACCTCGTTCGTGGTCGCGATAGTCGCGATCAGGCATGGCAGTGGATTCGCGACAACTGGGATTGGGTTGAATCAACATTTAGCGGTGATAAAAGCTATGATGATTTCCCTCGCTACAGTGCCAGTGGACTCATGACCCGTCAGCATTTAGACGAGTACCGATCATTCTTTGAACCCAAAAAGAACATCCCAGCATTGACTCGAGTTATCACGCTAGGTATTAGCGAAATAGAGGGTCGCGTTGAACTGATTGAACGCGACAAAAACGCTGTTAATGCCGCGTTAAAAGCGCTCACTCTCGACTGAAAAGTGATACAATAGTCAGCGTGAACCATCATTCTCAGCTCAGTCAATTAGGAGCAAACCTCGTTGACTCGCTTCAAAAAATTGAAGCTTATGAAGCCGCGGTACTCGCTCGGCGCGAAAAAGATACGATCCACATTCCTACCGTTGGAAGCACTATCTCTACCGCCTACGAACAACTGCGTAACGCGTCGGAATATTCCGAAGGTGATTTGCTGCAACAGCGCGCCATACGACGCTATCTTAATCGCGTCCTCTCGTTCCACGCCAAAGTTTCGACAGTACACCTGGCTGATGAATTGGTCGCCGAATTGACTCAATCAGAATACTTGCCGAACGACCACACCACAAAAACCGACGTCAAAACAATTGCGAGTGATATTAAACGTTATTACAACGCCTATTGGGATTATGCCGAAACTCATCGCAGCGCGGCCAGGCGTGCATCATTCCAAAAATGGGTACTCGATGTTCTGGCGGTTCGATCAGAACAAACACTCCAAAGCCATGTCCGTCAGTTGCTATTCGCACATTTTGCCTATACTGCCCTCTACGACAAAATCGACACCAAAAAACTGATCAAAAACAACGAACGTATTGACGCCGAAGATCTATCGATCGTGCTGTATGTAGCTGTACATCGTGCGCTCCTGAAATCAGACGAAGCGACAATCCGGACTGCGCTCATCGACAGTTATCGTCAGGATATTGATGATGTCAAAAAATTTGAATCATTCAATCAAAAACTTGATAAACTGTTTGATTCCAACACCGTCGTCTATGCCACGCGTGTTGTCAGCAAAAACGGCGCACCGCTGCGATTTATTTATACAGGGTTTTTCCGTGCAGACAGTCCGTTGACCATCCAGTCACTGAAATCACCAGAAGCGCTCGAACAGAATCTGCACCGACACATCGAACATGAATATGCCGATCTAAATAAACGCCTGGACGTTGGAATCATCCGTAGCATCATATTCTTATTGATTACAAAGGGTATTATTGGATTTGCCATCGAAGTTCCCTACGACATGCTGACTATTGGAGCAATCCTGTGGGTGCCTTTCCTCATCAACTTATTATTCCCCGCATTGTTCATCGCAGTGTCGCGCCTGACGCTATCGACACCACTACCACGCAATACGACTGCGGTCATTAGTTACGTGAATGGTATGTTGTTCGCGAACGAAGCGACAACGTCTCAAATCAAACTACAAAAAGAAAAATTATCCGTTGGATTTAACACCATCTACGCGGTGACTTTCCTCATGGTATTTACCGGTTTGACTTGGGTGCTGTACAAAATGCAGTTTAATATCGTCCAAGGATTTATATTCTTTATCTTTCTGTCGACCGCCAGTTTCTTGGCGTTCCGTCTATCACGACAGATTCACGAACTGGAAGTCGTCAACACGCCGCAAGGTTCACTGTCGCTCATCCGTGATGTTATCTATATGCCGTTCATTTATGTCGGACAGCAAATTTCCTATCGTTATAGCAAAGTAAACATTGTCGCCATGGTACTCGACCTGCTGATTGAACTACCGCTCAAAACAATCTTGCGACTCGTCCGTCAGTGGACACAGTTCTTGAACGACAAAAAAGACGAACTAATCTAGTACGATCCAATCTCCAACGATTGGTGGCTGACCCGTCACCGAAGCTACAGCTAAACGCAAGTCCATATCATTGGTTCGTTTTGCTTTGACATACACCCTAGCCGCGAATGTCATCTGCTGTAGCTTTTTCGGCGTTATCGCAGCCAATCCGCCGCCTTGATTTGGCTGGCGACGGTATTTTACTTCAGTGAAATAGATCGTGCCGTCCTTTTGCGATATGATGTCTATTTCGCAGTATTTTGTTTTCCAGTTTCGGTCAATGATTTCATGTCCACGTTGCGCTAGGTAGTCGGCAACAACCGATTCAGCAACAGTTCCAATAGGTTCGGTCTGGACATCGGCAGTCTTTTCCTTGGGTTCAACGACAGCGGGCTGATTGCGATACTTTTGTAAAGGCGCAAACGATAATCGATGCAGAGGTGTCACGCCACGCTCTTCGATCGCTGCACGATGCACTGCTGTACCATACCCAACATGGGACGCAAACTTATATCCCTCATATATACTGTCCTGTTCTGCCATATAGTTATCACGGGCGACTTTGGCGATAATAGACGCAGCACTGACGCTTGGTACTAACAAATCAGCCTTTGGCATAGTTGAAACATATTGACCCTTGGTCGTTCCAGCCAAAAAATTAATCGTTCCATCAATCACAATTTCGTGATAGGGCGTGCTGACCTGTTCAACCGCACGTTTGGTTGCCAATTTCAGAGCCTCGGATAGACCAATGTCGTCAATTTCATTTGCATGCACCCATCCCAGACCATAACCAGCTGCACACTCGCGAATGATAACGTCCAGTTCGTCACGACGTTTTTTGGTGAGTTTTTTGCTGTCCGTCAGACCATCAATCGATTGGCCACCTAATACAACTGCACCAACCACCAATGGCCCCGCCCATGGTCCGCGCCCGACTTCATCAATCCCTAATATCATTGGTATCTATTGTAATACATTGAAACATATTGAATTTATGTTATAGTATATTTAGATT
>JAYRHL010000005.1:0-52544 GCA_041907345.1 Saccharimonadaceae bacterium (SeqCode) | reverse complement strand
CGCCCTGAACCACAGTTCGGTGATTATGCGACAAATGTCGCACTGCAGTTGGCGGGTCGATTGGGTCGTGCGCCGCGAGAAATTGCCGATGAACTGGCTGAAAAACTCCGTGGAACTAATGAATTTGCCGATGTAACGGTTGCTGGTCCTGGTTTTATTAATCTCATGATTTCGAATGAAGCACTGCTGGATCTAACGAAAAAAGAACCAATCCCACACCGTGCAGGGCAAACGGTCGTGATCGAAACAAATAATCCTAATCCGTTCAAAGCGATGCATATTGGTCATGCGTACAATGCGATATTAGCCGACACGATCGCGAACCTATTGGCCGTTGATGGGGCACGCGTTCGACGCGTCAGTTATCACGGTGATGTAGGTCTGCACGTCGGTAAAAGTATGTGGGCAATTTTGCGTGAAACAGGCGGTGATATCGAAAAGCTCCATGCGATTGAACCTGCGGAACGCAACAGATTTATGAGCAAAATGTATGCCGAAGGATCGAACGCTTACAAAGAATCAGAAGATACGAAAAAAGAAATTGATGAACTCGCAAAACAGTCGTTTCTTCTTGATGACCCGACCTACAAAGCCATTTACGAGCTATGCGCAAAATGGAGCTATGATGACATTGATCGCATTGTGGCCGAGATCGGTAACGTGCCAATCGAACGCCGGTATGTCGAGAGCGAAACAGAAGAACCGGGCAAAAAATTAATCATTGATAATACACCGGGCGTGTTCACGCAATCCGATGGTGCCTATATTTTCGAGGGCAGTAAATACGGGTCATTCGATAACGTGTATATCGGATCGAATGGTAATGGCCTGTACGGCGCACACGATATGGGACTGGTACAACTAAAATATGCCGACTATCCAGATCTGAGTGAGAATATCGTTGTGACTGGTGGTGAGCAGGGTGCATATTTCCGCGGTGTGATTGCTGCTAGTGAACTGGCCATTCCAGAATTAAAAGGTAAACTCAAAAACTTCCCAACAGGTCTAGTCAAACTGAGCACTGGCAAAATGAGTTCACGTACGGGCGATGTTATCGAAATTGGCTGGCTGTTTGATCAGTTTAAAAACGCGATTATTGAACGTGGCGGCGAACCGACCAATGACATTATTGCGGGCGCATTGCGATACCAGTTCCTCAAGGTAAAAATCGGTGGCGATGTCGTATTCGACATCAACGAAGCGGTGAGTCTGACAGGGAATACGGGCAGTTATCTGCAATATACACATGCTAGGGCACGTCGTATTTTGGAAAAGGTGAGCGGTCCGATAGCGCGACCAGCAGAAATTCGTGACGAAGATCGTTCGTTGGTCCGTAAACTAGGTGAATATCACGAGATTATTACACTCGCCACACAGACACTCGAACCGCACCATATCTGTAATTATCTGTTTGATTTGGCGCAGGAATTCAATCGCTACTATGAAAAGAACCAAGTAGTTGGTGATGAATACGAGTCACATCGAGCTGGACTGGTGGCGCTCTATGCAGATACACTACGCGCGGGGCTTTTGGTGCTTGGTATTGCAGCACCTGAAAAGATGTAACCTCATCTGGAGGTTTGACCTAATGTCGCAGGGTGTAGTACATTAGTGTTATGGGAACAATCTCAAAGGTTAGCACGAACATTCTCGACCTCGTCGTGATTATTAGTGACTCTCCGGCGAGATAACCTGCTTTAACCGCAAAACCATCTCGCCGACACAGGCGAGATTTTTTTGACCAAAGCTCATTTCCCTAGACGCCTCTCACCGTGGCGCAACGCAGGGCAAGCCCTGAGGTGACACCTAAACAGGGTCGATCACCACACGGTGGCCGGGGAACACACACGTTCCCCGGCCACCAACAATCAACTTCTTTACACCGATAATGAATCATATACAATAGCAGACAGCGACAGTATCTAATAAAGGAGTCTCTATGGCCGACAGTAAGAAAACAGTGAAACGCGCAAAAGCAAAAGCAACTGCAGTCAAAGCGCGCGCAGTAGAAAAAGCGTCAGCAGTAAAAGAAAAACGTGTTGTTAAACCAATTACTAAACAAGCAAATGGGTTTTTAGATTTTATTCGTAACCAAGGTATTGTTGGCCTGGCTATCGGTCTAGCTATCGGTAGTGTTGCAGCTGGTACGGTCAAAACGATTGTTGAAGGTTTTGTAACACCGGTTGTGCAATTCGTTGTTGGAACGCACAAGACGCTTGAAGTACAGGTCTGGCACGTTGAATTATGGGGACGTACCGCAGACTTTCAATGGGGTGCAGCACTTTCGTCACTGATTACGCTTGTTGCAACTGTATTTGTTATTTACCTTATTGTTCATTTTGCTCGCCTAGACAAACTGAACAAACAGGGATAGTTGCGTCTATTCTGCCCACTAGGACTATAATAAGTATATGAAGATTGATAAATCTGAGAGTGAGTGGGAGGACGAACTGACACCTGAACAATATCATGTGCTGCGAGAAAAAGGCACAGAACCCGCGTTCAGCGGAGAATACGATAGTCTATTCGATCCCGGTACGTATCGCTGTGGCGCTTGTGGCACAATGCTGTTTGAAAGCGATAAAAAATTTGACGCCCATTGCGGTTGGCCTAGTTTTTATGACGCAATTCCTGGCACTGTCACGCTCAGTCCTGACGATAGTCTAGGAATGGTGCGTACAGAGGTCACCTGTACGACATGCGGTAGTCATTTGGGTCATGTTTTTGAAGGCGAGGGTCTTGGTACGCCAACTGACCAGCGCTACTGTATCAATTCTCTCAGCTTAAAGTTTGATCCCACAAACGACTAATGGCAATTGAATACATTTCTATCACACCCGATCTGCAATCAAACGTTGCAGATGTAGAGCGTGACGCATATGGACTGCGCAGTGGTCTCTACGATGAACAAGATGAATTGCAGACGTTGTTAGGTCAGCCCAATGCTGGCCGTTATAGTTTTCTCGTGTATGACGGATCGTACCAATCGTACTGTATTGCGTCATTACGACAATGCGACAATGAGCAAACTTTTCGGTCGGAGACGCTTTATATTAATGATTTTGCTGTTCGTGTTGCCGCACAGGGGCTTCACTATGGCCTTACTATGGCTCAGGAAATGCTGCGTCGTGCTAATGACGACAATATCGAACGCATCGCATTTCACGCGAGGGCGAGCACATCATACAGCGCGATAAATACCAGCAAACATACAAATGCCTTTCTCAACTATTATGGCTATACGATGAACGAATCAGGCGGATCAGACATTTATTCTCCAGAAGGACGTCTAGAAGAAAGTTTTCATCTGATAACTTTAGATAAAATGGCCGTTCATCATTTATAATCATCTGTATGGCAAAAATAGCGAAACTATTATGGATTGATCTTGAGATGACGGGACTAGACCCTGTTCATGATCGTATTCTTGAAGTTGCCGCTATTGCAACTGACTGGGATTTTAAAGAAATAGCTACCTATGAGGCGGCAAAAAAAGTCGGTCCGTCGTTGGTAAAGAGTCGCATGGAGGCAGCGCCTGATTTTTGGAATAAGTTTCCCGATGTCCGTGATGCGCTTGTGGCGCAGAATAATTCTGATCAGGCCAAAAATGGTCGCACAGTTGAAAATGAACTACTGGCATTTATTGATGAACATTTTCATGCAGACGAAAAGGTGCTGTTGGCAGGCAACTCCATTCACCAAGATCGTAAATTTATTGAGAACGAATGGGGGAGGCTAAACGAGCGTCTCCATTATCGTATGCTTGATGTCAGCGCATGGAAAGTTGTGTTTGATGGCAAATATAATAAACGGTTTGCAAAACCAGAAGAACATCGTGCGATTGATGATATTAGGGGAAGCATACTAGAGCTGAAATATTACCTGGGCAAGGTACGAATATGATGACCCATAAAGAATTCGAAAAATTTATATTGAGCTTGCCCGACGTTTTTCTTGATTATCCGTTCGGTGAAGATACCGCTGTATATAAATTTGGATCAGCGCCAGAGGGAAAAATCGTTGCGATTGTTGCCGAAAACAGCAAACCACTACGTGTGAGTTTGAAGTGTGATCCAAAATTAGCCGAACTTCTACGTGAAAAATATGAAACAGTTTTACCGGGATATCACCTGAACAAACGACACTGGAACACGATTATCTGTAGCGGACAGCTAACAGATGATGAAATATTTGATCTTGCCCGACTAAGCTACCAGCTTGTAGGCGGCGAGTTCTAATTTAATTTCCGTTATCTTTGTATTCATCAAAGATTTTTTGTATTGGCACAAGGTTGGTGCTGGCTGTTTTTGCGAACTCGCGGATTTGTTTTGATTTATTCTTCTTGGACATCGTATTGAGCATAGTAATCATTTTTTGCGTTTCTGACGCCATCGTACTGGCATACACACGATTTAATCGCGCACCAAGACGTGCGTCTTCAAATTTTGCATCGAGATCACTGGCGATTTTTGCTTCACTTTTCACCATTGTCTTGTTGTATTCGGTCTTGTTCACGCCGCCTTTTTTCAATAAAGCTTCTGCGGCGGTTTGATTGCCTACTAACCAAACCTGGAATGTACTGTTATTAGAGGTGAGGTTTTTGCTCTTGAGGTTTTTTTGAACAGTTTTTGCGGTTTTGGTGAAATTATCAAGTCGCACCGACATCTGCTGGAGATCGGCGGTTTCGTCTTTACCGCTAAAGGCGATGATGAGGCTGACCGCAAACACGAACACTCCAAGAAGGATCCAGAATACCTTACCAAATGTACCACTTAAGAATTTTGACTGTGGTGGCGGTGGTGCGATTGAATCGAGATAGTTTGGATCGTACGTTTGCGTCGGTGTCGAATATGAACTTGGCGTCTGGGGTACAGACGGCTGTTCGGGAGGAGTCGGTTGTGCTGATTGTTGGTTTGGATCCATGGTGAGTCCATTTAAGCATAATAGGTATAAACTGAAAAGACCGCCAGAGGTGGCTATTGCTAGGGCCTCGGGATATAATAGACCCACATGCAGGACGCAAAGGAAGAGGTACGATCGCGACTAAACATCGAAGATGTTATTGGTGAGTATGTTCAACTGAAACGTTCAGGGAGAAACTTTAAGGGCCTTAGCCCATTTAGCGGCGAAAGAACAGCAAGTTTTTTTGTTAGTCCCGAAAAACACATATGGCACGATTTTAGTTCGGGGAAGGGTGGAGACGTCTTTAGTTTTGTGATGGAAGTCGAGGGACTAGATTTTCGCCAAGCGCTAGAAATGTTGGCACGACGTGCTGGTGTCGATTTGTCGCTTTATCAGGGCGATGGATCACGAGAATTAGCAGCAAGAAAAAAGCGCTTACAGCAGGCGAACGAACTGGCTGCAACGTACTATCAAAAAAGCCTTTTGAGCAATGTTCATGCACAAGAGTATATCTTTAAAAAGCGAGGATTGAGTAAAAAAGTTGTTCAAGATTTTCGTCTCGGATATGCCCCGGATAGTGGCGATGCGCTCACTGGTTTTTTGGCAAAAAAAGGCTTTAACGCACAGGACATAAAAGACGCCGGACTCACCAATAGATTTGGCGGTGATTTGTTCCGTGGCCGCATGATGGTTCCGTTGATGGACGGTACCGGACAGGTCATTGGTTTTACAGGACGGATTATTATCGATGACCCATCCGCGCCTAAATATTTGAACACGCCACAAACACTGCTTTACGATAAAAGTCGTCATGTTTTTGGATTAAGCCAAGCAAAAGAATCTATTCGTAAATCGGACTATGCAGTAATTGTTGAAGGCAATCTAGATGTTGTTAGTAGTCATCAAGCGGAGGTTTGTCAGGTTGTCGCAACGGCAGGTACGGCACTTACCGAACAGCATCTAAGGGCACTAGGAAGACTGACGCACAACATACGGTTATCATTCGACGGTGATAAAGCTGGACTGGCGGCGACAGAAAGGGCAATACCTATTGCTCAAGCGGTCGGCGTGTCATTAACGATCATTTCACTTCCTGAAGGCGCCAAGGATCCTGACGAGTTAATCCAAAAAGATCCTGCGTTATGGCAGCAGGCTATTGATAATGCAGAGCCCGTCGTAGATTGGGTGATAGGTCAGTTTGCCGCGCGTGAGAATTTGTCGACCGCTGCCGGTAAAACAGCGTTTACTACTGCTGCGATGACAGTCATACGTTCTCTGCGAGATCCTGTCGAACAGGAACACTATTTGGCAAAAATTGCTTCGCTTACTGACACATCACGTGATGCATTGATACGTAAATTATCATCCGTATCACAACCTGAACGTCAACAAAAACACGTGAAAGCCGTTGCCAAGAACGACGATATATCGAAACCCTCTCTATTAGATCGTAACCAAGATACATTGCTAGCCGTAGCACTCGGAGATGCTGGTATACAGTCGCTTTTCGGCACAATTAATCCGTCTATTTTTAATGGACCAGACAGGAAAGCGGTTGTCGCATATTTGGCGTCACATGTCGGCAAGACGGTTACCTCAGTTCCTAAGGGGTTGGAGGACTATGAAAAGTATGTTACGATGTTATTATTACATCCCGACGTAGACAACGTGGACTGGAATAGCGAAAATCGCGCCGCCACCGCTAAAGAAGTGTTACGATCGCTCAATGCAAACTATCAAAAAACGAATACAAAAGAAGAATTATTACGCCAAGAGTCCGAAGCGAGGGAGCGCGGTGATGAAGCCGCTGCTGCTGAAATTTTGAGACAACTGAGCCAACTAATTAAAGGAGAAAAATGATGCCTGAAGACGATAACCTACCTCTACAAGACGATCCTGCAGTTGACGCAGTCGACGATGTGGTACCGGCAGATTTAACTGACATCGAAGAACCCGTGCTAGACGATCTCGTTGACGAGGAAGAAATCGACGATGAAACACTCAATAACAGTCAGTATTTTGATGATATTAGTGACGACAGTGTCCGTTTGTATTTGCGTGAAATTGGTAAAATTCCTCTGTTAAATTCAGAGGAAGAACTGGAACTTGCAAAGAAAGTTGTCGCTGGAGACAAACGAGCAAAAGATAAGATGGCCGAAGCAAACATGCGTTTGGTTGTATCGATTGCAAAACGGTATAGCGGACGAGGTCTCGATTTTCTCGATCTTATCCAAGAAGGTAACACGGGACTGTTACGAGCGGTTGAAAAATTTGATCCAGACAAAGGATTTAAATTCAGTACCTACGCAACGTGGTGGATTCGTCAGGCGATTACTCGTGCAATCGCGGACCAGGCACGAACTATTCGTATTCCTGTGCACATGGTTGAAACAATTAACAAGTTGCTGCGTACCCAACGTCGCATGACACAGGAACTGAACCGTGAGCCAACCATTGAAGAGCTTGCAAAAGAACTTGAGATGGAACCAGACAAGGTTGAGTATGTAATCAAGATTAAACAGGACATTACATCACTTGATGCCGGTGTTGGTCGTGACGGAGAAGACGAAGACAGCGTGCTTGGTGATTTTATTGAAGACGAGGACGGTGCTACACCAGAAGAGTCTGCGACAAACCAGTTGTTAAAAGAACAGGTACAAGCCGTACTTTCGACATTGTCTGATCGCGAGCAAAAGATTATCAAAATGCGTTTTGGTCTTGAGAACGGAAAATCACATACACTCGAAGAAGTAGGACAGGAATTTGCCGTGACTCGTGAGCGTATTCGTCAGATTGAAGCAAAGGCACTTGCGAAATTGCGAAAACACAAAGACGCCAAGAAATTACATGAATATCTCGGCTAAATAAAAAAATCGCGCGGTCATCCGCGCGATTTTTATTTGTAGAATTCGACGTGACTTAACGCGTCATCAATTTGTTTGTCAAAGTATTCGAAATTGCCATCGTTATGAATGTAGTAGTCGGCAATGGCGATTGGGCCGCCTTTTTCGAGGTTTTCTATTTCTGTCCAGTCGCGTTCGTCGACCTCGGCAGATGTCATTGGTCGTTCGGGACGCTTTGCCAGGCGTTGTTTGCGAAGGTGTTTGGGGGTGACGATGGCAACAACGGTCATTTCACCAGGAAATTCATGCTTTAATACCTTGTATTCACTCCATGTATATAGACCGTCCAGAACGATACGCCGTTGTCCGGCATCGATGAGATCATTGATTTCTTTGACGACTCGTTTTACAACAAAATCCTTGCCTTCGCGTTGGCGGATTTCTTCGCGAAATACTTTCTGGCTTTCCCAAGTGATGTCGATTCCGGCATCTTCCATGGCCTTATAGATAACACCGCCAAAGTAAACTTTGGGGTAATGTTTTTCGGTGAGGTATTCGACCGCAGTACTTTTGCCGCTGCCAGCCAGACCCACAAAAGCAATGATTTTTATATCGGTATTGAGTTCAGACATTACAGACTATTGTAACAGATTATTTACCGTGGCGTCGTTCGCGTGAGCGGAAATCATCTATTGTTTGACGGAGTATTTCGGGTGTGAAATCTGGCCATAGTACTTCAGGAAAGGCGAATTGTGTTTCGTCGGAAAGAAGGCTCATAAAGCCTGCACTATTATGCGGATCCTGCCAGGAACCCGTACGAATCAATAGGTCGAGATCTGGAAGATGGCCCGTCCATGAGCGCGTACGAAGTATCTGGTCTGTTGATACGGAATCATCTATATCAGTCAGGATCGAATGCACTGCTGCAGTACGTTCGCGAGTACCGCTATAGTCGATTAGAAGTGTTAATTCTCGAGATGTACGATGAGCGGTATTTTCAATCGCCTCGTCGAACGCAGCCACTGTTTTTGGTGAAAGGCTGTCGCGCCATTCACCGACTACCGAAATACGGACGTCATATTTCGTAATAATTGGATTGTCTGCGAATCGATGAATATTTTTTCGAAAGACTCTGTCGATTGTCGTAAAAAACTCTGAAGAACGATCGGCCAAGTTTGCATGTGAGCTACCCCAAAGTGAAAGGTGTGTTATACCTTGTTCGAACGCCGCCTCAGAGATAGCGAGGAGATTCTCTATACCGCGGTCGTACAGTGCGGCATAGCCGCGAACACCGTTCTGTTTGGCCCAACGTCGATTACCGTCAGGAATAATTGCAACGTGAAATGTATCAGTCATCTGTCACCATACTACGCGCACGAACAATAGGGGTCAAATTACTTTGCTTATGCTTGCAAACGCTCAATTTGAGTGTATAGTTTTTGAAAATAGTGCAACTACTGGAGTACACCTATGAGCGCTGAAATAATTACCAACTATCCAACAACATCAACCGAAGATACCGAAAATCTTATTGATTTGGATTTCGATGTTAATGCGCAAGACTCAGTTCGAATGTATCTAAACAGTATTGCAAAAACACCTTTACTAAAAGCCGTTGAGGAAGTTGAACTAGCAAAAGATATCGAAGCAGGTTTGTATGCAGAGAATCTTCTTAAAGATGAAAATAAGGAACTTGGCGAAGATCGTGATGATTTAGAAATCATAGCGAAGCTAGGTCGCGCCGCGTACAGTCAAATGGTTAGTGCAAATTTGCGCCTGGTGGTATCTTTGGCGAAGAAGTACCAGATTAGTGGAGTACCACTTCTCGATCTTATTCAGGAGGGAAACCTTGCATTAATGCATGCCGCAAAAAGATTTGATTACAAGAGAGGTGTGAAATTCTCAACTGCCGCAAGTTTATGGGTACGCAAGGCAATGATTACAGCGACATATCAACAAAGTTCACGGCCATCGCTTAGTGTAAAAGATGCTGAAAAGGCGAATATTATTAATAAGAAATCGGCTCAGTTACTAGAGGAGCTGGGGCGTGAACCCACGACTAATGAAATTGCTGATACTACCGGTTTGTCGCTAGATTTAGTAGAAGACCTGAGTCGGGCGACGCGAAACCACATTAGCCTGGACATGACAGTCGGCAATTATGAGCAACCTTTTCATAGCTATATTAAAGACGAAAGTGGTGCTAATGTAAGTGACCAGGCGATGACACAAGCATTGCGCGATCAACTCGACACGCTATTGTGGCATCTTGATGAAAGGGACGAAATTATTTTACGAAGAAGTATGGGCTATGGTCTTGAAAAAAGCACTGCCTATGAAATTGCCCAAGAGGTTGACCTTACAATAAGTGGTGTTGAATGGAGAAAGAAAAAAGTAATCAAACAACTGCAAAATGATCAAAAGGTAGGACATTTGCGACACTATTTGAGATAAATCACCCGTATGCATTATTTAACGTATTATGCTTTTGCTTGACAAAGTATAGTAAAAGTTTACTATAGAGCAAACGGAGTTACCCCTGATGAGTCAAGAAAAACGCGTTGCTGTCGACATTAGTCCAACTTACATACAAAGTCATGAAAATGGACGGCTTAGTAACGATGCCCTGGGGCAGTATATTCACGACACAAAAAAATACCCAGTGCTACCAGCCGAAGAGATTGCACGACTATCACGACTAGTACAAGATGGGATTGCTGCATCGGCGGAACTTGCCGGGCTAGAGGATAACGAAAATCAACAGTGCCGTGAGGCGCTAGAAGAGAGGATTGCGGCAGGGAACAATGCACGCAATGAAGTGATAAATGCGAACACCGGTCTTGTCTTTCATCATGCCAATCAACACACAGTTAAATCAGTTGAATATCTTGACTTGATTCAAGCCGGTAATCTTGGTCTTATACGGGCGGTAGAAAAATTTGATCCAGACCAGGGCCATGCATTTAGCACCTATGCAAAGTGGTGGATAAGGTCGTTTATATCTCAAGAAATACACTGGACAAGTAGGGCTATCAGGATACCCGAACATGTTGCCGCCCAAATGCATAAATTGCGTAAAATTACTCAAGAACACGCAATGATGACAGGTGAAGAAATGACCATTGATGAAATGACGAATGCGATGGGTAAGGACAAAGAGGAAATCCTCGATCTTCTCAATCTTGAAAAGGAAATGACGAGTCTTGATAAACCAGTTGATCAGGAAAATGATGTCAGTCTAGAGACCATTGTTTACGATAAAGACGCACTATCGATTGATGAAATTGTTACGAATAGCGTAGTTGAACAATCAATCATAAATGAGGTACGTAGTTTATTGGCTATTTCAACTCTCGACGATAGATCTAAGCAAATCATACAAATGCAGTTTGGTATTGGACATGATGCACCAATGACTCCCTATGAAATTCATAAAAAGGTCGTAGGGAGACCCGAAACAATTACTATGCTGGCAAAGGGTGCGCTAGAACATCTTCGTGCAGAAGCGGAGTTGTTTGGATTGGATCGCCTGCTGGACGCAGATTCTGAATAGGATAGCTCAAACAATGGCAAATCTAAATAGCATATCGCATGAATACCAGCATACGGCAACCGTAGACCTATTGGATATCTACATGCGCGACGTAAAATCGAATGAGTTGCTAACGGCAGAACAAGAAATTGAACTAGCGAAACAAATAGAAGTTGGTTTGTACGCAGGCGAACTATTGTGTGCATTAGACGATGATGGCCATCCTCAGCGAAAAGAAGCTATGGCGTTGACTGGCGAAGAGCGTATGCAACTGACCCAGCTACAACAGGATGGACATACGGCAAAGATACAAATGATTAAATCAAACACACCGTTGGTTGTATTTTGGGCTAAAAAGTACGACCCTCGCGGCATGTCCATACTGGATCTTATTCAAGAGGGAAATATAGGTCTCATGCGCGCAGTTGATGGATTTGATTATAAAAAAGGATACAAATTCAGCGTCTATGCTTCCCAATGGATACGTAAACATATCATGCTTTGTATCGCGAACCAATCTAGAACGATTCGTGTACCTACAGATGTATATGAACAATATAATAAAATCCAACGTATCAAACGTGAAATGGCACAGGAGTATGGTGAGGATCCTAGTATTGATATGCTCGCCGAACGCGTAAATATCAATTCTGAAAAGATCATTACAATAGAAGCTTCGGTGCAACCTCTCTTAAGTCTGGATAAAAATATTGAACAAAGCGGTGGACGTAGTGATGAAGACAGCATAACATTTATCGACACAATTGATGCAAGGCTCGCCAAAAGTAGTGTCGAAGACAGTATAGTTCAGGAAGAATTCCAGGATGAGATGAATCAATTACTGGCGTCGCTCAACACAGTTGAACAGCAGATTATTAAATTGCATCACGGATTTGGTACAGGCCAGGAGCTAACCCACGCAAAAATCGGGGCAATTATCGGCAAGAGCACATCACGGGTCAGTGAAATCGAAAGAAGTGCACTAAAGCGACTTCGTGACTCTGGCTGGATTGAGCGACTCATGCTGTACGCAGACATTTTTGATAGTGAAAGTAATGTGTAGGCATGTCTATTGAGTCATACGTCGCAACACGTGCCGTTGAGGATGAAAGCGAAACGCAGGATTCCTTACGAGTCTATCTGAATGCTATAGGAAAAATCGCACTATTGAATGCTGAGCAAGAGGTTGAGTTGGCGCAACAAATTGAGGCGGGACTTTATGCAGAAAAACTACTCGAAGACCCAGAGTCTCTAAGGGGTGATTATGATAATCTAGACGACCTACGGCTGGTTGTTTATGAAGGTCAAGAAGCACAAAAGCGTATGATTATGGCCAATTTACGTTTAGTTGTATCTATGGCCAAGCGGAATCAAAACAAGGGTGTGCCCCTGCTAGATATGATTCAAGACGGCAATATTGGGCTAATGCATGCGGTTGAAATGTTTGATTATAAACAGGGCAATAAATTTAGTACGTATGCATCGTGGTGGATTCGACAGTCTATCATCCGTCAGTCATGGGACCAATCACGAGCAATTCGACTACCAGTAGCAGTGACGGAAAAAATTATGAAAATTGCCGTTGCCACAAAGGCTATAGAATTCGATACAGGCGTCCCTGCAACGCAAGAGCAAATTGCAAATCAGGTAGATATGAGTCTGGATAGTCTTGCAAAATTTCGTTCGTATAATCGTGATTTGGTGAGCCTCGATGAATGGGTGGGTGATGATGAAGACGAAACTATCGCTGATCTACTGGTGGATGAATCCGACGCACCTATAGAGATTGCGGTTGAAGTTCGGGAATCACGCGAACTCTTAAATAAAATTCTTGGAAAGCTAACGCCATTTGAGGAACAGGTGTTGCGACTGAAATATGGTTTCGACGACGGCACGGAACGATCAGTTAGAGAGATAGCAACTATTATTGAGGCGTCACGTCCAAGAGTGCATAGAGGTTTGGACAGCGCGATGAGCAAAATGAAAAATCTTGCGATGCACTATGAGCTTCACGAACTTATTGATTAGTGGGCTATACTAGTACTATGAAACGTTTGGCTGTAATCGATGGCAAATCTGTATTTTATCGCGGTTATTATGCGATGCCCGGTCTTAGTTTGCGCGACGGTACACCTACCGGAGGTGTTTTTGGTTTTGCATCAATGGCGATAGAACTGATCAAAAAGCTTGAGCCAGACTATGTTGCGGTTGCGTGGGACAAACCAAAAACCAATATTCGTAAACGACGTGAAATTTATCCTGAATATAAAGCGGGCCGTAAGCCTGCACCACCTGATTTTTATGAACAAATTCCATTACTCCATGAATTACTGGATGCATTCCATTGGCCACTTTACGAACTTGATGACTATGAGGCGGACGACATTCTAGGTGCCTTTGCTGCACAGGCCGAAAAAGAGGGTATCGAGACATGTTTACTAACGAGTGACCTGGATGCGCTGCAACTTATTGGACCACATACAAAAGTGTACGCTCTAAAAAACGGTTTAAGTAACATAGAAGAATTCGACGTTGCATATTTTGAGAACAAATACGGCATTAACGTCCATCAATTTCTCGATCTAAAATCACTCAAGGGCGACTCCTCCGATAATTTGCCGGGTGTACCGGGTATCGGCGAAAAAACAGGCGTCCAGCTACTACAAGAATTCAAAACCCTCGATGGTATATATGAACATCTTGATGATATAAAACCTACGACTGCTAATAAATTACGGGCAGGCAAAGAACTGGCCTATATGAGTAAAGAGGTGGGTCAAATTTGGGTTGATGCTCCAGTAAAAATTAACTGGAAAGATGCAGACGTTAACCATACGGATCTTTCTAAAGTGGCAGCGATTTTGGAAAAGTTTGAATTCCATTCGCTTGTAAAGAGGTTACCAAAACACATGCAGGATAGCGCGGGAGCGTCGCATGCCCTGGCGGTCAATCAATTATCTACTGCAGATATTGTCGAGAAATCATGGCCAGAACAATTGATGCTCGGCAATACGACCATCCTGGCACTAAAAGAAGATGAGCTATGGGTGTCAACCGACCGTGAGACAGTTTTTCATATGACGGTCAAGGATATAGACAAGAGTGTGTGGCGTGCGCTTGAAATGACGACAGTTGTCGCCTATGACGTGAAACAGCTATACCACGATCTTGCAGCACAGGGGATTGATACGGTGCATTTTGTAGAGATTCATGATGTTCGCCAGGCGGCGTTTTTGATTGATCCACTTCGTCGAGATCGCAGCCTCGATTCGCTTATTGGTGGCGAGTTGCAGTCAATCATCGAACAAATTGCTGCATTGTGGCAAATATTTGATTGGCAAACAGATGCATTTAAAGAGTTGCCAAAGGTTGCTGACATTGCGAAAAAATTTGATTTCCCTCTGGTCTATTCTCTGTTTAGGGTAGAGCATCGCGGGATCAAGATCGATAAAAAACTACTCGAAGAAATGAGCAAAGAGCTGGGTGAAGAGCACGCCAAGCTTGAACAAGAAATGTATACAATGGCGGGACACGAATTCAATATTGGCAGTCCTGCTCAGCTGTCAGAAGTGTTATTCGCGGAATTACAGTTGCCAGTTGCCGGTATTAAAAAAGGTAAAACGGCATACAGTACCGACCAAAAGACACTTGATAAATTACGAGGTCAACATCCGATTATTGAGCTTATCGAAAGAACCCGCGAGCTGGCAAAACTGAAGAATACATACGTCGATACATTGCCACTGCTTGCGGATAAAAACGATAGAATTCACACGACGTTTAACCAGGATGTGGCTGCGACAGGACGTTTATCAAGTGCCGATCCAAATCTTCAAAATATTCCAGTTCGTACGGATCTAGGGCGTCGAATTCGTGAGGCATTTATTCCTGAAAAAGGGAATGTTCTAGTGGGTGCCGACTACAGTCAATTTGAACTACGTCTCGCTGCCGTGTTGGCAGATGACAAAGAACTTATCGAAGACTTTAACAGCGGCGTTGATATTCATACCAAGACTGCTGCACAGGTGTATGGCATCGATATGGACAAGGTAACAAAAGCACAACGTCGAGACGCCAAGGTGATCAATTTTGGTGTTCTATATGGCATGAGTCCGCACGGGCTATCTGTTGCAACAGGTATGAGTTTGATCGAGGCAAAAAAATTTATTGATCAATATTTTGCACTCCGTGCTCCGATTCAAAAATATATTGATTTAACGTTGGAAAAAGCAAAAACAGAAGGGTACGTTGAAACCTATTACGGACGTCGTCGACCGACACCAGACGTCAACAGTAGCAATTTTATTGTTCGCGAAGCTGCTCGACGACAGGCTGCCAATATGCCGATTCAGGGAACAGAAGCAGACTTGATGAAACTAGCGATGCTGAAAATTGATGAAAAGATTAAGCATCTCGGAGAACAAATCCTACAAGTCCATGACAGTGTGCTCGTCGAATGTCCAAAAGAACATGCCGAAGAAGTTGCTGAGACTCTTCGATCAGTAATGGAATCCGTTGCACCTGAACTACCAATCAAACTGCAGGTGGATGTGAACGTGGGCGATAACTGGGGTGAGCTCTAGTTAAAAAATTGACATATAGCCCTAAATCTTATAAAATGTATTTATGAATAGAAGTGGATTGCAGCGTCTGATTCCTATCATTCTGGTAATCATCGTGGTGGTCGTTGCTGTCACCGCTCTTGTTTCACTTGGAAGAACGATGTTCGGCGGTGGCGGTGAAAACAAGACTTCTGACTCCGCACCAACAGTAAACAGTGGTAAAAAAGCCCTCACAACAACTTCCGGAGACTACAGTGTTGTTATGATGTGGAGAGGTCCAATAACTGCCAACGAAACGTTTCGTAGTTACAAAATTGACGTAAGCCCCACAGAGCGTATCATGACGACGTATACGGGCTATATCGGCAAAGAAATAACCTCAGAAAAACTGTCAAATAACCAAGACGCGTACACCGAATTTGTCTATGCGCTTGACCGTGCCAAGTTAATGGATGGCGAGAAACTAACCGGTGCAGATAATGACTTGCGCGGCATATGCGCGAGCGGTAACGTATTCGAGTTTGCTACGATGCAACGTTCAAATGTTATTCAAAAATACTGGACGACAACGTGTAAGGGATCACAAGGCTCGCTAACGGCTAACGTGACACAGGTCAGTCGATTATTCCAACGACAAATTCCAACATTCACGACGCTCTATCAAAAAATGCTACAAACAGCTGAATAACGGGCTGTATACTAGAGATATATGCAGGCCATTATTTTTGATTGTTTCGGTGTTTTAACGACTGACGGCTGGAAACAGTTGCGCGAGGAGTATTTTTCGCATGATGCCAAAAAATTGCAGCACGCGATTGACATGGACAAGGCGGTGAACGCTGGGTTTATGGAATACGACGATTTTATTCGAGAAATTAGCACGATGTCGGGTCTTGCTGAACCTGAAGTGCGACGACGTATGAACGGGTCTGCGCCAAATAGTGCACTGTTTCATTACATCCGTAGCGTACTAAAGCCTCAATATAAAATCGGCATGCTGAGCAATGCGGCAGATAATTGGCTGGATTCGATGTTCGAAAAGTGGCAGGTCGATTTATTTGACGAGGCCGTTTTGTCCTACCAGATCGGTGCGGCAAAACCAGATACGAGGATGTACCAAGCGATTACCGAGCGTCTCGGTGTCGACTACGAGGAATGTTTATTTATCGATGACTCCGAACATTATGTGTCAGCGGCGACGGATTTAGGCATGAAGGGTATTTATCATACGGACACAAACCAGACGATCAATAAGATCAGCGAGCATATTCATGCCTGAGCTTCCTGAGGTTGAAACAGTACGAAGGGGCCTACAGGGTTTGGTAGTAGGTCGTACGGTCGATAAGGTTGATAGCGATACACCAAAGAGTTTTCCTAATACAGATGCTGACGTGCGCAATTTTTTGATTGGCGCAACAATTATTGGTGTACACCGACGTGCAAAAGTTTTACTGATAGAACTTTCGACCGACTATACGCTAGTCATTCATTTAAAAATGACCGGTCAGTTGGTGTTTCGTGCTGCAGGAGTGGCGTTTGGTGCCGGACATCCAAATGATAGTTTAATCGGTGAATTACCGGATCGATCAACGCGCGTTACATTTATTTTTAATGATGGATCAAAGTTGTATTTTAATGATCAGCGTAAATTCGGATGGATTCGGTTACTGCCGACAATAGAGGTACCTAACATCGATTTTATGAAAAAGGTTGGTCCAGAACCCCTAGAGGCGGATTTTACTCCTGATGAGTTTTATGAACGGTTCCAGCGACGCAAAAAGACATCAATAAAAGCGGCACTACTCGACCAAACGGTGGTAGCGGGTGTGGGAAATATATACGCGGACGAATCATTGTGGGGCGCAAAACTGCACCCACAAACGCTAGTCGGTGATATAACAAAAAATGAGTTCAAAAAATTGTATACAGAGTTGCGCGCAGTCATGAATTTGTCGATAGAGAAGGGCGGAAGTACAGACCGCAACTATGTCAACGCGGAGGGTAAGAGGGGTAGTTATATCGATTTTGCTCGCGTGTTTCGACGTGAAGGTCAGCCGTGTCCACGATGCGGTACTGCAATTATCAAGTTCCGGGCTGCGGGTCGTGGAACGCATACTTGTCCGCATTGCCAGGTGTTAGAATAAATAACAGTGATTACATTACTGACGGGAGAAAACAGTTTTGAACTAAAGCGGGCACTTGATGATATTGTCTCTGTTTTTGATGGCCATCCGGAGAAATTTGATGGAAGTCAGCTGGACATAGCGGTGTTACCAGATTTACTGATGAGTGCCACGCTATTTTCCGATAAACGACTCGTTATTATTACTGGACTATCAGAGAATCGAGCACTCTGGGATGTGTTGCCAGAGTGGTTGGAACGTGTGAGTACCGATACACATTTGGTACTGGTGGAATCAAAACCCGATAAACGCACCAAGACGTACAAAGACTTGAAGCGTGATGCCGCCTTGAAGGAATTTGTTAGTTGGAGTGAACGCGATGTGAGCGCAGCAGAGGCATGGGTGATCGCCGAAGCAAAACGCCAGCATTTTACTCTGGATAAAAAAAGTGCACAGTTATTGGTTGATCGAGTAGGAATGGATCAATGGGCGCTGTTCCATGCCATAGAAAAATTGAGTGTTCTTGATGCTGTCACGGTAGATACGATTAGTGAAATTATAGAGGCAAATCCAACAGAAAGCGTATTTCATTTGCTCGATAGTGCTCTGCGCGGCGACAGCAAGAGGGTGGCGCAAATAATTGGGTCCATACAGCGAACACAGGATCCGTATATGACGTTTGGTCTACTGTCCAGTCAGGTGTATCAACTGGCGGTGTTGGCGGTAGGTGATAAGCCGACAGCGCAAATTGCCACTGATATCGGCGCGCATCCTTATGCACTGGGCAAACTCGCAAATCACGCAAAGAGGCTAGGCCGTCATGGTGCGCGCAAAGTAGTAAGAATATTTGCAGATGCGGATATAGCACTCAAATCTACCCCTGCCGACCCATGGCTTCTCATGGAACGAGCACTAATAAAAACAGCCTCATTGTAGAGGCTGTTTTTCTGGGTGTACTGATTACTTGCTTGTTTTCTTGGCTGCAGGTTTTTTGGCCGGAGCTTTTTTCGCTGGGGCAGCTTTTGCTGCTGTTTTCTTTGCAGCGGCTGGTTTCGCAGCGGTCTTTTTTGGTGCGCTAGCGAGCTTTACGTTAGCTGCTTTTGCGGCTTTCGCCAGGTTGGCCTTGCGGCGCGCTGCAGTGTTCTTTTTGATCAAGCCTTTTTTGACGGCTTTGTCGAACTCACTTTGTGCTTTTGATAGAGCTTCGGCGCTTGGTTTTGCGGCGAAGGCTTTGGTTGCAGATTTGATGTCTTTTTTGACACCGACATTACGTTCACGTCGAACGATTGTCTGCTTCATTCGCTTGATAGCTGATTTGATGATTGGCATTAAAATTTACCTCTTAAACATTGTTATTACAATCAGGGACAAATTATAGAGGAAAAACGGGTAATTGTAAAGGGCTGGCAATCTGTTCAAAATCGTTGACGAATTGATAACGCTCATGGTATAGTGTGGGCAAACTACATTTGTAGAAACAAACACAAACAGGAACAGACATGGACAACGCCAGACAACAGATTGTCGATAGTATCAAAAACAGCAGTAATATACTGGTGACCGTCAGCACGAACCCTTCTGTTGACGAGTTGTCTGCTGCATTGGGTCTGACAATTGTCCTTAATAATCTTGATAAGCGGGCAACAGCGATATTTAGCGGTACGATTCCACCGGCGATTTCCTTTTTGGAGCCGAGCAAAACGTTTGCGAATAATGCTGACAGTCTGCGCGATTTTATCATTGCCCTTGATAAAGAAAAGGCCGACCATCTACGCTATAAAGTTGATGGGGATGTCGTAAAGATATTCATTACCCCTTACAAAACAACGCTGTCACAGGCGGATCTAGAGTTTAGTCAGGGTGATTACAATGTTGATTTGATACTTGCACTTGGGGTAAAAGACCAGGGGCACCTAGATAAGGCACTCGAAGCGCACGGCAAGATACTTCATGATGCGACTGTGGCGACGGTGACTTCCGGTAGTGAGGCAAGCACTCTGGGCGGCGTTGACTGGCATGACGCAACAGCAAGTAGTCTTTCGGAGATGGTTGTGGGACTGGCCGATGGTTTGAAAGGCGACGGTCCGATATTTGACGAACAGATCGCAACGTCTCTTTTGACGGGCATTGTGTCGGCGACAGAGCGATTCAGTAATGATCATACGACCTCGCGGGCAATGACTATGGCGGCGCAGTTAATGGCGGCTGGTGCGAATCAGCAGCTTATTGCAGCAAAACTCGAAGAAGCAAATGATATAGGACCTGGATCGGTCGCAAAATCATCGAGTAAATCTGACGAAAAAAGCAAAGATTCGGCAAGCGAACTAACAATTACTCGTTCAACTGATAGTGAAAAAGAGAAAGTTACCGAGCAGACTTCAGAATCCACACCGACCAAAGAGGAGTCTGATCAGCAAGAGCTTGAAAAACAGCTGTCTGGATTAACGAGTCCGGGTAGTTCGTTAGCTGATATTGAAAAAGAACTACAAAAGGCCGCCGAAGAACAAAAGTTCAATGATGATTCGTTAGGTTCCGATAGCGGCACTCCACCAGAATCAAAGGCGGATTCACCATCTCTATCATCTGACGAGGCTAGCGTGGAACCAAAAGTAGAGCCAGAAAAAGAGCCAACTCCGGCGCCAACGGTAGAACCGGCAATTGCACTACCGACCGCAGAGTCTCTGTTTGAACCAAACGTGGTTCCGAAACCGGCAGAAACGGCCGGGTCGCCGCAAATCGTGACAAACACACGAACTTTTAGCTCTCCTCCAGACAGCACATTCCCACCCATTAACAGTATCCTCGGTGATCCAAACGAAGGTGAACCCCCAACAGTAGATCCATTTAGTGTCCCACCAAATACGCCTCCGTCTTCTGTCGGTACGGCAGAAGGTGCGGCAATGCTATCTGTTGATCCTCTAATGCAGGCTACGCCAACTACGCCGCCGGCAGCGCCTTCGGTAGAAATTCCTCAGTTACCTCCGCTACCACCGATGCCAACTGATATAAGCCTACCTCCGCTACCACCGCCACCACCACCGCCACCAATACTAGGTCAGCCACCAAGTAGTACGCCATCGGGCGCAGTATCGGGTGACATATTTGGTGATGGATCTGGTAGCGGCCAACCGCCGTCTCCACCTTCGGAGCCGGGACAGTTTAAGATTCCTGGATCTTAGTCTTTAACGATAAAATAGTTTATACCGATGTTGTCGCCTTTTTGGGCGACAACTGTTTCGTAATCGGCACGTTGTGTATGGTGAACTTGCATAATTTCGTGGATTTTATCAGTGAGATCGCGCGCATCAACGGTCTCGTGAATCTCATCTGACGTACGACCTTGTTCCATGAATACAAAATTCGTATTCACGGCGGGTACTTCATCACGGATGAGGCAGGCGAGACGGATGCGGGACATTGGAAGCCCTTGTTCGCGTAGTCTGTAGAATGCCAAACATGCGCTACGACCTGCAACAATATGGTCGATATGGCCAGTGTATCCGTTGAGGTCAAGACTCATGAATTCAATTGATATATTGTTACGATTTTCAACAGTTTCTTTGACTAGTTGGGATACTTTATCGGTAATTTCTCGGTGGTCAATATTGTTCAGTGTGCCATCAATATAACCAAGATGGTGCATGGATGTTGCGCCAATCATTTCACCGGCTTTACGCCATTCCTGTACGCGTACTTCTCCTAAATTCGCATGTCCGTCCGGATTCGTACCGTTTTCACCCCCGGTGAGAACAATGAGGTGTAATTCGGTACCCTCGTTACGTTCTTTGAGAAGTGTTGCGACGGGGCCGAAGGCTTCGTCGTCTGGATGAGCAAAAATACCAAATATGACCTTTTTCATATCACCCAGTATACTAGTTTTAATGACAGACGGTATTTTATTCATCGACAAACCTGCCGATATGACGAGTTTTGGTGTTGTGGCGCGCGTACGGCGTGTTCTGAGCGATCAAAACGGCAAGAAAATGAAGGTAGGGCATTGTGGAACGTTGGACCCATTCGCGACAGGCCTACTGGTGCTTTGCGTTGGCAAAGAATGCAAAAATGCCGGTAATTACACCAAACTCGATAAAGTATATGAAGCAACTGTGCGATTAGGGCAGACCAGTAGCACAGGCGATCCAGAGGGTGAAACAACAGATGTTAATGATCGGCAACCATCGAGCGATGAAGTGACCGATATTCTGAAGCGTTTCGTTGGTGACATTAAACAAACACCCCCTGCTCATAGTGCTATCAAAATCAACGGTCAGCGCGCGTATCACTTGGCGCGGCAGGGCAAGGAAGTCGATATGCCGGAACGAACAGTCAGAATTCATAGCCTCGATATCGTTGAATATCAGTATCCAAATCTCAAAATACGGACACATGTGAGCAGTGGAACATATATTCGTAGTTTGGCCCAGGATATCGGCAGCGCGCTTGGAACTGGCGCTTACTGTAGTGAACTTCGACGTACTCGTATTGCTGATTGGGACGTACAAAATGCCCAATCGCTCATTGAACTCGGAATAACTGATTAGAACCCCTTGCATTACTGGGAAAAAGTTGCTACAATACATACCTAATGATTACAGCGGAGAATAAAGCCAAAGCAATCGCAGCGGCGCAGAAGAGTAAAAATGATGTAGGCAGCGCCGAAGTACAGGTGTCTGTTCTTACTGCTCGTATCCTGGAAGTTACTGAACACCTAAAGGTTCACAAACAGGATCACAAAGCACGCCGCGGACTGATCCAAATGGTCGGCCGCCGCAAACGCCTTCTTTCTTACCTAGAAAGCAAGGATTTCGCTGGCTACAAGGCGTTGATTACGCAACTAGGCCTCCGAAAATAAAAAAAGTCCCAAACGGGACTTTTTTTATTTTGCTACACTGAATATATGATTTGGTATCATCGTTTCCGCCACTTTTGGCGGTATCCTGAGATATGGGTATTGACCGGCCTCGCGCTAGTAACACGGCTGTGGCAATTGGATGTACCTCGATCGATTGTTTTTGATGAAGTATATTTTCGGACATTCGCCAGTGATTATTTGAGTGGTCACTACTTTTTTGATATTCATCCGCCTCTCGTAAAACTCATTTTTGCGGGTATGGGGTCATTATTTCATCTATCAGCTGATCAGGTGGCGTCCGCACAGTCTGGCGAGGTGGTATTACGGCTATTGCCTGCGCTGGCGGGTGCGGCGTTGGTGCCGATGATCTATATATTACTGCGGCAATTCCGATTGAGTCGCCGTATCGCCACACTAGGAGCGGTATTCATATTGTTTGATAATGCACTGCTTGTGGAGTCGCGGTTTGTATTAATGGATAGCCTACTGTTGCTCACGGGATTTGCTGCTATCAGTACCTATTGGGTGTATCGGAAAGCCAGTGGGAGAAATAGTTGGATCTGGCTATTAATCACTGCACTATTGCTCGGAGTATTAATTAGTATCAAATGGACAGGACTTGCTATTGTTGGGTTGATTGGTGCGACATGGCTCTACGAAAGTGTCGTTCGACGTGTCAAATGGCAGCGAATGGCGAGCGAGATTGCATGTGCTTTTTTGATTATCGCCACTGTCTATGTAGGAAGCTTTGCGGTTCATTTTGCGCTATTAAACCGCAGTGGTGAAGGTGATGTATTCATGTCGGAGCGTTTCCAGACATCATTACAAGGCAACCAACACTATAATCCGAAGCAGACGGTGACATTTTGGGATAAATTTACTGAACTTAATCATGAAATGTATAGCGCACAAAGTTCACTGACGGGAGTGAAACATCCCTATTCATCAGAATGGTATAGCTGGCCATGGATGATGCGCCCAGTATACTATTGGCAAGGACAAACAGCATCGAATGGACTGCAAGGAAATATTTATTTATTGGGTAATCCGGTTGTTTGGTTTGCCGGGTTAGTGTCGGTCGTTGTCGTTAGTGTGGCACTACTCGTATTTCCAAAGTTATTAGGTAATCGATGGCGACTAGCTGTATTTTTGGTGGCGGGATATCTCATCAATTTCATTCCGTTTGCATTCATTAATCGACCGATGTTCCTATATCATTATCTATTCGCTTTTGTGATTAGCATCTTATTATTTTGCGTGCTTGCGGACAGGCTATTGCAATGGCAACGAGATACCTATAGTAAAAGGGCGGTGCTGGTGACGTATGTCTTGGTGATTGCTATGGCATGTGTCGGATTTGTCTATTTTGCTGCGCTCAGTTATGGATGGCCGATGAGTCAGGGTGAGTTACTGCAGCGTATATGGCTGCCAACATGGCGCTGACCAGACATAGCGCAATAAATCAGAGCAAAAGATGCTATACTAGAGGGGTAATAAACGCGGAAAGTGATAGAGACGAGGATTCTCCGGAAGAATTTTCACCCCTGTTACTCTCCGCAATAGAGAGGAGACAACAATGTCTACTATTAACCCCCATGGCAAGGAAATTATTAGTGTAAGCACTGAACTTGCCGGTAAAACCCTTACACTCGAGGTAAACCGTGTTGGATTCCGCACAACTTCCAGTGTGCTTGTGCGCTACGGCGATACGGTTGTTTTGGGAACCGCAATGGTTGGTTCGCGCCCGGTCCAGTTGGATTATTTCCCGCTGAGCATCGATTATGAAGAAAAGTTTTATGCAGCCGGAAAAATCAGCGGAAGCCGATTCATCAAACGCGAAGGTCGTCCAAGCGATGAAGCGATTTTGATCGGTCGTTTGATTGACCGTCCTATCCGACCACTATTTCCAAAGGGCTATCGCCAAGAAGTTCAGGTGGTGGCAAGTGTCCTATCAATGGATCCGAACTTCCGCCCAGACAGTATTGCAATGATTGCAGCGAGTGCCGCATTAATGCTGACTGGCACGCCATTTGATGGTCCGGTGGCGGGTCTGCGTGTTGGCCGCGTGAACGGTGAGTTTAAAGCATTTCTGACGCCAGAAGAGCGTGAAGCAAGTGATCTTGATCTTGTTGTTGCCGGTATCGAATCGGGCATCACGATGGTCGAAGCAGGCGCGAATGAAGTATCAGAAGATGTGATTACCGATGGTTTGGCATGGGCATTTGAACAATACCAGCCCGCTATTGCATTGCAGAAAGAACTTGCCGAAAAAATCGCTCCAGCACCACAAGAATACGAACTGGTACTACCAAACGAAGAGATTCAAAAGGCTGCTGACGTATGGACAGAAGGTAAATTGGGCGACGCGCTCCATAAACCATATCCAGAGCGCAACGAACTCGTTAATAATTTGCGTTGGGAATATCACGAAGCGATGGCGGAAAAGCTTGGTGAAGAATACGACGCACTGCGTGACGAATATGACGAAGCATTTACCAAAGCGCTCCACGAAGATGTTCGTAAACATATTGTCGAATCAGGTACACGTCCTGACGGTCGTAAATTAAACGAAATCCGCACACTATCAAGCGAAGTAGGGCTATTGCCACGTGCACACGGTTCAGCAATCTTTACTCGTGGTGTGACACAAGGCTTCAATATTGTGACGCTCGCACCACTGAGTTATGCGCAGATGGTCGACACGATGGAGCAGAACGACTACGAACGTCGTTACATGCATCATTACAACGCTCCAGGCTATACAGTTGGTGAGGTCCGTCGTCTTGGTTCACCAGGGCGTCGCGAAATCGGTCACGGATACCTGGCAGAACGGGCACTGATCCCAGTGTTGCCAACAGAAGAAGAATTCCCATATACCATTCGTTCAGTGACTGAAATCATGAGCCAGAACGGTTCGACATCAATGGCGGCAACATGTTCATCATGTTTGGCGCTGATGGACGCTGGTGTGCCAATTAAACGACCAGTCAGCGGTATCGCGATGGGTCTGATGATGGACGGCGACAAGCCATATATTCTGTCTGACATCGCTGATGCGGAAGATTTTGCTGGAGATATGGATTTCAAGGTGACCGGAACAGAAAAAGGCATCACCGCGATGCAGATGGACATGAAAGTTCATGGTTTGCCGGTCAGCATCTTGCGTCAGGCGATCGAAGCAGCCAAACCTGGTCGTGAACATATTCTCAACCATATGCTGACAACGCTTGCGGCACCAAAGCCAACGCTGAGCCCGTATGCTCCACGTATTGAAAAGATCAAGATTAATCCAGATAAAATCGGTGCAGTTATTGGTAAGGGCGGTGAAGTCATCAACAAAATTACCAAAGAAACCGGTGCAGAAATTGATATCAAGGACGACGGACTTATAACCGTTGCTGCTGCTGATACCGCAAATATCGAACGAGCATTAGAGTGGATTCGTGGTTTGACCGAAGAACCAGAAGTCGGCAAGGTCTACGAAGGCAAGGTCGTCACAATCAAAGAATTTGGTGCGTTTGTGAACATTATGCCTGGTACTGATGGCATGGTGCACATCAGCCAGCTTTCAAAAGACCGTGTTGAAAAGGTAGAAGACGTGTTGCATGAAGGCCAGATCGTCAAAGTGAAATTGACTGGCATTGATGAGCGCGGACGACTGAGCTTGTCAATCAAAGACGTTGAAGCGTAGTTGTTACTTTTTGAAGAGTGTATAGGGTGTTGTTGATACTGTCTCGCCACTGCGTGCACGGATTGACCAATCCCCAGATTCAAGCATGTCTGACGACCATGACCACCCACTGTCGCCGCTACTAGATAGTGTCGTGTAGGGGAGGAACCGTTTGTAGCCCGTACTGCTTGTAAATTGTATAGTGCAGGGTGTCGTAGCATTACCGACACACCCACTACTGAGCGTAGTCGCCGAAGGGGCTGTGTGCTCGGATAGGTATGATCCCGCCTGTAGAAGTGCGGGGGTTGTTGATGATGCGTTAAGATTAGTCGCAACGGCGATTGCTGCACCGACATTAATCACTCCATGGCCAAAATATGGCGCGTAAACCAATCCTGCCATTGCTGATGGTTTGGTTGCGGTTGCATCAATGAGTGCCGTGACATCAGCCACGGTGGTTGAGGGCCTGATTGATTTTATTAGTGAGGCAAAACTGGCGACCATTGGCGACGCAAACGATGTTCCGGAGAGATGTGTGGCATACAGTGAGGTGCCATTGGCGGCTGTCCAGGTCGCAGAGTAAGGAATGTTAAAGCCTGGTGCAACGACATCAATAGCCGGTCCGTAACTGCTAAATGGCGCGACCTGATCAGTATTCATGGATGCTCCAACAGCAATGACGTCCGGGTAGGCGGCCGGGTAGGCGACTGTACCGATAGGAACGCCCGAACAGTCCGGAATTGTGTTGTCGCCGCAGTTTCCGGCCGCTGCAATAACAACGACGTTATGCACAATAGCATAATTAATCGCTACTTTTAGGGCAGGATCATCGGCATATGCGCCCAGGCTGAGATTAATAACTTGGGCTCCGTTGTCGACGGCGTAATAGATTGCCGCTGTAACGCTGCTGGTATAGCCAGTACCGTTATCGTCCAACACAGCCAAGGGCATTATCTTGGCATTCCAGTTAATGCCGACAATACCAACGTTATTATTACCGGTCGCACCAACCAATCCGGCGACTTCTGTACCGTGCCTGACGCCAGCACCCGCACTATTGACTCGACCGGTTTGAGGATTATTGTCATTCAGAACAAAATTCCATCCGCGCCAGTCGTCAACATACCCATTATTATCGTCATCACAATTGTTCGATTGTTTTGCTACTGACGTTCCTATCCAGCAGCGATTACCCGGTTGTGTCATGCCTGTTTCACCACTATTGGTTGCCCATTGGTTGATCAAATCCTCATGATCGAGCCCAAAACCACTATCAATAACAGCGACGATAGTCTGATTATTACCCGTTGTGACGGCCCATGCCGGTGGTGCGTTGACTTTGGTGAGAGTCCAGTCGTTTGTATAACTAGGATCATTCGGTGCCGACAGCATGTGATAGACATACTCTTTTTGGATTGATTCAGAAATTTGTTCAAACGAATGTGTAGTGGCCTCGGAACTATATGCTGAAAAAGATGATTTCTGTTGAGCGTGCGCGAGGGTACGCGTATGTGGCGATGGTGATGCAGAAGGGTGTTCAAACTCAATGACAGGAACTGGTCCGGTTATCGCCGGAGTAGGCGTAGGAGTTTTTAAGGTGGCAACAGCAAAAATAACCCCAACAAAGATGAGGTAGTGAACGCTGATATGGATTATTGTTTGTTTTATTTTCATGGCAGTCAGTCAGGCTGCACACTTCACAACCATAAGTATAACGCTGTCATCAGATATACACAACACTGCGATATACTACGAATATGGATAAAAAGGCGGCGTTGGACCAACTCAAACAGGAAATCATCGATCGAAATATCTGCCCCGATCTTGCGGCACAAGCGACGAATCTGGTTATAGGGGATGGTAATCTAGATGCAGACATTGTTTTTATTGGTGAGGCTCCAGGGAAAAAAGAAGACGAAACAGGACTGCCGTTTGTCGGTGCGGCGGGAAAATTTTTGAACACAATGCTTGCTCAGGCGGGATTAGACCGCGGGGATGTCTATATTACGAATATCGTAAAATACCGACCGCCGAATAACCGTGATCCGTCAAAGTTAGAAAAAGCGGCGTTTTTGCCATATTTACTCCGACAACTTGAAATCATACAGCCTAAAGTTGTCATTACGCTTGGACGTCACAGTATGGAATATTTTTTACCCGACGCAATGATTGGTGAAGTACACGGAACACCCCATGATGTGCGCGTTGGTGGGGCTCGGTTGCTGATATTGCCACTTTACCATCCTGCTGCGGCACTTTATAACGGCAGCTTACGACAGACACTTATTGACGATTTTTTGCGCGTCCCAGATGTTATCAAAAAGCTTTAGCGCTTGCTAAAAACGGTAAAGTTTGCTATAATGAAATCACTGTTAAGAGGGTATTCCTAATACCGACCGAACCCTCATCTTATGACATTCGTAATGATAATTTTTATAAAACAAGGAGAACAATAAACAGTATGGGTCAACGAAGGCTCGTTAATGCTACCCCTGACGATACAAGTAAACGTCCACAGGGTCAGCAACGTAAAAACACGAATAATACGGTGTTAAACAACACGAATACTCGCAAGGGCGAAGTGTTTCGTGCCCAGCGTCGTACGTCCGAAAGCGTCAACCTGCGCGCTAGTCAGCACGTAATTAACATTCCGGTCAACAAATCTATTTATAACGGCTATAACGGTCGTCAGTTTAGTTTGGCTGATGCCAAAAAACAGCCTCGTACCAAAGGCCCAGTCCTGAAAGTCCTGCCTATTGGTGGACTAGGCGAAATGGGTATTGGTAAAAACATGATGGCACTCGAATATGATGATGAAATCATCGTTATCGACTGTGGATTCTTGTTCCCCGGTGCTGACTATCCAGGAATCAATTACATTATTCCTGACATCACGTATCTGGAAGAAAACAAGCACAAGATTCGTGGCCACATCTTTACGCACGGACACTTGGACCACATTGGTGCATATCGTCATGTTGCTGACAAAATTCCTGCACCAGTCTATGCCAGCAAGTTTACGATTGGTATGTTGCAACGCACGATGGACGAAGCAACTAGCGGATTCGAACCGAACTACAACGTACTTGATCCCGAAGCACACGAACGCGTGCAGCTTGGCGATAACTTCAGTGTTGAATTGGTCCGTGTGAACCACTCGATCCCTGATGCGACAGCGGTTGTTGTCCGCACACCACTTGGTGTCATTGTTGATACCGGTGACTGGCGATTCGAAGAAAACCCTGTTGATGGCAAAAAATTTGACCTCGAACGATTGACTGAAATTGCATCAAAAGAAGGTATTTTGATGCTGATGAACGAAAGTACGAACTGTGAATCAGAAGGTACGCACACGCATGGTGAATTTGAAATCCAGCAATCAATGGGTCAGGTGATGGAGAAATATCCAAACAGTCGTTTGATTCTCAGCTGTTTCTCTTCACAGATCCACCGTATGCAGGTGATTTTGGAAGAAGCCAAAAAACATGATCGCAAGGTCGCGTTTGCCGGATACAGTATGATTCAAAACCTTGAAGTTGCACTTCGTGCTGGTACAATCAAAGTTCCAAAAGATGTCGTCGTCAAAATGGAAGACATCGTAAAAATGCCTGACGGTAAGGTCACAATTGTCTGTACGGGCAGCCAGGGTGAATTCAACGCAGTATTGAACCGTATGGCATCTGGTGCGCACAAATTTATCAAGATTAAAAACAGCGACGTCGTCGTATTTTCATCGAATCCGATTCCTGGTAACGAAAAATACGTTGTCCGTACTGTAGATGGTCTGATGCGCGAAGGTAGTGCAGTGATCCAAAACGGCAAATCTCATTTGACTGGTGTTGGCCCGTTGCACCTTTCTGGTCACGGCTATTATGACGATCACGTAAAACTGATTAATGCATTGAATCCAAAATACTACCTACCAATTCACGGTGAATTCCATATGTTGGTGCACAACGCTGAACTCGCTGAAAAAGAAGCAGCGATTCCTCGCGATAATATCTTTGTCTGTGACAGTGGTGACGTGGTTGAAATCACTCCAGATGGTGCGAAAAAGAACGGTCGTATTCCAGTCGGCGGTATTATGTACGATGACAGTGGCGCCATTGTTAGCGAAGTCGTCCTAAAAGACCGCATTCACATGGCAGGCGAAGGCATGTTCGTCGTTGTACTCACCGTTCAACGTGGAAGCGGTCGTCTCATGACGAGTCCTGACATCATTAGTCGTGGATTTATCTACCTCCGTGATAGCGAAGAATTGATGGGCACAATTCGTCAGTATCTGAAACAGAAGGTCGCCCGAAGTTTTGGTGGCAAGAAAGTTGATCTTGATGTCATCAAGAAAGAACTGAAAGACGAAATCACCCATATTCTCTATGATCAGACACGACGCACGCCTATCGTTATCCCAGTGATTAATGAAATTGGAGGCGGCGGTGGACAATCTCGTGATAACAACGGTCGTCCACAACAGGGTGGTGGTCGTGGTGAACGTCCTGCTGGTTCGAACACCCAGAAACAGCCACGCAAATTCCCACCTCGTCAGGTCCCCGATACTGAGGCAGCCGACCCGAGTCTTCGATCACAAACAGAGACTCGCGCATACTAGATAAAATGCCCGCTTGCACAGTGGGCATTTTTCTTATGGTTAGACTTGCAAAATGTGGTAAATTTTGCTATAATAGCAGAGTATTATTCATCTATAATAAAAACAGTTATGCCAAAAAAGAAAAAATCCGCAAGGAAGAAATCGACGAAGCCGTCGGCACCTGAGCATCGTTTACCGGCAGGGTTCTGGCAACAGGTCATAGCACTTGGTCTTATTGCTATTTCTATTTTATTGATTGTGGCGTGGTTTGGTGTAGGCGGTCCTGTTCTAGAGTGGATACAAAAGACCGCACTAGATGTGATTGGATATGCGGTGTATGCAGTGCCAGTACTATTTGTGTATGTTGGCGTTGAAATATTCCGCGCCGAGCAGAACAAACTGCCGTTGGTGATGAAAATTGGCTCGGCAATGCTGCTTGTATGGCTTTCTGGACTTTTCGGCCTCATTCGAGAAACACCAAGTCGCGGTGGATGGGTCGGTGACAACATTAATCAAGTGATGTTGCAGTTCGTTGATGGTCCAATCGCAGCGTTTATCTATGTCCTTTTGATTCTTGTCACAATTTTGTTTGTTGTCCGCGTCTCACCGATTACGATTATTAAAAATATCTGGAATCTCCTACAGACAGAAAAATTTGATGACGAAAACGTCAAAATCATGCGCGAAGCATCTGGTGACAACAAGAAGCCAGTAGAGTTCAAGATGAATGCTGGTGTACCGACGCTCGATTCAGAAGAAGAAGCGGGTGGTGGCGGACGGTTGTCATCACTGCGCGGCAGTATCAAACAGGATAAGGTTGCCGAAGAGCAAGCGGCGTTGGTATCGACTCGTGATCCGAACTGGAAACAGCCGAGTATTGAACTGCTGGAAAAGAAACAGTCGCCTGCTGACGCCGGTGATGTTCAACAGAATGCACAAATTATCAAAGACACCCTCAGTGAATTTAGTATCGATGTCGAAATGGAAGGTGCGAATATTGGTCCGAAAGTCACGCAATATACACTGCGTCCACCAAGCGGCGTCAAACTGACGCGTATTACCGCGCTCGAAACGAATATCGCATTGAATTTGGCAGCGCAGTCGCTGCGTATCGAAGCGCCGATTCCTGGACAAAAGGCAGTTGGTATCGAGGTGCCGAACCGTAAAGCGGCCGATGTCCGTTTATATGGAATTTTGACGTCCAAACAATGGAAAAACTCTGGGGAACCACTAGCATTCGCAATCGGGCGAGATATTTCTGGTGAAGCGGTCGTGGGCGAATTGAACACAATGCCTCACTTGTTAATTGCCGGTCAGACTGGTAGTGGTAAATCGGTCATGATCAATACGTTGCTGACAAGTTTGCTATATCGTAATAGTCCAAGTGAAATGAAATTGATTTTGGTTGACCCTAAACAGGTTGAAATGGCGCCGTACGAAGACATTCCACATCTGTTAACACCAGTGATTACGGAACCAGAAAAGACCATTAGCGCACTCAAATGGGCGGTCAACGAAATGGAGCGTCGTTACAAACTACTCGCTGCAGAAAAACTGCGTGACATTCGCAGCTATAACGAAAAAATCGCACGGGGTAAAGGCAAGGTTGAAGTCACTGACGAAGAGGGTCATGTCCAGCAGCACGAAGACGGAGCAATGCCATACATTGTTATCGTTATCGACGAGTTGGCTGATTTGATGATGGTTGCTGCGCGTGATGTCGAGGCATTAGTCGTCCGTTTGGCACAAAAAGCGCGTGCTGTCGGTATCCATTTGGTACTCGCGACACAGCGCCCATCAGTCGATGTTATCACTGGTTTGATCAAAGCAAACGTCCCGGCGCGTATTGCCTTTACGGTTGCCAGCCAGGTGGATAGTCGTACAATCCTGGACCAGGCGGGCGCCGAGAAACTACTTGGAAAAGGTGACATGTTAATCCTAACGCCGAGTATGAGCAAACCAAAACGTATTCAGGGTGCATGGGTAACCGATGATGAAGTCAGCAAGATTAATGACCATCTTCGGATGCAGTCTGCACCTCAGTACAACGACGAAATTATCAGCCAGCCAGTTCAGTTGAATGGCAAGGGCGGTGTCGTGATGGACTTCTCAACAGATACTAGTGGCGATCATACGTACCAGGAAGCACTCCGTATCGTCGTTGATAGCGGCAAAGCGAGCGCGAGTTTGTTGCAACGACGTCTGGGTATTGGGTACGCCAAAGCGGCTCGATATATCGACACGATGGAAGAGCAGGGTATTGTCGGCCAGGCAAGTGGTAATTCCAAGCCGCGCGATGTCCTGGTTCGCAGTATGGACGAACTGGGCGGTGGCTCAGACGACGAAGACCTTGGGTAAATGAAAACCGCGCTACCAATACGGTAGCGCGATTTGATTATGACCCTATAAATATTTGCTTTTTACAGAGGTATAAGGTATAATTACAGAGTTATCAACTCAGCTTACATACCGGCAACGGATAGTGTAAGCATCCAATAGGATTCCAGAGGAGGAAATCTATGAAAGAATACGAACTAACAGTTCTGATTCACCCTGATTTGGAGGCGGATTTAGAAACGCCACTGAATAAAGTGCGTGAAATCGTCAAATCAGCTGGCGGCGAAATCGTTAGCGAAGACAACTGGGGCAAGAAAAAGCTTGCTTACCGCATCAAAAAAGAAGACTTTGCCGTCTACGTCTACATGGACGTCAAACTACCGGCTGATGCACCACTAAAAATCAGCAACACGCTGAACATCACCGATGAAGTCCTGCGTTACCTACTGGTAACAGTCGATGAAAAGGGTCGCGCACTACTTGCAGAAGACAAGAAACGCGCTAGCGAACGTAGCGAGGGTGAAGAAACTACTAGCGAAGAAGTAAAGGGAGAATAAGGGATTATGGCACGCAGCATCAACCAAGTCATTCTGATGGGTCGTCTGACACGAGACCCAGAAACACGAAGTACATCAACAGGTAAAACAGTAACAAGTTTTAGTATCGCTGTTGATCGTGCGACACAGGATGACCAAGCAGACTTTTTCGACGTTACTGCATGGGAAAAGACCGGTGAACTCGTCGCTCAGTATTTGAGCAAAGGCCGCCGCGTACTGGTCCAGGGACGTTTGCGCCAAGATAGCTGGGACGACAAAGACACCGGCAAAAAGCGCAGCAAAGTTGAAGTTGTTGCCCAGGACGTCACATTTTTGGACGGACCTAGCGGTGATGGCGGCGCTGCAGCACCTGCTGCTGCACCAACGAGCGGTAAAAAGAAGTCTGAAGACGTTGTTATCGAAGATATCGACGATAAACCAATTGATTTAAGCGAAATTCCATTCTAGGAGAAATATAATGTCACTCAAACGATTCAAAAAAGATACCCCTGCGTATTTTGACTACAAAGATGCAAAAACACTTTTGCGTTTTGTTAACATGTACGGTCAGATCGAACCAATCAGCAAGACTGGTTTGTCTGCAAAACAACAGCGTCAACTTGCTGTTGCTATCAAACGTGCACGACACTTGGCACTATTGCCATTCGTCGCTAACAACTAGGAGGCGATAAATGTATCAGCCAACTGACCTCAAAAAAGGGACTGTTTGCCAGATTGATGGCAAACCATACCGCGTTGTTGAATACGCCCAAAAAGTTATGGGGCGTGGTGGTAGCATCGTTAACGTCAAGTTGAAAAACTTGATCGATGGCAGTGTTATCCCAAAAACATTCAAAGGGCAGGACAAAATTGAGCGCGCCGAAGTCACGAACAAAACCGTGCAATACCTCTATTCAGATGGTGTAGATTTCCATTTCATGGATCCGGAAACGTTTGAACAATTTCAGTTGAATGCCGAAGTTGTCGATACGGCCGCATCTTACCTGAAAGAAGGCGACGAACTGAGCCTACAATTCTTTGGCGATCGCGTCATTAACGTAGAGCTTCCAAAGAATCTCTTTTTGGAAGTTACCTATGCCGAAGACGTCGTTAAAGGCGATACAACGAGTAGTGTGCTGAAGGATGCAACCGTTGAAACGGGTCTCATTGTGAAGGTACCGGCGTTTATCAAAGTTGGCGATGTGATCTCTGTCGATACAACAACCGGCGAATATCGCGAACGGAAAAAATAGCATGACGAAGACCAGGCTTGACCAATTGATGGTTATGAAAGGCCTGGTTTCTTCGCGTTCCCAGGCAGAAAGCTGGATTGGTCTAGGCAAGGTAACGGTCGATGGTCGACCGGCAACAAAACCTGGCCAATTTGTGCAAAACAATGCCGATGTTCGGCTGACAGCCACGGAACAGTACGTCAGTCGTGCGGGATTAAAGCTAGAGAGCGTTGCCGATTTATTAGGCGTACAGTTCGAAGGTAAAACGGTACTGGATGTCGGCAGTAGCACGGGTGGATTTACCGATTATGCACTTCGCCGTGGTGCAAAAAAAGTGATTGCTGTCGATGTAGGCACCGACCAACTACATCCTCGCTTGCGCGGTGATGAGCGGATTGAACTTCATGAAAAGACCGATATACGTGATTTTGAGACTGATCAAAAAATAGATCTTGTTGTTATCGACGTCAGCTTTATCAGCCTCCGTGAAATACTACCATCTGTTGTGCGTATCGCACCTCATGCATCGGTTATTGCAATGGTAAAACCACAATTCGAAGCCGGTCGCGAACAGGTCAGCAAAGGTGTGATTAAAAACGATGCAATTCGCCGACAGATTTTGCGTGATTTCGAGGCATGGTCTAAACAATATTTTGTCATAAAGGGTAAACGCGACAGTGATGTAGCGGGTACGAAGGGTAATCGAGAACGATTTTACTTGTTAAATATTTCATAATTTCATTGTTGAAAACTACATATAATGCATAGTACCTCCATGGTGGAGGCAAGGGTAAAAGCAGCTTCCGAAAAGGCTGCTTGCTCTTTAACATGATCAGATTGGATCGAGGTGAGGTCGATGAAAAGGTTGCTCTGCCGTCTCTTTGCAGTTATGGCATTGGTTGCTGGTATCGTGACGCCATCGGCGGGGTTAGCTTTTGCAGACCCCTCGACAGATACGACAGTAGCACCCGTGCCGCCGATACCGACAGTTGCTCCCGTTCCGGTACCAACGATTGGTGGTGTGCAGAATCCTGTTGTGCCAGTTATACCAACGCAAAGTATTGGACCGCCGCCAGCACCGGTTATTCCGCCGGTTCCTGTCGTGAATGTGCCAGCTCCCATACCGGCACCACCGCCAGTACCACAACCGGCCCCGGTGGTGTTGCCTCCTGTTGCTCCGGCGCCAGTACCCGTCGTGGTACAACAACCGGTACCGCAGCCAGCACCTCCACCGGTGAAAGCGCCTGACCCTGTGCCGCAACAGGCACCAGTTCGGCAACCGGTTTCAGTGCCTGCGCCCGTTGTTCAACAGCCAACGGTGGCTCCAAAACCCGCACCACAACCGGTGCCAGTTCAGAGTCCTCCGCCGGTGCAGGTAACAACACAACAATCGCGCCCGGCGCCTGATAGCCCGGTGGCGACTCCGGTTGCACCAACAAAGACCGAAGCGCCTCGTGATGTTCCGGTGGTCGTACCTTCGCCACAGTTGGCTCCGTCAACAGTAGCCGGTACGGTAGGCGATGTCGATCACCCGCAACTACCACCAAACGGGAATCGTCAGCTACCGCCCCCCGGTGGTTCAGCTGATACATCTCCGGTTGTTGGTAGTGCAGTGGTGAATGTGCCACATGAGGTGAATGAACCGCACGGTCGGAATCAGTTGCCCGAAGTGACACAACAAGCGCCCGCGGCGATTAATCAGAATATTACGAATACGACGATTGATGTGCCGCGTCAGTTACCCCCTCCGGGACCTGCTAATCCATTCCCGGATTGGGGCTATAATCGGCCCGTAGAAGCACACCCGGTGCCACTACCAGGTCATGAAGGACAACCCCCAGGAGGTGGATCGCAATGTGAAGCACTAAATTGCAATAACGGTAACCCCGGCCCAGTGGTTGGTGGTTGTGGATCGCCACCGTGTAACAACCCTGGCCCAGGGGGTAGCTGCAGTACGCAGCCCTGTAACAGTCCTGGCCCAAACGGCGGGGGATGTGGAACGCCACCGTGTGGACCACCTCCGCCAATTATCCCTGACCATCCGGTATATAATCCGTGGCAGAATGGTAATCACCAATTGCCCCCTCCGAACCCTGACATTTTTGTTAGAGGTGATGATAACGGGCAGGTAGTGTTTATCAACAACGTCACACAGATCAACAATACCGTGGTCAATAATGCACCCGCCACAGTGTTCCTGACGAATTTTGATACAAATAGGGTCCTCAGTTTCAATGCAAACTATGGAACGCCAATGTATCTCAGTCCGGGATGGTGTGGTGGAATCGGTGGTAGTTGGGGTTGGTCGGCGAATGTCAACGTTTTAGGCTTTGGCGCTAGTTTTGCTGGCGGCGGAGCATTTAATGTTGGTGCTGGATGTGGATATGTTCCGCCTCTGTCTCCTGTGAATCCTTTGCCGATTTATTCTCCCGGTTATCCGCCGGTGTACGCATCGAACTACTTCGAACCTCAGGGTTGCGGATGTGTTTATGCGGACAATACGTATTTGTATGGGAATTATCAGCAAGTACCGATTCAGGGTGTGCCGCAACAGGTGTTCGTACCTACCAGCTATACGCCGGACATTGTGTTCCAGCAGCCGACCGAAGGTTTGCCGCCGTTTATGACGGGTGACGAGCCGGTGTCGACAAGTTGGTTTGCAAAGCAACCGGCCGTATTGTGGGTGAGTATCGGTGTCGTTCTGTTGGGCCTGATGGGCCTGGCATACGTCAACCGAGAACGCCTCGTGAGCATGTTGAGGTAGGGCAATGAGAGGACGTGCGTATAGCAACGCGGTTCTCAGTTGCATGGTAATAGGCGGGATTGTAGCAGTTATCGGAACAGTAGAGACTGGGCCAGTAACAAGCTCACCGGCGGTGGGGGCAGCTAAAACGCTGTCTCCGCCGTCGGTGCCCTCGACTGTGGAATCGACACCTACACCGCAAGTAATACCACCAGCGATGCCAACAACGTTGGCGGTACATATCGCCAATCGAGACTTGATTAAGCCAACTCCGGTTGACCAAAATCTTCTCGAAAAAGATGGATCTGGAAGGGTTAAACCAGGTGATTTACCCGGGTTGTATGTTGCCGACGGAACGTCGACGCTACCGGGAACGCATCAGGGAACGGTTGTTGTTGGTGGTCATGCAAAGTCAACAAACGACGCCGTGTTTAACCCGCTGATGAGTATTGGTAAGGATGACATCGACCACTCGTACGTGATTTTAGAACTGCCAGAAGGACGGCTGACGTATACCATTGAAGCAATCTATGTTGTCGACAAGGTGGATTTGTCACAGCAACGTGGATTGGCGGACAACCGACCAGGCAGAATCTTGTTGATTACGTGTGATGTCGAGGACGGAGGTAGTACCTTTCAAAATCTGATCGTCGCAGGATGTGATGCAACCCATTCGGGATGCGGATCATTGTAGCGACAACCGCCTTGTCTATCGGTAAAAATAGTAGACAAATAGCCCCGGCATATCGCCGGGGCTATAAAACATATCATACTGCTTGCGGTTATACGTTGAATCGAAATTCAACGACATCGCCAGGTTGCATCACGTACGTTTTACCCTCTGTACGTACTTTTCCGGCAGCTTTTGCCGCAGCTTCAGAACCAGCGGCAACCAAATCATCATAATTGACTATCTGTGCGGCAATAAATCCTCGCTCAAAATCAGTGTGAATGACACCGGCCGCCTGCGGCGCGGTATCGCCTTGGTGGATTGTCCAGGCACGGACTTCTTTTTGCCCTGCCGTCAGATAACTTTGAAGACCAAGTGTGTCATAGGCAGCATGAATTAATTGTTGCAAACCTGTTTCGTCGACACCATAGCTTTCCAGTAGTTCAGTTGCTTCAACTGTTGTTAGATCTTTGATTTCTTCTTCTAATTTCGCACAAACGAATAGTGATTTTGCTGGCGCAACCAGTTGTGACAATGCGTGTTTTTGAGAATCTGACGTGAGTGTATTCTCGTCGACGTTAAATGCATAGATAACAGGTTTGGCGGTGAGGAGATGAAGGTCGCTAATTTTTTCTATATCAAGTGATGGTAGGGCAGACAGCGGAGTGCCTTCCGACAGATGGCGTTGTAGTGATTCGAGGTAGGTCATAGTGTCGCGAAGTGCTGGCTTGGCCTTGGATTCTTTTTGCAATTTCGGCAGATGTTTCTCAATTGTCTGCAGATCGGCCAGAATCAGTTCGGTATTAATGATGTCGATGTCGGCTTTTGGGTCAACCGGTGCTTCGTCGTGGCGAAGGATATCATCATTTTCAAACGCACGAACCACATGAACAATTGCGTCGGTTTTTCGAATGTTATCGAGGAATTTGTTGCCCAAACCCTCGCCCTTGCTGGCACCAGCCACCAAACCTGCAATGTCGACGAACGTAACGGTCGCAGGAATGATTTTTTCAGCTGAATACATTTTTTGTAGCACATCCAAACGTTCATCAGGCACAGGAACAATACCGGTATTTGGTTCAATGGTTGCGAAAGGGTAGTTTGCAGCCAAAATATCTGCTCGCGTCAGGGCATTGAACAATGTTGATTTGCCGACGTTAGGTAGTCCGACGATTCCGATAGATAAACTCATATCACTCCATTTTAACAGAGGTAATGTATTTATGAAACTCGAATGTATGTTTGCGATCTATGCAGCAACGGTTTTTTCGACGCCACCTTCGTAACACGGTAGGTTCGTAAACGCTTTTTTCAATACGTCAGTATTGTAGTCGGTACAGTTCAAAACGCCGCGTGCGTTGATAAAGAAGCGCCAGCTGTTTTCGTTTGAAGCTTTATAGAAAAGACCTTCAGATTGTTTGCCGTCGAGCAGAGAAGGATCCTCTACAAACAGCACTGCATGTTTGTATCCGCCCGCTCCGTCTTCGACATACGGAAATCCTAGCACGAGACCCTTAGTGGATTTGGTGTAACCTGCGGTGTATGCGGCATAAAATGGATCAAGTTCTTTGGCCGCTTTCTCGTAGTCCGCTTTGTCGGCACAGCCGATACTCGCGACGTGCTGACCGATATCTGTGCTTGTCGCATCAACATGCCAGATCATACAAACAAGATTTTTCGATTCATAAGTGGCATTTGCAATGTATACGACAGTCTCATCGCTGTAGTTGAGTGGTCCGGCGGTATTTTTGCCCGATGAAACAAGTTTAAACTTATTTTTTGTAAAGAAATCGACGAATGCTTTATAGTTCGCTGTTTCTACTTCGGCATTTCCCTTGTAGCCAACGCCAGTGGTTTTGCTAGGCAGATTCGCGTATTGGCGATT
This sequence comes from Saccharimonadaceae bacterium (SeqCode), assembly GCA_041907345.1. GTDB lineage: Bacteria > Patescibacteriota > Saccharimonadia > Saccharimonadales > Saccharimonadaceae > UBA2112. The sequence continues at coordinate 12,069 of JAYRHL010000005.1, read as the reverse complement.
GCCAACCGTATAGTCAGCAACACCGTAGGTATTGTACCCGTCTACTGTTTTGCCACCGAGGCTGTTTGATATAGCGGTATTTAACACTTGGCCGCTAGCAGCTGTCTTTACTTTATCGACGAGTATTTCTGGTGATTTGAAATACGTCGCAGCAGACAGCTCATCGGTCGATTTTTTGTTGGCGTTCGATAACATGACACTCACAAAGTAAGCCGCAACGAGAACCACTACAACTATCACTGCAAGCAATACGTAAAAAGTACGTTTTTTGTACCAAGCTTTGCTGGTAGCCCCAATAGGACGCTCTGGACTTTCAACTGGACCTTCGGTGCCTACAACGGGACTTTCCGTACGTTGCTCATCATTTTCGTGCATTTATACCTACCCAAACACTTAAACTCTAATGCTTTTACATTACTATGGCCAAAATGAAAATGCAACCGAGTTGCATGCCTATACTTCTTATGTATAATTATCTCTAAAGCGGCCTAATTAAAGATAGGCTGGGGGGATGAGATAAGTGAACGTATTGCAACGCAAAACATCGTATAAAAAATTGCACATATTTGCCACACTGGCATTTGTATTCAGTACCGTTGTATCGCCATTTTTGGGTGCTACAACTGCAGCGGCGGCGACAGCACCACAGGTTTCAACGGGTGCAGAATCTGCATGTGCGGTCGTAAATTCTCTCGTTAAATGTTGGGGGAACAACGACAACGGCCAGCTGGGTACTGGAACGACAGGCGGCAACAAAACTCTTCCGACGACTGTTTATAACCAGAATACTGCAACACCCGCACAGTACGCATGCGTTCCTTACTGGTGGTGGTGTGTTAATACACTTGTTGCGGCGGAAATCCCCGCGAGTGCTATGGGCGGCAAAAAAGTAACCAAAGTAAGTGTGGGCGCAAAGCATGCCTGCGCCATAGCAAATGCCAGCGTGTATTGTTGGGGTGACAACAGTCAGGGGCAATTAGGTCGGTCGGGCGGAGATGCGGCGGTGCCGGTTGCTGTTGATATGTCATCGTCAAGCGCACTTCGCGGCAAAGAAGTCATTGATGTTTCAGCTTCAGATAATTTCACCTGTGCTCTTGCCAGCGATGGCAGCATTGCTTGTTGGGGTAATAACCAATATGGCCAACTAGGCAACGGATCATTCTCATCGTCGACCATACCGAGTAAGGTCTTCGCTACCGGCGAACTCGCCGGTCAGCGCGGAGTCAAATTGGCAAAGGCGGCTGGTTATAGCATGTGTGTTTTAACCCGGGCAAGCCAGGATAACTCAACTGCACCAACGGGGGCTCCATATTGCTGGGGTAGGGGTATGGGAAACGGGACGATACCAGGTGATACCGATACCACTCTGAGTACTTGCTCTACGGTCGCCGATACTACGGGCGCACCAGTATACTTCAATACCAACAAACCAGTCAGAATCGGTAGCTCGGTAGAATTTTCTGTTGCCGACGGCAATACATATATGACCGGACTGGGTGCAGACAAGATCCCGTATTACTGGGGTATGCATGGCTATGTTCCAGAAACCTTCTATAGCACAGGCGGTACGGGAAAAAGTGGCTCGACACCGTCTGGGCGTGGCGGAACCGCCAACAACAGTCGCGCCGATTTGGGTACAGATAACTCAACTCGTGATGTCGCATCGAATACAGTCACCCCCGGATCGTTTCATACCGCTATACGTTTAGCATCAGCTTCAACGGATAGGGCAAGGCAGAATAAAAAACCTGGTGGCGACAAGAACCGTAACCTGAATTCGAACAACAATTCTATTAATCGAGCATCAATGACGGCAAATCAGTATAATCCTGGCGGTCCAACGAATAGAGGTTCTGGATTTTCTTCATCCGTCAATGCGGCCGGTAGTTATGCTGGTGTCGCGAGCCCTGGTTATAAAGCGGTAAATCAAAGTGTCGGCAATAACAACAACAATACGAGAAACAAAAGTCGTACGCCAACGACGCCAACACCACCCTGTACTCCGACTGCCTATACAGTGACAAGTGCATACACTGAAGTCGGTACAATTACCGCCAAAAGGCCAACAGCAACGACATTAACAACAAGTAGCCTCAACACTCTTTCGGGTAACGTGGTAAATAATCTGTTCTGTGCAGTAAAACTTGGTGGCGGTCCGTTCTGTGATGCCAACGGTACGAGTATGAACGAAGGCCAGACAGGTAGTGGGTATACCCAGCAGTGTACATCGAGTGGCCCGTCGAATGTTTGTGGCGCAGTTTCAGGCCCGCAGGCAGTATCAACGAGTGGTTGGCTCAGTGGCAAGACTGTACTCTCTTTGAGCACGGGCGCAAGTGGTTACACCTGTGCTGTCGCGAGCGACAACAGTGTGGGGTGCTGGGGCATCAATAATGTTGGGCAGCTAGGCGTCGGCGATACGGTGAAAAGAACCACACCGACAAAGATTACTCTATAAACCATGAAGCACCCGACATAGCGCCGGGTGCTTTTAGTATCGTGGATATTTATTCGGATTTCACAAAACAGTTGCGACAACGCGCTTGATAGTCATAGGTGCCATCTTCGGGTACTACAGGGGGAAGGCCAGAATGTATCGGTCGGCCGTTTTGCAGTATTTGCGTGAACCGAGCGTCATACTTTTTGCATGAATCACACACCGCTTTGTTGGTGATGAGCTTGTCGGGTTTTAGTTCAAGGAGGCGAATAATAATTGGTATCATCTTGCCTCGGTAGTCGAGGTCTAGTCCGCTGGCGATAATGGTTTTTCCCTCGATCAGCCACTTGTCGATGATGTGGTGGTCGTCGTCAGGGAACATATGTACTTCATCGATACCAATAACATCAAACTCACCATCAACGTCACCCAGCGACGGAACACTCAGGGCCGCTGTACCAATACCCATCCGTGACCGAATACCGGTATCACGTACATTTGCCTCTGGTTGTACGTATAATACTTTTTGATCAGTGTGTTCGTAGGGCGACATCCGCGCCAGAAGTTCCGACGACTTGCTGCTTTTCATTGGCCCGAGAATAAGTGTAAACATGTTAACTATCATACTATGACATTGGTCTCTTGTCCGAATTGCAACAGTCATTTATACTGATTCACAGCATAAGCATTAACTTGGTTGGGCAAAGTGGCAATAGGCAAAACGGGTATACAGTTACCACAACTTACGACAAAAGCGAAAATCATCGTCGCCGTGACGGTTGTTGTTTTTGCAGGCGCAATTGGTTTGTGGGTCTTTACGTCTTATCTCCAGGCAAATCTTGATGGATCAGGCAAGGTCCCGATAGTTTCCAAGGATGAATTCAAAAAACAGACTGTCGATTCACGTAGTGCAACTGCTCGATCTGCCGCCCTCGATGCGTTGAATGCCGGTAGTGACAAGGACGCGATGACCATCTATGAAAATGCGGTAAGTGCCGAACCGGATCCGGCCGCCAAAGTGCAGTTGGCATCGGAGCAGTCAAGGATACTGCAGCGAGCAGGTAAAAACGACCAGGCAATTGCCGTTCTGAAAGAAGCAATAAATTATAATAGCGATAAGTATCAGGCATACGATCTGCTAGCAAGGACATACCAGCAAGCAAAACTCTACGCTGCAGCTGCCGAGTATTATCAAAAAGCCGGTCAGTTGGTGAATAGTCCTACGAATATTGGTCAGTATACGAAGAAATTTTATGATTTAAAGGCTGAGCAAATGTTGGCGCTCGTGGGCAAGGGATAATGACCGGATTTGTTCGGCTGCGCAAATGTACTGAAGTGATCTTGGTATTTTGTTTTTTCATATTTTGTTTGGCGATGATAGGTATCAGCCCACGTACGGCGTTTGCCGATGCGCAGTGCAAGATTATTTTATCAATTGACCGATCGGGTTCCATCAGTGATTCGCAATGGCAACAAATGGGCGTACAGGTCCAAAATCTGCTACGAACAGGTATCACAGGAATACCAAACCTCTCTATAGCAATGTGGACGTTTTCTCACGGTGATCCCGCAGATAACTACAATGCACCTCACGGAACTGACTATATACAAGCAAGCGCATTAGGCGACCCAGTTCAGCAAGACACTCTGATTAACAAAATATTTTTTGGAACAAATTCTACAAGTCCTCCAAATTTTGGCACAAATCACCCTCCTTTTTTGGTACGCGAAGGCGGTACTGACTATCAGCAGGCTTTTGGTTATAGCACCGATCCAAATACTGGTGCCACATCATCAAATCCTAGCGTAAGAAGTATTATTAACGGCAATCCAGATGGATTTGTGTTGATTACTGATGGTGCACCAAATTATCCCGGCGGTATTGATGGTGCATCGGGCCTCAACAATAACAGCGACGCTCTGAATGCCGCGCAAAGTGCACGTGCACAATACTCTGTTCCCGCGTATGGCGCCTATGTCACGGATCCGAGTTCACCGGCACCAGATTTAACGGGATTAAACTATACAATGAACGGTCCAAATGATGCTGTTGGGCCTGTAGACTATGGCAACATTGAAGCCTTTCTCGAGGCTAAAATCGCCGATGCCTGCGGCACGGTTCCTCCTGCATCATATAGTTTGACTCCGAGCGTCAACCCGTCATTGGGACAAGGTGGTGACGCAATAACAGACGATACCCCTCCGCGATTCGACTATATAGTCAATAATGACGGAGATACGACGACAACGGACTGGCAGATATATGATATTCAGATGGATCCGGGCGTGACGATTCCTGGATCGCAGTGTATTAGCAGTGCTTGTGGTATGAATGTTGCGAATGCATGCAGCTACTTACAAAGCCTTAATCCGGCAATCCAGTGTAGTCAATCGCAGGACGACAATAATACGACACCAAATTCAGGAATAAATAAGCAGGTTGCAAAACCTTCAGCTGAAATTTATTCCAACAGGCAAGCAAAAGTGGATAATATAGCAAGTCTCAGGCCGGGTACTCGAATATGTCGTGGACTACAGGTTTCTCGGCCGACACAGACAGGAGTACCGCCATATCGTTTATCTGTATATTGTCTCGTTATTGCGAAGGCTCCGCTGTTACAAATACAGGGTGGTGATGTTCGTGTAGGTCGCTCATTCCACGACGATACCACGACGTACTCGGACTCGGGTATTTACATGAATAGCTATACACTCAAGGGAACCGACGTACCAAATGGTCTGACATTTGGTAGCTGGGTAGAATACGGCGCGCTAGCACCCGGTAGAATTCTCAGCATTGCTTCGTTAGCTGGTTATAAAGGGGGTGCGACACCTTCAGCTGTCGCATGCGGCAATGTTAGTGGTGGCGGTGCTATTAGTATGACTAATATCCTGACTTTTGCGAATTACAACAGTAATACCTCCGATAATAATAATGAATGCGGTCATTTTCCGCCGGGAGGTGTGGGTACAATACCCGATGTTGTATCAGCGGTGAAAAACTTCATGGCTCATACTCTCATTGATTCGCCATTTCAGCTACCAAATAGCACCAGTGCTGTCTACGACTATGGCGATACAGTACCAAAATCTGGACCGCTGACAATCAACGCTAGCACCATACCCTCAACCGGTACGTATGTCATTTATGCCCCTAACAATACTGTTGAAATCACCGGAGATATCAAGTTCACCCCTGGCGGTAAATACGGAGGTGCTCAGCTAAAAGATATCCCACAATTAATTATCATAGCCAAAAACATCAGTGTTAAATCGAGTGTTAAGCGTATTGATGCATGGTTGATAGCAAACGGCACAAGTGTTAATAACGGTATTGTAAACACCTGCTCTGATATAAAGGTGGATGATCCAGATCTATGTTCAGGACAGCTCGTTGTTAATGGTCCTATTATGGCGCGTCAATTACAGCCGTGGCGAACGACCGTGTATAAGGGCGTGTGTAAACTGGAAGGTAACTACAACGGACCGTTCGGATGCGTAGGGTCTACGACGAATCCTGTAGATAAACCAGGTGAGATTTTCAACCTTCCTGGAGCGTCTATACTATGGGCTATTAATCAGATTGGCTCATCGCGCGCACAAACTACCTATACCATCGAATTGCCACCGTATTACTAAATGAAAAATACTTGTAAAAACCTTTTTAATCGATAACGGTTATGGTAATATTAGGGGTATTATGGCAATGATAAAAGGCGTGGGCGATTTCTTCGGACTGGATATTAGTACGTCTGCGGTACGCGTTGTCCAGCTTGCACCCGCCGGTGCTGGACGCTGGTCATTGCAACACTATGGGTATGCGCCGATTGACATCAAGACGGCGATGGCGGATTCAGACGAGGCTCGGCATCGACTGGGTGAGGTTATTATGACCGTTGTTGGCCAAAGCGGCATTAAAACAAAAGACGTTGCGATTGGCTTATCTTCGAACAAAACATTTATTACAGTTGTTGATGTGCCAAACGCTAATAGCCAAGCAGAATTCGACAATAGCATCAAGTATCAGTTGGACCAGTACATACCTATGGTCGTCAATGAGGCAAAAGTCGACTGGAAACCACTCGGTCCATCAATTGTGGATCCAACAAAACAAGAATTGCTTTTGGCGAGTACGACGGTCACATATGCCGAAGACCGTCTGGAACTTATCGAGAGTCTAGGTTTTGATGTTATCGCTGCTGAACCAGATTCACTTGCGATGATTCGATCTGTCCTCAAACCTGGCGCCAAGGAAGCACAGGTGATTGTTGATATGGGCGAACAGTCTATCAATGTCGCAATCGTATTCGCCGACATGCCACGTCTCGTACGTACTATCCCGAATGGAGTAGGGACACTTGCTAATACCGCGGTGCATAATCTAGGGGTTACCGAAGAGCAAGCGCGTCAATTTATTTTTAAATTTGGTCTCGCGCAGGACAAACTGGAGGGCAAAGTGGTCCGAGCTCTTGATACAACCCTCGAGGCAATATTGTCCGAACTCTCAAAGTCTATAAAATTTTTCCAGACAAGATACCCAAACGTACCGGTTGGTGAAGTGCTGCTGGTAGGCTATGCGGGCATGATTCCTCAAATGGCAGAATATGTTGCTAATAAAACAGGGGTCAAGACTTCGGTGGCAAATCCTTGGCAGTTCGTTTCTGGGCCAAATAATGATGCACGCCTGAACGCCGTTGCCGGTGAGTTTGCTGTGGCGGTTGGGCTAGCTCAGAGGGGACGTCTGTTGTGATAGAAATCAACCTCATACCAGATGTTAAACAAGAATACCTCAAAGCAAAACGAGCGCGTATGCTGGTGATATCAGGTGCCATTCTTGTCAGTATCGCATCTATCGCTATTGTGGTCCTATTGGCGGCCTACTTGTTTGGTTTACAGGCATTTCTTACAAAAACAGCGGATGACGAAATTACCAAGAATCAAAAACAGCTTACAAATGTCGCTGATCTCAGCAATATGCTGACGCTGCAAAGCCAGTTGGCAAATATTAGTAGCCTGCACGATCAGCAAAGTATGTCTTCGCGGGTGTTTGACGTATTGAATGCTGTTCGACCGGGCCAGCCAAATCAAGTGACGTTTTCAAGTGTCAAATACGACACCGAGAATAAGAAAATTCATATTGATGGACAAGCAGCAAACGGCTTTGTGGCCGTGGATGTGTTCAAAAAAACAGTCGAAGCAGCAACTTTTTCATACCAGGAAGATGGCAAAACAACCACTCGACCTGTCGCAAGCGACGTGATCTTATCAGATTTAAGCTATGGCGAAGACGCTTCGGGTACCAAAGTTCTCAGGTTTGCATTGGATTTCAACTATGATCCATCCTTGTTTGCTGCAACGTCAAAGAGCGTGGTTGTTATCAGCCCAGAAAAACAAAACGCTACGGATTCATACAAGTATCTGCCGACAAGCTTGTTCGATAGCAGAGCAGCCGATACGGGAGGGAACAGATAATGCCAGACGCAGAAACAACGCCAACAGCAACTCAGCCATCGACAGCACAGCCGGTGTCAACTGGATTGAGAAAACGTCAGCAAATCAGTAATGCGAATCGGATTATGTTTATATGGATTGCCGCTGTATCTGCGGTAGTTGGTGTCGCTCTCGTTGCATCAATCTTTCTCATTCAAAAGATTGTCTTTGGCGAAAAAATACTTGGCGCAAAACGTGATACCGCGACAGTATTAAAGAAAAATTATGATTCTGTCGCAACTCTGAAAAATAATCTTTCTGTGGTCAACACGAATGAGAATTTGGCATCCGTACGGCTTAATGAGAATGATCCACCGCTGCAGTCTGTTCTTGATGCGCTCCCTGCATCATCGAACGCCACGGCACTAGGCTCATCATTACAGAAAAAGCTATTGGCAGGTGTACCAGGATTGGCTATCGAAGCTATCACCGTAGAACCGGTTACAGATACGGGCGCTGGATCGGATAATTCAAGTCCAAGCAGTATCAAATTCAGCTTTTCCGTGAGTGTCGCGACTGCCGCGTACAGTTCATTGCAAGATTTGCTTAAAAAAGTAGAGAAATCGATACGTCCATTTAATATTACGAATCTTTCGATTGAAGCCCAGGCTGCAAAAGTGACAATGACCGCAGATGGGGTGAGCTACTATCAGCCCGCGCAATCACTTGAACTTCGCGATAAGGTGGTAAAACCATGAAAAGAAATGATATAGCAATAATCGTTCTCATCGCATCTGTCAGTGTAGTTTTGGCGTATTTTTTGGCGAACGCTCTCATCGGTAATCCTTCTAGCCAAAGTGTAAAAGTAAAAACAGCAAAACCAATTTCTACGGATATTACAGAGCCTTCGTCCGCCATATTTAACAAGGATGCGATTAACCCAACCGTGGAGGTTGAAATCGGCAATAGATAGTTGCCGGAGTTCAATACGATGGCACTATTAACCACCGACATACAGGATAAAATCGTTCACCTTCTCACCGAGGAAGGGCTTGTTTCAAAGTCTACTCTCGATGCAGCGATGGCCGAATCGCAACAAAAGAAACAGCCACTATTTGCACTACTATCGGAAAAACACATCATCGATGATGAAATGTTAACACATGCGATGGCACAGGTATCTGGTGTCCCATATGTGAATCTTACGAATACACTTGTGAGCCAAGATGTCTTAGAGTTATTGCGCGAAGATGTCGCAGAACGGTTCATGGCAGTACCGCTTGCCGAAGTACAGAATCGTCTGGCTGTAGCCATGGTAGATGCAAGTAATGTCCAGGCCGTCGACTATCTATCAAGTCTGATCGAAAAGCCATTAAAGGTCTTTATGGCATCTGAGGCCGGTGTACGTCATGTATTAGATCAGTATCGTACAGATCTATCAACAGTTGGTGAGGCGGCAGAAGTTTCAAAGCAAGAAGCAGAGACGTCGAATGATAATAATATTAAAACCATCGTGCAAGATTCGCCAATTAGTCGTGCACTTTCAACCATTTTGGAATACGCGGTAAAGACGAGGGCGAGCGACATTCACATAGAACCACTTGAATCAGCTCTGAAAATTCGATGTCGTGTTGACGGCGTACTGCGTGAAATTATGCAGCTACCAAAAGCGATTGAACCTGCATTGGTGAGTCGTATAAAAATTTTATCCAACCTAAAAATTGACGAGCATCGCGTACCTCAGGATGGTCAGTTCGCTGTGAAAGTCGCGAATAAAGAGGTAGATTTGCGTATCGCTATTAGTCCAGTTGTATGGGGTGAACAGGTTGTGATTCGTCTGTTGGATAAAACTGGCACAACGTTGAATATAGAAGAAATGGGATATGCCGGACGTGCTCTTCGTGCTATTCGTCGGGGCATTTTGCGACCAAACGGTATGGTCCTGACATCGGGCCCAACAGGTAGCGGAAAGTCGACGAGTCTCTACGCTCTGATCCAAGAGATTCATAATGATAGCGTCAATATCGTGACTCTCGAAGACCCTGTCGAATACAAAATCAGTGGGGTCAATCAGATTCAAGTGAATGCAGAAGTCGGCCTAACGTTTGCTACGGGTCTACGATCCATTCTTCGTCAGGATCCAAATGTCATCATGGTCGGTGAGATTCGTGACGACGAAACTGCGAATCTCGCCGTTCAGGCAGCGTTGACGGGACACTTGGTGTTCAGTACGCTGCACACTAATAGCGCCGCAGGAGTGTTGCCTCGACTATTAGATATGAAGATTGAACCGTTTTTGATCGCCAGTACCGTGAACACCATTATTGGCCAGCGTCTCGTACGTCGAGTCGCAGAAAAACGTGACACGTATCAGTCAACGCCCATTGAAACACAGAATATTTTAGCAACAGTAGGTCATTTGCTGCCCAAAACCCCTGCTGACGTTGTAAAGGTTTCGGAAGATTTAGGCTATAAAGACTTGCCACTTGCAGGTCAAAACGCTTATACTTTAGTTAAGGGTAAAGATACCCCTGAAACCCCTCGGGGTTACAGTGGTCGGGCGGGCCTTTATGAAGTAATGGATGTGAGCGAAAACATTCAGCGTCTTATTGTAAACCGTGCGACGAGTAGCGAAATTCAAAAACAAGCTGTCGCTGAAGGAATGATTACCATGCGACAAGATGGCTATCTAAAAGCCTTGCAGGGTCTGACAACTCTAGAGGAAGTCAACCGTGTAACGGCGGATACAGCATAGGGAAACGAGACGTATATGCCAAACCAAGAGCTAAGAATAGAGATACTTCTGGAAGAAGTGGTGCGCAGGCGCGCATCAGATTTGCATTTGCAAGTCGGTTTGCCGCCAATGACACGTGTCGACGGTTCCTTAACACCTATTGCCGGGTATAATCCACTTGATGAGGCAAATGTCGAGACGCTACTATTCGCAATTCTTGATGAAAACCAGCGACAAATCCTAGAAAAAGACAAAGAGTTTGATTTTAGTTTTGCATTTGGAACACTTGGTCGTTTCCGTGTTAACGCCTTCCACGAGAGGGGTAATTTAGCTGCGGCACTACGATTGATTCCAAATGAGATTAAAACTGTCGCAGAACTTGGTCTGCCACCAATTGTTATGAACTTTGCCAATTATCCGCGCGGTCTTGTGCTGGTTACTGGCCCAACGGGTAGTGGAAAGTCAACAACGCTTGCAGCGCTCATAGACAAATTGAATACAGAGACATCGCAGCATATTATTACGATTGAAGATCCGATTGAGTTTACACATAAATCAAAAAAATCCGTTGTTGTGCAAAGGGAAGTGCATTACGATACATACAGTTTCTCGGCGGCACTTCGTTCTAGCTTGCGCCAGGATCCCGATGTCGTCTTGATTGGTGAGATGCGAGATCTCGAGACAATCTCTGCTGCGATTACGATCGCCGAGACAGGGCACTTGGTCTTTGCATCACTACACACCAACAGTGCTGCACAGTCTATCGACCGTATGATAGACGTATTTCCTCCGCATCAACAGTCACAAATTCGTGCACAACTTGCAAACATATTAATGGCAATATGTTCTCAGAGGCTCGTCCCTGCAATTGGCGGTGGCCGTGTTATCGCTGCAGAGGTTTTGATTGCGAATCCTGCCGTTCGTAATATCATCCGAGAGGGCAAAGGCCATCAGCTAGATGCTGTAATCCAGACAGGTGCCGATGCGGGTATGCAGACGATGGATAAAACACTTGTGGGATTGGTACAAAGTGGCACGGTTACTTATGACGACGCAAGAAGCTTTGCTGTTGATTTGACTGAATTCGAAAGACTGATGCGAGGCTAACAGCCAATATGCGAAAGTATAACTATGAGGCCAAAGATAACAAGACGAATAAGCTTGTTAAAGCTATGGTCCAGGCAGAGTCTGAATATGACGCAGCAAAATTACTCGTTGCCCAAGGTTTTACGCTTGTTCATATCGAAGAGGTCAAGAATGAAGAGCAATTATTATCTCGTTTCAAGAACCGTATTACTACAAAAGACAAGGTTGTCTTTACTAGGCAGTTAGCGACATTGATTAATGCTGGTTTGCCGCTCTCACAAAGCTTGCGCACGCTGGTCGATCAGACACCTAATCCTCGCTTGCGAAATGTTATCCAGGAAGTCATTGCCTCTGTTGAAGGGGGTCGTTCATTGCACGATTCGTT
>JAYRHL010000004.1:0-7218 GCA_041907345.1 Saccharimonadaceae bacterium (SeqCode) | reverse complement strand
TCTGAAGTTAGAATTTCAGTTTGTCCGACTTTCGTTCCGTCACTGACGGTGCCGTCTTCGTTTAGTGTAACTGTCGTAACAACATTGCCAGCATTATCTACATTGACAGCGCCTGTTTTTGAACAAGCTCCGAGAGTTGCCATTGCGGCAGCTGCACCGATTGCGGCAATGAGTCGTGTACGTAGTGGCCATTTTTCATTTTTTGTTTGTGTACGTTGCTTTTCGTGGAAAGTTACCATTGGAAGGGTCCTTCTTTCTGATTACGGGCGAAAATATCTAACAAATATGTACTGTTTATCTACTTATTACTATACACTAAACATTAGTATTTTGCAATACCTAAATGAGAGCAACGGGGGTGTTAATTGCCGTAATGCCAGTAATTGCGGCACTAAATTTTTGTACAGTAAGCGCCTGTTTTGCTATTGTTTGGACCAGCGTGCCAACTGTATCCAGATGGGCATGATGAACCACTAGGGGTGTTTGTTGCCGAGATCTGGTTAGTCGATAGTAGCGCCGTACCACCGTTACATGTAGACTGCCATGTATCGCAGAGTTGTGTATTACATTTGCCAGTTTTCTTGTTGTAGGTTCCACCAACTTGCATACACCTTGCCTCGTCGGCTGATATTGTTGGTTCTTGAGATTTATTGGTTGATGTCGTCGATTTTGATCCACCAGAGCCGCCACTCGATCCGCTACTCGACGAGCCACTTCCACTGCTGGATCCGCCTCCCGACGGAGTTGCCGTGCCGCTACTGCCTGCCTGTTCTGGATGGATAATTTTATCGAGGAAATCAAGTGTTGGACGAACGAACGGCGAATAGTATCCCAGGTGACAACCTACGCCAAGTGTGTCGGGTGCTTTTGCCAAACAGTCGCCGTCCCCAGGCGGTACCAGAAACTCTGCCTGAATACCTAATTGACGTAGTTTATCAACATATCCCCACGCCTGATCAGGTCCGACGGTTGTGTCGTTTTCAAATTCGACCATAAATGCTGGTGGTGCATCGGGGCTGGTATATAGTGCTGGTGAAAGCGCATTAAAGTTGTCGATACATTCAACGAACTTTTTGCTGGCGAGATTAATAGTACTGCCGATCAATCCAGACGCATTACCGCCTTTGATTTGACCGGTGATCGTTTCGAAGTTACTGGCAGTACTGAGGAGGTTTTTGCCAATGACGGCGCCCTGGCTGAGAAATGCTAACGGGTTGATATCACGCGGCATTGAGTCACCGGTATAAATTGGTGAAAAATCGTTTGAATTGATACCGACACCGTATTCTGCAACATCCCCGTTACCACCGGCGAGTAGATCGGTGAAGTTCGTGAGTCCGGCGAGGTCGGTTGGTGCACAGGTCGAGTGGTCGATACCAATCGCAAACGCCGGGAGTGATCGGAAAAATGCCGTGTAGGCGTTGGTGATTGCCGACCAGCCAACTGATGCTTTGGCACCTGTTTTGCCACTAGCGGCAGCACGAATTGCTAGACTTCCACCGGCGCTATCCCCCCAGATAACAACCCTATTTGGGTCGATACCGTAGAGTGGTGCATTGTTGATAACGTGTGCAATACCACGCATGACGTCTTCGTACATATAATAGACACCACTTGAGCCTAGGCGATACGTTATTTCAATCATTGCATATCCGCGGCCCCATGGATTTTCACCGCCATCTTCTCCCGCCATGACGCGGTCACCTGTATGGTCATCGACATGCCAACCACCACCATTGATGAATAGAATCACCGGTGAACTGCCGCTGCCTTGTTGCATGACGCGGAGGGGCTGTTGTTGTCCGGCACCGCCGACGTAGGATCCATAATTATTATCTGCTTGTTGCCCGAGGTTTGAGCCTGCATCGGGGCCTGCAAGATGCAGAATATCCAGATATTGTGAAAGGGTTTTTGTTTGGTCTAATAGATTCTGTAGATCGGGCGAAATGCCTTTGAAATCATTATTAGTTGCTGGTGTTGATGGCGTCGTGGTTGGCGTTGGCGTCGGTGTTGGTGTACCAGATCCATTGATGGATACCTTGCCATTTGCCATATCCGTTTGAGTTGTTTGGCAAACTTTTGTCGCCATTTCTGCATCAGATGACTGATTTTCGAAAGCACTCGCGATGACCGAACAATCAATACCCTTTACTGTGTCTTTGCAGGCATATAATTCGAGTGCGTTCGTATATTTTTTGCAGTATTCGTTCATTGACTGCACTGCGTATGCCTGCTGAACGATACCGACGCCACCGATAACGAGGACACCGATAATAGACAAGGCTCGAGCCGCAACAGATAGACGAAAATGAATTCGAGGTATTTTCAGGAGATGACGATTCGCCGGCTGGTTTGTGTTTTTATTCATAACCTATACCCCACAAGGATACAATAGCCCGAATATAAGGACAAGTACTTTACTGGTGACGCAAAGCCTGTGGTAGTATGAGAATAAGTATGAATGAAAAACATCGTCATGAACACACGACTGCCAGAAGCGCTTTGATGATAAGTAAAAAAGGTCGAGTGACCGTGATCGTTGCATTTACCCTGATGTCCATTGCTGCTATTAGCCTATGTGTATGGACGATTAACAATTCGATGAGTGACTGGAAACCAGGGCGTCAGCGTGGCGTGGGGGCGGACGGATTCCAAGCGTATGTTGAGGACAAGGCAAACCTGGGTGTCGATACGATTGTCAAAAAGGACCAAGTCACCACAGCGTTAAAAAACCTCGCGTCATCTGTTGAAGATGCAAAAATAGCACCAGTATTTAACCTCAACGGGAATCTAGGGCAAACAATTACGTTTTCATTTGTTCGAAAAGACGACGTCAAATCCAGTGTTTATGTAGACAAACGTGTATATAAAAGCAAAGAAGCTCTGGACGACGATCATGTGTACGATGCGACGATGGAATCTGGCAAAGCAAAAGGCCATACAATATATTTCCGCGAAGCCCAGACTATCGGTAAAGACCGTGAATATAGTCTGATGGTTGTTGATGGAAAAACAGTCTATCGCTATGTAATGTCACAACCATATAACAATATATCGGTGACAGAATTGACTGCACTGGTGACACTAAAGAAACTTGCACAAGTATCTAATCTCTAGCCTATCCTGCGCTAAATAGAATATCGTTGTTCAAATAGAACGGATTACTATACCCTGCGGCCGCCCTGTCTGGTTCGGTGCAATCAACAATACCCGACATGGTGCCGTCAACAGAACACATGGTTGTGTAAGCGCGGAAATAACGTAGCATTTCGGGTTGGTCGGTGAACCGAGTACATTTTTTGCCGGTGTACCAGTCCAAATCACTTTGCGTTGCATTGACCGCCATGGTTGGAATAGCGCCCGGTGTGACTTCGTTTGGATCGCCACGATCACCGACACTGACGCCTGTTGTCGAGTCGACGTATGCAAGTCGTCGTTTCTTTTCGGCCGCCGACAGAGCGTCATAACGCATATAGACCGCACTGGCACCCCACGGATCGAGACGATTTACGCAATACTGGAGATATTTTTCGTATTCACCACCGGCTGTTGGTTTGCCAGTATTTTTATCGATAAACGGTTTGTCTTTGATAAGTTTTGTCATGGCGAGTTGTGCGGCGAGATACGGTGCGTTACCTTCGGCGTCTGCTTTTGGTATGCGCTGTTCAAGTTCTTGTTCCTTTGAGTTATACACATCTGAATGTGACTGAGTCATATAATCCATCACGCCAGATAAATTAATTGCAGTTGCGATATCATCGAGCGGCATACTATAGCGAACGTTACACATCATATCTGCCGTGATGCCAATGGAATAATATTCCAGATTGACGGGACAATATGCTGACGAAAGTCGCATGAGATAACCGCTGATACGTTCGGTCATATCGTTGCTGGTGATAAGAGTCGGCTGTGAATGATAAAAGGCGCTTGCGGTTGCGGATTGGCTAACACGCTGAAAACCACCCGTGACAAGCGAGAATATATTGTTCAGTGTTGCGAGTACGGGCGTCCTATTGTCGGTCGCTTTTGGAAGCGTATTCACGATTGATCCGAGGAAAGAGAATTTATTATATGGATCAAATGGATTTTTTTGTCCATTATATTTTGCAACGTCATCCTGATTCTTTTTCGTACCAATGACTTCGCCGAGGGTTAGATACGCTGACATATCAGCGATATTACTCGGCATGAGTCCTCGACTCATAGCCATGTCGCCTAACAATTCGCCCATTCCCGAAAAGAGCGCGTAATTCGCCGCAACACCTTTAATGTTTGATGTATACAATTGTTGTTCAGCGGCAGCGATGAGCATCGCATTCACCCCAAACCACCCGGCGATATACGGTGTTGCCGTTGCTTGGACGATTTTTTGTGACGGCAACATCAACCACTCACCTTCGTAGGTTTGATCGGGCTCATCATAGTGAAATTCAGGACATGTTTGCCCGGCAACAATAGTGGCCGGTACTAATGCACCCTGAAGCCCTGGGGGTGCCATGGCATTGATTGCATCGATACATTTTGTTGTTTTGCTATCACCTGGTTTGGTTGAGCTTTTTGTTTGGGTCGTTTCGCCCGCCATACAGTATTCACGGTCCATGCCACCTATATCTGCTGGTGGTGGTAACAGGACGCCCGACCCACCGGTAACGGCATTCAGAGCGGCGGCATTCGGGATAATCTGAGCCCACGATGCTGCTAATGTACCGATATTTTCATACGCCGCGAGGTTATAGGCGACAATGGCAACGGCATCGCCAATCATTTTGCCTAACTGGTCCATCGAATCAGGAATATAGTCACCATAGGTAATTGATCGATATGATAGTGTGTCGGTCGCACTGCCACCGTTGTATCCACCGCCAAATGTACCAGATGCTAATTTACTGGCGAGTACATTGGTTGGCACTTCCTCTGCCCGACCGGCTTTGATAGCATCTGCTGCTTTCAAATACTGTAGTGCGTAACGTGCTGCCGTTGATGCCTTGGCTCGAACGAGCGCATTCGATGTCATTTTACCAATCGTATACCAACTACACATGAGGTCCGTATAGGAATACGTATTGGTGGCCAGGAGGTTACCGGCAACTTCTATATCAACAAGCGCAGGAAGCTGTTTGATCATATCTTTCATGTTCGAAAGAGTGAGCCCACCACCCGCTAACTTTGTCGCAAGATTTTGAACGTTACCGAGACTGACGCCGCCCAAAGACCCACACCCTAGCGACGATAGAATATTAATCGGGCTACTGAGTGACGAAAGACTAATGCCATCACTGACATTCGGTTGGCCGGAGAGAGTGTCGAGTGCACCATCGTTTTTTTGTACTGCACTATCAAACGAACAATTGACGTCTCGTTCGGTTTTGCCCGACACGTCGACGTTTTTTGTCATGTTGTAGCGTGTTTTAATTCGTTGTTTGAACCGCTCATCATTAAAGAAACTCGAGCGGGGGTTGAATACACTATATACCTGTGCTTTTGTGGTGGAACTGAGCTGTGAATACAGCCACAACTGTGCACCGGACACAATCGGTGCATTGGCTGCGGCGGCCGTGACGAGATCCTGGATCGATGATGACGGGTTGCCAAATAATTGACCAAACGCACTATTTACAGAACTGGAGGGCTTCAGTCCCGCACTATTACCTTTGAGTACATTGGTAACGTTCGAAAATCCTTCGGTGGCTGCTCGATCAACATTCTCTTTGAAATTAGGAGGCAATATACAGTACACCTTGTAACGGCTTTCTGGCAGGTCATTACGCGGGTCGCCGTCGTCGCGGTTGTCCTCGAACACTTTTTGTGCGCAAAATCGCAAACCACTACTACCCGGAATGAGCATACGAATCGTATCAGGAATTGGGACGCCAAAACTAAAACCTTGTTTTTCAAATGTTTCAACCTGGCTGCGACTCATCGTTGATAATTTACATTTGATCGGATATGTATCCATTGACTGGCCACCACCTGAACAATCCTGCCCAGATAGCGGTCCAATTTTGTTGAAATACATGACCTGTGAATAAATCTCGAGCGCGGTTGTTGCATCTGCCAGATCATTTGTATACATTTCCTTCATGTTGACCAGCAGGATGTTCGGTGCGAACACAGATGTATAGGCAACGCCCAGGCCGATGATACCGATGATAAATAGAAATGCCGAACCACTGCGGATTGCACCGGCGCGACGCCCCGCAAAACGAAAAACACCCTTCTTTTTAGGCGGTTCAGTCGGCTCGGTTTTTTTCGCCGTCGATGTTTTCCAGCTTGCATCGCCCTCGGACTCTTTGTTTTTTAGGTCTTTACTGTCAGGGGCCTTGTTGCCGATTCGGTTAAATTTTTTGTCGTAGTCCGATGCGGCTGCATTTTTGTTGCCTGGATTGATGTCCTCGGCCATTACTTGTCATCTTTCTTGCCATCACCTACCAAGACGTGTGGCTGTTCGGACGGCGCATCGTCTTTTTTGCCAAGAATATCTTGGCGGTTTCGTGCATCTTCGAGATCTTGTTCGGCGTTAAATAGGTATTTCTGAGCACGTGCTTTTGCTTTTTCTTCGGTGCCACTGACAGGAGGCTGTATCGAAGTGTCTGGTGCGTGGAACTGACTGCCCAGTAATTCTGCAGAGCTGACCTGGACGGGTACGGCAATAATCTGTGCGGGTGCTTTGCCCGCTGAACTGCCAGAAATAATATTGCCACCCTGAGCGATTTCCGGCGCGCGATAGCTTGCAACGGGCGCAGATGGTTGGGCGCTTCCAGCTGGTGCGCTTCCGCCGCCACCGCCGCTTCCTGCGGGTGCTGGACCTGCACTGAATTTACGGTCTTTGTCTTTGGAATCGTGCGAACGGTTCATATTGTTGAATATGTCTTTGGCGGTGATTTGTTTTTCGTCCTTGTCTTTTTCGCGGCCTTTGGCACCCATGACAGCCTGCGCAATATTCCCGCCCAGTCCTTGTTTTTCTTCCATCTGTGCATCAAGCTGTGCCGCCTGGAGATTTTCGAGTTGTTTGTCGGCATCTTCATTTTTGCCACGAATACTTGCATCAAGTGGATTAACTGCATTGGCCGCATTGGCAACAGCAGGGCCACCCTGACCAACAATTCGACCACCAGTCAGGTCACCTGTTAATGCACTACCCGATAGCGAGGAACGTCGGCGGTTACGACTGAACGCTTGGCGCCTATTTTGAGGACCCAATACACTACTGGGGTT
>JAYRHL010000003.1:0-8307 GCA_041907345.1 Saccharimonadaceae bacterium (SeqCode) | reverse complement strand
TAATGTTTGCCCGCTGGTTGGTGTTCCGGTACAGTTCGTGCTGAAATTCGTCACATTATTTGCCCAGTTCAAACAGTTAAATACATCCCAGCCGTCGGTGCTAAATGTTGGTGTCGCCGAAGACGTAATACTGCCGACGCGAGTCCTCTCCATCGTGCCAATGACATTTGCATTAAGCAGTTCGCGGTAAATAGATCCATTGGCAATCTGGCTAAACTTTGTCCATGCACTCCATGACCCCGCATCGCCAATACGCGATCGATAGCCGCCGGAATCTTGACCATTTGCCAGTGACATATACGACTGCACAATCGTCGTTCCGGTATCTGATCGGTATTTTGTCGTCACATCAAGAATGAGGTTTCCAGGGCCACCGGGCGGTTGGTGTTTATCAGTTGCACCAGTGAATAAATACCCCGTGCCTGGTCCGGTCAACAAATAGCGACCTTGTGTTGTAAAGGTGTTGAAATCAACTTCACCGACAACGGTCGAATAGGGGGCAATTTCTCCTGTTCCAACGCCTATATTTGCTGCGTCCGTGTTGACGTAGAGTGGGTGAGAATTATATTCGGCTAAATAGTATGGATTCGTTTCACCAAACAATTGCGAACGCCAAACGGGACTAGCCTCTCCCTTGTGCATCCAATATGCCTGGATGTGATAGTTCGTCGGTGCATAGGTGCCGCCCTGAACGACAATGTCAGATGCAGTATCGTTACGCGTTGACGTGTAAGTCACTTTTTCTATTCGAATACCTTTGCCCGATGGATAGAGAGAATCTCCACCACCAATTTCAAGCGCTTGCCAGAGGCTCGGCGGTACAAGACTGTCTGTGTCGACAGTAATTTCCTGAACGTCGACATTAAAACACTGGTCAATCTGTGCGCCGCGTCCGATCGCCTCGCTCCGCCCTGGATTAACCGCACCGATATGCTGTACCTTTGCGTCCTTCACTCGGTAAAAGGTCGTGCCGACGCCCGACCCCTCATAGCTATCCACGCGTCCGACGGTCAGCCCCGCTATATCCTGAAACAATATTGTCGTACAGCCATTGGCTTTGATGTTGTCGATTACGAGGTTTGAGGCGGGGAGGTCCTCGACAGTTACGCCAGCATTAACCGTTGACGTAATGTGTGTGTCTGGGTCGGTCCATAGGTGTTCCGTGCGCATTTGTGACGCACCAACGAACAAAATCTGAGCCTCACTATGATCTGATACAAGCTCTATACCGTCAATAACACTGTCAATCAATCCGGCAAAACGAATTCCACCATGACCACCATACGATAATCCCGGAGTACTATCTCCTGCAACCGCCTTAAAATTCCTGATCGTGATGCCGGCAATAGCAGACTTGTCTGTGTCTTTTCCTTCTGTTGACATTGACCAGTTGCCAATGTTTTCAACAGTCACGCCGTCAATCAGAATGTTTTTATGGCGCCACCACATCTCATTATCATCGCCGTCAATATTGTATGTTTGCAGAGTTAAGCCGCCTTCACAGTCCGAAGCTGTAACGCCCTTGACGGTAATATTTTCAGATGCAATTGACTGCCAAGGGTTGTTCACGTCCAGTCTAGCTGTGGTGATGTTGCCAACGGCATCTTTGTTATGAATAGATAGGCCGTTGATTTCAATATCTTTGCCCATCTGAACACGGAATCCGTTGGCGCGGTTATCTGCCACCACAACCGCACTGGCTGATCCCGAACTACACCATTCGCTCAGGCCAGAAAACCAAAAAGGACCAATGTTTGGGTCATCCCATTTTTGGGTTGCATGATAATAGTTCACAAACGCTATCCCATCATCACCAACATTCAACGAATGATGTCCGTTGACACTGACTCGACGGCAGGCGTTAAAGTGCAGTCCGTCGGCCAAGGTGTCGATAGATTTTGTCCCTATTACCGCAACATCACTGGCCCCCATAAATATTATGCCCGCCTCTGGAGATCGTTCGACACGAGCGTTAATAACAGTGAGGAATTGCACAAGTCCTGTAGAACCCGTCCAGCCGACGGCCGGTGTGCCGTCTGATGGATAGCCGACAGCATGGATACCGTTAGCATGTCCGCCACGTGCAGCCGGAACGGTTTTCCACCTTACGTGTGCGTTGACGATTGTTATGTATGACGCCTTACCAGTTACCAAGATTCCGTCCGATGTTCCCATGCCACCACTATCAAGATTGTCCATGAGCAGCATTGCGCCGGGGTCAAAATACACACCAGCATGATTTAGCCCTGCAAGGACAACGGCACCTCCGTCTGTAGGGCTCTCCTGTGCGAACCGGTAGGTTCCGTCGGGAAAATAGAGCGTCTTGCCGTCGGTCATTGCAGCCTGAGCGGCTTTGATTGCGGCAGAGTCATCAGCAACGCCATCGCCAACAGCACCATAATCACGAACATTAACGCGGCCTGCCGTCGATGAATTTAGTTTTGACTGAACAGCCCCCGATAACAGAGATTCGACAATTGCACCGCTTTGAATATGCGATGCGGTAATAATGTTGTCTTTTAGCGTGCCGTCTGCTTTGTGAACCTGTGACAAATAATCGTTGAGGACACTACCCCAAGTACCGGAATCTTGACCGGGGACGGGAAGACGAGCCATTAACTATAGCTCCTGTCGTTATCCCAAAGCAAAAAATTCCGCCTACACATGCTTATGGTTATTATACATTTATATAAAGAATTTCGACAGGATGACGCAAGATATAACGCGACAGGATATCGCTCCTGCGCCAACAGGCGCATCCGCTCCTTCGTTCGAAAAGGGTCGAAAGCAAGCTTTCGCGTTCCTTTTCTCACTGCGCCGAACCTTGACGGTTCTCGAACGCTTTCAGCGTTCTACCAAAGAAATAGACCTAGCAAAAACTAGGTCTATTTCTTTGGTACACCCGACAGGATTCGAACCTATGGCCTTCGGCTCCGCAAGCCGACGCTCTATCCAGCTGAGCTACGGGTGCTCATTGTTGGTACAACTTGAAAAGTGTACCATATTTTTACAGAGGTGACAAGGCTCCTAGAGTCGTAGTAGTCGAACAAGTCGATCGACCGCGTCCAGTTTGAGATCTTTCATCGGCAAACGAGAACCAAGCATATCAACAATTGCTTCGCCAGATTCTTCAGGGAAATAGACGGTTATGCCTGGCTGAAAGCGCTGTGTTGGAATCAGCATCACCGAAAAATCATCACCGTCACGAATAACGCCAAATGATTTAAAGTTTTCGAATTTATGCAGTTTTTCATCAACGACCAATCCATCATCGCTCAGCGTATAGGTAAGTTCTCGAGGTGGGCGTCGCGAATAAACCACAACAACAACTGCGATCACTGCCAGTAGAACAGCAAATGACCAAGAGTTCATTAACAGCAGGGAAACCGCGATAAGTACAGTGATAACAACGGCGAATACGACGAACCATAGTGCACCCTTTTCCTGATGAATATACTCGTGTGCGACCCACGTCACGGTTTCACCGTCAAATGATTCGTCGCCCTCATCATCATCTGTGCTGGCCGGTTGTTGATCAACGGCAGGCTGTTCTGATACGGGCGGCGGAGTTGGTTCCGGTTCTTGTAGGACTGCTTGCATTTCAGCAGGATCTACCGGGGATAAAGGTTGTCCAGGCGAAACAGGTTGAACAGGCTGATTTTGGTCAGGCTGCGCATACCCCTGTTGTTCGTTTGGTTGCATGGCTACATTATAGCACGAGCATCATAGATTCATACAACGTGTGTGAAGGGTTATGTTTTGTTTGGCAGGCGACGTAATTTCATGCCTTCTGTCCGACCACGAACGCGAGCAACTTGGAATAGGAACCATCGCAAAACATGTGGCGCAATGAAATAGGCAGCAACCGCCAATAGTCCGCCTGCAATGACATCAAATACGTAGTGTTCGCCCATATAGACAACGCCGATACACATACTAATAGGGTAGATCAGGCTTGCAAGTCCCCACTTTCGCCCAAACAGACCAAAGGCAAATAGAGAAAAGAGGACCGAGTAGCCGACATGCAGTGACGGAACGGCGGCCACAGGATTCGGTGCGATACTGTTATACACTGACGGAAAATTCGTTATTCCGAGGCCACGATAGACTTCTGATGAAATGCGTTCGATGTGTGGGATAGTCCCGTTACTGGTGGCAATCCACGGTGGTGCGGCGGGGTAGATAATATAGATGAAAAACGCCGTGAATGAAATAACCGTGAATGTTGTGGCATAGCGCCAATATTCTTTTTCGCGGAGTTTGTACACCGCTACCGCCAGTCCTAGCGGCAACACAAAGTGCATCATGTAGACGATATAGAAATAATAGTCGTACCAAACGGCATGCCCCTGAAACCACCAGTTTTGTAGTGTAATCGTGGGCAGTGTACCGCCAAATAAAAAGATGTCGAAATCCGCCATAAACTCGTAGTTCACCCGGCCATGCAACATCGGCACAATACCGCGGAACGAATCATATACCAGTAGAATTGCGACGAACGGCACGAACCGTTTCAACATATCCCACGCCTGGTTGAAGATCATGAAAACAAATGTCAGAAATACCAGTAGTTTGTCGGGTGTTGGAAAGCTTGGTTCTTTGATGAAAACCGCAATACACGCGATTGTCCCGATGACACCGATGCTACTCATAATGGTTTTTTGAGTCGGCTTTTTCATAAGATTGTTATTCATAGTAACAGACCCGGCTATAAATCTGGAGATTCGGCGCAGCGAAAAAAGGAAACGAATGGGGAGGTATCGCAAGCAAGCTTGCTCCTCCGCTCATTCATGAAAGAAAATGCTAGCGCGCTTTCTTTCATTTCATTCGCTACGCCGAACTCACCGCCGCTCGATTTCATCGAGCACGCGGGAGTTCGAATCTCACATCCAAAGCAAGAAAAATAGAGACCAAAAGGTCTCTATTTTTCTTGGCGGAGGAGGGGAGATTCGAACTCCCGCTACAGGTCTCCCCGTACTAACGATTTAGCAAACCGTCCCCTTCAGCCACTTGGGTACTCCTCCACTTGGAAACGCGGCCTTGCCGCATTGGCTTCTGTCTCTTTAGACTTCGACGATTATAGCACGAGAATCGATGGATTTCTATCTGTTGATGGCGAATTTCAAGCAGTTACCGTAATTTTTTGTTTTCTCGTGACAAAATGTATCCGAACGATACATTGCGAAGCGAAAAACGAAAAATAAGTCGTAAATCTTGAAATTTTAGCCAACAGATAGGTGTTCATCGATTCTCATTCAGGGGTGGAGGTAGACCTTTGCAAGATATTTCACATTACAGCAGTCTGGGGCTTTGCATAATATATCTATGGTTGCTCGAGGGGAACAGCTGGCATCATATTTGGTCGTCACCACGTTTATCGCATTGGTAACTCTGGTGGCGAGTCTCGTGATGCCCTCGGGTCAGGCAATCGCGGCATTTACCCAAAGCATGGGAGACGGCGCGAATTCCGCCAAAGGTATCGATCAAGCTACGACATTATTCGGACCAAGCGGCACATTCCAAACAATCACCAACGTCCTGCTGTTCGTTGTTGGTGCAATCAGCGTGATCATGCTGATCATTGGCGGTATCCGTTACGTCGTATCCGGTGGTGATTCAACCGCCGTTCAAGGTGCGAAAAACACGATCTTATATGCAATCGTTGGTATCGTGATCTGCCTGCTGGCCTATGCGGTCGTCAGTTTCGTTATCGGATCGTTTACAGGCGCAGGTACAGCGGCAAATCCGTAAATTATTTACCGTTGCGAAAGAGGTTGCGACGTTCTTGTTCGCGCTCTTCCCTGACCCTCCTGCGCGCATCTTCCCATACCAAGCTAAAGATCGCTTGAGATCTAGCTTCTTCGTCTAGTTCTTCGTAATTATCGATGTCTTGATAGTCTTCCCAGGCATCACGAATGCGTTTTTCTGGGCTGCGCGTTTCTTTTGGCCACTTGTCCATACAAAGCCGCAGATTATTCAGGGCAATACCTGCAAAAACGCGCCATTTGGGAACTTCTGGCACTTCAAACGCATCAGTACCGACTTCTGGCATCAGTTCACTCATCGTCTCTGGATCAATTTCCCACATACGAGCAAGCATTTCCTTGTCTGGTTCTGTATCAAATAATTTTCTTGTAAATAATCTCTTGAGTCTGTCGCGATCGGCATTACGTACAACACGTGCGCGCTCTTCGGCAAAGAATTGTTCGTTGGATTCTTTCATAGTGTTTTATTTATAGCATAAATAGAAAGAGAGGGTCCAAGATGGTATCCGCTATTTCGAATCGAACACTCACGGGCAAGAAAAAGACCGGACAAAAGTCCGGTTTTCTTCTTGGCGGAGAGGGCGAGATTCGAACTCGCGGTGAGTTGCCCCACGACGGTTTTCAAGACCGTTACCATCAACCACTCGGTCACCTCTCCGTACTCGGACTATAATACCAAATCAACCTCTGTTAGTCGAGAGGTTGACGACTGATTGATGCAACCCAAACATTATTTGCACCGGCTGCTTGCAGTGCCAAGGTGGCGTATTTCACCGTTGCCCCCGTCGTAATGACATCATCTATCAGTAGATATTGCTTTGATGGATCCAGGTTTGTTCGGCAAGAAAATGCATTCTTTGCATTCTGTTCGCGTTGGCGCGCCGTTGCAGATCGCTGTTTTGTATCTATCACCCGATCCAGAGAAGTATCTACCGAAAGGCCTCGTAATTTTCCCAACCTTCGGGCAATCAGCAACATATGGTCATACCCCCGTTGACGAATGTGTGAATTTGCCGTAGGTACCGGAATAATTACTGTGTTGCCGGGTAAATCGGGTAGGTGTTTATGTAGTAACTCGGCGAGAGGTATATATGCCGACTTTGCATTCGTAAATTTAAAATTACCAATAAGTCGTTGCAGCTGATCACGCCTCGCTGACACACACCATGCCCTTACATACGGTACTTTACACGTTACACACAAACCATTACGACTAGCGCTATTTCTGCCACAGGCAGCACACATAACAAATGGTTCAGAAATGATGTCGTATTTACAATTATCACATAGTAAAGTGCCCGAAATATCGCATCCAGAACAGTGGTGTGGGGCAACATATGACAATAGCGCGTCAATCATTGTGATTTTTACGTTTTACCTATCAGATTAGTTGATTATGTCTACGCTATTAGCTATACTGTAGAGGACTAATTTGTCAAGAGCCAAGAGAAAAGTGGAGGATACCATGGCCCGCAAACAAAACGACGATCTATTGATCGAAGATGAACTGGCAGCCGCGTTCTTGAACGACGACGACCTAGTAGGCAGTGACGATACCGACGTACCTGTTGTCAGTGACGAACCAAACGAAGACGACTTTCCTGGGCAGCTAGCCGTCGATGTGTACGAAACCGAAGACCGATTGGTGGTCAAGGCTCGTACTGCAGGTGTTGTTAAGGAAGAATTAGACGTCAGCATTAGCGACGGGATTCTTACCATTAGCGGCACACTAAGCAGCAGCGACGAAGCTGACGCGACAAACTGGCACATTCAGGAATGCTACTGGGGCGAATTCAGCCGCACACTTGCACTACCTGTTGCCGTAAAAGAAGATGAAGTAGAAGCAGTCCTAAAAGACGGCGTTCTCACCATCACCTTTACAAAAGTTCGTCAGGAACAAGCAAAGAAAATCCAAGTTCTGTAATAACAGACAGGATAAAAAATTGGCCTTCGGGCCAATTTTTTTATGTCCTTGCTTATATCAATAATAAAACCCCGCATCGCTGCAGGGTTTTATTATAGCTGCGGCGAACTAGTTGCCGCTAGAGAAACTCTGGATAACAAAGTTGACAACAGCGTAGGCGAGAATCGCAACAACGACACCAACAATTGCGTACAAAATGGTGTTCTTTGCGTTCTGGACAGCGGTTGAATCACCACCAGATACAACGTAACGAATACCACCGATGATCAGCATAATCACACTGATAGCACCAATAAGGAACAACATCACGTTTGTAATCGTACGGAAGATACCGCCCTGGCCGCCTTCACCGAAGAGGCTAGCTGCGTCACCTTGCTGGTCTTTACCCTGTGCTGATTGTGCACCGTCTGATAGTCCTTTATCGAAAGTCGCATGTGCAGGAGCTGGTTGTGCAACCAGGCCTACGGTTAATACCATCGCAGGCAGTAATACAGCCGCTGACAGTAATCGTTTAATTGTGTTGGTCATTATTTATTACCTTTCGCTTTGATTGCTTTACTTATTTTATACCAGAACACTACGGCTTTGTTAAGTACTTACGTTTTACTTAAACGCCCC
>JAYRHL010000002.1:0-67019 GCA_041907345.1 Saccharimonadaceae bacterium (SeqCode) | reverse complement strand
CCGTTAGTGAAGCAATCCATGGTGGTCACACACCAATCGCAATCGCTGCCAGTATTATCAAAACTCATGAAGGTACAGTCACCTGGTTAATCGACCGAGAAGCTGCACCAACAGATTGACAAACACCCCTGTAAAGTGCTATGCTACACCAAGGTCATTTATGACCTTGCCAAAAAATGAAACCAAGCCTCAAGGCTGTTTCGTTTTTTGTAAGGAGGAACAACGAAGAGACGAAGCTTTTACCGCTTGCGGTGAAACGAGGCCTCGAAAGTGAGTTCCGACGTGGGACCATAGCTCAGCTGGTTAGAGCACCTGCCTTTTAAGCAGGGTGTCCTGGGTTCAAGCCCCAGTGGTCCCTCCATAGAAAAAGACTCATCCTAGTGATGAGTCTTTTTCTATGGCCGAGATTCATTTAGCTTGAAATCCAAGACACGCCAGGGTGTCATGGGTGAGAACTGCCTGTGGCAGTTCGCAAGGGAGTCCACTCTTGAAAACTTGTTTTCAAAGATGTGGCGACGGGACAGCGGAACGTGGCCAAGCCCTAGGACCTACTTTTTCTTATCCTTCACCTTTGGATTTTTCAACATAAATACATCGTACAGCGCATAGGCGATTGCCGCAGTAATGATTAAATTACGATTATGAACCAGGATATCGTAAACCGATTTGCCAGTCGTATCGAGCTCTAGCCAGTTTCCTAAAGATGCCAACAAGAATGATGTCGCCAATAGTGCAAAGGCAAGTGCGCCCAAGAGGCGCTGCCACTGTGTATGATATACCGGGCCGCTGAATAACAGTGGTATTGCCGGTAAAATAACGACAATCGCGGTGACAATACTGGCAAGGGGTGGTATCAGAATATATATGCCCGCACCCTGGATAAATGAAACGATATCCGCCGTCCACATTGTTGACAGCAAATATCCGGCACATAGTGCCAGTCCCAGTACGCCATAATGGCGCTTCATAATATAAGTGGTCGCGAAAAGCAGGCCCACCACGACAAGTAAGATAATGACTAGATTCATCTTATGTTCCTGACGGTAATCCGGCTGGATCGCCTATCGCGATTCCCGTCCGTTCTATCGTACCACTCGGCAGTTCAATTACATAGCGAGCTGGTTGATCAGGTGACATAATTGATTTTTCCGGCTGGTCTGGATTATACGAAGACGGCTGAGCGTTTTTCACCATATAGTTCACAACAGCATCTTTATCCAACCACACAATATCGATTGGATATTTCATGTCTTTCATCCAAATCCCCCACCTATCCTCTTTTGGAAACACGAATAGCATACCGCGATTTGCCGCCAAACTATCCGTCCCCGACAGCCCACGCTGTAATTCTTCTGGTGTGCGGGCAATCGACACATAGTATGTCTGGTGGTGCAAACCAACAGCCTGTTGTTGGTTTGCCATTTGCCAATAGAGATAACCGGCACCCACGACGATTGCAATGCCCACGATAATTGATTTGATGATGGTTCGTTTTTTCGCGCTTGTTGTCATGATGCTATAATCCTAACTCCTTCAGCACTTTGCCAAAGATTTCATGTCCGCCATTATCGCGGATTTTTACTTCTGGATGAAACTGCATTCCCCATATTGGATAATGGCGATGTTTAAAAATCTCCACGCCATCTTTTGACCGTGCAACTTCTGTCAGTTGTTTTGGAAGGTCTGTTTTGATTACCCAGCGATGAAATTCGTAGACCAATACGCCTTCCTCGGGCAATCCCAGATGGCTGGATTGCGGAAACAGTCGAACATTACCAACGCGACGCACTGGTAACTGTTGTAATTCCCCACCAAAATAAACTGCCAGTGCTTCGGCACCCAAACAAATACCAATCGTTGGTTTGTTGTACCGTTCCACCGTTTCAACCATACGCGCAAAATAATCTTTGTTACGTACAATCGATTTCCCCTGGCCGCCAGAAATAATGACGACGTTCGCCCACGACATCAGTTTGTCATCTAATTCTTCAGGAACAATTTGTCGTATTTTACCACCATCGAGATACTCGGTAATAAGCGCCTTGAGACGTTCGAGATGTGCCGATTTGTTATCGACGAGTAGTACGTTCACAACTACGCACCCACTTTGTCCTTGCGGTTACGTTTTTTGGCATTGTTTTCAACATACTGAATAATTTTGTCAGCGACGTCACGTTTGGTAACTGCTTCGATGCCCTCGATGCCCGGCGTTGCGTTTACTTCCAACACCAACGGACCACGGTCACTCAAAATCATATCCACACCACAAATCTGGAGACCCATCGCTTTGGCGGCACGTAGGGCGACTTTTTCTTGTTCTGGCGTCAGTTTAATTGCACTGCCGTGACCGCCCTGGTGAAGGTTTGATCGGAAATCGTCTGTCAAACTCTGGCGTTTCATGCTGGCAACAACACGGTTACCAACAACAAATGCGCGAATATCTGATCCCTCTGATTCTGCAATGAATTCTTGCAACAATACGCTCGAATCCAACACGTAAAATGCCTGCAGTACTGATTTAGCGGCTTTTCGCGTTTCGGCGATAACGACGCCCTTACCCTGCGTACTTTTATCAAGTTTCACGATAGCCGGCAGACCAACTTCTTCGATCAGGCTGTCGATTTTGGCCGATTCGCGGCTAAAGATCGTGCGAGGAATATCAATATTCGATTTGGCGAGCAACTGAATCGCGCGGAATTTGTCTCGCGCACGGACAATCGCAATAGAACGTGCTGTTGTATAGATACCGTTCATTTCGAACTGACGCAGTACGGCAGCAGCATAACCAGTCAAACTCGGCATGATTCGCGGAATAATCGCATCAAACGCCATACCAATATCTTCGCCCTCATACATGATTTTCGGTTGTGATGATGATACATCCAACGAACAAAGAGCGGCGTTAATGACGCGGACGTTATGTCCACGTGCCGTTGCAGCCTCTACGAGACGCTTGGTTGAGACGGTCGTTCCTGTCGTAAAGACACCGCGTCCGTGTGTGAGGATACATATATTCATTGGTTCTCCTTTGCGCTTGCGATCAACGCTTCAGCCAGTGTGTCGAGTTTTTCAGCGACAAAACTACCAGTTGCGATTTGTGGTATTGGGTTTGCTTCTAAAAAGAAGTGTTGCCCTGTTTTTTTATTAAACATGATATCGAGGCCCGTGACTAGCCTGCCAAGTAGCTGGCTCATTTTTGTCACGTCCTGCTGAACCTCCGGCGAAAAATCATCCAGGGATACCAGTTCAGCATTACCGCCTGCAGATGTATTGTTCAAATGGCTGCCACCCGTACCGGATCGTTTAATAACGAGTCGGTTATTACCGGCGACAAAGAATCGATAATCACTGCCGTCGGATTCAATAAATTCCTGGAAAATGAACGGAGTCTTTTCAGTATGGTCGCCCGAATGAGCATCAACTTCATCAAAACTTTTCAATAAATAGTTACCTTTGCCACGACTCGCCTGAGCGTCCTTCAGAATAAATGGTGCAGCAATCACACTGGCTGCTTTTGTCGACGCGGCGGCAAGATCCAGTCCAAAAATAGTCCGAGCAATTGGTACACCGGCATATGCGGCAACAACGAGCTGTGAAAGTTTTGAAGTCGAACGACTTTTGCCCGCTTCTTCGTTATAATATGGCACGTTATTATGCTCGAAATACAGGGCCAAACTATAGGCGATGTCTTTGCGAATTGATGCATGCGAAAACCAGTTCGTCATCAATACGACAGCATATTCGGACAATTCAACACCCTGTTTATTCGTGACCGATATGCCGTTGTCATGAGAAATATCAAACAAGATATCTTTGAGTGACAAAAATTCGACACTATAACCACGTTTTTCTACATATGGTTTTAGGGAATCAGCAATAAAAGCGGCCGTTTCTTTACCGTCCGGATGAAAGTCACGACCAATAACAAGAACTGTATTTTTCATCTGTTGCTCCTTTGCTGTTTGTACCTATACCAATATTAGTATAATTATAACAAATATGCTTATTTTTGTCAATATTATGAACGTATCCGTCTATTACTATTATCGGCTAGAATACCCTGTTGTTGCAAGAAGAGAATGTAGAGTGAATTCCCTATGCCGTTTTTGGCGAAAACGTACTATATCACCCATATCCACATCTGTTATAAATTAGGGAGTTGGTTGACCTGGAGAATTTGTTGGTTCACCCTCCTCCAAAATAATTGGGTCAATACCAACATAGCGTGCAAGATCAACAAGAACATCTTTCCTCTTGCCGATAGATCCGCGGGCTTCTGGATCTCGCGCGATGTTATGAAGAGCAGTGCGCAGGTTGTGGGTGACTTTTGCGTCGTCCATTGGTGGTCGACTACCGCGCGGCGTCTTCAGCAACTCGTTAATGAGTGCCAGTGTCGTCTTGTCATCAGACAGCAGTCCCTTTGCATCAAAGGCGTTGGATTCGAGCGCAGCAATGATTGCTTCTTGAATACCTTTTTCACCAAGGCCACCAGGTAGGCCCTGACTAGCCTTATCAAGAAGACTCGCGCTCCAGTATTTTGGCCTTGAGGGGTTAGACTTTAGTCCATCAATAAATGCTGTACGCCAGAAATCATTTGAAGTATCGGACAGGTCGAGAACCCGACTAAGTTCATTAATGCCCTGAACGTTGCCACTCGACGCGATCTTCTTAATTGCCACTTCGACGATTTCATCGTTACTCGTAATATTAAGTTCAGGGACGTCATAGCCAAGTGCTAATTGGTGCAAGTGCATCGCGTCTGGGTTCCTGACGTCGATCATTAGCTCGATGTTCTTCAATCCTTCAGATCGATCATTCACACGCGCTTGAATGGCACTTGCCATAGCACGAGCCTCGCCAAACTGCGTATCAATACCACCCGCCCGGCGACGTAATAATTCACCGGTGACAGTCTTGGCCTCAAGTTCAGCTGAAACTTCACGATTATGAATACGCGCTGCCGATTGAGCAGCCTGGAGATCCAAGTGCGTTTCAAGTGCCGCATGATTCACGGCGTCGCTTACAGTGGTACTACCGGACATCTTTCCGTACTGACCATAGAAATTATCAACACGACCAGCCTTTGCCTCTTCTTTATTACGTTTGTCATAACTATCTAACATTTCACTGGTTGACTGATAGCCATACGTTGATGAATACGCGCTACGCACAGAATTCAAACGGCGACGTCGCTGACCACTCGGCGTGAATATGGTCTGAGACCCTTCACCATCTTCATGGAACAAACGCTCTTTCCAATGGGCGTCGCCGCGAGCGTCGATAACGCCCTTATAAGCTTTATCGTCTGCTTCTTTGATATGTTTCGCATCATTGCGACGTGCCGCCCATCGCTTGGTCATACCCATACCTAGGCGTCCACGACCATTTGCCATTTGTTCATAGCCCTCCGCCATACGACGGTTACGTCGACGCTGATCTTGTTCGCCCAGTGCATTTCGCGTACGATCGATAAATCCTTTCTGACGGTTGTTCGCCAATCCCGCAATACGACCCAGCAGCGATCCGCTGAATTTGAGTAAGAACGGTGTAATCGCAAGTGGTGCCACCTGTACGAACATACCGATCAACATTGTCGTGATTGAGTCGGCTGATTGAATAATCAAACCACCCGCAAGTTGAGATCCGCCGAATACCAACGCAAACATTGGGAACATAATGAGCATCGTTGTCAGTAATTCACGCCAACGGTTGAACCATTTTTCTGTGCTCGGCAATAGAAGCGCGACGAATGCTAATGGGGCAATCGTAATTAAAATAACGATGAGCGCCTGACGCGCCGCTAGTACCAAAAGTGCAATGATTGCCGCAAATACGACACCGAGGAGGAATGGCACCAAGATAACCGACAAGCTCAAGATACTTGCGCCAGATGCAATCGCGATACCGGCAGATGTAATGCCGGCCGCCGCCAACGCCCCGCCAGACAAAATGAACGTCGAGACACTCTCCCATGATGTCGCCGCAGAATTGGCACGTGTATTCGGACCAACGATTTGTCCGCGCATATCAATGAACATCTGCTGCAGACTATTACCCAATATGTTTGATACATCGACTGCCGCTGCACAAACGTAATAGGATACGTTGACCAACACCGCGGCAATGATCAGTTTTGGAATCATTTTTTTGATTTCGTAATTATTGATTCCGTAACTGGTAATTTGTGAATAGATAATCACCAGGAATGCCAATATAAAACATAGGTTGGCGAATCCACGCATCACATCCCACATACGATAGGTCGCGTTATCCGTATCAAGAGTGATCGTCTTTACTTCAAAGAACCCTTTAATCAGGTCGAATATTTTATCCATACCGGATGCAATGATTTTGGTCGTCGGACAGACAATCCATCCGATACCCGTAATGGCACAGCTGGTGGCCTGGCCCGTACGATTTTCTCCGGTCAGATTATCACCTGTAGACGAAAGGCTGCGTGCCTGCGAACCGCTCTTTGGAGCAACCGCTACCGACTCCTGACCTCGAGGATTCGTATAGGATGAAGGGGGGTTGTAGTCGTAAATGACATACTGTGCACCTGTCGCCGTCTCGATGTTTGATCCAGAAGGAAAATAAACGACCGATGCTTTTTTGCCGGTCGCGTCTTTGTTGACGTATTCCAGACTGCCGCTAGGAATACCTGGTATAGAATCTGTTGATTTATCATAACGACTGCCATTGACAATCACTGAATCGCCGTCCCATCCAGCGTCTATCGCAAGTACGGTCGCACTCATCAGTAAAAAACCAACAATAACAGCGATTATTGCGGTGAAAAACGTGGCGATTTTGCGATGCAAAAAATTGCCGTCGACAGGCAATCGGAGGGATTCCCACATAACACCTTAAATTATACTATTTTTTGGTTATATAATCAATTACATTATGTAGCTAATAAGCTTCTGCTTATACCCTGTTGTGCTTTGGCTCTTTAGTAGCTGATTTTTAACTAAATAGTCCGTGTTTTTTACTGCCACCAAATTGCTGCAAAAGTTCTTTTTGCTGTTTAGTGAGTTTGGTTGGTGTATCAACGTGAATAGTGACGATTTGTGGGCCACGAGATTCACTACGAATATGTGGGACACCATGGTTCGACAGTTTAAAATCAGTTCCGCTTTGGGTACCAGCCGGTACTTTCATGCGTACGATTCCGTCAACCGTCTCAACATCGATTTCCGTACCCAACGCCGCATCAACCATGCCGACATGTTCTTCTGAAAGAATAATGTCGCCTTCGCGTGTGAATTTTTTGTGTGCCTTTACACGGACATGGACGTACAAATCGCCCCTGGCGCCCGAAGCAATTGCTTCTCCTCGCTCCTTGAGACGAATCGTTGCACCATCATCGATACCAGCAGGAATTTTAATCGAAATTTTTTGTTCGCGACGCTGAGTTCCCTTGCCATGACAGACGGTACAGACTTTTTCAGGAATTTTGCCACGTCCTTTACATTCTGAACATGGCGCAGCCTGCTGAATCGGCCCAAATATCGAGTTGACCACTCGCACATGTTGGCCGGTTCCGTTACACGTTGGACATGTCTTGAGATCATGACCAGGTTCAACAGTTGATCCATGGCAATGTTCACATTCGTCTTCCATATCTAGGCGAATTGTTCTTTCATCGCCAAATATGGCTTCCTCGAATGTCAGTGTTACCTGTGTTTCAACATCACGTCCGCGGTTCGGTTGACGTGATTGGCTATTTGCTCCACCAAAGAATTGACCGAAAATATCACCCAGTCCGCCATCGCCAAAATCGAAATGAACGTTCTGTCCGTTAAATCCACCAAATCCTTCGAATGGATTACCGCCACCCGCACCACCTCCTGATGCACCACCAACACCGGCATGGCCGAACTGATCGTAACGCTGACGTTTCTGCTGATCCTTTAGTACTTCGTAGGCCTCATTAATCTCTTTGAATTTTGTCTCGTCACCACCTTCTTTGTCTGGGTGGTGTTGTACGGCCTGCTTACGAAACGCTTTTTTAATTTCATCAGCAGAAGCGCTTTTGCTCACGCCTAGAACTTCATAATAATCACGTTTACTCATCTGTAATAAGTATAATAAATTAGCACTCTGGTGTCCAGGGTGCTAATTTATTCTACAAGTTACTATTGGTGAATCATCAGGCCAGATGGCGCTGCAGGTGGATCGATCCGCATGTCATTGCGTCGGCGAACTGCCAACCAGATGCTTGATGCACCGGCTACGACGAACCCACCGACCGTCATCATCGTTGATGGATCCATCGCCTTTTGCATTGTACCGCCGGCAACATCCAGTAATGACGTATTCGCTGATTGAGGATGAGAGGCGAGATATGCCTGACCTGCCGCGAGGGCTGCGCTGGCACCACCACCGCCATTTGCTCCTGCTATAGCAGCGCTTGACGAGTGTGATGAATCAGCTGGATTGAATCCGAACCGAAGATTTGGGGCACCGGGTTGTGGCGGACCACCAACCGCCATACCGCTGAGTGGCACAACATTACCTGCTGCCGTATCGACGCCGAAGCTACCAATCCATGTACCAAACACATTGATATAGAGGACACCAAACCAGTCGGTCAAGTTAAACTCGGTGTCACTAATATTCGCAATGTTCGCACTCGCCGTCGCATCACCGCTCGTTGCGTCACCCGCCTGAGTATTGCCAGCAACAGCCGCACTACCTGATTGTGCATCCAAATCGAGATTATTCGTGATCTTGGAATTGTTATTAATATTCGTGTTGTCAGATACGTTGACTGTATTACTGATCACCCTGTTACCAAATGCTGCTGCCGTTGCGTTCGGTGCGTCGACGATCATTCCGACCCATTTACCTAGCACGTTGACGAATACCAAGAGACTGTTTTTGGCATTTACTTTATGGCCCGTGAGATTCAGGACTGTCAATTTCGTGTTTGATGAACCTGTCTTTGCAGAACCAGCACCAGTGTTGTTTGCAACCGTTGCATCACCACTCGCCGCGTTTAATTTGACGTTATTCACGATCGACTGGTTGTCATTGATATTCATCGACAGTGGCATATTGATTTCGGTCTTTTCGATTGAGTTATCCGCGAGGAGTTGCGGAATGAAATCTGGCGAAACCATAATGTCACCATTCAAGTTACCATAAATGTTGATCGTACCAATGAATGATTTGTTCGCACCGATAATGGTATTGATGAGGTTGAGGACATTGGCAACGGCATTTGCATTACCCGATTTTGCGTTGCCTGCGGTGGTGTTATTGGCCACTTCCGCACTACCACTCAGTGCACGAATCTTAACATCGTTTGTAATTGCATCGTTATTATTAACATTCGTATTGCTATTAAAGTTAATGTTGCGATCAATTGTCGCATTTGCAATCGATGGTCCAATCATGAGATCACCCATAACATCGCCGTATATATTCGTCGTAAATCGGGCGACGCCGTCCGTCGCACCATCGACAGTTGAATGCACACTATTAACGAGTGTTGTATCGGCATTCGCATCACCACTCAGTGCGTCACCCGCCCGTAGGTTTGAGTTAACGCCAGCACTACCAGAACCGGCTAAAGAGTTGAGACCATTTTTAATACTCGCGTCAGTACTGACATTGGTATTCGCGTTACCGTTAACGTTGTCGCTGATTGTCGCATTGCCTCCAGCTACCGGTGCGTCACCTACTGCCACTGCTGCATCAGCATCCTTGGCTACGGCAGGTGCGGGTGATTTGGCGGGAGCTGGCGAAGCTGGTGGGGCCGGAACATATACATGTGTTGCAGGATCGTAGACCCATTTGCTTGAATCCCAACGTCCGTTGGCGGCATTATAGGTATATGTTTCGGGCTCATCAGCAAAGGCGGTGATTGGTGCGCCACCTACTAACGCTATCGACACTATATAGAGCGCGGCGTTTTGTAGGTATCTTTTAAATTTTTGCATCTTCACCTCCTTTTCTCTGATAATTTCTTGGTGGGAAGGACAGTTCGGGCGATCTGTCCTTCCCTTTTTGAGCTACTAGCCCTCGTCAGTTTGGCGAGTACTAGTTAGCAACGTTTACACTTGTTGATGTGTTGTTTGAGTTAGTAGCGTTACCTGTGATTGCAGAACCGCCGTTCGTGTTGTACGAAACGTTTGCGCTACCAGACAATGCAGACTGGTTGTTCGTATTTGTAACAGCAATATTGTTATTGTTGTTACGAACCAGATTATTCGAATTGTTGTAGAAAATCTGGTTGTTTGAACTAGGACCAGTCAAGTTAATTGCCGCGTTGTCCGCTGCATCACCAGCCCACCAACCACCTAACAAGCCAGACGCGTTTGTTACAGTAACATTCGCGTTGTTCGAGTTTTGGTTCTGTGCGGCACCAGTCATTGCACCGCCACCAATAGTGTTGAATGCAGAACTTGCGCTACCAGATAGTGCGTTCTGGTTATTCACGTTGGTGACTGGGATATTGTTATTGTTGTTCAATAGCGCGCTATTGAGATTGTTCGATGTGAACAAGTTGGTTGATAGTGGACCTGTAGTGCCAATCGTTCCCGATGTAGCGCCTGCCAGACCACTTAGTCCAACAACAATACCTAGCGATGTGACTACCGCACCTGCTGTTTTTGCTATTTTCATTGTGACCTCCTTATTGTTATTGAAGTTGGTTGATGACTCGGGTGTTCGCCCGACGGCAAAGGACCTGTCACGCGTCCTCTGCGGTCAGTCGACCACACCGGGTGCTTACGGTGCGTCACCCATATGAACGTCCTTTGAATATGTATTTGAATTGATAGATAGGTTAGTTGACGTTGATGAACTGGAGTTACTGGTTCCGGACGAACTGCTATTATTTGTAATTTCCACTTGTGTCGTTCCATTACCGTTTGTAAACGTTCTCGAAATAGATCCATTATTCGGAACTGGAATTGATTGACCGTTCACCATAACATTTGTGCTCACGTCTGGCTGGCCAGAACCAGACAGCGGCTGATTATTCAATTTGGTTGTCGTTGTCATATTTGTTCCCTCCGCATGTAATGCATTCGACTTAATTTGGGCATCGGCGTTCATGATGCCGCGTACGGCCAAGAATCCCATAGTGAAGATAAGAATCAGTAATGCGGCGATTCCTAGTGCAACCATCCGGTTTTTTGCCAAATAGCTAAACAAAATTGTGGGGTGCACAATCGCCCCCACCACTGTTTGTTTTGCCGGCAATGTATTCATATGCTTGCTCATTTTCTCCCCCATGGGCTTGTTTGTTGGTTATCTTCAGCATAGTTCCGTAGACAAAAAATGTTTGTTAATTTTTTCACTGTTTTTGACAAAGTTGCAAAAATAACAGATACATACTGCTTATGTAGACAATATTCTTGGGTTATTGTCAGCTATATTTTATTAATGTATAAGTGGAAATAAGGCTTAGATTCGAAAGGAGAAGTTAAGTGAAAAAATTAATCAGATTAATTAGTGCAGCAATCATCAGTGTGGCCTTTATGGGAGGTGTCGCAAATGCGGCGACTTGTGACGGCTATATCACCGTCACTGGACCATCCTCGAACAACCAAGTAAGTTGTAACGACGTCGGCAACATTACGGTCAACTGTGACAATAATATTGTGACAGCGACCGTCAATGACCAGAACGCCGCAAGCGGTAACGGTGATGCAAGCTTTAACAATATTGGTGGCAGTGTTGCAACGGGTACGGCTCTAAACGACAACGGTAACAATGTGACTGTCGGTGCAGCCTGTGGCGAAGGTGTCGCTGCTGCCTCAACCGGCGGCGGTGGTGGTGGCGGTGGCGTTCCAGCTGCTCCAGAAGAGAGTGGTGTTGGTGAAGCATTGCCTGATACAGCAAACTCAATCGTTGCACCAGTCGCTATTGCCGGTGCGGTCATCGGCGCGATTACAATCATTTTGTCACGACTTGCGGTAGCAGCATATCGTCGTCATAACAACTAGGTGAACAGGACCATGCTGCGCAAACTTTACTATATTGGCAGCGTGGCAACGGTCTACCTACTCACAATTGGGACGATTGGAGCACTCCTCTATTCGTCCCAATTGCATAGGGAATCAACGGCGGTCGCTCAGAGCGCCAACGTTCACTACCAGCCTGTCACACTGGCAGTGAACACGGTTTCAGGTAACCCGACGCGCATCATTATTCCCGATCGAACAATCGATCTTCCAATCGATAATGGTACCTACAATACCTATACGAAGAAATGGACCGTTAACCCGCTTCATGCAAATTTTGCCGTCACATCCGTGGCACCTAATAATCGCAGCGGTACAACATTCGTGTACGGTCATGGCACCGACCAGGTGTTCGGTAAAATTGGCGACAGTCCGCCCCCCATCGGATCGACGGCAGAAATCCATACAGATAATGGACACGTATTTCATTACGAATTGGCATTAGTACAAAACCTGAAACCGTCTGATACATGGATTATCAAAAACACTGCCGGTGGACGTCCGCGCCTCATCGTCCAAACGTGTACAGGTATCTTTAGCGAGTGGCGCACAATGTTCGTTTATCAATTTAAGGAAGTTGTGTAATGGAAATGAATTTCATGATCAGTATTACTTTTGTTATCGTTATTGGACTAACGATTATTCTTGGTATTGCACTGCATGACATTCGCACCATACGAGCAAAACGGAAATATCAACAGAAAAAACGACGATCGTATCCGGTGGTTTCTGTTGTTGTCGAAGAGAACGTATCAGACGAATGTCTGGCGAGTATCCGACATAGTGATTACCATAAATACGAAATTGTTTTTTCAGGTGAGAACATGAGTAGTAAGTACATTTTGTCGCTTCGTCATAATGTCCTTCTGGCCCCCACCTCAATCAGTCGCGCCGTTACAACATTAATGGATCTACCAAAATGGGAATATGTCGAAATACGACCAGTGTTGCAACGTCCCAAAAAAATCTCGGAGCTCTTTCGGTTGTATCATGTAGTTGCCCTCGCGCCATTTATTTCGCTACGTGCGACATTCAAAATACCGCCGAATCATCGGCAGCTATGGCCGACGCTACGGCGTGCAGATATACCAGTTCGTCGCTTTCGGTCTCGTACATATAACCTAATGCGATGGCTTATCCTCATAATGAACGCCACGATAATTTCATATATTACCATTGTCGCATTAAGCGCCGGACAGCCACTTTATCTACTGACCTATTTATTCACGCTGCTGATTTGGCTCATCGTATGTTTAATCGAATATCCGCATTTTTCACGTCAACAAAAAATCACTTACACACTTCTGTCACCTGTCTCATTTTGGTACTTCTTCTTGTACGCATTCTACGCACCGCTCATACCAATAGTACGTGCGATTACCGACAAAATAGCGTCGCTATTTTGGCGCGCTCACCATCAAACA
This sequence comes from Saccharimonadaceae bacterium (SeqCode), assembly GCA_041907345.1. Taxonomy (GTDB): domain Bacteria; phylum Patescibacteriota; class Saccharimonadia; order Saccharimonadales; family Saccharimonadaceae; genus UBA2112. Next base: position 53,617 of record JAYRHL010000002.1, on the reverse strand, counting down.
ATTGCATAAAATCGTCAGTCGTTGCCAGTTTCTTGTCCGACGGTTTCCACCAATGTCGGACGCTGTACGGTTCCGCTTGCTCGGACAAATGACTCAAAAAGTCGACGCCAGCGTTCGTCACCCCGAGCAGCCATCGACTCTGGATGTGCTTGAACGCCCATCACATATCCGTGTCGCATATCTTCTACGCCTTCTACGATCCCATCTTCTGATCGTGCACTCACGACCAGTCCTTCACCCAATTCTTTGACCGCCTGGTGGTGAAAAGAATTTGCACTGACCTGTGTCGTTCCTAGGACGACAGCCAAATTACTTTCTGGCACAACCGTCAGAGTGTGTACGAGTGGTTCAGTTATATCCACATGATGGCCGTCATGATTTGTCGCCTGTGGTACTTCTGCAACAATATCCTGATACAGTGTACCGCCACGTACGACATTGAGTAGTTGCATGCCGCGACATATAGCAAGTACAGGTTTATTCGCAGCCAAAGCTAGTTTCATTAACTCCACTTCGTGCGTATCGCGTGGTGCATCAATATTACGTGCAAGCGTTGTTTCTGCATGGTAAACACCTGGCGTAATATCGTTTCCGCCTGAAAATACAATGCCATCTAGCCGCTCAAAAACATCCCTTGTTTCTTGTGCCGATAATGCAACAGGAATCAACACAGGCACACCACCGGCCATACGAATTGCATCGACATAGGTATGTGACTGGCCATACTTATACCCAGCTCCCGCGCGCTCCGCGGTATGAATTGTTCCAGCCGTAATGCCAATCAACGGTTTCATTAGCGCAAGTATAACACTGACGATTTGAACTGGCTATTTTATTCGCTATCGTTATCACTATGCCATGGGCCATAGGACAATACCGCAACCGCCAGCCCCCATCCCAACAGCAAGTAAAATGCAAAAGCGGCCAATGAACTAATCTCAAACGTTGATGCCCCGTAGGTTGGCGATAGCCCAAAAAGAACAAAGAATGGCATAACGAACACTTTGCTCACAGCATAAATCCCCGCTACGAACCAATTCGATTGATTCGCATCAAATAATAACAGCACCATACGAATAGCGATCGAGATTCCCACAAACCCGAAGAACACGTAGATACCGCGCGCTAGCGCAAGTGCACTCATATCGTTGAAAAAGTTTCGCTTCATTGGTTCTCGGTGTACGTGTGCCATAGTTATAATCCTCACTACTTTTTATTGTCTACGACCATTTTTTCATCACACCCGTCGTATCACTATGAAATATCTCACTTACACACAGTGAAGTTTGTTTGCAGTTGATAGTTCTAGTTGCACGCGCAGTTATAATGCTATTGTTTGCCTTTCTTTTTGTATTACTGTACTATCCCTCCAATCCCCTGCGCCCGCAGGGTGGTCGCATAAATTGCGGCAGCAGCCATACATGGCTCGGAGTACCTACCAAAGAAGGTAACGTGATCAAAAGAATATCCATGATTGCAATGGCAATCATCGGACTGTGTATGATGTGCTCACCGAACGCATCTGCGGACGGCCCGCCAATCATTGGCTCGAGAATCAACCTTACTGTCACGGCCACAACCAATGGCGTCCCAACAAACCGACCGACCATCGTGTTATTCAATCGTGACAATGTGGTTTCCAATGACTGGGGCGATGTTGACGCAACACCATGGAGCAAAAGTTTTTATGTACGGAGAAACCCATACGGTTTTTTGTACCTGGACGCTCGCCCATATAACCCCAATCCAGTTTGGGGAATCGTGACGTACACATGTTCAATCGCCGTCAATGGTACCGTCGTGTCAAAGCGTACCGCCGTTGGCAGTGTGCACTGCTCCCTTTAATCACCAACCACAAAACCCCGTTTCTATCAAAAATAGCGACGGGGTTTTTCTTTTACCTACATGTTGTGATGACTAGTAATTGGTTATGTTTACATGTATACTGACCTCTAATGGAAAAGGTAATTCGACGCCTTGGCGGCATATTCGGAACGATACACGCAGAAGTACGACAGGTGCTGAATCGCTACTTCCCGTCGACCGATCATTACTACGAAGGCGACGCGGCAAAAATATGTGAACAAATCGTCGAAGAATTATGGGAGGGTGACTTTTACCGAACAAGTCTCGGCCATTTTAATTTCTTCTGGATGCGCGATTTTGGGACCGTCTGTAAGTCACTCGTTGAACTAGGCTATACCGATAATGTCCAACACACACTATCTTGGGCACTATTCCATTACCAACGCGCCGGTGACATTACGACGTGTATTGATAAAGCCGGCAATACGTTTAACGCACCTGCACGCAAGGGCGTCGATACACTTCCATGGCTCTTGCACTGTATAAATGTCAGTGACTACCCGCTGAATAAAATGGAGCGTCGCTTTCTGGAGCACATGCTGCGTCGTTATTGCCATACATTCTTAACCGTCAAAGATGGTGACCTGAAAACATTGAAATACGCCGAAATGCGTGATGCTGTTTATTATGATCGCAGTGCCTATGCAGTCTCACTTGTTGGACGTATGGCCCAGTGTGTGCGTGACCTAGAACTAAAAGGGTTTCCCTATTCTCCGGAACATTATCGAGATACTTTGGTTAATCATTATTGGAACGGTGAATTCTTCAAAGCAGATTTCGTCACCAATACGTGGAGTTCGGAATGCGGACTGATGCCGTTTTTCCTAGAAGTCGTCGATGATAAAAAAATGGCAGACCGAACGTTTAACTACATTAATAAAGCAAAGCTCAACGAACTGTACCCGCTGATATATTGTCAAAATGAAAAGCTATTCCGATTCCGCATTGGCATGGGCAGATTCTTGATGCCACGCTACACCGGTAACACCATATGGACATGGCATGGGACATTCTATTTGCACATATTAAAAAAGTACAAACGGCCCGAATATAAAGAACAGTACAAAAACTTCGCCGCGCTTATTGAACGTCACGGCACCTATCCTGAACTCGTTAACGCCGACGGCTCTTGGTATCAAACACCGATCTACCGCAGCGATCCTGGTATGGTATGGGCTGCGCTATTCCTTGAATTATCTCAATAACTCTCATTGAAAAACCCCTGGCTATTATCGCCAGGGGTTTTATCTACGTATGGATTGGTCTACCAAGATTCAGCTTTGTAAACAGCCGTTACCATCGCGGCAACGGGTTCACCCTCTTTTTTGCACTCAGCTGTTTCTACCATCATGTAGATCTTGCCGAAATCTGCTTGGCGCGTCTTTACCAAATCGCTCAGAGTTTTTTCGATGCTGGTCTTAACATACTCCTCTGAATCACCTTCATGCTCGACGAACAGACCTTTGCCAGTTTCGTCAATAACCCAGCCCACGCCTGCCGCAGCAACACCGCCGACAATTGATGTTTCGTAGTGCGCCTGCACAACGTACAGCCGATCGCCCCACTCGCCATCGATCTCTGGAATACGATCAACCTCGACGACTTCGGTAGACGGAGGGATGACCGAACTCAATCGAATCAAGTTGAAGTTGGCGATTCCTGAATCATTCAGTGCCGCGTCGAACGCGCCCAATTCAGTAGTCCCGATACCTTTTCCTGGTGCGATATAGATCTTCATGTGATTCATTATACGACATTCGTCAACATATCCAAGCATATTTGTCCAACAAAGATAGAGGAGCTAGCTCCTCTATCTGAGAATATTCTAATTAGCGACGAGTTGGAACGAGTATCGCATTCGAACTTGCTGATATATTTCCTGCAGCATCCTGCGCACGTACGGCATAGGTATACGCGACTCCTGACTTTACTGTGCGATCAGTATAATTCGTCACACCACCGCTTACTTGAGCGATTAAACTCCAGTTTGCCCAATTACTGTCGCCACGCCAGACGTTATATTTTGTCACACCGACATTATCCGATGCTGCGCCCCAGGCAAGTCCTACGCTCGTTCGAGCGAGGCTGGTTGTTCGAAGGTTTACGGGTACGGTTGGTGTTGTTGTGTCGGGACCAGTCGGTGCAGCGCCAGTTGCCCCGTCCCAGTTTGATAGTACCCGAAGTTTATTCCATGGAATCGCATTCATTCCAAAATAATCCCAACCAAGTCCTGCATCCAAATATGCTGATGATATTTTTGTGGTTGGTGTTGCCGATGCCGGAAGCTCAAAACTGAATGCCATATTGATGTCGCTTTTGTCGATACAGTAGGCACCGTATGTTTGCAAGGCTTTTGCAACTGCCTTTTCACCTGCAGTGATTCCTGGTAGTGCGTCGACATTAATTGACGGATCGAGCTGTACTCGCGCGCCCTCAGGGATACAGTTTGAATCTGCACTTGGGCCATCAGTTTTTGTTGCAGGAAAACGGAACGATGGACTTTGACACGCATATTTACTCGCGAATACCAACGCATGCGGTATCACACCTGCTGCAATTTCGCGCTCAAGAATCACACCTGCAAGCCGAGGTGTACCGGCTGCAACCGATGAACCTGACGATGTTTTATCACCGGCACCGTTCACGACATCATCTGCGACACCGCCCCATGATGTTTGCCACTGAGTATCATTAATTTTCTGTGCTTGCCAAAATTCATATGATTTTTGATTGGTGGTATCGACAATGACCAGCGCTCCATCAACCCCAGGCTGCGGTCGAGCATTCACCGGGATACGTACTTGCGTAAACGGACAAACGCCCCAAGCCGGTGAATTAGTACAGGTGACCGATACGAGAGGTGTTGATGCATCAACAAAATATATCGGCACGCCCAAATCATACATATTTGCGGTTGCCTGGTTTATCACATTACTCGACAATAGCGACACGATACCACTAGTGTTAGCATCAAGTGTAGGGTTCGAACGAATGGCACTATTCCATACAGACCACGATGCAAACGGACGGCCTGATGTGGCGTTATATCCCGCGTCGGCACTCACAATCGTCGGTACACCTGCGAATGCGACGATCATGGTCGCAACCAGCAATGTTAATCGTTTGATGATTGAACGTGTATTTATTTTATAAAAAAAGGATGCGCCTTTTGTCATATCTGTAGCTCCGTAAAAACCCTTGATTGTTATCCTTTCTATAGTAGCTTATGCTTTGATATGGGTAAATAAAAACAGACCGCGAAAGCGGTCTGTTTTGTTGTCAAATTTATTTTCTATTTATCTTCTTTTGTATCTTCGACAACTTCACCCTCAACTGGTTCATTCTTGTCATCAGATTTTTCACCTTCTGCAGGTGCTTCTTTAGCAGCCTCTTCGTACATTTTCGCACCGATAGGCATGATTTTTTCGTTCAACGCTTTTACTGCAGCTTCCAATTCATCTTTCGATGCATCAGCGTTTTCTTTCACTTTTTTCGCTACTTCGACGGCTTCTTCGATGACTTTTTTATCGTCATCGGAGATCTTGTCTTTATATTCATCGGGCATTTTTTCTGCCTGATAGATACCATTTTCTAGTTGATTACGGGCATCGACAGCTTCGCGCTTTTTCTTGTCTTCGTCGGCATGCATTTCTGCTTCTTTTTGCGCCTTTTCAATGTCCTCTTTGCTCATATTGCCACTGTCCTGAATGGTAATCGATTGCTCTTTACCAGTTCCTTTGTCTTTCGCAGTAACATTCAGGATACCGTTGGCATCAAGGTTGAATGTCACTTCAATCTGTGGCACGCCACGTGGAGCAGGTGCAATACCGTCCAGGACAAAACGACCAAGTGATTTATTGTCGGCCGCCATTTCGCGTTCACCTTGCAACACATGGATTTCAACCTGCGGCTGGTTGTCTGCGGCAGTACTGAATGTCTCGGACTTACTGGTTGGGATCGTCGTGTTACGTTCAATCAATTTTGTACTCACGCCACCCATTGTTTCAATACCAAGGCTGAGCGGAGTGACGTCCAAAAGCAACACGTCTTTCACGTCACCTTGCAACACACCGCCTTGAATTGCCGCACCAACAGCAACTACCTCGTCAGGGTTCACGCCCTTTAGTGGGTCTTTGCCAAAGATCGCTTTTACCTTTTCAACGACTGCAGGCATACGCGTCATACCACCAACGAGAACGATTTCGTCAATTTCATTTGCTTTTACACCGGCATCTTTGAGTGCTTTTTCAACAGGATCAGCTAGGCGGTTAATCAAATCGCTCACGAGTTCTTCTAATTTGGCACGTGTCAATTTGTATTCAAAATGTTTTGGACCATCGGCATCTGCAGTAATAAACGGCAGGTTGACTTCGTATTCACTTGTTGACGACAACTCTTTCTTGGCCTTTTCAGCTTCGTCTTTCAGTCGCTGCATAGCTGCTTTGTCGTTTTTAAGGTCCACGCCTTCTTCGTTCTTGAATACCTCGAGGAAATGATTCACGATACGGTTGTCGAAGTCTTCACCGCCGAGATGTGTGTCACCGTTGGTTGAACGAACTTCAAATACACCGTCACCCAGTTCGAGGATGGATACATCGAATGTACCACCACCAAGGTCGAATACGGCAATCTTTTCGTCTTTTTTGCTCTCTAGGCCATAAGCCAGTGCAGCAGCAGTTGGTTCGTTGATAATACGTTTTACTTCCAGACCGGCAATTTTACCTGCGTCTTTGGTTGCTTGACGCTGACTGTCGTCGAAATATGCAGGTACGGTGATGATTGCTTCAGTGACCTTTTCACCCAAAAATGCCTCGGCATCAGCCTTGATCTTGCTGAGGATCATCGCAGAAACTTCCTCAGGAGTGTAATCCTTGTCACCCATAGTGACAGCAACGCCGGTGCCCTTTTTAACAATCTTAAATGGCATGATGTCGATGTCTTTTTTGACTTCATCATCAGTAAACTTACGACCAATTAATCGTTTCACACCATAAATCGTATTTTCGGCATTTGTTACACGCTGACGTTGAGCAACTTGCCCAACAAGGCGATCGCCTTTTTTATTAATTGCGACAACTGACGGAGTCGTACGGTTACCTTCGGCATTTGCAATCACCTCAGGTTTACCGGCCACCATATAGGCGACTGCGCTGTTCGTCGTACCTAAATCGATATCAATAATCTTTCCCATACTCTATGTATACCCTTTCTTGTAAGATGTATCTGTAATTCTATTTACATTTTAGCACTCTAACGTGTAGATTGCCAATATCTTTAGTGTATAAAATTAGCACTCTCATGTCAAGAGTGCTAATTTATCATATAACTACTGTTCTTCGAGTGATATCGCAGTTCTAAACACCAAATTTTGACGCCCCAAACCCATGACGTTCTTTTGGTGTATGTGAAACTGTGTCACGTTTTGTACGAGATGGAGAATGTGACAGCAAATACTGAATTAAATTGGCAACACCAAATAATGAAAAAATTGCAAAAATAGACAAACGAACAAAGTCTTTTCGACTCATTTGTTCTTGCATTAGTTCAGAAATTTGATTCTTCATATATAAAACTGTACTAAAATATATTGTAGTTAAATTTAAACTAAAGCGCAATTATAAAAACAATGCGCCTATAAGTATCACGAATCCGATATATCGTCCACTTTTTGCAATCTGATGGGATCGGCGACGGAGCGCCATTCCTGACGGTACTATATTGGATATAACTGGCAATTGGGCGACTCCGATAATTACGGCAGGTGATAGCCCAACCACGGCGAGCGTCATCCCTGCAGCCACTACTACGGCTCGATGGATAGATAGTGTTGCAATACTATCATTCACAGAAATGTCATCTGTTTGGATATTTAACCATTTCGCTATTTCTTTTAGAGGCTGAGCCGCCCAGTCAATTACGCCCGCACCACCTATGGGTTGATTTGTCGTATTAACATTAACGTCATTGGCAACTCCGCCATCGACTTCCGTTGGAGTGTTTGAGCCCGTTGATGGTACTTGCGAAGGTGGAGAGTAAGTCACAATCGTTGACACCTCGGCATTTGAACCTGAACATATATTTATTGCCGTCAGCTTTACCGTATGGGTCCCAGCAGTTAATTGAATAGTGCTCGAGAAACTTGTCTGCCCTAAACTGATCGGTATAATGCCGTCAAAAACATCGTCAATTCGAACCTCAATCTGCGATGCTTGCTGAACAATTCCGCTGAGCTGCACTGTCGGTATTGAGACGATGCTATCGCTAACCGGCGCTGATAAATTAATTGTTGAGCTAGAGTCACAAATTGTCGCGCCGACAACAGAACCTGCTCCGCTTGTCTGTGCCATTGTCTGGCGATAGCCCATCACGGACACGAGTGAAACGGTGACAATCGTTAAGATTGCAGTTACTGTCGCATACGGGAATGATCTACTTTTTCTTCCTACGCGCCGCAGCATAGACGCCTCCGATAACAATGATTATCATTAGGACAGCAGGCAAATATCTTGGCATAATGAGAACATACCCCTCATGAGAGTATGCCTTACCGAGAAACTTTTGATCAAGAGCTACTTTATATAGTCCAAACCATGACGCTTGGACCCAGTCTAAATCCACCTTTCGTGTCGTACCGGGAAGTATATAAAATTCCTTTTTACCCTGGTACTTTACATTACCCAGCACATCTTTCACATGCAAAACAGTGCTCATCGTAAAGTGTGTATTGCCGGTATTTTTTACTGAGGCAGTCGCGCGTAGAGGTGGCTGTACTTGCCAAAATGGTATACCACCCCCCGGAGCAACCTCTCCGGACAACTTAATGTCTCCATCAACCGTTAAGTATACCAGCGACCCAACTCTCTTTTTTCGTAAAATCTCATTTGCATTATCGACAGATTTTATCGGCTGCACTTCGACGAATATAACTCCATAATGGCCGCCAGGCGATGCTCCGCTGGGAACGTTAATCGAATAGTTAACATGGGTCGTCGTATTTGGCTCGGCTCGATATTTGGTCTGCGGAATCTGTACCCAAGCATATAAGTCTGAGTATTTCGTAACGGCAGTGAAATTGGGGTTACTATATTTGTCACTATCTACCGAATATGGACGTGCATAAACAATAAAATCATAGGCACTCTTACCATCGTTCACGACGGTTAATCGGTCATTGACAACCCCACCGGCACGTGAAGTGTATTGGCTACTCGCTGGCGTGAGGGTAATGTTTTCACGATTTTCACTAGAACTACCTTGTGCATGAGCTGTCTGAATCGATGCATGATTAGTAACAGTAACAACCATAACAAAAATCACTATCATCACCGACAGCCTGTGAAGATAGAAACGTATTGGACTGATTCCCAACACGGAATGTCGTGTTTCCCCCATGCAACTCCTTAGTTCAGTTAGTTTGTAGTGGCTGTATAGGTTACAGAGTCGGTGTATGTACCACCGGCCTGACCAGTTGTCGCTTTTGCGGCATACCATACTGTTGTTGTGTCGTTTGTTGCAGTAGCCGCCGTTGTTTTCAGCATCATTGGCGATCCCGTTGCAGGCATACCAGCCCACTTCGATGTACTGGATGCATTGTTGGTTTCGGTTGAATATGAGGCATCAAATCCGTTCGTACCAATTCCCGTCGTTCCGCTTGCAACTGCAAAGCCCCACGTTCCAGATGTAAGGGTTACTGGTGTCGTTTTCGTACCTGAACTCGCAGTAAACGTATTGCCGCCACTCACCAGCGTAGTTGTTGCATCAGTATCTGCAACAGTCAAGGTATAACCCGCTGTTTTGTTAGTACTGACAGTGACGGTATCGCTAGAGCTGCTCACTACACCACCGGCGGTTGGAGCAATAGAAAATGACACAGTGCCACTAGTACTGATACTAATCGTGTCCCCTACAGAGACGCTGACTGTCGTACTTGCAGTCTGACTGACGGCACCAGCCACAGCAGGTGAGAGTATAATTCTAACGGTTGACACAATCATTGCCAACTTGCCTATTCTTTTTCCAAAGTTTGTTTTCACTTGACAGATCGCCTTAGTATACTCTAATCCTTTTTGTACTTACAATACATAGCCATTATGACAGGGCATAAGCATAATGTAAACACATAATTAAATAGGGCACTCATTGCGCTCTGCTATACTTTTATTTATGAAGATCCTTACGGTCACTCGTCGGCACCTGTCTTTCCTCGTACTACTGGCTGTAACGAGTTTTTTCATCCAACATACAGCCACTGCATCCCCATTTGGCATGGGTGTTTTTGGTGCCGATGTACCGTTTGGGGCAATGACTACAATTGGAATTTCACTTGATACAAGCCCTTCAATGACCCTGACGCCCAGCGGCCCGAACTTTAGCGGGTCTGGATCACATACAGTAACGGTTACATCTACAGATGTCGTCGGCTACAAGCTCTATGTCAACGCAACATCAACAACATCGCTATCTAATGGAACCGACACCATACCGGCTAGTGCCAATGGTAGCCCGTCCGCCCTATCCGTTAATTCCTGGGGCTATAATACGTCTGGCTCATCGACTAGTTTTAAAGGAATGACCCTGTCTCAAGTCGAAATAAAATCAATGACCGGCCCCTATAAATCCGGCGACAACACTGCCGTAACGTACGGTGCGCTCATTGATAACAGCAAAAGCTCAGGGACATATACTGTCGATATCACCTATACCGCAATTGGGCAAAGTTAATTTTACTGTCGCCTGGACTGAAAGAGTCGAACAGCCGCTAATCCGCCCAATAAAACCGTCACCAGAAACCATGGTGGCATATACAAAACATGTATAGTCATTTTCTTCCCCGATTGATCACCATCTTTATACCCATACGCTAATTCGTACAATCCGGGTAATGCTGGCATGGGTATACTTCCGGTGATTCTTCGTGTTGTTTTCGCCAGTACTACCTGATCTGCACCGTTCGTGGCATATTGACCGAACAGATTTTCTAGGCGCGCGAAAAAATATGCGTCAAAATGAACATTTCCAGTATTTTGTACATCAAATGCATAATGAATAGTCGGGCTAAAAGCAAGAAATGGAGTTTCTGCGCGTTTAATTTCTGCCGAACGAATAATTCGACCGCCACCTACTTGCACATAAAGAACCGATACGACTTGCGCTTTTTGCTGAAAACCCTTCCCAGACATGTCCGTACTCGCAACTATCGCAAAATAGTGATCCCCTGGCGCAGCATCCTTTGGTGCAGCAACTCGATACGTAATAGCCTTGGTTTGATTTTTTGGTAAATCTATACCGTCTTTCGCACCAATGATACTTATCCAATTTTCATTTGGCTTTGTTAGAGTATATCGATACTCCTTATCAATCACAGACAGGGCGCTAACGCTTACATCTACATGTAGCGCCTTAGTGTAGTAATTATATACCGATATGCTACCCCTTGCCTCATTGCCCGCAAGAACCTTAACATCCCGCCGAGACGGCGACACAAATAATCCCTTATGTTGTAAGGTCGTCGCCTCTGCGGGAGTAGACTGCAGTACAAAACTTAAACTAAGTATAATAACTAAAAATACTCGACTAGCCATAGTTGGTAGTCACATTATAGACGTCATAAGTAAGTGATGGCAAATATGATCAACTATACCGCAGGATTCTTCGTTTCGTGCGAGCCACCGTATGCAGATATTCCATAACCGCTTGCAGACGAGCTGGCACGTGATCTGTCCTGCAAGATAAGTTTCAGCGCCACACCTGCACCACTGAGTGCAATAAGGCTAATTGCAACGCTCTTAAGAAATTCTTGACGATCCATTTTTTTATTAAATATATCGGTCAATTCTTCCTTGACTACCATAGCTGTTTTCCTTTTGTTTTTGTTTTTGAGGATTTGTATCGTTATTTAAGCATAGACACTATGGCTGGTCAACACGTTTGCTACATAGAAGGCGAAGCTATGGAAAGACCGTCAATTGTACGCACTGTGCGGTGTGATCGCTCCAAAACATACCCGCGACTTCTTTTCGTTAGTGATCGTTCAGGACGTTGCGAAGTAATCATACGAGCATGCACCTCCCTGCGCGTTGGAACGGCAAATCCGTCTAAAGTTCGTTTGTGTGTCTGTTGCTGGTAGCTCTTTGTCGGAGGGTTTTGCGCTACGGCGGCATGTTGCTGTACAGGCGCGCGAGCAACTTGCACCTTTATTGATGGCGTCATTTTTACTGCTGGCTGCAAGAGATCGTCGATATCAGACAAAAACGGTTCATCAAGGATAGTAGATGTTTTTGTAATAAATTCTTTTTTACTGCCTTTTTCTGACTTCTTCATGCTCAATTCCAAAGATCGTTTTCTGTGCTGTCGGCGGATAACAACAGCGAGTGCGCCAATTTCATAAATAGCTACTATCGGGACTGCAACAAGAGCCATATTAAATACATCGGGCGTCGGAGTAATTACAGCAGCAAGCGCTGTTGCTCCAATAATGACATAGTCTTGTGACGATGAAAGTGCGCCCGGCTTCAATGGGTTAATATGGTCAATCATAAATAGAAGTAGTGGCAGCTGAAACAGCACCGCAAGACCCAATACATACGCAACAACAAACCCCAAATACGAGTCTGCAGTTAAGCTAGAAACGACCGTATCTCCAGCAAAATTGGACAAAAAGTTCAATGCTGCCGGGACGGTCACAAAGTATCCGAACAGCGCACCTGACGCCGCGAGAATCGACGAAACGACAAGAGTGATTACGACGAATCGTCGAGATTTTCGTCCTATGATCGGTTGGAGAAAATGATAAATATGATATATAGCAAAAGGGATAGTAAACAACGCCCCCACATACAGACATAGGGTAAAAATAAAGCTAAAGCCCCCACCCGGCGTCAGGTATATCAATTTTTGTCCATGCAACGGTGCCATTACCGCTGCAATAAGAGGATCTTTAAATTGAAAAGCCGCCGCTGACGTTACCGTTAGTGCTAGTATTACCCAAAAAATTCGATTACGAAGTTCGTAAACGTGTTCAAGAAATGTCAGCTCTAGCGGTAGTTCTTGTGGTTCTACTGGCTTATTCTGCCTGGTCGACAGACTTTGTTTCTTTCTTTGATGACGAATCACCGCTCATGCCCTTTTTCAGTTCTTGCATTGAAGTACCGATGCTTCGCGCTAGTTCTGGCAGTTTCTTACCACCAACGAGCAGCAAAACTACCAACAAAATGATGATTAGTTCTGGTGTACCTAAATTTGGCATATTCCCCTCACTTCTATTTAGTAACGTTTTCATAATATACCGTTTATGGTACGGTAGCAATAGGAGAACGACAAAGAAAATGGCGTCATACGGATGTAACGATAGTACAAATTCCGCCTATGGAGCAAGTTCCTATGGCACCTGTTCAGGGCAATCAATCGGCGCCCCTGATACTGGTGTATTTCAAGAACTTGTCAGTAGCGGAAGCTTTACGTTACTCGTGCCGCTAGCTGCCGCGATTGTCGTTGTGGTTATTGCAACCGTCGTGATGAAGTTCCGACGTAAAAAACCTTCTACTGACGCGTCACTTTAACCATGGCGTGACGAATTGGTTGACCAGCGAGTATATAGCCCGCCTGTAATTCCTCTGCGATGACTTCATGATCACCGACAGCATCCTCGTCAATCTGAATAGCATCGTGGAGAGTTGGATCGAATGGCGTACCTGGTGTTGCATCTATGCGTTTGAGGTGGAGCGTTTCGAGAGATTTATCAAGATTTTTTGCCAATCCTGCGACACCCTGCACCCATTTGTCGTCAGCAATCTCTGCAGGGATATGTGTAATAGCGCGTTCAATATTATCAATGACAGGGAGAAGTTTGAGGACCGCAGACGCTTCGCCGGTCATGCGGGCGTTCTGTTTTTCTTGTTCGACGCGTTTACGATAGTTTTCAAAGTCTGCACGTGTCCGCTGCAAGTCTGCAGTGAGATCAGTAATGATTTGTTCAGATTCGTCTTTTTTACTTTTTACCATCGTTACAACACCTCCTCTAGCATTGCTCCGGCATGCCGGACCAAACGCATTACTTTCCCATAACTCTGCCGCGTAGGTCCCAGTACACCGATGTAGCTTCGATCACTGTACGGAGAACGAAAACGACTAATAATCAATGAAACGCCGCTCGTTTTTCCGACGGGATTTTCGCTACCGATGTAGACATTAAGGGGTTCGTTTGGCGCAGCTTCGCGTAGCCATGGTTCGAGGTTATCAAGCAAACGTGCGACTGCTTGAACATGATTACCCTGCATAAATTCTGGTTGGCTGAAAAGATTTCCAATGCCATTCATATAAAGTTCGTCGCCAATTGTTGCAATACCGAGGTTTTGAGTCAGCTCCACTAGACTGTCGACGGCGCTTCGAATTGCCCTATCGGCACGATCTGTATGGGTTGCTACTCGCGCTTCGATCGCCCTCGTACCGCGATCAAGTTGTGGTGCAGCACCAGCCTGTGATTCAGTGATGGTGTTCACGTAAAACCGATAGCCACGGTCAGTCGGGATACGACCCGCACTGGTGTGTGGCTGCATAATCAACCCCAACTCTTCCAGTTTGGCCATTTCACTACGGATTGTTGCACTGGAAACATTAAAGAGTTTTGCCAACGTCACACTACCGACCGGCGACGCGACTTCGGCATATTGTTCAATGATTGCTGCAAGTATTTGCATTTGACGTTCTGTCATATCGTCATTATAGCGCGAATTTGGCACTCTTGCAACTTGAGTGCCAGTGTATGGGCTTGCAGTGTTGCTCGTTCGCAGGCTATAGTAATACCATGGGATTTTTCGATGACTTCAACAATTTAGTCGGTGAAATTTCGTCTATCAAATCAGAGATGACGAACATCAAGAATGGATTTATCGACGAATTACACTCCGAGGCAACCGGTGTCGCTCAGACCATCGACGATACCGCCACCGATCTTCGTCATACGGCCGTTGAAATGAGTGAAACAGTCAAACAGTCAACAACACTCACACCATCAGAACCACCAACATCCGATGACGACGCAACGGCAAGCTAGTTTGTGCAGCGCCGAATGCTCCGCTATACTATATCTATGGAAAAAGAAAAATTACCGATTTCGGCCGATCATCTTGAAAAAATAAAAAAATGGCTTGGGTCAGGAGCAATCAATATTTTTGGCCTACCCTTTGCAGGCAAAGACACCCATGGACGTGAACTGTCCGAACTATTTAACGCGCCACTTTTGAGTTCTGGCGATGCTTTTCGCAATGCAGAACTCGATCCAAACATTAAAAAAATTCTCGACGATGGTGTCTTGCCTCCATCCGACATATTTTTTGAAGTTTTCACCCCTTACCTCACCAACCCTGATTACAACAATCGTCCCCTTATACTCAGTTCCGTCGGACGTTGGATTGGCGAAGAGCAGGGCGTTATTGAGATTGCCAAAAATGCCGGACACCCGATAAAAGCCGTCATTTACCTCACCCTCGATGAAGACAAAGTCCATCAACGATTTGAAAAATCACGTGAAATCGGCGATCGTGGTGATCGTGCAGATGATGAAGCCCACAAACTCGATACTCGTATCGAGGAGTTTAAAAACAAAACAATGGACGTACTCCATGTTTACGACAAAATGGGTCTATTGATCGAAATTAATAGTGACGCACAGAAAGAAGAAGTATTGAAATCAATTCTGGCTCGTCTGTTTGTTATTGCGTCGTCTGAATCGTCAAACAGCTAGTCGCGTTTCAACATAACGGTAAAGGCTTCTGATGGAATGTCTACTTTACCGAAACGTTTCATGCGCTTTTTACCTTTAGCCTGTTTCGCGAGCACCTTTTTCTTGCGTGATACATCGCCACCATATAGTCCAGTGGTGACATCTTTGCGATAGGCACTCAAATCCTCACGAGCAATAAACCGTCCACCAATGGCAGCCTGTAATGATACCTGGAAGTTTTGACGTGGAATAACTTCTTTGAGTTTTTTGACAATCGTCCTTCCAATACCATCAGCCTCTGATCGGTGCACCATGATACTCAGCGAATCAACAATCTCACCAGCCACATAAAAATCAACGCGTACCAAATCTTCGGCACGATATTCACTCAGTTCATAGTTGAAACTTCCGTAGCCGCTCGTCACCGATTTCAATTGGTCGTAAAAATCGGTCAGGAGGTTTGCCAGAGGTGCTTCGAAACTGATCAGCGCACGTTCATCGATGTAGCTAAGATTTTTTTGCCGACCACGTTTATTCACAATAAGTTGGATGACCGCACCAATGTAATCCTGTGGAACAACAATCTCACCATTAATCCATGGTTCACGGATTTCCTTTACTTTGCTTACATCAGGTAAATCACTCGCTGATTTGATATCTAGTTCTTCACCATTATTCAGCGATACTTGGTAGTCGGTTGATGGATTCGTGACAACCAAATCCAGATCGTATTCGCGCTCGAGGCGTTCGCGCACGATATCCATGTGCAGTAGCCCCAAAAATCCAATTCGGACACCAAACCCAAGGACTGGTGAATTCTCTGGTTCGAACTGCAACGCACTATCACTGAGTGACAATTTTTCAACCGCGTCTTTGAGATCGTTATAATCTTCGTTGCTGACCGGGAAAAATCCAGCGTACACAAATGGTTTGACGTTTTGGTAACCCGGCAGTGGATCCGTGGCATGTGATCGTTTGACAGTTACCGTATCACCGACTCGTGCGTCACGAGTCGTTTTGAGGTTGGTGACAATGTAGCCAATTTCACCAGTATCGATGGCTTCGCCTGGTTTCATGACAGGGCTGAGTGATCCGACTTCAAGCGCTAATCCATTGGCGCCCGTTGCTAACATTTCAATCGTATCGCCTTTTTTAATCGAACCATCGACGGTACGCGTGTACAGAATCACCCCGCGATAATCGTCGTAATAACTGTCAAAAATCAACGAACGTGTTGGTTTGGCTGCATCGCCCATTGGCGGCGTGATTTTTTCGACAATTGCATCGAGTACTTCTGGCACACCCTCGCCTGTTTTGGCGCTAATCTTTAAAATGTCCGATTCATCACATCCTAAAAGATTGATGATTTCTGCACTGACCCGGGGCACATCTGCCGCAGGCAAATCAATTTTGTTAAGTACCGGAATAATCGTCAGATCGGCAGCAAGCGCCAAATAAACATTTGCCAGTGTCTGGGCCTGTATGCCCTGACTCGCATCGACAACCAACACGGCACCCTCACAGGCCTCCAGACTACGTGATACTTCGTAACTAAAATCGACATGACCCGGCGTGTCGATCAAATTTAATTCGCAGTCTTTATACGTCATACGCACTGGCGCCAATTTAATCGTGATGCCTTTTTCTCGCTCTAGTTCCATACTGTCGAGGAGTTGTGATTTCATATCGCGTTTCGAGACAGTTCCAGTCACTTCCATCAAACGATCGGCAAGTGTCGACTTGCCGTGATCAATATGAGCAATAATGCAGAAATTTCGGATGTGTGATTGGTCCATAAACTGGTATAACTATACCAGAAAACAGAGGTGATAGCAATCGCTATGAAAACAACATACGGCGCTAAGGCCGTATGTTGCATAGTTGAGAGATATTATTTTTTCTTTACTGGCTGAGGCGGTTCCGCGACCTGTTCGAGTTCGCTAAGACGCTGACGAATAAGACGAAGATTGTTTTGATGAATTTCAACAATCTGCAGCGTGTCATAAGCGAGTGCTTTGAGTTCTTTTATGTCAGTTACGTTTGAAATATCCATTGTACCTCCTTGTGCAGTAGTTGCTGATGTGTCCCACAGTTTGGTTATAGTATACGAGGACGCCCAAACAGAGTCAATGAGATGGTGAATCTATTAAAAATTATTGACGGACACGCGCAAAAAATAGCTGCCTGAATCGTGCCAATATTGGGTCGGCCTCCTTCAGACTGAATAAACGGCTCAACAATAGATAGGTGCCAATACTGACAGCAACAATCAGAACGAATTTTGGAAACGTCGCCAAAAAGCTATTATCAACATTCTGCAACTGGAACAATTGCACCATTGTGTAACAAACAACTGACATAATTGCCGTTGCACTCGCCATCCGACCGACGGCATTAATGAGCGGTTTATCAATCAATCCACCAATACGTCGGTTCATGATGAATAGCAATACGACAACTTCCAAAATCGCAACGGTTGACTGCGCAAAACCTAATCCATATGGACCCATATTCAGCCCCATGACAAACCACACGGCAAAGACAATATTCACGATAATGGCAAAAATGGAAATGAATAGTGGCGTCTTGGCATCCTGTTGTGCATAAAAACTGCGTGCAGCTATGAAATAAATCGATCGGAACAAAATTGCAATCGCCAGTGTACCCAGCAGACCCGCCATCAACGCGTCACCACCGTTTTTGATAAAGTTGACGAGATACCCACGTGTAAAGAATGTGATGGTTGCAACTGGCATTGCCAGCCACACGATGACGCGTAACACCGCCTGCAATTCGCTCTTGAACAAATCCGTTCGACCTTCACCGAGACGCTCGGTCATACGCGGAAACGCTGCGGTACTGATTGCTACACCTATCAAATTGATTGGTGCCATATGTAGTGTTACCGCCTGGTTGTAGATACGGACCGTGCCCTCCGCCATGCGAGACGCCAAGTTAATTTCAACCATACCGACCAAATAGTCCATGCCTTGGTCAAGAGAACGAATCGGTAATAGGCCAAGCACTTTTCTGAAGCCTTTGTTTTTCCAGTAAATTTTGAACCGATAATCGAATCCTAGCCCGATCAGTCCAATTGTACTCACAATCAGCTGGAGTACCGATCCCAGCACAACTCCCAATGCAACTCCCATGATGCCACCTTCAAAAATCTGCTGGCCAAATATCGTAATGCCGCCGGTGAAAACGGTCAGACCGATAATAATACCGATGTTATACAGCACCGGAGCGATAGCAAAAAAGGTAAATCGGCCAACTGCCTGCTGTACACTCGCGAGTACGGTCGCTATCGCGAATAGGAATGGGTTGACTGCGATAACGCGCGTCATACTGACGGCGAGTGCCGTTGTCGACTCGTCAAATCCCGGAGCGATCAAATAGCGAATGAGCGGTTCGGCAAAAATAATAATCAGAAGGCTCGTAATGAGCGTCAAAATCGCCATAAAATTCAGCAGACTTGTCGATAATTCCCACGCTGATTTTTTGTTGCCACTGGCCAGACGTTGGTTAAATACTGGAATAAATGTCACGCTGAGCGCGCCTGATACCAAAATAAAGAACATGAAATCAGGAACAGTAAATGCCGCCGTGTAGGCGTCGATACCTGCAGGGTATCCGTGCAATCCTGCCGCTTCGTTCGGCAAATACGCACTGTTGAGTAAACGATCGCGGAAGAATCCCAGGAGCAACGAGATAAGCGTCGCACCCGCCAGCAAACCTGCAGCTAGTTGCACAGATAAACGCTGGTTAGCGCGGGTAACGACGCTTCTAACTCGACCCATAGTTTTTGTTTCCTAGGCAGTCGCTCTATGAGTGCTGCTTTGCTTCCTTTGGTAGAACTGTATCCTTTAGTAATTTCGCTACATCGCCATCATCAATTGTTTCTTCAACGAGTAGTGCTTTGGCAAGTATATCAAGACTCTTACGATTGTGCTCGAGGACGGCTTCGGCACGGCGCACTGCTTCTTTGATTAATGATTCAACCTCGTGGTCAATTTCTTTTGCAGTGTCATCGCTATATGGACGTTCGTGTGTCATACGATCGAACACCATACCACCGTTGTCTTCGTGGAATACTTGGTCACGGAGTTTTGTACCCATACCCTGTTCAATGACCATGTCACGAGCAATTTCGGTTGCTTTACGCAGGTCAGAACCAGCACCAGTAGTGATACCGTTTTCACCATAGATGATCTTTTCGGCGACACGGCCACCAACAGCGCGCGCCAAGATATCTTTGAATTCATACACGTTCGTGTAGCTTTTGTCCTCTGGTGGAATGAACCATGTCACACCACCAGTACCGCCACGAGGGATAATTGTGACCTTGTGAACAGGGTCGCTATCAGGTAGTACGTGGCCGACAACAGCGTGACCTGCTTCATGGTATGCCGTGATTTCTTTTTCGCGTTCGCTCATGACCTTGGCTTTGCGTTCAGGACCAATCGCAACTTTTTCAAATGCTTCCGTCACGTCGGCGTTTGAAATCTTTTTGCGGTTATCGCGTGCAGCGATAATGGCTGCTTCGTTGGCAATATTTGCAAGATCAGCACCAGATGAACCAGCAGTTTTTGCAGCCAGTTTATCCAAATCAACGCTTGCTTCGGTTGGTTTATTCTTGAAGTGGACTTTCAAAATCGCTTCACGGTCTTTGCGTTCTGGCAACATGATGTTTGTACGGCGATCGAAACGGCCTGGACGGAGCAATGCTGGGTCCAATACGTCTGCACGGTTGGTTGCCGCCAGAACGATGACGTTCGTTCCTGTTTCAAATCCGTCCATTTCAACCAAGATCTGGTTCAAGGTTTGTTCACGTTCGTCGTGACCACCGCCCATACCGCTACCGCGTTTGCGGCCAACGGCGTCGATCTCATCGATAAAGATGATGGCAGGTGAGTTCTTTTTGGCTTTTGCAAAAAGGTCACGTACGCGTGATGCACCAACACCGACGAACATTTCAACGAACTCAGAACCACTAATACTGAAAAACGGTACATTTGCTTCACCGGCAACAGCACGCGCCAGCATAGTTTTACCAGTACCAGGGTTACCCACGAGCAACACGCCCTTTGGAATTTTCGCACCGACTTCGTGATACTTCTTTGGGTGCTTGAGGAAATCAACGACTTCTTCGAGATCTTGTTTGGCGCTGTCATTACCAGCGATGTCGTTGAACACAACGCGTTCTTTGTCGACACCGTACAATTTTGCCTTTGACTTACCGAATCCAAGAGCCTGGTTGTTCTGACCCTGCGCCTGGCGCATCATAAACATAAAGAACGCTGCGATTAACAACACGGGTACGATAATAATCGCCAAATTCCACAATGTTTCGCCCGTCTGTGAAGGAGGTGAGTCGGCGATGGTCTTTTTTGCCTGGTCATTCAAAATACCATCTTTCAGCAGTGTACTCACACCACCTTGAATATATGAATGCTGCGTTGGCTTTTCACTACCTTTAGGGGTAACTTTGACGTCATTACCTGATCCTTCGATGCGGGAAACGTCACCCTTGTTTGCCTCGGAAATAACAGTTGCGATCGGTACTTCCTTGAGCTGGTCGTGCGGTGCGACAACGGCAAAAAACGTCAGCGTTGCGACGGCAATAATAGCCCAAAACAGCCCCAATCGAGCCCAGTTTGATAATTTATTTTTCGGAGATTGATTTTTTGTTGCCATAAGTCAGCATTGGTTCCTTTCAGTCAGAAGATTTCACTACTATTATGATACCACTTTGCGGGCTTGCTCGACAACAAAATCCGTTTTCGTAAAGCGGAGCGAAATGCCCGTTGCGACCTCGTAACGCTTACCCCCGTGAAAAACCTTAATTGCGTGAAGAGCACGATTCAATTGCGGCCGCGTTGGTGCTGCTATTCCTTGTTTTTCGAACACGCCACGCAAAAGTTCTGTTGCAACCGCATCCGGAACGGCGATGAACAAATGTCGCGAATATGGTGATGCCCCAACTAACCTGTCTATTTCATTATCAACCATGCGCCTGAGAAAACGCTGACGGTCGCGATATAACAGTAGTAATCGATGGCTGTCATCGTCGAGAAGCGCCAGTTTTTGCCGAAGATTATTCCGCAGATATTTCACATCTTGATTTGTCACGTCTTCACGCCAATCCAACTGATGCTGTTTTGCATACTCTATCAGGTCAGATTTTCTATACCCGAGCAGTGGACGCTCAATATCGGCACTGTTGAGCACAGCCAGTCCACGCCAACCCGTTCCACGCGTCAGGTTAATAGCGATCGTTTCTACGACATCATCAGCATGATGCGCCGTGACAATCGTTGCATGATGCTTTTTAGCGACAGTGCGCAAAAATGCGTAACGCCTGTCCCGCGCCAGTTCCTCACTCGCGCTTGCACCCAAATCTTCCCTTTTTGATTCAAATGGCAATTTGTAGTGATCGGCCAATTGTCGAACGAAAGCTTCGTCATCGGCCGATTCTTTGCGAATACCATGATCAAAATGCGCAACAATCAACGTATCGTTCGGACGTTCGTTCACCAGCATGTGCAGCAGCACGACAGAATCGACACCACCGCTGACCGCGACAACGTATTTGGCCACTAGCCCAACCTTTGTGCTAGTTTTACTCCCGCCCAAATGCCGACTAATCCACCAATCACTCCGCCGAGAATACTCCAGCCATCCAGTAACGCCGCATCACCCAGCACAATTGGCACATAGCTTCCAACTGCGCCACCAACACCAGCCATGAATGTAATAAGACCTTTATTCATACCTACCAGTATACAACTATAGGTATCGCGTGCTACCGAACGGTATTTTGGTTTTGACAAACGGACCAGTATTGGTCGTGCTGGCCGAATGGATAGTATGTTCGCCGTAGCGTGCATTTAATTCATCGACCGCTGTGCTGATGGCGCGCTCGCGAGCAATGTAATCATTGAATATACTCAGTTGCGACCGATCGCCCTCCTCCAGCAAATACACATGGACGTTAATATCACGGATATTGGGCGGCGCATGGACAAATAATTGGCGCGCTAAATTATAAATTGCTTCGTTACTAAAAAACGGCGTCTGCGACACATGCGTCGCGTGCCAGTAACTGCGCCGTCGATCGCCCGTCATATTGAACGTTCGCGTCCCGACATAAATACCGCGAGCGCTCAGCCCCTGTTTGCGCATACGATGTCCGACCGATTCGCATAGATGATGTAATCGGTCCAAAATCTCATCAAACGTCAGGTTAAAGCCGTCCAACACATATTGACGTCCCACCCGCTGGATATGTGTCACAATGTCATCCACCTCCCAACCGCGCAGCCGCTGATGCCATTGTTCGCCATTAATACTGTGAAATACCATGTCGTGTAGCACGCGGACATCGGCGTCGAGGAATTGTAGCGGGGTAAATATCCCGACGGCATTCAACCGGCGTTCGTTACGTCCGGCGATACCGGTTAAATCTTGTAATTTTAATGTCGCATAAACGTCACGCAAATTGTCGGCGGTAATGATGTCGAGTCCGTCTGGTTTATGCAGGCTGGCGGCCATCTTGGCCAGAAACCGGTTCGTCCCGATGCCGACGTTACACCGCATCGCCACGCCGATCTCGTCACGCAGGCGCTGTTTGATTTCATACCCGATGGTTTCTAATCCCCGATCAACAACCGACCGCGGCGCCTGGCTAAAATCGATCACACCCTCATCGATGCTTTTCATCGTCACGTGTGCCGAATAGTCGTTCATGATATCCAAAAGTTTGTGATACACATAGCGATATTTCGCCGGATCACTCTCGACGCCAATTAATCCTGGGCATATTTTTCTGGCATCGCGCAGGCGCATACCTAGTTTCACCCCCATCGCCTTGGCTTCGTAACTGCACGTCACAATCATCGTGTGTTCCGTCCGGCGGTTCACGACCGCGACCGGCCGACCGCGTAGTTGCACCCGCGCCTGTTGTTCAACCGTCGCAAAACAACTGTTCAGGTCAATATGCATCATCAGCGGCTGCGCCGAGTTATAGCCGTTTCTCATAACCGGTCGCCCTCACGCGTCAGATGCCACGTCAGTCGCTCGCTGTCGAATTCGATTCGATAGTCTGCTTGGCCATCCGTGACATCAAATATATGCATCGTCTTGCGCCCGTCGTTGATTGGATGTCGCAGGCCGATTTCGATGATCACCACTTCGCGGCCAGTCTTGCGCCGAAATTTGATCGGAACACAGGGATTCAGACCAGTGCCAAACTTTGCCAGCACATCAATTCGTTCGTTCAAAAAGATTTCATCATTCATTACAATAATTCCTCAAAAATTAGTTTGAGAAACGATTCGATTTGTATTGCCCGTCGTCCGTGCCCGTTTCTAGCCCGTCGCCGAAGACAATGAATGATAAATTCCACCGGAGGGACGCTTTACCGAATGGTGAGTGTGTGTCGCGGGGATATGATTCTATTATAGCGCGATGGTAACAAAAATAGCGAGGCGCGATTCACATCCTGAGCGTATAATTAAAAGAAGACATTATGGAACGACGTCTACGCCCTCAGCAACCTCCGCTACCTTTCGAGTATTTAGCATTACCCGAAAATACCGAGCGCTACGAACAATTCCTCGATTTTTACCACACACATTGTTTCCCGAATACGGCGCCGACCTATGACATCAACGGAGAACCACGTGTGTTCCCTCACCTACTGACCTGCGGCATGACGCCAGACCGTCAAACGATTGTCCTGCGGTCGACCGACGGACCTGAACTCGATTACATTCTACTGAGTCACGACCTCAACGACGGTAGTATTGAACAGTATGATATCGAACCGGGCAATCCAACATTCTACCAAGATGATCGACGATTCCAATTTGGCACTTCCCCGCTGATTCTCGATATCCACGCCGTTAATCGATCGACAGAACAACCCATTAATCTCGAACTGACTAGCCAGAGCTGCCTTTGGATTGTCGATGGTCGCAAACAACAACTCGAAGATATTTATATGC
This sequence comes from Saccharimonadaceae bacterium (SeqCode), assembly GCA_041907345.1. Lineage (GTDB taxonomy): Bacteria > Patescibacteriota > Saccharimonadia > Saccharimonadales > Saccharimonadaceae > UBA2112. The sequence goes on along the minus strand of JAYRHL010000002.1, from coordinate 29,023 downwards.
TCCCATCGCTCGTCAACTACTACCGCCAAGCCCGTTAATCGTGTAAAAAAGTTCACGTATGGTGCTGTCGTTTTCGCATACTATGAAAAGGTAATAAGGAGGGATGCGATGAATAACGACGACGATTACCAACTACAGAGCTATCAGGACGACCTGACGATTGACGATAATTCTACCGACCCTCTGATGGACGAGATGGGCGATGACCCGACCGAAGAACTTGGTGTTCCCGCCGATAAGTTCAAAGACGAATTAGACAAAACACTTGCCGACGACAGTGAATTTGATGCCGAAGACGACGATATCGACATGCATGATGATGAACGTGAATTCATCGAAGACCTCGATAGCGACGAGGAAGATGATGACGACCGCTACTAATCACTAGGGTCTCGCATTCTTGCTCTGTATCTGTTACAATAGCGTTTGTTGAAGCGGTCTTGACCGCTTCCCAATTTTGCAAACCAAGCTTGCTGTTTGCGAAATTGAGAGGAGGCATAACGATGAGTGACAGCTTTCGAACTTGTTCGTAAGCGAAAACTCAAAAGTGAATGCCGACGAGGCAGCGTAGCTCAGTTGGTTAGAGCGTAGGACTCATAAGCCTAAGGTCACAAGTTCGATCCTTGTCGCTGCTACCAAGAAAAATCACTCACCCCTTCGGTGAGTGATTTTTCTTTATTAGTCGCTTATGTTTGCGTCATACTCGATCATATTGTTAAACTAGATTTAGTCTCATGCTGGGATGTTTTTTGACAGGCAGGCAATACGACAGAAGGAAATCGACATCGTGAGTACGCAGGCGTCGTTAAAAGGAATGTTCCGTCAACGCACCAAAACGGTTTCACTGAAAGAAGTACATGCTTCGTTGCAGGCATATGTCAACTATTGGGAGGGCCGTATAGCAAATGGCGACCTGCTCCTTGATCAGTGGATGTGTGACGCCTACGAAGCTGCAAAAGAAGCGCTTGCGGCGGTTGACCGCATCGGGGTAGCTACTGGGATCAACCTGCCATAGGGAGGATGTCCATGGATACACTCATTTGGTTGTTGGCGGCAATCGTCGTCGCGCTCATTGTTCTGCAAGTTTTCCTCGGAACGGTCGCCCCTAAACAATTTTGGCGCAACCTAGATGACCGCAACCAGACCATTTCTGTGTTCCTCTGGGGATTCAGCCATCCGTTCGGCCCATACTGCAAAGTCGGCCAACCGGTCCCATGGGAACAACTCAAAGAATAACCCCACGACATTCGTGTCGAGCAAAGCTCCACGATTGTTCGTGGGGTTTTTGCTTTTAACTGATTCGTATCGTTGTAATTCCGCGGGCTAGTTCAAATTGATGCATGTCAACCGCACTATCAATCGGCGTACCATCATAGGCACATTCGACTGCGTTCGCAAACGCACCGCTGAGTGTGATTTTCACCGGTTCGTCGTCGGGATTAGAGAATCGCGCTATGACCGCCGCACCGTCTGCGGTTGGACGCAGCGCCGGCATTTCGATAGCGCGTGACATGGTGACGTCGAACAGTCCGTTAATGTTTGCACCGGCAAATCCATGTTCGGCCCGATGGAAATAATCATATGATTTGGTAATCACATCACCCGCCACCTGCTGCCCGCCGAATCCAACGGCAAACTCATAGGTATTTTTACCAATCATTTGTGCTTCCGGCGTAGCGACGCCTGGACCTGCCCAACCTGGGCGAGTCGCCAAATTGCCACGGCTCAAATAACCAACGCTGCGAAATAGCGTCAACGCAATTTCATTAATCACGCCGTTTTCATCGGTCAGCGCCTCGTGTTCTGGCAACCCGCGGTTATAAAATGCCAGGTCACCTGCCGTCACCACACCCTGATTATGAGTGGTTGCAATCGGCTGTGATTCCATCCAGCCTTCACCACCCTGAATCGGCACAGCCGGTCGGGGAGTCAGTTCATAAGGTTCTTTGGCGCGCACCGTGTCGCCAGCATTCGGCGCATCGAATCGTACACGCACGCGGTGATCACGTGCCGTGTTGTCGACGGTCGTCGCAAACTCGATGCGATCAATACCTTCATTTTTATATAGCCGCACCTTTGTGCTGATCGGCATAATCACCATGTTCGGCGAACGTGATTCAACCTGGCGGACCGTTCCCTCGACTCCGTCTAATCCTTCGGGCACGACGAGTTCTGTATCAATCTGAATTTCGGTAAATACCGGACCATCATTGACCACGCGCACGGTTGCATTTTTATCGCGGGTTGTGCGAACGCTGTCGCCATCTACGTAACAAAAATTATATTCATCGCCACGATCACCCTGGTCCTCGAACACCAGACCGTTCATGACCGTACCGGTACGTTTATCAACAATACTGACCGTTCCGTTTGGCAAAACGTCCAGTGTATAAAGTGATGTTTCAAACGAACGTTGTTGGTGTGTGAATTCACGCGACGGATGAGATTCAGTCTGCTCCAGCCTCACCTGCACCGAACTCATTGCCTGCATCGGCAACGCACAGACCGCATACCGCGTATCCACTTTTTGAATCAATTGGGCAGGGTAGGTGATAGTGCGACCATCACCGTACGTGGCAACAACCTTTAGTCCCCGATCGTGCTCTAACTCGCCTTCCATTGGCAGTTCCACCAGGGCGGTGCGATCAAAGGGCAGTAGGTTGGCAAATGTTTGCCCTCGTTCTTTGTGCTGATACGGCCCGTATGTATCCAACCTGTTCCCTAGCGCCGCCATTGAATTGCGTGCCGCCTGGTTGGCCGAATTGTATGCCCCGGTCATCAACGACAACGGCAACGGATACGCATCGTCCGACCCACATCCCGAAATCGTATCGTGCGATCCAACCGGTTGAATTTGTTCGACTGCCCTCAACCAACCAACAACCTGCTGCCATGATGCGTGATCATTCTCACCCACCTGGCCTGCGTTTCGTGCCAAGATCAACAGTGACGCCAATACGCCCGCATCATAAATCCGCGTCTCGACTTCGTGCATGCGCTGTTTTAAATACATGCGCGCCGAATCAATACCACGCAGCACATAGTGTTCTTTGCCGTGGCGCATCTCGCCACGATATGTCGGCAACTTCTCCGTATCCACGGTACGCAGCGCCAGGTCGACATATCGACCCAGCGAACTAGTACGGATGTGGAAGTTTTTAATCCCCAGTTCATCACGGATTTTTTCTTGGACACCTTCTAGGACTTCCGGCAGATCTTCGTCTGGTTTTGTAAAATCATTTCCGTTCATGACCAGCAAATGCGGCAAATCAATATTCTTGTATCGATGGCCGTAGCGGTTCATGAGACCACGAATCGCGACAGATGCCGCATCAACCTGTCGGTAGTAATATTCCTGCGGTGATACTTCGTCGCGTTCGACGCCCGGGTAGGTGAGGTGACCAGCGTTTGCATAGCCGCCCGGGATCATAAATGTCGGCATGCGGCTGCCATCTGGGCTTTCCCACATAAACAGCGGCCAATCATGTTCAAACCCGCGCATCGAAATAATTGATCGTTTACCGGCGTGTTTCGCAACCATCGGTGCGGTTCGTGGTTGGCCGAAAGAATCTGGCAGATATTTATCAACCGACGGCTCCCCGCCCAGTTCACGTGCTACCCGTTCGCCGAATTCAAAATTCCAAAACTCTAGTTCTTGTGGACTCAAAAAAACATCAGGCTGTGTATACATACTGATGAGTTCCATACGACCTTCGCGAATCATGTCTAACAAATCTTGTTTGATTTGCTTGCCACCGCCTTCGACGAATTCTTTGGCGGTAATCATTTGTTCCAGCGTGAATCGGTCGACGGTAACCGTTTTTACAAATGCTTCGATTTCGCGCATTTTCGATGATTCACGGTCGCGATACCAGGCATAGTCGAGGTGGCTGTGCGGGACAACGTCAAAGATAACTTCGTCCTTTTCTCGATACCATTTTAATAACTCTGGATCAATTGGAACGGATTCACTCATCGATGACTACCCTCACATTAGTGTGTATCTTGTTATACCACAACGCGAGGTTTTTGCGTCCATATTCAAAAGTCGCCCAGATTGAGGGCGACTCATTCATTATTTCTAAACTATTATAGACCTAAATCAACATCCAACACGAGGTCATGATGTCGGCTCACGAAATCACGTAACTCAGAGTCACTTCGTGTGCGATTCCAGGTCGAAAGTGCAATTTTGTCGAATGCTGTTTCGAATGCCTTTTCTGTTTTTGTTGTTTGTGCCATTTTCGTCATTCCTTTTTGTTTTTTATTGATTGACTGAAGTTATAATAGCATAAGCTTTACAAAATTGCAATAGTTTTTTATAAAAATCAAATGTTTTTACTAAATATACCGCTTATGGTACTATAAAAGAGCTTTTACAAGGATAAACACAAAAAATGGACAGCTTTGATATCGTCACCTCTTTCGCCATCATATTGTTGGCAGCGGCTATCCATGCCAGTTTTCAACTGAGCGTGAGTGTTCTGACACTACTGAGTGGCCACGCGCTGGGGCGTAAATCCGCCCATAGTCGATTATTAAAGTTGGTTTACGGGTTTATCGCAGGCGCGGGCACAATGACTGTCCTATTACTGTCGACATTTGCCTTTATCTTGCTACTCGGCGCAACAACCGATACACTGCCAACACTTTGGATACTTGCTGCTGGCCTGGCGATTATTGTCGGAATAGGCGTTTGGTTTTTCTACTATGGCAAAGACCGTGGCACCACATTATGGATTCCCCGTTCATTTGCTCAATTTTTAGCGGATCGTAGCAAACACAGCAAAAACACAGCCGAAGCCTTTGGTCTAGGTATGACCAGCATCTTTGCTGAAATACTGTTCGTTTTTGTACCAATCATCATCACCGCACTTGCCCTCACCGAACTGCCGTATGACCTACAGTTACTGGGTATATTCGTTTATACACTTGTGTCGCTGGCGCCGCTGCTATTTGTCGGCATGCGGATCAATCGCGGTCACAAACTCAGCCATATTCAAAAATGGCGCGAAACGAACAAACACTTTTTGCAGTTCGCCGCTGGAAGTGGGCTGTTGGTACTCGGTATGTATGTCTATGTTGAACGTGTCATGCATGTAGCAATCTTGCCGTTCGGAGGAGGATACTAATGGGCCTCGCTATCGATGTCGTCAAACGATCTGGGAAACGACCCGCAGAACCGTTCAATTCAGACAAACTATTGCATAGTATCCGCGCAGCTTGCCTGAGCGTTCGTGCCCCTGAGGGTGAGGCAGAATCCGCCGCAAACAACGTCACCAGCGCCGTTATCGTATGGCTAGGTAACAAATCGACTGTTACTAGCGACGACCTCCGACGAATCGCCAGCACCCAACTTGAACGTTACCATCCCGATGCCGCATATCTGTATCAACATCATCGAGTGATTATCTAAGGAGCCCACCATCCATGGCAAAAAAACAAAAATTCGATTTTGACCTCATCGTAATCGGCAGCGGTGCCGGTGGTAGTGCTGCCGCAACAATCGCCGTCCGCGAAGGCAAAACCGTTGCCATCGTCGAAGCGGATACGTTTGGTGGCGCCAGCCCTAACTGGGCAGATGTACCGGTCAAATCACTGCTACACGCCATGCAACTTTATGACGAAGCACGCATGGGCGCCAGGTTTGGTCTGCGCAGCAGTATGCTGGGATACAATTATCCATCGCTCCGTGCCTGGAAAGACCTCGCCGTCAAACGAACCGGTGCCGGCGGCAACCGTAAATATTACGAAAACGAAGGTATTACAACTATTGTCGGTACAGCTCATTTTCTGTCACCGCACGAAATTAGCGTCAACCGACGACGATATACTGCAGCATCATTTTTAATCGCAACTGGTGCCCATTGGCGGCTACCCGATATTCACGGACTGGATGAAACAGCCTACACGACCCCCCGCACACTGCTGGAATCCATGAAACCACCAAAATCACTCTATGTGATTGGTGGAGGCAGCGTCGGTGTTGAACTCGCCCAGCTAATGGCGACATTCGGAACCAAGGTATATATTGCGGAACAAGCATCACGACTACTCCCCAGTTATGACGATGAGGCAGGGGAGTTGTTAGCAAAATTATTAGCCGATCAAAAAGGCATTACTTCCCTCACCCAAACGAAAACATTGGCAATCGAAAAAGAAAATGTCGCTTACCGCGTCACCTACACTCGTGGCGGCGTCGAACACTCACTACGAGTCGATGAAATCCTTGTTGCTGCCGGTCGCGCTCCCGTTGTCGACCTTGGCCTGGAAAATGCCGGTGTCAACTACACTGCCAAAGGCATTTCGGTCAACGATTATCTCCAAACATCCGCCAAGCACATTTATGCCGCAGGTGATGTATTAGGACACAGCAAAAACACTCATTCAGCATTACTCGAAAGCCGCGCAGCAGCCCAAAACCTCGTATCAAAAAACAAAATCGTTCCCGATTATACTGGCACGCCTCGAATCGTATTCACCCATCCCGGCATCGCATCGGTTGGTTTGACCGAAGACGACTGCCTACGCCGCGACCTGACGATCAAAAAAGCACTTGCCCCACTGAACATTATCGCCCGGTCAAATACCAGCGATTTCCGTGATGGATTCGTCAAAATCATTACCGATAAAAAAGGTGTCATCCTGGGCGCGACGGTCATGGCACCACATGCTGGCGAAATCATCCATGAACTCGCGCTCGCGATCAAATTCGGACATACCGCTGCGGATGTCGCCGCAACACCACACGCATTCCTCAGCTGGTCAGAAGCCGTTCGAGTTGCGGCGAACAGATTAGTCTAGCAAAAATTAATTGACGCATTCATACATTTGTTGTTATAGTGTCGGGACAAAGGATCTCGGTCCAATCGCTCTTATTACCCGAAAGGGTAATACTGACAATGAAGGAGAAAGACGTGCTATACGAACAACACCGCGTCATGCGCGTCTCGATCAGTTGCTGGACGCCTCTCACTGATCCATCGCGGACCGTGATGGGTATATCCGAAGAGGACGATTCCCGAATCATCTGGGTCGCCTCAACCAATTCGATTGCAGTCTCTGCAGCACTTCGCAATTTTGTCCATGTCACCCGAGGACTGAATATTAGCTTTGCTGGGCCATATCCAGAACAAGCAACACATTTCTCGGTACAATACGACAAAAGTTTGTGGTCGGCAATCGACGTGCGAGATGCACTGCTGGACCTCATTACCAAGGTGAATGTTCAGCCCAAACAAAGGCGTGGACCTAAAACGTCCAAAACCGTTGAGGCATGATCGCCCTTCATTATCCACCAAAGCCCCGTTAGCGCGGGGCTTTTATTTTGTGTGTTACTTTTATCACCGACAATCCTGCGCATTGTTAGTTAAATAGACTTTATACCGGCAAATCGACCGGTAGTACATTGTGCCAGAACGGCACCAGAGCTAGGGACGGTCAGCCATGCGCTATCTCAAAACCATCCTACCCCCGACACAGTCCCTAGCTCGTTCCCCCCTATTCTGTTTGACTTTATACATCCCTATTCGCTACAGTGAATTTACTTATGGCACTTCAAAGAAAGAACAAAATACTTGAAGTCTCAATCGAATCCGACGCTTTTTACCGAACGGACAACTATATGAATGCCAAGCACGAGTCGCAGCCGCATTCGTTAATATTTCACAATATCCACAATCCTGAATGGGCAGCACGCGCATTGCGTAATATCCGCCACGTCAAACATATTATTGATACAGGCGAATCGGCAATCAGCGAATCTGCCAGTCTGTATGTGGTGAAGGTACTTTACGATTCGGATGCAATATCCCACCATGAAACTGACAAGTTCAACACATTCAAACGTATGGTCAAAAACGCGATTGAAAGTACTATCGGGCACCGCACACATCTCTAGACACTGATTGGACAATTTTATTAATTTATGTTATTGTTTACCTACCCTGTCGTGGGGTGTATTTTGACAACAGATGCAGGAGAACCACATGTACTCCCGTGAGGATTGGCTAGAAACCGAAGATATTGAACGTCGCAAAGGTAACCGCGATATCAGTAACATCCTTGAAAGAAAAGCGTTTATCTCACTCACAAATACACCAATTGTGAGTAATAGATTCGTCTGCAAACTCAATGACGGATGGTACCTGATTAAACGTGCACCGTCGGCATATCATGGTCGCCCAATTGATGGTTGGCGTGTCTGGTGGTGGAAATTCGCCACACATGTCACAGGTGCCTGGCAGGGGTTCTGGTTATCGCGTCCGTGAATCTGTCGAAACGCCCGCCCGAGAGCGTATAATCTCGGGCAATAACCCGATCTATCTATCCAAATATAGATGTCTCGGATTATTGCAACAAATGAAAAACCCGCCCGATCACAGAGACCGGGCGGGTTTCATGTGATGGGCGGGTTGATATGGGTTTATTAGCGTAGCCGATTTTTATACATGATTGATATATAGGCTTTTTGCCATACTACAGGTCGGTTATGTCGTGGCATCCTACTCGTACGCTTTCCGGATGATGAAAAGGAAATCGTATCAACTTTCGGTATTTCCGCCTTGATGCGCTTATAGATATAATCTCGAATTACCATATCTTCACAGAGCTTTTCATCAGATGCGGACAGTTCATAACGCGCGTATCCAACAGAACCATCAGTGATATATCTTTGCCTAGTATCCGCCACTAGCCCATTAATGATTCGAGCGACACACCCAGATTGCTCGACCCGCTCGCAACGAATATCGTTGGATGCTTGTGTCATAATCACATGGGTACTGCGCGCGACACGATCCTCATCGCGTATCAACTCTTCAGTACGACGCTTGCTAAATATTCCCATTAAGGTGCTCCCTGATAGGTGTTGAGGGTTTGATATACTATTACATAATTGATATTAATTTGCAATTATTTGATTGCGGGGGCAGGATATCGGCGCATATAATTGCAGGATTCGGCGTAGCGATGCGCAGTGAAAAAAAGGGTGGCAGACTATCGGCTTTCAGCCTCCTCTGTTCACTCGCTCAAGAAAATACCTGCGGTGCTTTCTTTCGCTTCGCTCACTACGCCGAACCTTGCGACTTTTGCTTCGCAAAAGCGCAGGTTCGAATCCGACTCCGTCGGTAACCAAGAAAAAGGCCCGTCACAAGGACGGGCTTTTTTCTTGGTTGCGGGGGCAGGATTCGAACCTGCGACCTTGTGGTTATGAGCCACACGAGCTGACCGGGCTGCTCCACCCCGCGATATCGTGATATTAATAGTAGCATTATATCTGTTATTTAGCAACCATAGCAGTCAATTGCTAACGCGGAGTCGTTGCGCCTGACAAAAAATCCATCCATTGTTGCAAAGGGGGCGGTGGTGGCAGTGCATCAGGAACTGCCGATCGACTTTTGACATCCGACTGATCGGCAGCCTTCACCGCTTCGGAATTTGGCGGCAGTATCAATACCCTCTCGCCTGCTTCTGCCAAACCCAGTCGACGTTTTGCCTCGAGCGATAGATACTCGCGGCTCTTGTAATAGCGCTGTTCAAACTGCAAATTTTCCGTCTGTAATTGCAACAACTGTTGTTCTCGCCGTTTGTCATCCACCTGTCGTTGCAACGCATAATTACGCTGGACCGCCTGGACCGATGACCATGCCCAACTAAACGCAATCAATAGCGCCAGTGCCAACACGATATTGTTCATCGTCAGATATTCATGACGCGCCAGATATACGATACGATGTAACTGTCTGTTTTGCATTGTTTTCCCTATTATAGCCTAGTAATGGTAAAATGGACAAAGCTGGGGGCGTAGCTCATCGGTTAGAGCAGGCGGCTCATAACCACTTGGTAGTAGGTTCGATTCCTACCGCCCCCACCAAATAGAATTTTGAACCCATGTTTCGTACATGGGTTCTTTTTGTCGCGTTTGCTATTCATCACATGACGGTTATGGTATATTGTCAGATATATAAGGTTTAAGTGGGCATAGGTATAACATGAGGCAACGACGCACTGAGTCCGGATTTACTGTCGTCGAGATTATCGTCACCCTTGTTGTCTTTGTCCTGCTTGTCGGAGGCGCGTACCAAACCTTCGTCGTCGTACAGGCACAACGGATTGCCCTGCTGCGACAAAGTATAGCCAGCGATATTGCCTATACGAACTTGAGAAAATTTAGCAGTCGTCCGGTCATCGCGTCGTGCAGTAGCTCGATCGACCTGGCATCGTCAACGTACAATTTCGCTCCCGAAACAACCACGTCTAACAAGACACTGTCTACATTAGGCTCATCGGTTACACAAACAGTTGTCGGCTATCCAGTCGATGGTTGTAGCGGTAGTAATTTTGTGTCGACAACGCTCAAAATTGTATCAACAGTAACATACAGCACAGGATCGGCCAGCCATGCGACATTTCTTCAATAGACCAAAAAATAATAGTGGCTTTACTATACCCGAAGTCATCATTGCAGTCGCCGTAGTAGCGATTTTGACACCCGTTGTTATCTTTAGTTTAGGTGACTATTACCAAGATAACGTCACGTCGCTTGCCAGCACGACACAGGATACCGACACTCGCACCGTGCTCAGCGTCATTGCGAGCGATCTACGCGCGACGACAGGATTTCGAGCATCTCTTGGCGTTGCCAGCGTTACCCCACTCGGAAGCAATAGCAATGCTACCGGCAACAGCAACTGGTCATATTGCGGAATCAGTACAACCAGCACAACCTGTGACGGAGTCACGACCAACAACTATTCGACAAATCGCGTATTGATAGCCTATACCTACGCCACCGATGGGCCGAGTGACAATGATCAACGCATGCCGATATTTATCAATAGCGGCGGATCGTTCGATCTATCAACCGCCACCCCTGCCACCGTCGCCTACGTCTATTATGTTGCGCCAGATAGTACCAATGCGTCACAAAATAACCTCTACCGTAGGACGATCGTCGATGTTGATGCATCCACGAATGCATTTAGAAATATCGCTGCCGCTACCGGACTATGGTCATGTAGCACATCCAATCCCACCTATGCTGGTTGCGTGACACCCTATCAAAAAACCAGCTGCGCTGCTTCGACCAAAGCAACCTACCCATCGGTCTGCGCCAATACCGATGCAGTGTTGCTCTATAACATCCAGTCATTCTGGGTAGATTATTATGATGCGACCAATCAGGCAATCGCCAATTACTACACGAACAATGCAACTAACGCTGCAACTGCCGCAACGAATATTCAAAATAGTGCAAAATCAATTCAAATAACGGTGACAAAATTGGGATCAGGCGCTGGGGCAAAGACAAGCACGTCATCGATTCGGATCCTTGCCCAATAATGCTATAATCGCAGTAAACCATTAACGTAATGGCGAGGTAGGAAACATCATGCAGGTATCAATGCTCAAAAACAAAATGAATGGCTATCTATTGCCTATCGTATTAGCGCTGGGAATTGCCATTAGCTCGGTTGGCGTCTATACATTAGGTGCCGTCAGCGTCAACAGTGGCGTGTTGGTGCAGCAATCCTACAATCAACTTGCCGACGAAGCAGCACAGGCAGGCATATCCAACGCCATCACATGCATCAAGAGCAATTCTGGAACTCCGAGCTGGACGTCACCACTCACACCTGCGACAGACTGCACCGGCGCTGCGGCAACCCCCGCCAGATCAGCGTATATCATTGATGATACCTCGCAAAAACTCACTACTACCTACGATGTTTCCGTTCCTGGTGCGGCATTGAATGGTGTTTATACCATAACGTCTTCGGCAAAAACGAGAGTCAACGGTGTTGTTGTTGCGATCAGAAATATACGAAGTACTTTTGGAAATACTTCATCAGGCGGAACTGGTAGTACGTCCTATATTGCAACAACAATAGCCACCGGGACGAATCCATCCGGAATTGCTGTCACACCAGATGGAACAAAAGCATTCGTTGCAAACTATGCGAGTAACAGCGTCAGTGTCATCAATGTTGCTACCAACACAGTAGTTGCGACGATTGCGGTCGGCACGAACCCATCAAAAATTGCTGTCACACCAGATGGAACAAAGGTATTAGTTGCGAACACAAACAGCGCAAGTGTATCAATCATTAATGTGGCGACGAATGCGCTTATTGTCACTCGGGCCGTCGCTGCTGGTCCATTTGACATTGTCGTATCACCCGACAGTACCAAAGCATATGTTTCCAGCCGATCTGGAAGCAGCGTAGCGGTTTTCAATATGGCAACCAATGCGGTGTCTGCTACGATTAATTTCGCTATAAATTCAAGTACGTCAAAATTGGCGATCTCTGCAAACGGATCACGACTGTATGTTGCCAACAGTGCCGTTGGGAATGTCGTCGTTATCAACACAGCGACCAACGCGATAGTTACAACGATATCAACAGGTGGCGCACCCCATGCCGTCGCATTAAGCCCGGATGGATCAAAACTCTATGTTGGTCATAACCTCGGAGCCGGTGCAGTATCAATTATTAACACATCGACAAATACACTCATTAAGTCGATATCTACGAGTGGAATACAGCCGATCATTCTTGCTTTTAAACCTGACGGCACGAAACTATACGCCGTAAATGTCGGCGCGCAATCGATAGGAATTTCGATTATAGACGCGGTGTCCGATACGCTGATAAAAACACTGAATACCGCTAGACAACCATCCGCAATTGAATCGTCGCCAGATGGTAAAAAAATGTACGTATTAAATGCCCTAGGCTGCGATATATCTGTGGTTGACACGACGACAGATACAATTACGGCTACAATTGGAGTTGGATCGGTTCCTCGTGCTATGGACATTACTCCTGACGGCAATAAACTATTTGTTGGCAATGGTAATTCATCCACTGTATCTGTGATCGATACAACATCATCCGTATCATTGCCCGAAAGCGTTACTAGCATCCTGACATTATCCAATATGCCTGGCAAAACTGTATTTAGTGCCGACAGCACAAAGGCATACGCTGCAGCGCCATATGGCGGCACAAACGTCTTCGTTATGAATGCGGCTACCGACACGCTATCTACCAATATTACTGTTGGCACAACACCTACAGGTATTGCCATTACGCCCGATAGCACAAAAGTCTATGTTTCCAATGCAGGATCTAGAACAGTGTCAGTGATTAATACGTCGACCGATACAGTGGTTGCGACGATTGCGGTCGGGAGTACTCCGAGAGGTATGATCATGAGTTCTGACGGTTCTAAGCTGTATGTCATTAATTATGGCGCCAACACGGTGTCAGTTATCAATACGTCGACCAACACGGTGGTTGCGACGATTGCGGTCGGTACCTATCCATCCGCTATTACGATCAATCCTAGTGGTTCACGAGTCTATGTGATGAATAATGGCTCTAATAACGTTTCGGTTATCAATACTTCAACCAATACGGTAGCTGCGACGATTGCAGTCGGATCATCACCGAACGACGTAAAAGTTTCGCCTGATGGATCAAAATTATTCGTAGCGAACGGAGCAGGAGCAAGCGTATCAGTCATTAATACAGTAACTAATACCATAACTGCGACAATTACAGTTGCGGCATCACCTCTCTCAATATTGTTCTCGTTAGACGGATCAAAAGCATACATAGGTAGCTCGACAACTCTATCGGTCATCAATACGACGACCAATGCAGTGACCACTACGATTCCTGTTGGCAATGGCCCCATCGGCATGGTCCTGGCACCGACCGGATCGCGCTTATATGCGCTAAATAGCGCATCATGTTCGATATCGATTATCAATACGAGCACCGACACACTTGTTGGCACACTGGGAGTAGGCCTTGTGCCCGGGTCATTAACGATCTCACCAGATGGCAAGAAAATCTACGTTTCTAATACGTGGACACTTTACCAGCTATCGGTAATCTCTACAGCCAGCGCTACACAGAGCAAGCTTTATCGTTGGTAAATGGCATCTATCTTTGTAGCGTTTCAACGTGCAATGCAATAATTTGTTGCGAAATATACAAAAATATGGTTGAATAGCCTATAACACGATACCGTGTGAGGTTATTATGACAAGCATCCACCACTACCGTCACCGTTTACTCTTGAGTCTGTTGACCATGTGCCTGACGGCTGTGATGCTTGTAGTTGCTTCGCTGCCGCTACCGATTCAGCACAATCATGTCACTGCGTTCAAACCAAAACAACCCCACCATGCCAAATTTGCAGCACCCAGCCCACACGCGTCCATCACCGCAAAACCAAAACCACACACTCCTCCGAAACCAACACCAGATCCAGATATGCCAGATGCATACATCCCGCCTATTACTGACGGTCTAGCCCCTGTTGTCACGTCACTACCGACCAACAAACCAGTTGTATTCCTGACTATCGACGACGGTGCCCACAAAACGCCTGACGAGTTACAGGCGCTAAAAGACAACCGTATTGTTGCGAGCCTCTTCCTCGCACGTCTGTTCATTACCGACAATCCGGGATTTTTCACCGATTTTACTAAGAGCGGCTATCCAATCGAGAACCACTCGCTTGATCACTTTATTGATCCGGCATCAATCAATTCGTACGATCTGCAAAAACAGCAAATCTGCGGCATGGCTGATTATATACAGCAAAATTACGGCCGCCGTCCAATATTTTTCCGCCCTCCGGGTGGCTCCTATAGTGTCGCGATGCAGCGCGCGGCTGCCGACTGTGGTATGAAAGCCATTGTCACTTGGATTGCCAAAGCCAACGGTGGATCAATGCAGTATCAAATCGGTGACCATTTACGACCTGGTGATATTGTATTGATGCATTTTCGTCCCGAATTCCAACAAGATTTCCGTGCCTTTTTGGATGCCATGAACAGCCAGCATCTCCATACTGCACTGTTAGAAAACTGGCTACCATCACGATAAATAACAGTCACGCTTGTATCATAAACAGGCACTGATATACTGAGTGACAATATATCATCAAATTGATACCTAACGGGGGTTAGTATGTTTCAAGAAGCCATCAACTACGAAAACCATGAACCACGCAACCGCGAATTAGTGGCGCGCACCCAGGCCGCGTTGCTGGCAAAAATTGCAACTGCAAAAAGTGTCAGCTATATCGAACTTGTTTCTCTGCCAATCGATGACGACACACGCGTTCCATATGACGTTATCGACACTGCGCTCATCAATTTGGTCCATAGTGGTCTGGTTGTCAAATCATACGAACCAACCCGCGAAGGCAATGCGCTTGTCACGTATGAACCCGTCGCACAGTCAACCAACCATTAGTTGATTTTTTACTATAAATATGGTAAAGTAGCAACGTTTAGTACTTTTCAGTCGAGAGGAATAGACGTTGCAGTATTTCACAAACGGCGACGGTCGCTATGTCCGCGTCTATAGCGAGGATGAACGTTCATCGATGGGTTTCCGAAAGGCAAAGACAGAGGTATATCACCATCAGTCTGGTTGGACAGAATCACGTACGATTGCTTCGGTCATTCAATGGAGCACCTTTTGGTATCCCTGCGAGAAGCCCTCATGGGTATCGTGATACCCCGCGCCGACATTGAAACCGATCGACGCGCTCCTATTCGGTGGTCGTCGGACAATATTACAGTCGAACGCGTTCTCCGTTATTGCTATCAGGAATATCACGCCACCAACACCAATAGTCAGTACGGCATTGCACGTCGTGATATCCTGTCACGAATCATCGGTAACCTGCAGAACGGCAACCCCCGCGCATACAATGGTCATCAGCCATATGGTGAAATCAGCTATGCAACTGTGGCTCGAGAGGGCACCAGAGATCTAACCAGCAAGGAAAGTTATCTGGCAGCACTTGATTCCGAATGGGATACACTCCTGCATTGTTTCAAAGTGAATTTCGTCAAATACATCGACCCCGACAACTAAACAACAAGGCCCCAGAGCAATCATTACTCCGGGGCCTTTATCTTTGGTCTAGGCTTCTTTTGTTTTTTCCGATACTTCTGGTTGAGGCGGCTGTGCAAACCGCATATCCACGCCCTTCGCAGCTAGTTTCGCCAATTCATGCACTAGTTGTTTATCTATCACGTGTGCAACACGATGCGCCTCACCTATATCACGAAGCCTATTTTCGGCTTCTGCGGCCTCATACAGCACAGAAAACAGCTCTGGGGGCATCTGTGGTGATTGTGGTGGTGATACCTCTCTCATGTAACTACCGATTATAGCGATAGACCTCTAGGATAGCAAAAAAATTCCGCGGGGCGATTTGCGCATCCCCGCGGAACTAGTTGGCACCTGTTTGTTTGATTAAATTTTATCATTTATTACGCTAATGCTGCAACCATAATCGACAGGCATTATTCACAACAACAAACCGCCCCCGAGGGGGCGGTTTGTATTTTTACACTAGTGGTACTATTTCTTTTTAGAGATAGTTAGGAAACCGTTACGTGGGTTTTCCTTAACAACACGATCTTCTGGAAGATCTGTTGGCTCACCCTTTTCATTCTTCTCTACCTTCGCGAAGAAGAAAATAGTTTGTGGTTTGCCACCGCGCAAGGTAACTGTTGTCTTGTGCAGGTAGTATGTCACGCCTTTTGAGTTGGTGTGCTTGTAAGCCATTGGTCTTATACCTCCTTAAGTGCTATACAACGGATAGATTACCGTGTCAGAGTATCACTTGTCAACACTTCTGGCTATCTGTTGGACAATTTCAGCAGAATTCTAAGGAACAAAAGCCCCACGAGCCGACCAATAATCATAACCAAAATCAGTACACACACTAGTACAGAGAAGCCCGCAAAGTCCGGTGTCCAGAGCGGCGATATATAGCTATAGCGATATGCATCAGTGCTTGTTGTTTTGGTCGTTGATCCTGGGTCGTCTGCTGGCGCGTACTGGGATAAATAGTCCACCGTACACTGTAAATACGCTTGTGAATAGTGAGTAAACTTTGGTGCGCATACATCTTGTGCCTTGCGATAGATATTGCCATTTGGATTAGCCGTGCCGCCAGAAGTGGTCTGTGATTTCTCAAAATCACGGGCATATTGATGTTCGAGATATATCGCCCCCATATCGGCGTTCATATGTGATGTCACATACCGTTGTAAATCATACAACCTTGCCTGTATTGCGCCTGTATCTCCGGCCTCGTCTGCATTTAACACCGCGTCTCGTCGCTGTGTCATGCCAATGTTGTTAAGACGCAAAAAAGTAGCTGCAATAAACCCAAATAACACCAGCAATACCACCAACTGCCAGGTCTTAATATACTGGAGTCGCCGAACACCGTTTTTGAGCTCTCGTCTGTCTGCCACCCTTTTGCCTTTCGCTGCTAACAGTATACCATGAGCGTCATCAGCAAAATATCAACGATACATCCTAAATCGTGCCGTCATAGTCAGTAATACGTAAACTGCCGCAATAATAAAGAACATTTGGAATGCGTCTACCGATGATGGGCTGATCAAAAGTAGTCCTGTAAAGATGATTGATGCGATGCATGCACCAATATTCGCCGCCATAGCAACGAACATCAAATACACGATCCGATGACCTTCGGCTCGATCCGCTGTATCAAATATGCCTCGCATATAGGCCATCGTATAGCCCGTTGTCGCCACTTCATTACCTATATTTGCCGCTGCTACTCCGGCAGGAGTCGTCACAAATGCACGAAAAATATGCGTACCGGCATTAGCGATTGACGCAACTCGCAACAAATCACCTCCGTGGCGCCAGTCAATAATACGTCCGAACGCATAGGCAGAGAAGAACGATGTCACGATGGTCACAGAGGCGAATGCACCCACCATAAAGTACACACTGTTATTACCGCCGCTCGCAAAAATGGTGATTGCGATGAATAGAACCCAGACAAAATTACTCGCCACTGCATCAAACCCAATTGCGGTCTCGGCACGAATCGTACGCCACGTATCGCGCCAAGGGAAACGATGAAAATCGAGGTGCTGATTGAGCCTCACCTGCTCTTTTGATTTAAACAAAGGCACGCTCGCAAACACAAACAACACTGCAGACAGCCAAATAGTTGCCTCTGGGGAGACGAGAAATGCCACCGTACCTCCGATAAATGGGCTGAGGCTCGCCGTCAGTCGTTCGAGAATCTGCATATAGCCTATTTCTTTGCCTGCATGATCAACATGTTTGACTTTTGAAAAATCAACCATATAGGCGAGATCAAATAGCACCATCGATAATGACTGGAATATGCCGAATATCACAATCGCCAGCACACCCAGTGCGGGGACAAACGGGAACACAACGAGTGCCGGGATATACAGTAAATTGGCAAATAAAATCCCGTGCTTGGGGCCAAATTTGGCAACAACGCGCGCGGCGGCATAGGTGACAACTGCACGAAACAGAAAACTAACGACATAATAGACCGTAATGAACACGAGGCTATAGCCGTTCTGATAGAGGTATAGCGCAACAAACATGTTAATCATGAATTGTGCTAGTAGCCGCATCATTCGTGATGCGTACAATTCGCCGACCTCGTCAAATGTTGCGTATCGCCAAAAATGTCGGCGCAAAAGAAATCGATGTATGAGTGCCTGAAACATGTTTATTTGTGCCCTTTTCTCTATTAGACCACAGGGAGATTACCGGGTGCAATAGTGATTATGTATACTGGTATATATGAATGTCTATTTTTCTGGTATTGGCGGTGTCGGTCTCGGACCGCTTGCCGAAATTGCCCTTGATGCCGGGCATCAAGTATCGGGGTCTGATCCGCACGACGGACTCATGACCGAGCATCTCGCCGCCAGAGGTGTTGCCGTCAGTCACGACCAGACGGGTGACTTTTTAAGCCAACAACACAGCCAAGTTCCGGTTGACTGGTTTGTCTACACAGCAGCACTCCCTAGTGACCACCCAGAGCTCTTGCTCGCCAATAAACTTGGAATCAAAACAACAAAAAGGGATGAGTTGCTCAGTTACATCATCACTGAAAAAAACATGAAACTCATTGCCATCACGGGTACACACGGTAAAACCACAACTACTGCAATGACCGTCTGGGCACTTCAACAATTACAGATTCCGGTCAGTTATTCTGTTGGCACGACGCTCAGTTTTGGACCAAGTGGTCATTTCGATCCGGCTAGTGAGTATTTTGTGTATGAATGCGACGAATTCGACCGCAATTTTCTTCATTTCCATCCCTACTTATCGCTCATTGCATCGATTGACTACGACCATCCCGACACCTATCCAACACAAAAAGAATACGATGCCGCGTTCCGGCAGTTTGTCGACCAAAGTAAATTTACGATTCTTTGGAAAAAAGATGCAGTGCATATTGGAGAAATTGAGCACGCCTGGCAACTTAGCAATCAAGATATTGCCTACGTACGATTGCCTGGTGAACATTATCGACGCAACGCCAGCCTTGTCGCCAAAGCGGTGGAAAAACTTGGCTTGCCAGGAGACCCTGTCGAAGTGCTTAATCGATTTCCAGGTGTCGATCGTCGGTTTGAAAAACTTGCCGATAACCTCTATAGCGACTACGGCCACCATCCTGTAGAAATTGCCGCAACCCTACAACTCGCCACCGAGATCAACAAAGATGTCGTATTAATCTATCAACCACACCAAAATGTCCGTCAACACGAAATGATCGACCTCTATACCGACTGTTTCGAAAAAGCGACCGAAGTCTACTGGTTGCCGACGTACCTCACTCGCGAGAATCCTGCGCTACCCGTGCTGACTCCACAACAACTGACAAAAAACGTCACCAATCTCAATTCCATTCATCTTGCCGATTTAAATGACGAACTGTGGCAAACTATCCAAACAGCTCGGCAGCGAGGTGCCCTCGTGCTTTGTATGGGTGCCGGTTCGATTGACGACTGGGTGCGTGATCGGCTTACAGCGTCTCAATAGTAATGTCGTAATCTTCAAAGAAAAATGGATCACGAAAAAACGTTCGTGCAATAATTTCACTTATCCCCGGTGCCAAATTCATCTTGTGTAATTTATGTGGCTGCACCCAAACGATGTCATCATTTGTCTCGATATCATCCCGATTAAAGGTGAACACATGAACAAGGGTTACGGTCATTTGATTATCCTCGTGACGCACACGAACATAACAATCACCCGCATGTGTCATTTCTTGATCCGTGAGTTTCAGTTTCTCGCCCGCTCCGCGCTGGGCTGCTGCGTACAGCGACGTATCGTCGATATGTACCTTGCCGTTTGGTAGTGTCCACATATCGATATAGGGTTGTTTGCGTCGCCGCTGCAATAATGTGTCACCATCGCTATTCTGTATAACCAACATCGTCACAATTTTCGGCTGACGGCGTACGAAAAGTTTATCGGCATTCAGACCATCGGCGTAGATTAACCCTGCCGGACCAAGAGTATAGCCATTATCCGTCTTTTGTACTAATCCACCTTTGACCAACTGTGCGAGGTGATAGCTGTAAAGATTTGTGTCAGTACGAGGTGGACGCATGTCGCGAAACCGAGCATTTTTTTGATGCAACAAAACACTCAAAATATTTTTCTGTATCGTATGTTTTACTACTGTATTTTCAATCATTTTTGACTCAAAATATACTATATATGTGACATAGTATAGCATGGTTTATTAAAGCACGAGTCATCCTATTGCAGTAAAGCGTTTCAGAATTTATTTGGTTGCTTTGACAAAATTAGTGGCAAGTCCCTTGCCCAACCAGCGCTGTTCATAGGTGGTTAGGATTTTGTAATCAGAATGTAAATCTGTATCATGCAGGTCAAACGTCAGTTCATCAATGTGCCAGCGTTCTGCCACCAGCTGTTCGAGACTCCAGGCAAAAAAATCTCGATTGTCGTGTTTTAGATACAATGCCCCGCCGGGTTTGAGCAGTTTTTTATACTGTTTGAGAAAATTCCGATGTGTCATACGACGACCAGCTGCCCGCTTTTTGGGGAACGGATCTGGAAACGTAATCCATAATGATTGCAAAGAAAGTGGTTGCACAATTTGATCCAACTGATCTGCCCGCGCACGTACAAAACGTATATTTGTTAGTCGCTTTTCTGTTGCAAGATAGGCGCCCTTTTGCAGACGATCTGCCTTTACGTCGACCGCAACGAATTGTTTTGTCGGATGCTTGGCGGCCATCTCAACAGCAAATAGTGCCGTTCCCGCGCCCAGCTCGAGGACATCAACCTTGCTTGGTTCCCACTCTTCCAACTCGAAACAAAGAGGGGAGTTGGCAAACAGTGCAAACCGATACAATTTCCGTTTGCGTTTGATGATAAATTGCCGTGGGTCCACCTCGATCATACTTATGATTATAATATCACGTATTTTAATTGTCAGCAGCAGGCGCGTCGATTCCCAACGCTTGCTCGTCGAGAGCAGCTGCATTGAAAACATCTATATTATCAACAGGTTTCACTTGCTTTCTAAATAACGCCAAGAACTGATTAATCACATTGTTGTTCACCTCGCCCGACGCAGGAAAACTAATGAACGCATCAGCTGGCTCTACTTTGTCCTGAACTGATTTATAGCCAGGGCGACTGAGGTCTAATTGCGCAGCCCCACTGGAAACATATAGTGACATACTGATCAAAACGAGAGCGAACGCGACGAGAACACTGAGAATGATAAAGTATACGATATTACGAGGACGTGCTTGATGCACTGTCGATTCATGTTCTTCTCCATGGATCGATTCTTCTATCATGATCGACCTCCCGCCAACTGTGCTGCATGCTGAACCTGGAATGTTTGCACACCCTGTTCGTACTGATCAATCAACACTTTTAATTGCACAACCGTATCATTCACCTTTTGGCGCTGATCGCGCGTTTGACGAACCTTGTCATAAAACGTGACTGGTTGGCGTTTACAATCCATGCGTAATAATTCAGACATTGAATCATCGTAAAGTTTATAGGCTGTTCGAAATTGTGCGAGCGTATCATTGAAATTACTTGCTGTTTTAACAAGTGTACTGGCATCATAACGGTTCACCGCCAGTCGTGCATTCAGGCGAGCCATCATTTTGTCACTAATTGAAAAGTAGGTTTGGTTGCGATTAATGTAGGTTGGTGCATCATTGGCATGAATACGACCGAGTGTCCCTTGGGCAGCCTGACAATTCGATTTAATTCGGGCAATGTGCTCGTCGGTCATCTCACCTGTGGCATCTTGAGCAAAAACCGGCAATCCAGTCAGTGCAAGCGTGGCGACTAGCAGGGCAGTCAAACTCATTAAAACGGATTTCATTGCGTACTATTATAGCATTGCCGGGCTGACATTATTTCGACAGCGACAAACATTCACCCATCTTTGTAATCAACCCGTCGCGCATGAGCGTTGTGATTGCAGATTCATATCTTGCGTCTGCCTCAACGGCAAGACGCAGTTGTTTATCGGTCATCTCACCGGCAGTTAACGCTGCAATGATACGTCCGCGCATTTCTCTCACACTGCCCTTCAGCGGCGACTGTTTTTTGTAGTGACGACTACGACTAGGTTTCACGCCTTGTTTTTTGAGCCGGCTGCCATAGTCCATCAACGCCCAATAAAATTCGCGCGGATGATCGCGATCAATCGTCTGCTCTAATGCATCGTAAATTGCTCGATCATCGACCACATCCTGATCATTAAAATAATGGTGTATATAGACTGCTCGGACGTTCGTTTCAATAAATAACGATGGTTGATTGTAGGCATAGGCGAGTATGGCACCGGCGGTATTTTTGCCGACACCGGGTAGGGCAGTCAGCCCTCTTTCATCATCAGGAAATTTCCCTTGCTCCACTACCCTTTTCGCCGATTCATGCAAAAACTTTGCCCGTCGATTGTATCCCAGGCCCTGCCAATACTGCAGGACTTCTGCCAGCGAGGCAGCTGCCAATGCTTCCTCATTAGGAAACGCATCAATAAACGTCAGAAATCTTGGGATCACCCTGTCTACCTGTGTCTGCTGTAACATCAGTTCGCTAACGAGAATATAATATGGTCGCGTGTCAGCACGCCACGGCATATCACGGTATAGCTCTTCACCACGCTGACGCAGCAGTCGTTGAAATTCGTCAGTCTCCATGAAACTCAGTATAATGGATGTATGGTTACTTTTACTCTTGCGGGCGGATGTTTCTGGTGTTTAGATGCGGTCTATCGTCGGATGAAAGGCGTCACAAATGTTGTCAGTGGATATAGTGGGGGCAACCTCCCCGACCCTACTTATGATCAGGTGTCTGGTGGTAACACAGGTCATGCCGAAGCCGTCCAAATTACCTTTGACGAATCAGTCATACCGGCCGGTACGATTCTCGATATCTTTTTTTTGATACATGACCCGACCACACTGAACCGCCAGGGAAATGATGTTGGTACCCAATACCGTTCGGCAATGTTCTACGCAGATGACGCTCAGAAAGAGGCATTCGAGTCAGCACGCAACAGTGCTACAGAACATTGGGGAGATTCCATTGTCACAGAATTACAACCGCTCGACGTGTTCTATCCTGCCGAAGATTATCACCAAGATTACTTTAATAACAATCCTGGTAACGGCTATTGTTCCATCGTCATTGCACCAAAAATCGTCAAAGCCCGCTCTGCTTATTCGCAGTGGTTTAAGGAGGTTGCATGAAAATTACCAAATACGAGCATGCCTGTTTTGTCGTTGACCATGATGGTGATGCCCTGATTGTCGACCCGGGCAACTGGACAACTAATCTGGCCATTCCCGACAATGTTGTCGCTGTTGTTATCACCCATGAACATCCCGACCATTTTAGTCGCGATTTACTGCAATCGATTGCCGACAAAAATCCTGCGGTCCTTTTTGTCGCGCATGAATCCATTACCAGCCAGCTCGACGGTTTTAAGACACAATCAGTGATACCAAATGAAGGCATTAAAATCGGCAAATTTGCGCTAGAGTTCTTTGGCGGCGAACATGCTATCATTGCGCCTACCTTGCCAGTAATTCCTAATCTCGGTGTTATGATCAACGATACACTTTATTATCCTGGCGACTCGTTCACCTTGCCCGACGAACAACTCGTCAGCATCCTTGCTCTGCCTATCGCTGCACCATGGATGAAATTTAGCGAAGCAGCCGAATTCCTTCAAACTGTCCAGCCAAAAATCGTCTTTCCGACACATGATGCCATTTTGTCTGTGGCGGGTAAGAACCTCGCGGACAGGATGGTTGGTGGCGTTGCCCAAACTATTGGCGCTCATTATCAGCGCATCGATGACGCTCCGCTAGAAACATAAGTATTTCGGTCATTTGGCCAAAATAATAACCAGTACAATACTGGTAAGAATTTGAGTGAACCAAAAGGAAGTTGTAGTGTCCCCGTAGCAACAACATTGTTGCTACGGGGACAGTGTCTTAGACAGACAGTGCTTCAGTATCCGGAACGATCACATTGATCTGCTTGATCACGATGCCTGCATCCTTGGAGCGACCGAGGCTACGATAGCCAATCGGTGACTCCTTGTAAACGGCGTCGTTGTGCACGTACACTGCCGGGTACAGAAACAGCAGTCGATTGTCCTGGGCGTAAAACGCGATGCCGTTTGATTCCAGGACCCGATGATCGGGATGGCGAACAACCTTGCCATTCCGATACACCGATTCTGCCGGCAGCGCGATGTAGCTGTGAAACACGTTCGTACGATCAGTCGTCCCATCGCCGACCAAAACGGCCCTGGCGATTCCACGAGGATGGCCCTCGCCACGAGGACGAACATTCACCAGAATCGTCTCGCCAGCCTCGGTGATGAACTCGACCTGAGTACCATCAGCCGTGTTGATGAGATGATCGCCGATCCTGACGATCGGGTTCGTTTCAGAGCTCATGGACGACTCCTTGCCTAGAACGGGCGCAGCTGCGCTCATGCTTGTCACTTCCTTTCGGTTCTCCACGCGCAGCAGTGCGCTTGGTTGGGACGATTTTAACAAAAATCATGCATTTTGTCAATAATAAACGCCCCCGTATTGAGGGCGTTTATATCTGTTATACGACGACTACTTCAAATGTTTCGCTGCATCTTTTTGCAGTGTCTGTGCGCTCTTTTTCGCATCGGCAGCAACACGACTTGCACGTGTTCGCGCTTCGCCACCCAGTTCCGCTGCCTCGGCGGCAATACGTTCAGCCGTTGCTTTTGCGCTACGACCAAATTCTACGGCCTCTTTGCCTGCATTATCAGCACTTTTCTTGAAAACCACCTTGCCTTCACCGGCAACATCTTTTAATTCATCTGCTTTTTGTTTTGCTTTTTGCTTTGCCTCATCAGCTTTTTTCTTCAGATCTTCACGTGTTTCTTTGCCACTTTTTGGAGCCAGCAGGATACCGGCAACAAATCCACCGACTGCCATTGCTGCTAGTTTGATAAGTTTACCCATATTACTACCTTTTCTTTCCGCCGAAAAACCCGGCAATAGTTGATACGATCGCCACTGGATTCACCCAATCGGATACATGCGCAATATTATCGCTCACCGTTTCGACATTTTTCATAATGCGGTTAATGCGAGCGATCAAAAATGTCAGTACGACTAGCAACGCAACAATAACGACTGCTAATAATATGACGGTAATTGTTAGTAACACGATAATTGTAGATGAATCACTCATACTACTATTATAGATGTTACTGTTCATCGTGTCATTGTTATTAACACATCAAACGTTGCTAATATAACAACTACTCGGTAACGACACGAATTGAGAGTTCTTGCAGCTGGGCGTCGTCAACTACGCTTGGCGAATCCATCATAGCGTCGACACCAGAACCATTTTTCGGAAAGGCGACGACATCACGGATGTTTTCTTGATCAGTCAGCACCATAAAAATACGATCGATACCGAATGCACATCCCGCATGAGGCGGTGCACCATATTTAAATGCGTTAATCATGCCACCGAACCGCTCGTCAACATGCTCTTTATCGTAACCAACTGTTGCAAATGCTTCGTACATGACATCAGGCGCATAGTTACGCACAGCGCCAGAACAAATCTCATAACCATTCATAACCATGTCGTATTGATCAGCAAGAATCGCTGTTTTATCTTCGCTACGAATCGCGTCCAGTCCGCCCTTTGGCATACTGAATGGGTTGTGACCAAAATCAAGTTTCTGTGTCTTTTCATCGAATTCGTAAAATGGAAAATCAACGATCCATGCTAGTGCGACTTTGTTTGGATCTTTCAGGTTAAAATGATCGGCAAACTCTGATCGCAAACGTCCTAGTACTTTATTTACTCTGTCACGGTTATCACTACCAAAGAACACCGCATCGCCGTCTTGTGCACCAGTACGGTCTTTGATCGCCGCTAGCTCTGATTCACTCAGGAACTTGGCAATCGGGGATTTAGCCTCGCCATTTTCATACATGATGTACGCGAGTCCACCGGCACCTTCGCTTTTAGCAATTTCAGTAAATGCGTCGATTTGCGAACGACTCAATTGCGCAGCGCCCTCAACACGAATCGCCTTGACTACTCCGCCGGCATCGATCGTATTTTTGAATACACCAAATTCAGTGCCGCGCAGATCATCAGACAAATCAATCAGTCGCATGTCAAAACGCAGGTCTGGTTTGTCAGAACCATAATCGTCCATCGCCTGTCGATAACTCAACCGTCGTACCGTGCCGTCCTGTTCAAGATTCATCAACTCTTTATGAGCGAAATCGGTGACTAATTCTTTGATGAGTGGCTCCATTTCAGAGCGTACTTCATTGCCGTCCTCAACAAACGCCATTTCCAAATCTAGCTGATAAAAATCACCGTAGAGGCGGTCGGCACGAGGGTCTTCATCGCGGAAACATGTCGCGATTTGATAGTATTTCGGCACACCGGCAACCATCAACAATTGTTTGAACTGCTGTGGTGCCTGAGGCAATGCGTAGAATTTGCCAGGATGAACGCGTGATGGAACCAAAAAGTCACGGGCTCCTTCTGGGCTCGAGTTTGCCAACACAGGCGTCGACACCTCTGTAAATCCACGTCCACTCATCCAATCACGAAGATATTTGTAATAATCAGAACGCTTTTTGAGCATGTCCTGCATTTTTGGACGGCGCAGATCAAGATAGCGATATTTTAGTCGCAATTCTTCGTTCGACTGTTGACCCTCGTCCTGTACTGCAACTGGCAGTGGTTCGGAACGGTTCAATAGCTGCAATTCATGTACGACAAGTTCAACATTACCAGTTGTAATGTTCGGGTTTTTGAGATGATCGTCACGTTCTTTGACGGTACCGGTAACTCGTACCACGAATTCATCTCGTAACTGTCCAGCCAGCGAAAATGCATCGGCAGTTTCCGGGTTTACCACCAACTGCAACACACCCGTATGGTCGCGTAAATCAATAAAAATCAATCCGCCATGATCACGGCGGCTATTCACCCAGCCACTTACTGTGACAGACTCGCCAACCCGAGCCGCAACGTCTTGTGCCAATGTTCTATTCATATCTCGTAAAATTATACCATTTCACCTCTTATAGCGCCAGATTGCTATTTATGGTTCTTGCCCAGCAAGGCGCTGAGCACATCGCCAATCGTGACCAGCCCAATCGTCTTGTCACCATCAACAACCAACCCGAACTGCCCCGGATGGTCGACCAATTGCTCCAAAACATCTGGAAGTGCCGCATCAGGTGACACTCGGACATCAACGGACATCATTGCCTTTTCGGCAGTACGCGATTTTTGTACCGCATCAACACGAAGTAGTTCAGTGATATCTACCATACCGATAACATCATCAATTGTGCCACGCACGACGGGAAACGCATGGAATCCGGACTTGTGCAGTTCGTTGAGAACCAAAGGACCAAGCAAATCATTTTTAGCAACACTCACAATTTCTTCGGCGGGTGTCATCACCGAATCGACCGTTGTCGAGTGCCAACGAAGTCCACGTTTGATGATATCTTGCTGTTTCTCGCTCAACACGTGACCTGCCGATTCAACAAGATGTAACAAATGCTCTTGTGATTCAAGGTGTTGATCGTGCTGTGGCCGCCTATCGCTGCCCATCGCCCATCCAATAAACGGCCATTTCTCGACGAACTGCAAAAGATTTTTTTCGTACGTTATATACATCTGCATTGCCGGTCGTTTCATTGGTCCCCAATGACTGATCAACATCACCGCCGGCAGCGCAACCAACATAATGACGACGCCCAATTCTTGCCACATCGTCCATGCAATGACCGTCACGAGCATCACGATCAACACCGCAACGCCACGGCGCAGCGCATAGATATCGCCCAATAACAACTCACGGCTTAATTCTGCCCCGCTACCTTTTCGCTGTAGTTCAAACGCGCTTTGTTTTGTTCGCTCTGGTCGAATTGCGGTCACAAACGCCAAAAGCGTCAAGGCAATCACCCAAAGGATAAGGAGAAGCGTTGTCATATGATTACTATACTATATAATGGTAAGAGCTTAACGTCTGGAGGAGAACTAGTGAGTAAGAAAAGTTGGATTATATTTGTTGTCATTTGCGTCGCCGTTTTGGGCGGACTGATTTTGATTAGTCGCAAAGATAAAATTAACGTTGATGCTATCGATATGACCAAAGCTACCGTAGCAAGTACGGCGAACGGTAATATTGCCGACCACGTCTTTGGAAACAAAGACAGCAAGGTTGTGCTGATTGAATATGGTGATTTCCAGTGTCCTGCATGTGGTAGCGCCTACCCTAATGTCAAAGAAGTTACTGAAGCATACAAAGACAAACTCGCGTTCATCTTCCGCAACAACCCCTTAACTGCTATCCATCCAAATGCACGTGCCGGTTCTGCCGCTGCAGAGGCAGCAGGTTTGCAGGGTAAATATTGGCAAATGCACGATGTGCTGTATGAAAACCAGACCAGCTGGTCATCAGCATCAACCGATGAGCGCACGACGTTGTTCGTGAACTATGCGACACAAATCGGTGTCAAAGACATCGCAAAATTCAAAGCCGACATGGACAGCAAAGCCGTCAACAGCAAAATCGACTTTGACCTTGCGCT
>JAYRHL010000001.1:0-7480 GCA_041907345.1 Saccharimonadaceae bacterium (SeqCode) | reverse complement strand
GCCGAGCACACTACGACTGACGGCGAATGGTTCTGCGGCAACAGCGACGAGTTCTAGCGCCAAATCTTCGGCAACGCGTTCGAGAGCGCCGATATGCACCATCGGTGCAAATGCTGTATAAATCTGTACCGATACGTCTTTGCCCTGGAATCCGATCGGGTTAGATACCTTGTAGCCATCAATATGAATACTGACCAGTGCACTATTCACCAATTTTACTTCGACGTCTTCGTTGCCTGTTTCGAGGGCGATTTGCTGTTGGGCTTTGCCCTGTGCGCGCTCTTGGACCTTTTCAATAATGAGTTCCATTTCGGCAACATCTAATGGACGGTCAGGTTGTGGACGTCGGTATTTGATCGTATTTGTCACGCCCTTGACCAGTTCACCGGCGATACCGATGACGGCTTTTCGTGCCTGTAATCCCGCCTGTTCTTCGGCTTCTGCCAAAGCTTCCTCGCAGTTCTGAACAACGCCAGCGATATCAGCAATCGCCCCACTGTGCATGTCACTAACATCCTGACGAGCACGACCGACGCCAACAATATTCAGCTCTTCGCCGTTCACTTTCGCGATAAGTACTTTGACAAATTCGGTACCAATATCCAACCCAACAATGTAATCTTTGTCGGAATCTTGTTTACGCACTGCACGAAGTTTGTCGAAAACCATAGATACCACCATTATATACCAGAGAGGGTATCTTGGGATACCTTTTATGCTAATCGGCAAAACTTGAATGGCATGTGTATAAGTGGTATCCTGCCTGCATGAGTTCACACGAGAGAGGGACATGGGAGACGCCAGACGAAGAACGTTTAGCCGGAATGATGGCACGTGCCCTTGACATGTTGTTGCCAGTTGATGGGTACGCAATCGACCTAAAACTATACGGCGTGACCCCTAACAGACGCATTGTGAACGAACTAGAAGCACAGTTCAACACGCGACTTGATCATACAAAAGGATCTCATTTATGGTTGGCGACACACCCGACGACGCGCCAATTAATCTTGAACCAGTTCAACGCCGATTTGATTGGAGACTGTGGCAAAATCAGTTTGCAACGCACCAATGTTGGTGACGCATCTCCACACGAATTTATTCCGTCAGTTGAATTCCTGGGACAAAACATCGAAGCCCGATCGTATACCTGGGAACCTGAATGGCAAAAAGGATTTTTAGACAAACTAACACGCGAACATAACATTGACACTGATATGCCTGTCGATTCTGCCGCACTTTATCGTATGTGGCTCGGTCATGCGATACTCAGCCGAACAACATCGTGGTACCTAAAAGAAACGCTGGTCCTCAACCGGACAAAAACGGAAACACAATCAATCACGACGAGTATCGGGCGACGTCAGCAAGTCCCCGAAGACGCGCTACTCAGCACGGAAACACTGTCAATCATCCAAGAGACAACAGATGTCCAGACTGGCGAATCAGAACGTCAGCGGCTTGACCTTATTAGCCATCAGGACCAGCAACATTTTGCCCGAACCACAATCCGTACCGATGCGTATGACAAAACCAAAAACCAGCAATCATTCTATGGTGCGGATGCCGGTGACATTACGCATTTTACTCAGCTTGTCGAAAAAAACCTGACTACTGAACCGGAATCTTAGACGAGTACGGCTTTAATACGGCGGATACCCGCGCTCGATGCTTCTTCTTTGACGATCTTGAATTTCTTGCCGTCTTCGAACAATTGCAGTGTGTGATCGACATGAGGACCACCACAAATCTCAAAACTGAAAGGTTTTTCGGCATTATCGGCAATCATTTTGTAGACTTTGACTGTGTCGCCATAGCGGTCGCCAAACTGACCGAGTGCATGCATTTCGTTAATCGCAACATTGGTTGGATATTCTGCAAAACTGACTTTCAGGTCTTGGCCAATCTGTTCGTTCACGATTCTTTCGACTTCGGCCAATTGTTCTGGAGTCACTTTTTCAGGATGAGAAAAATCAAATCGCAGGCGTTCTTCGGTAATGTTGCTGCCACGCTGGACTACATGATCGCCCAACACATCGCGCAGTGCTTGGTACATTAGGTGTGTCGCTGTGTGGTATTTTTTGTGCTGCAATGTCTGTCCACCTAGGCCACCTTTGAAGTCACCTTTGGCGGCTGTTTGTGAACGCTGGCGCTGTTCCTGCATTTTGGCGTCAAATTCTTCGCGCCACGTTTCTGACAATTGAATGTCTTGTTTGAATGCTTCTTCGACAGATAGTTCAACCGGGAATCCATAAGTATCGTAGAGTGTAAAGATTTCTTCGCCCGTCAGTCCGCCATCGGCAAATTTCTGCAACTGTTGTAGGCCTTTACGTAGCGTCTGTCGAAATGCCTTTTCTTCTTTGATCAGGATGGCGATGATTTCTTCGCGTTTTTCGGCGACTTCGGGAAAGTCATTGTGATACAGGTCGGCAATCACCGGAACGATTTGTTCCAGGAAATTCTGTTCGACACCTAGGTCGAATGCTTTGACCATCGCACGGCGAACCAATCGGCGCATGACGTAACCCTGCTGTTTGTTTGATGGCACGCAACCATCAACCGCCAGGAACGTTGCGGCGCGCAGGTGATCGGCGATCACGCGCATGCTTTCGGTATGGCTGTCGTATTTTTTGCCGCTGATTTGTTCGAGCTTTTCGATGATCGGCCACATCAGGCTGATTTTGTAGACATCAGGATCATTGTTTTTGGCAGCAGCGATGCGCTCCAATCCAGAACCATGGTCAACATTCGGATGCTCCAACGGCTCGAACTGTCCTTCGGCGACTTTTTTGTATGCCATGAATACGTTGTTGCCGATTTCCATGAACCGGCCGCAATCACAGTTCGGGTGGCAATGTTCGCCGTATGATTTGTCGTGTTCAATGAAATCAAATTCGTAGAACATTTCGCTATCAGGACCGCACGGATCACCGACTGGTGTGCTTTCTGGCGCGCCGTTACGTGACCACCAGTTTTTGCTGCCGTCATAGAAAAAGATACGAGCACCTTGTTCCATGCCCTTTTGGTAGCCATCCTCCTCGCTACCAATATCCTGCATACCGTTTGACAGGCCTGCATCAGCAAACAAACGTGCCCATACATCAGCCGCTTCAGTATCTTTTGGAATACCATATCGTTCATCACCGATATAACAGGTGACATATAGTTTGCTCAAATCCAGTTGCACGATATCGCGGTGGAATTCGAACATCCATTCGATTTGTTGCTGTTTGAAATAATCACCAAAACTCCAGTTGCCCAGCATTTCGAAAAAAGTCGTATGACGGTTGTCACCGATGTCATCGATATCCTGCGCACGCAAACATGTCTGGCTGTCGGCAACGCGGACGCCATCCGGGTGTGGTTCGCCCAATAGGTACGGA
This sequence comes from Saccharimonadaceae bacterium (SeqCode), assembly GCA_041907345.1. Taxonomy (GTDB): domain Bacteria; phylum Patescibacteriota; class Saccharimonadia; order Saccharimonadales; family Saccharimonadaceae; genus UBA2112. The sequence continues at coordinate 4,097 of JAYRHL010000001.1, read as the reverse complement.
ATGATCGGTTGCATGCCACTGCCGGTGAACAACGTTGTTGGATCGTCATGCAACACCAACGGCGCACGGCGAATGACTTTGTGGCCGCGTGATTCAAAAAATTTCAAATATTCGTTTCGGATTGTTTCGGTATTCATCTCTGTTATTGTACCAGCTAGGCGACGATTCCACCACCAACACAAACATCTCCATCATAAATGACGATTGACTGTCCAGCGGCAACGGCGCGCTGCGGTTCGTCGAGGTGCAATGTGTCACCCGATAGACGCGCAGCAACAAGTGGTGCGCGGTGGCGTACGCGGATTTGATAATTACCGTCAGCTGGATTGCCGTTGATCCAATGGATCGCCGTCAGCGGAATATCGTGACGCCATAATGATTCGTCACCCAGGTCGCGCGATACGTAGACTTCGTTTTTGTCCATGTCTTTGCCAACGACATAGTATGGCAAACCGCCGCCAACATCCAATCCGTGGCGCTGGCCAAGTGTATAGAAAATCGCGCCATCATGCGTGCCGACCTTTTCACCTGTTTGTTTGTCGACGATTGCGCCCGGCGTTTGTTCCACATATTGGGACAGAAAATCGCGAATGCCGATTTGACCAACAAAACAAATGCCCTGACTGTCAGGTTTGGCTGCGGTCGTCAGACCGCGTTCTTCGGCCATTTTGCGGACTTCTGGTTTGGTAAATTCACCAAGTGGGAATAATGTTTTTTGCAATGCTTCGCCCGTGACGCGGTATAAGAAATAGGTCTGGTCTTTGTTGCTATCGGCCGCCATTTTCAACACGCCGTCCTCCACACGAGCATAGTGTCCTGTCGCAATCATATCGGCACCGTGCTCCAGTGCGGCATCAAGGAATAATCGGAATTTTACTTCCTGATTACACATAATGTCAGGGTTGGGCGTACGACCGGCTATGTATTCTTCGATCATATAGTCGACGACTTTGTGTTTGTATTCGTTTTCAAAATCAAATACTTCAAAATTAATTCCGAGGTGCACGGCCACACGTTTGGCATCAGCCAAATCATCAGCCCACGGACATTTCAGACCGGGCATATCCTGCGTCCAGTTTTTCATATAGACACCGGTGACGTCGTAGCCTTGTTCAACCAATAGGGCAGCAGTCAGTGACGAATCTACACCACCACTCATACCAACATATACCCTCAAACCTTGCACCGTCGTCCTGCCAGGCAGCTCAGCTGTCTGCGCTGACGACTCATGACGAATAGCTGCGTTGTCAATTCCAGTGCTCACTTCATCGTATTCCTGATACGATTCGCTGCGCGCTTCACTGACGCCTTGCTCTTCATTCATGTGCAAGTCTGCGGTTGTCATCGCCCTACTCCTGCGTAAAATAACATAATTTTAATCATTTCGCTGACTGTCAGATACCAACCGGTTGGTGTTGTCCACCATAGCGGACCCCACTGTTTGTCGGATTGGACCGGGTGATTGATAATTTTGATCGCCATACCTGCACGATGACCAAATTCCAAGCCGGCACGACGCTGATGATACGCAGAGGTTACCAAAATCACCGAACGAATTTTATACTGATCGAATAGAGCAATAGAATTGCTGGCATTTTGTTTGGTATTCTCACTCGTCTCGTCGATCAAAATCTTGTTGGCTGGCACGCCCGCATCAATCGCCTGTCGTTTCATCGCCTCGGCGTTTGACGGACCAGATTTGTCTGCTGCCGCACCTGAAAATACCAATAATGGCGCCCAATCATGGTCATATAGGTCAATCGCCTGCGCCGTGCGTGCTGCCGTATCGCCACCGCTAATCGCCACAATCGCATCGACCGCCCGACAATCTTCCTCCGTGGATGGATATGGCTGACATTTACTCAAACCATCCGGACCCAAATAGGCTCCGATGCCTTTAACGAGAATAAATCCCATGATGAGAAAAACAACAAATCCTATCAGTAGTTTCACAACCGACCCAACCTTGTTTTTTCACGGTTTACTTCGGCAATGATATGTTCAGCCGCTTGGTCAATCGTATCTTGATCAGTCGATTTACCGAGTGTAATGCGCAGACTGCCATCAGCGGTCTGATCGTCCAAACCGATCGCAGTGAGAACATGTGACCGAGTGCCTTTATTCGCAGCGCACGCGCTACCGGTTGCTACCAATACGCCTCGCGTTTCTAGTCCAAATACTAACCGTTCAGCATCAAGTCCGGGGAATGATATATGCAAATGCCCCGCCATTCGATGTTTGGCATGGCCAGACACTACCGCTTCTGGAAAGGCCGTCGTTAGGGCAGATTGTAAACGATTACGCAGTTCAGATAGTCGGTGTACTTCTCCGTGGCGCGATGCATCGACTTTGGTAAATGCCGTCGCCATACCGATAACACCAGCGACGTTTTCTGTGCCGCTGCGCAGACCTAATTCTTGACCGCCGCCCACGATTTGTGGCTGCAGCTTGACCGAACGGGCAGCATATAATAATCCAACTTGTTTTGGCCCGTAGGCTTTGGCGGCATTCAACGTCAGCATATCGACGCCTAGTCGTGTCACGTGCAGGTCAAGTTGTCCTGCGCCCTGGGACGCATCGCTGTGCAAATACAGTGGCGTCGTATTACCACTGGCCAATCGTTCAGAACGAACGGTTGCAATCATTTCCGCAATCTTGCTGAGTGGTTGAATCGTACCAATTTCATTATTCGCCAAGCCAACACTAATCAACCAGGTGTCTGGTTGAATCGCTTGTTTGATAGCGGCAATATCAACGCGGCCGTTATGATCGACAGGCACGATAGTGTGTTGTTGGCGAGCAGCAGCTGCCAGGACGGATTGATGTTCGATTGCCGTGACAATGACATGCCCCGCACGAGATCCGAATGCCAGATTGATCGATTCGGTCGCACCTGCGGTCATGATTAATTCACCCGATCGTGCGCCGATCACCGACGCGATTGTCGCTTTTGCAGCGTCGTATTCACGTCGTACCGCAACCGCCGGAGCATAGGGGCTGGATGGGTTATAAAATTTCTCAACCAAATACGGCTGCATTGCAGCGAGTACCGATGGATCGAGCGGCGTTGCTGCCGCGTGGTCGAGATAAATACTCATGGTTACTATTATACCAATCTATGCGGCGAGTGTTTTGCCCGTCGCCGCGTCAAATTTATAAATTTCTTTCGCGACACGTTCGTAGTACATATTTGTAGCCAGCAGCAAGTTGTCGAGTTCTTGACCTTCGATGTAGTAATACGGTGCACCATCTTGGACTTTCAGGACACCATTTTCATGTACTTCATAACGAGTTGTTCGATTTTGTGATTTACCTTTACTGTCGGTCCATTCTTCGTACCATACCCATGTCGACGCATCGAGATTAAAAAACTGTCGGTGATGTCCTGCAGGAACGGCGCCGAATAGCTGACCGCCAATGCTGCTTTCTTTTTGGATAAGTTCGCGTTTGGTCAGTTTCATCGTTGGCAGGCGCAACGAATCAGACCCAATCAACAATTGAAGTGATTTTTTGAAAAACGCCATTATTGCCCCCTTAGTTTGCGAATACGCAGGCTTTCGATATACGTTCCCAGTGTGGCAATGTGCTGGGCTTTCAGTGCGTTATGATCTGGCGAATGTGATTTTGCTTCACGGGTGAGCGCGCTAACACCTGGTTTGATAAATCCCAGACGGGCAGTATCGATCATACGCTGTGGTTGCTGCGTTGGACGATCGGCAATTTCAGCAACAACTCCATTAGGAGCGTACATCGCGTCGAGCTGGGCTCGGAGCTGTTCGATATCGATTGCGTCTGGTTGTGTCGGCATAGAATAAAATCCAAGTGGCGTTGGTTTTTGTGGTGTTTTTGTTTGGCTTCTTTAAAATTTAGAAGCGAAATAACGTAGTAGCATTTGTTGTTGTCGCGGCTGCGACGTCTTCGGGTTGAATCCCCCGGATTTTGGCGTGAAATTTCGCAACTTCACTCACAAATGCAGGCTCGTTTATAGTACCACGATATGGGGTGGGCGTCAAGAAAGGCGCATCTGTTTCAAGCAACATTCTCTCGAGAGGAATCGCAGCATACATTTTTTGCTGGACAGGGTCTTTGGTAAACGT